>QIAB01000189.1:0-2997 GCA_003225455.1 Acidobacteriota bacterium
CATTTTGATTCGTTGAGGACGTTATGAATAGCAGAAGCCAGGAACTCGAAAACATTTCGGACCAGCAATTCGACCTGTGCGTCATCGGCGGAGGGGCGACCGGCTCTGCTTGCGCGTTGGATGCACACCTACGCGGGATTCGAACAGTGCTACTGGAAGCGGGCGATTTTGCCGGTGGAACGTCCAGTGCAGCCACCAAGATCGTCCACGGTGGAGTGCGTTACTTGGAAGAAGCCATCAAGGGAGCAGATCTTCAGGAATATCGGGTTCTAGTACGCGCTTTGCACGAGCGTGTCCGCATGCTGGAAAACGCGCCTCACCTCACGCGAACGCTGGAGTTCCTCGTACCCAGCTATCGCTGGATAGACGTCGCATATCTCGATATCGGCCTGAAGATTTACGACTGGCTCGCGGGACCGGGCCGCATTTCTCCCAGCAAGTTCCTTTCGCGAGAGGAGGATTGGTCGGTTCCGTCGCATATGCGGATGGCCAGTTCGATGATGCGAGATACAACATCGCACTGGTGCAGACTTTTGCCATGGCTGGTGGAAACACGCTGAACTATGCAAAGGTGACCGATTTCCTGCGGGGAGCGAACGGAAAGGCCTCTGGCGTCGTGGTCAAGGACCAACTGAGTGAGGACACGTTTTCGGTGAAGGCCAAAGCGATCATTAATGCCACAGGACCATTCTCGGACTCCATTCGGCGGTTGGCCAATCCTACGTTGGAAAGGCGCATGCGGCCCAGCAAAGGCTCGCACATTCTCTTGCCGCTGGAGGTGTTTCCGACGGAAGATGCCTTGCTCATTCCAAAAACAGTGGACGGACGCGTCGTGTTTGCTATCCCTTGGGGAGGAAGGCTGCTGGTTGGCACTACGGAAGAAGAGGTTGCTCCAGATGCGGAAGTGCTTGTGACGAAGGCAGATGTTGCGTATTTGTTGCAGCACATCAATCAATATCTGGAACAACCGGTCACTCCAAACGAAATCGTCAGCGGCTTTGCTGGCCTACGGCCACTAGTGGGCTCGACGGGCGATGGCGATACAAAAACACTGGCTCGCGATGATGTGATTGAAATGGATCCTACCAGCGGGCTGATCAGCATCATGGGTGGCAAGTGGACTACGCATCGCGCCATGGCGGAAGACACGGTTCACTGTGCACAGCAAGTGCTGGGCATGCCTCAGATGGATTCTCAGACCCGCAACCATATTCTTTACGGCGGCGAGGGTTTCACGGATGACTATTGGAAAAAGATCTGCCGCGAGTACCAGGTTTCTGAAGGAACAGCGCGTCATTTGGCAGCTAAATTCGGCACTGCATCCGGAAAGGTTCTGGAGCTGACAATAGAGGCCCCCGCTCTCCTGCGATTCTTGTGGGAGGTCGCGCGATCAGGGCGGAAGTCGTCTATGCGATTCGGTTTGAGATGGCGGCTACTATCGAGGACATTCTTGCTCGCAGGCTCGGCATGCAGTTTTACTCGTGGCAAGATTGTATCGAGGCTGCCCCACTGGTCGGTTCATTGATGGCCAAGGAACTGCAGTGGGCTGAACCATTTGCCCGTGAATCGATCAACAACTACGTTGCGAAAATCAATCATTTGATGGATTCTGCGGGCTTACCCCATAAAGATGCGCGTCCATCGGTCAGTCGAGTAGCAGCAGACTGAGACACGAAACCAGACGTGTCGATCTAGATGGCAATATCTTGGAGGAACAGAGTGGCAAAGTATATCGGTGCGATTGATCAAGGTACGACCAGCACGCGATTTATCGTGTTTGACCGTTCGGGACAAGTTGCCGCGGTAGCACAGAAGGAGCACGAACAAATTTACCCACAACCTGGATGGGTTGAACACAACCCAGAAGAAATCTGGCAAAACACACGCGAGGTAATTTGGGAAGCCATGGCTCGAGGGCGGCTTGAGGCTGGCGACCTGGTCGCCGTCGGAATCACCAACCAGCGTGAGACCACTGTCGTATGGAATCGCAAAACCGGCAAGCCCGTGACGAATGCATTGGTGTGGCAGGACACGCGGGTTGCAGACTACGTGAGTGAATTCGCTCAAAGTGGCGGGCAGGATCGTTTTCGCAGCAGGACTGGGTTGCCACTCACCACGTATTTTAGCGGCCTCAAAATCCGCTGGATTCTCGAACACGTAAAAGGTGCTCGCGAACAAGCCGAGGCGGGCGACGTGATTTTTGGCAACATCGATACGTTTCTGATTTGGAAGTTGACTGGCGGTTGCCTGAGTGGCGTTCACATCACCGATGTCACCAATGCCAGCCGCACTCAGCTGATGAATCTCGAGACCCTGTCTTGGGACAAGGAGATTCTCAACGTGTTTGGAATACCTGAGGCGATGCTTCCGAGAATTCATTCCAGCAGCGAAACCTACGGGCTCGCAAAGGAACGATCAATACTGGATGTGCCTATAGCGGGCATCCTTGGGGACCAACAGGCGGCACTCGTTGGCCAAGCGTGCTTTGAACCGGGAGAAGCAAAGAATACCTACGGTACCGGCTGTTTCCTGCTGATGAACACCGGCACTCGAAAAATTGACTCCACAGCCGGCCTGCTGACGACGGTCGGGTATAAGTTCGGCGATCAACAGACCCACTATGCGTTAGAAGGAAGCATTGCGATCACAGGCGCTTTGGTGCAGTGGGTGCGGGATAACCTTGGCCTGATCGAAAAGAGCTCTGACATCGAATTCCTCGCACGAACCGTGAATGACAACGGCGGCGTGTATTTCGTTCCAGCATTCTCCGGCTTGTACGCCCCTTATTGGAATGACAGTGCCCGTGGCGTCATCGCCGGGCTGACACGCTATGCCAATAAGGGGCACATTGCGCGCGCCGCATTGGAGGCTACTGCCTTTCAAACGCGGGACGTACTGGAAGCTATGGAGAAGGACTCAGGTGTCAAGCTGGACGTGCTGCGTGCAGACGGTGGCATGGTGGCTGATGATCTGTTGATGCAGTTCCAGGCTGACATT
>QIAB01000189.1:3062-4020 GCA_003225455.1 Acidobacteriota bacterium
AGCCTACGCCGCCGGTCTGGCCGTCGGGTACTTCAAAGGCCTAAGCGATCTTCGCACAAACTGGGCGGCGGACCGCACCTGGACGCCGAACTTGAAGAACGGAAAACGAGATGAGATGTACAACCTTTGGAAGCGGGCGGTTACGCGCTCGTTCGATTGGGTGAGCTAGTTCTACTCTCTGAATCAAAAGAGGGGAGTTTCTGATGTTAGTGAAGTGTTTCGGCGAATTCATGGGTACGCTCGTTTTGATATTGCTTGGGGATGGAGTAGTCGCAAACGTCTTATTGAAGCGTTCGAAAGCGGAAGGCGCCGGCTGGATGGTAATTACAAGCGGTTGGGCATTCGCGGTTATGGCGGGAGTATTCACAGCTGTTGCGTGCGGCAGCAGTGATGCTCACATCAACCCGGCGGTGACCTTTGGATTTGCGGTGGAAACAGGGCAATTCGCGAAATTCGCTCCGTACCTTATCGCGCAAATGGCTGGAGCGTTCGTTGGAGCCATTCTCGTGTGGCTGCACTTTTTGCCCCATTGGAAAGAAACAGAAAGCAAAGACCTCAAATTGCTTTGCTTCTGCACTGTGCCCGCGATTCGCAATTTCATTGCGAACTTGATGAGCGAGGTTATAGCGACATTCGTGCTCGTCTTTGTGGTGGCCGCAAAGACGAGCACGAATGTCGCTATAACCTCGCTCAGTCCGGCCTGGCACCGGGTCTGGGCGCCTATTTGGTTGCAGCTCTGGTTTGGGGTATCGGGCTGTCGCTTGGTGGACCTACTGGTTACGCGATCAACCCCGCTCGCGACTTGGCACCGCGCCTTGCACACGCGATACTGCCAATCGCGAAAAAGGGCGCCTCAGATTGGGGCTATGCAATCGTGCCCATAATCGGGCCTCTAATCGGAGGCGGACTGGCTGGATTGCTCCTGCATGCCATCATGAAATAGCGAGCATGAGCAGCC
>QIAB01000191.1 GCA_003225455.1 Acidobacteriota bacterium
GACCGACTAGCAATGAACAAGTGGAATCGCCATAGCTTTGGGAGCAGACGTGTGAGCTAGGGGTATGCAGGTCTTTTCTCAACTGGAGCGGAGGCTGATGCATGAAGAGCTTCGCAAGAGTGTGATGGGGAGCGCGAGCTCGGACTCTCTCATGCGATTTCTGGCGGGTGAGTTGAACACCAACAGCCCTCAAGAATCCTGCTGACAGGACTGGCGGCCACGACCGATCCGCATTGAGGCGAGGAATCTGAACTGGGTCTTGATGAGTTTGAAAGCACAGCGGTCTTCGTAATTAATCTACGGAGGAGTTCCTCTATGAAGAAGATTGTGTTCGGTTCGGGTGCTGTCTGTCTGCTGTGTCCCATATTGGCGATCGCGCAGGACCCCTCGGGCCAAGCAAAGCAAAACGCCACGGTCAGGCAAGCAAGTGCCCAGACCGCACCGTCGAAATCGACCACCGGCGCCAAGCCGGCTACAGCAACGCATGTCGTGGCAAATTCGGACGCCGCGCCAAATCTCGCCAAGCAACCCACACTGTACGTAGTCGCTTACGCCCATCTCGACACCCAATGGCGATGGGAGTACCCGCAAGTCATCAGCGAGTATCTGACAAAGACCATGCGCGACAACTTCGCCCTCTTCGAAAAGTACTCGCATTACATCTTCAACTTTACGGGAGCAAATCGCTATCGCTTGATGAAGGAGTATTACCCAGCCGATTTCGCGCGTCTGAAGCAGTACGTCGCCGCCGGCCGTTGGTATCCTGCGGGATCTTCGATGGAGGAAGGTGACGTAAACGCGCCCAGCGCGGAAGCCATCATCCGGCAAGTGCTCTATGGCAACAACTGGTTTCGCAAGGAGTTCGGCAAGGCCAGCGCCGAATTCATGCTGCCGGACTGCTTCGGATTCCCTGCCTCTCTGCCGACCATTCTGGCGCATGCCGGAATCAAGGGATTTTCCACGCAAAAGCTCTCCGCCGCATGGCAACCAGCTCCGCACGTCGGTGGGCCTGACTCTCCCGAGAAAACGCCTGAGGGCATCCCTTTCAACGTTGGCGTTTGGGAGGGCCCCGACACTTAATCCGTTGAGCTACGGCAGCAGCGTGGACTACGACGTGAGCAAGACGCCTCCTCCACCTCCGGCGCTCCCGGCGAATGCCCCTGCCAATTTTCGCGTCCGCCCCTTTGAAGACTGGACCAAGCGGATCCAGATCAACGGTGACCTGACCGGTGTCTTTGCTGACTATCACTACGTGGGGACTGGAGACACGGGCGGATCGCCCGCGGAAAACTCGGTCAAGCTCATGGAAGCGATTGAAACGAACAGCACGACGGTGATTCCGCCCATGCGCTTCAACTTCTTCGGGCGCGGGCAGCAGGAGGAACCTCCGTCACCTCCGCCAGCCCCGGTGAAGGTCGGTGATGGCCCCGTCCACGTCACGTGGTCCAATGCGGACCAGATGTTTCTGGACATCCTAAAGTGTTGCAAGACCGATCGCATGCCTAGCTACAAAGGCGATCTGGAGCTCATCAATCACTCCGCTGGCTCGCTTACCTCGCAGGCGTATCACAAGCGCTGGAATCGCAAAAACGAGCTTCTTGCCGCGGCGGCGGAGGAAAGCTCAGTGGCCGCCGATTGGCTGGGCGGCCGACGGTATCCCCAAAAGCGTCTCACCGACGCTGGGCGGCCACTTCCACGACAATATGGCCGGCACTTCCACACCGAAGGCTTACGAGTTCACCTGGAATGATGACGTCATCGCCATGAATCAGTTCGCGGGGGTGTTGACCAGCGCTACCGCAGCGGTCGTATCCGGCATGGACACCCAAGGCAGCGGCACGGCAATCGTCGTGTACAACCCGCTGAATGTGGCGCGCGATGACGTGGTTGAAGCGGTGATTGCCGGCGCACCGCAGACAGTACGTGTCATCGGACCTGACGGTAAGGAAGTTCCAGCGCAGGCGGAAGCTGGCGGCAAGGTATTGTTTGTCGCCCAAGCGCCTTCGGTGGGCTACGCGGTGTATGACGTACAGCCTGGGGCCTCGTCCGCCGCTTCAGAATTGCGCGTCAGCGAGTCATCACTCGAGAACGCCCGCTACCGCGTGCAACTGGATCAAAACGGCGACGTTTCCAGCATCTTCGACAAAAGGCTGAACAGGGAGCTGCTCTCGGGACCGATTCGTTTGGCTATCTCGACCGACAATCCGCGGCAGTGGCCCGCCTGGAACATGGATTTTGAGGATGAGCAGCGCGCGCCCCGCTCCTATGTTTCCGGTCCGGCGAAAGTGCGAGTGGCCGAAAATGGCCCTGCGCGCATAGCGCTGGAAGTGACCCGCGACACCGAAGATTCGCATTTCGCGCAGACCATTCGTCTTTCCGCAGGCGACGCCGGCAATCGCGTCGAATTTGCCAACGCCATGGATTGGAAGACGAAGGAAGCTAACTTGAAGGCCGTGTTTCCACTGGCCGCCAACAACAGGATGGCGACCTACAACTGGGACATCGGAACGATCCAGCGTCCCAATGAGGACGAACGGCAGTTTGAAGTGGCCTCACATCAGTGGATTGATCTGACCGATCAAAGCGGCGCTTTCGGTGTCACCATTCTCACCGATTGCAAAAACGCTTCCGATAAGCCCAATGACAACACCTTGCGGCTTACCCTGGTGCGCACGCCGGGGACTCGTGGCGGATATCCCGACCAGGGCTCCCAGGATTTGGGACACCACGAGTTCGTCTTTGGCATTGCGGGACACGCGGGCGACTGGCGCGAAGGACAGACGGACTGGCAGGCCTACCGGCTGAACCAGCCGCTTATACCATTCGAGAGCGGCAAGCATGCGGGCAAGATGGGCAAGCAGTTTTCGTTGCTGAAGCTTAGCAGTGATCGCGTGCGCGTGCTCGCGCTGAAGAAAGCTGAACTCAGCGATGAGGTTATCGTCCGCCTCGTGGAACTCGACGGCAAACCGCAGCCCAGGGTCGCGATCAGTTTCCCCAGCCCCATCCCGTCAGCTCGCGAGGTGAACGGCCAGGAGCAGCCGGTCGGCAGTGCTACGGTGCACAACGCGCTTATTACCTCGCTCGGGGCATACCAGCCGCGGACATTTGCCCTCAAGCTGGGGGCTCGACCGGCTAGGCTGACGGCTCCGCGCTCGCAGCCGATTGCATTGCCATACGATTTGGCGGCAGCGACGANNNNCGACGACAGACGGTCATCCTGCGGAAGGCGGCTTTGACATTCTGCCCAACAATCCTTCGGCGGCGCAAGGCCGCGCACTGCCCGCGGAGGCGTTGCCGCGCGACATCGAGATTGCGGGCATTCATTTCGCTCTCGCCGCGGCAGGAAATGGCCGGCCCAACGCTCTTTTGGCAAAGGGGCAGACGATCAAGCTGCCGCAGCAACACTTCAATCGCGCTTACGTTCTGGTGGCGGCCGTCGGCGACCAGGTGGGGACGTTCCGCGCGGGTGACCAGCCAGTTCAGCTCAACATA
>QIAB01000104.1:0-11742 GCA_003225455.1 Acidobacteriota bacterium
AAGCGAGATCGTCGCGATAGGCTGTTCAGTCGCGGGATTAACGATCACAAAGTCGTGGGCGTTAGCCGGCCTGACCCATTTTCCATCAATGTAGAAGTGGCGGCAGTCCTTCATGCCTGCTCTCCAGTTTTCAACTTCAAGACCGGCAGAGGGATCAGCCGCCTGCCCGCTTCCTCGAGTTTGACTTATGAGCTCCCAAGCTTTCCCTAATCTAACAAGGCTGCCGAAAAACTCATGAAAGCCTGCTGCACTGTGGTAGAGCGGCGCTTTAGCGCCGCGTAAGTCGCGCGACATCACTGAGGGCTTCAGCCCCTGAGGGCGGCGAATCGCTTCAATCCCGACCTTTTCCGCATGCCCTGCTAAAGTTCTGAAGGATTCTTCATACCCTCGGTGAAGTGCCGGCGGGAGTTGAATCTGCTGCCTTACCCTGTGCTTCACCGAAGCACAATGAGACGGCTTTCCCGGACTTCCTCAAAATCTTGTCGTATACACTTAGCAGATTTGGAGCAGAGTACTGCCACGCCATTTGACTGTTGACGCGATCCCGGCCAAATTCCCCCATTGATTGCCGAAGCTGAGGATTGGTCACAAGAGTCGATAATTTCTCAGCAAAATCCTGGACATCGTTGGGCTTGGCGTATAACGCGGCGCCTTCGGCACTGCGCCGGGTTTCCAAGAGATCAAATGCGACAATCGGTTTTCCCGCCACCATGTATTCCAGGATCTTCACGAATGTAGACCGGCCGTTGTAATCATTCGCGGGCTCGGGAGCCACACAGATGTCGGCAGTGGAGAGATAACGAGCATACAATCGAGCATCGCTCACCCAGCCGGTAAAACAGATTTTTTCGTCCATCTGTATCTCGTGAGAAAGCTCCTTCATACTCCCTAAAGCGGCGCCATCCCCTATAACCGCACAATAAAACTCTTCGTGAGCAAGGGTGTACCGCAAATATTGCAGGGCGCGGCACAGATAGTCGACGCCATCCTGTGATGCGATCACGCCGGCGTAGACTATGATCGTCGAGGCCTTCTTCCGAATTTCCAGATCAATATCCTTCGTGCTCACAGTCTTCAGTTCCGGACCGTTTCGCACCACCGTCAATTTCCATTCCGGCAACCCGCCACGCTGAAGCGCAACTTCTTTATATGACTCATTCGGGATTATCACGTAATCGGCCAGGCGATAAGAGAGCTTTTCCAGCCACAACAACAGCCCGCATACGAACCTATTCTCACCAAATTTCGCTACATAAAGCTCCGGGCACAGATCGTGCTGATCGTAGACGATCAATTTTCCAAGAACCCCGTAAATGGCGCTCAGCGGGACCAGGTAATCCGGGGGATTGGCGACGTGGATGACATCAAAGCCTTCCTTTACCAGCACCAGCAAGGTGAGAGCCGCGATCGCCAGCAGCGCATAGCTGTACTCGACCACATGCCCCCCGAAATGGGGGTGCCAAAAGCGGTAGATGCTTACTCCTTCTGCGATTTCATGCCACGGTTCACGGCCTTTCGCGGGACAGATCACTGACACCTGATAGCCGTTCGCCGCCAGGGTTCTGGATTCATTCCGTACTCGTGGATCAGACATATACGGAAAATTTTCAACAATCATAAGAACCCGCATCCGCGTCCCGGTTTCCCCTCTCACTTGCAATTCCTCACCATGAATCACCCCTGTTCCAGTTGGAGGAGCTGTCGATTAGAATCCGGAATGCATTCAACTAACGCAGGCTGGCGTCTCAACGGTATACGCGATACGGCCGTCGTTTTCGCTTGCGTAAGCTATGCGGGCACGTTCGTTGCCTGCCCCTTCAATCCGCCACCCGTGCCTGTCTTCAACCAGCTTCATCTCCGCTCGTTGTCTCCACCAGCGATTCACCTCACCGGGCGTCGTTATCCAAACTGCTCTTTCCTCCCTGAGATGTGCCAGATGTTTAAGCAGCGCCTCGTAAACTTCTCGTTCCCGATGGCCCCCGATGTAATCGGGATGCACGATGAAACTCATCAACCCGTGCTTTTCCATGATGAGATCCATCTGCTTCTTCCATAGCTTAATCGAATAGTCATTCAGGATATGGAACAGTGTGTAGTCTTGGGTCGTTGTAACTGGTAACTCCAAAATTTTCCCTACGAAATACGGCATCACCGTGCAACAGCCGCCGCGCTGCGGATCCAAATGAGCGACGTTGGGCACTGACATGTCATAGTCAAAGTTTAAAGCATTAAACCAAGATTGTTTTCGATACAAAACCGCCGCTCGAAATCCGAGCGCCCCAAATTGCTCCTTATAACCATTGATGCTCGACGCGCGCTCAAGAAACTGGTCTCTTTTGCTGAACAGGCGTCCGTCATGATTCAGATCGTGAACAACGATTTCGAATCCGCGCCGACGAATGCATTCCAAATAATCAGGAGTCACTTCGTAGCGCTGCTCCGGAACGATCTCAAAGGCTGCCTTGATCGCGAATGCGTCGTCCATGTCCATTAACTGAGCGCAGGAATCCCGGCCTATGGCGGTTTCGACGTCGTGGGTCATGATTGCGCAACTGCTGGCGCCATCCGGCCAAAACCAGATGAAAGGAATCCGATCCACCGGCTGGGACCTGAGCGACAATAACATCACCTGCTCGAATATTTGATCCACAGTCCGGTCGACGGGCCAATGTGGAAATGGAAGCTGATCCCACCCTCTCAGACGCCATTTTTGAATATGCTTTCGGACACCTACCGGCAAAAGCGGCCGGATCAAATAGTATGCCTTCGTCAGTGCTTTCAGCACGCTGCCGCTGGTATGTTCCCCCAAATACAACTCGTAACGAAGATTCTCAACAACCTGCTTTAAATCGAATGGCAGGTGTAAGGTGTCGCCGTCGATGCTCGTGCCTTGCAGCCCGTCATGCAGGATGCCCTCGGGAGAACCGGACGGGGAACCTCCACTGCACTTCCCGTAGCACACCGTGTCCGGCCCGAACCGGAAATACCCGCTGGCTTCCGACAGCGGCCCTTTCAACGCCAACCGGATGCAATCTTCCGGGCAACGATAGTACTGGGTGAAGCAATCGTTCATTGGCTGTGGCTTCTTTGTCTTTTGTCCGGCTCGAAGTTAGCGAAGCAGGTTGCCGCGAATTGCTTTGTCGATGCCTGCTCGCAGAGCGGTCGCCAGGTGCTCGACAAATGGTTCTATGAGCATTCCCGCAGGATAAACAGGCAGTGTGACGATTTCATATCCTTTGAGCGCGAATTGGTCCCAATACATGTCAGTTCGGTTGAATATTGAATACTGCTTCTTAGGACGAAAGTCGGTGACAACTCCAGGATATGGCTTGGGGACATAACCCATCTTGGCCTGGTCATTCGTCTTCCAGACTTGCGCGTCAACCATTGACTTTGAGTCGAAAGAGCCGCGCTCACTTATCAGTCGCCCCAGAATGATGCCACGCCAAATCCGGGACCTCTCTCGCAGGATTTCAACCTTTTCCCAGAAAAACCTGCTTTTGTTTTTCCAATCAAGCATTAAGAAATTACCGGCGTGAAAGAGCAGTCTTTGCACCTGGGAATAAGTAGCGTTCCAGGAAGAAGTCGTGCCCATGTTCGACCAGTTCAGCGTATCAAACAACGCGAGAAGCCCAACGTTTTGCCCCCGGCTTACAAGTTGTTGGGCGATCTCATAAGCGATGGTGCCGCCCAGGCAATAGCCCCCGATGAAGTACGGCCCTTCAGGCTGCACGCGGCGGATTTCGTTTATGTACAGGGCTGCCATATCTTCCACCGTGGTAAGGCATTCGGCCGTACCATTCAAGCCTTGCGCCTGCAAACCGTAGAAGGGCTGGTCGGGGCCAAGGTGACGGCTGAGATCACGATAGATGAGCACATTGCCGCTTGCCCCGTGGACACAGAAAAACGGCGGCCGCGCTCCCTTGGGCTGCATTTCCACCAGCGGGGACCAACTGCGCCCTGCGTTTTCGCTGAGAATCCCGGCAAGTTGTTCCACAGTTTGCGCCTCGATAAGCGTAGCGAGTGGAAGTTTGATGCCAAACGCTTTTTCCATCCGGTTAAACAGCCGGACTGCAAGTAGCGAATTCCCTCCAATATCAAAAAAATTGTCGTCTACGCTGATGCTTGGAATTCCCAAGACCTCTTGCCAGATATTGACCAGCCTTCTTTCCGTGTCGTTGCGAGGCGGGATGCGTTTGCGAAGTACCTCAAAGCTTCCTTTCCCTGCCGAGGGAAGAGCCTTTCGGTCCAGTTTTCCATTTAAAGTGACCGGCAGCGCAGCCAGGCTGATAAAGCTTGCCGGAAGCATATATTCAGGAAGCCGCTTTCGAAGAGAGTCTCGCAAGGCCGTCGCATTGAAACGCTTTCGATCCTCAGCCACAACATATGCGATGAGGCGCTTGTTACCGGGCTTGTCTTCGCTGGCAACCACAACCGTGTCTCGAATGCCCGGATACTCGCGTATCAGCGACTCTAACTCGCCGAGTTCGATCCGGTAGCCGCGGATTTTTACCTGGAAATCCATCCGGCCAAGATACTCGATGGCCCCCGATGGCAGCCCGCGACCAAGATCCCCCGTTCGATAAAGCCGGGGGCCAGGTTCGCTGCTGAATGGATCTGGGATAAATTTTTGTGCTGTCAGCTCCGGACGATTCAGGTATCCTCGCGCGACCCCCGTGCCTCCGATATACAACTCGCCAGTCATGCCAATCGACACCGGCTGTAAATCTTCGTCCAGCACGTAAATCTGAGTTTCGGAAATTGGCGGCCCGATGAGCACCGGCCCAGAGGAATCCTGAATGCGAGTGCAGGAGGACCATATCGTCGTCTCCGTTGGCCCGTACATGTTCCAAACCGAGCTGCCACATCGCACCAACTCGTTTGCCAGCTTTCGCGAAAAGGCTTCGCCTCCGCAGAGCACCTTTAACCGAGGATCGCCGTCCCATCCGGCTTCGAGAAGAAGTTTCCAGGTTACCGGAGTCGCTTGCATGACGGTCGCATTACAGGCTCTCAACAATTCCAGCAATTGAGTGCCGTCGGCAGCAACTTCGCGGCTGGCAATTACGACGTGTGCCCCGACGCACAGAGGCAGAAAAATCTCCAGAGCGGCTATATCGAACGAGATGGTTGTAACTGCAACCAGCGTGTCTCGTGAATCGAGTCAAGTCCAGGTGTCTCCCGCATCGACAGCAAAAAATTCGTTACCGACCGATGCTCAATTTCCACTCCCTTCGGTTTTCCTGTTGATCCGGAGGTGAAAATCACATATGCGAGATCATCAGGAGCCGTGATTTCCTCTGGCTTTTCTGTGCTTTCGGCGGCGATCTCGTCCGCGTCCCTGTCGAGCTGCACCACTCTGGCTGCTCCGAAGCTTCGGTTTCCGGTAAGAGATCTCTGGGACAAAACGACCGGAACCTTCGCATCATTCAGCATGAACGCAAGCCGATCCTGTGGAAACATGGGATCCATGGGCAAGTAAGCCGCGCCAGACTTGAGCGTTGCCAGCAGCGCAACCACCATCGCAAGCCCGCGCTCCAGGAAAACAGCCACACAGGTTCCCGGCCCCACTCCCATGGAACGCAAATAACGAGCGAGCTGATTCGCCCTCTGGTCCAGTTGCTGGTAAGTGAGGTAGTCATTATCAAAACTGACTGCCACATTTTCCGGCGTGACACGCACCTGCGCTTCAATCAATTCGTGTACACGCAAGCCCAGCGGGGGCTCGCTGTGCGTGGCCTGCACCCGGTCCAGCTTAGCCCGGGAGCCAAGGAAGCGCCCAGCCAAGCGAACGACGCTATCGGACAGAGATGATTGACTGCGATCAGATTCGGACACGGCACTCTCCCACACGAACCATATAAACGGAAGGTTGTAGTCGTTGACGCCCGCTGACAGGCATGTTGAAACTTGCTGTCTTTCCCAATGGGACTTCAGTTTTGCCGGGGGAAGTAGCCCTGAACTGTACTCAACCTACGTTGCTTTTGCAATTGGATTTTGACCGGGCACAGAACGTGCCTTCGTGGTTCTAAACAGCCCAGGCAATGTTTTGTTTCCGAAGTGCGGCTATGCGTCGTCCTAATGGACCAGATGAAGGATTCTAGTCCTCAGAATGGAAAAATGGTAAAAAGCCTGTGTTTTGGACCAAAGCACCGGATTTCAGTTTGGGCTTTGAGACTTCGGCCGGTGTTCTTCTATCAGTTGCAAGCTAAATCTGCACAATTTAAGGTGCTCCATGGTCAGTCATTGACGGTGAGTCATTGACCGTGAATCGCAGGTGCTGGATTGGTCATCATCAAGAGGACCGAGGGCACCGCGTCGCGTGATCTCCGCGCCCTCGATTGTGGTTTGACTGCACCCCGAAATTAGCACTCATCCTCGGGACTTCTAGCTTGAAGCCCGCGGCCCGTGTCGGCTCAGAACCAGCAGACGCGGATCACTGAACGATCGCGGTAAGCCCCGTCGGCGCGGCGGGAGCCTGAGTCGTACCGCCGCCACCGCCATAGCAGTTCGTAGCATTGAAGTTCAGGACTCCAATACCCCCCGCCACACTTCCCCCCATTACGCTCAAATAGCAATTGCCCGCTGGTGTGCGATAGGCATGTCCGCCTAGCGAGGCAATGTTTCCCCCGGTTACGTCCGGTCCAATCGGCGGCCAAGGCGTCGAACCCCACCAACTCGGCTTTGCTGATAGATAGAAGGAAGATGGAAGCGACTGACTTGCTGGAACGGGATTAGCATGCTGGCTTAGCCCGCTCGGAACCTCGGAGCCAGCAAACCGGACCGCGGCGTTTACCGTATCATAGTTGCCCCACCGCATCAGAGTGGTTTGCGTCAGCCCATCGTTAGCCAACGATCCGCTTCCGCAGTTGCCGCCCCAACCCAAAGCATAGATCGAAGTTTCGCAATTGCCCGAACTCGTCGGAGACGATGTGTAGTTCGTATGATATCCAGGCGTCCCTAGTACATTGCCGATGACATTGTAGTACCGGCTGTGGGTGTAAAGCAGAATCGGAACCGTCTGTTGAGTCTTGGGCACGCCCAGCGTGATGGCAGTATCCCTGCCATTCCAGTAATTTCTGAACGCAGTAATAAAGTTCGAGGTGCCGTGCACATTGTCTGCGGTAAGCCCAACTCCTTCATTGCCTTCAAATAAAATGAAAGCATCGCCGACGGAGTGATGGTAGTTGCTGCCTTGCTGCCAGTCCGGAGCGGTGCCACTGTTGCCCCAGAAGAAATCATCTACTGCATAATTGTAGGCACTGACACACCCGATGCAGCCTTCATGGATCATCGGCGTAGCCATGTGCTGAAAGATGCTGTTTTCGGTTAGGTTATCCGCGCCACCGTAAGTATCGACTCCGTAGCTTTCATTCCCAGCATCTCCTCCACCGTAGAAGTAGCTGTCACGAACAGTGTTGTGGGTGCTCTGGTAAAACCATACATGCTTGTGAATTCCGCTGGATGCTGTGGAATAATCCCGCACCGCTTTGACCCAGTTGTCAGTGGCATTCATCATGAAAATGCCGGCGCCAGTAGCAGTCGTGGAAGTGTGGTTCAATGACATGCTCTCGATGCCATCCCCGCTGATCGGTAAGCCGTTATCCCACCAGGCTCCCGGCGATTGACCGCTGCGGATGTTAGGCATGCGGACTCCAGGAGTGATGCCGACCGTCCATGGTCCGCTGCCTGATATTGAGGTAACGATTACCGGCTGAACTTGCCCTCTGCCTGCACGCCCATTCCTCACGGGAATATCGGTAGCGCAGGTGTTTTGAGCTTGGCAGACATAGACGCTGCCCGGATCGGTGCCATCGTCTGCCTGATCCAGGAACAACATGCTGCCGACTTGCAGACCGGCGATGCTACCCTTGGTGATCGCGCTCAAGGTTATGGAGGTTGTACCTACGCCGTAACCAGCGGACCAAGTAGCAGCGTTATTATAGTTGCCGTCTCCCCCTGCATTGGGACTGGCGTTCATCAGGCAAACGTCAGCGCCACCCAAGCCGATGCAGGGATTGGAGCCAGTAAACACAAGAAAAGTTTGATCCGGCCCCGCGCCGCGCAACGTAACATTCGACTTGTTGTCGAAGACTATACCCGCCGACAAATTGTAAATACCGGCATTCAGAGATACGACTTGTCCATTCGGACAGGACGCAATCGCAGAGTTGATCTGTGCCGCCGTCGCACCCGGATTCAGCGTGGCACATATGGTAGTGCGGTTGGGAATGCCTCCGACAACGCCTGCTTGGCTCCAGTTGATCGCGCGGCTCGAATCTAAAACGCCAGACCAGAGTTGCGCATAGGAACAGAGCGAGAGGCCGAGCAAGATAAGGGGGAATAGAAACAAACTCTTGTGTCTCATTTTACCTCGCTAACGCCCTTGTTGTTACGGGATTCTAGCCTTACGCGACGCGGATGCGCCTGGTCGGCGATCCCAAGAGAATCACATTTGGGCGTCCTCCTCGCACTCTAGGCAATCAAAGGTGGTAAACGCAAGACACGGAAGTACATATTGGGACACAGAAGTACGTCATCGCCTCGTTGGCCCCACAGAACAGAAATCTTTCGGCCATGCCCATTCGGCAACAATGCGGGTTGCAGGTCAAGACCCCACGCTTCTATGGAACGGCACCTTTAGTCAGCTGTGCAACGAAGCGATTTCGCGCGAAGTCTACCGATGAACATTGCCCGTTTTGAGTGCCGATCAGAGTCGACAAAGTTCCCGGACGTATGCGCCCTAGGCGTTCCGCCGCGGGAGGCCAGGCGCTTGGGCTGAGTAGTTGCTGAGCTTGCGTGGGCGCCGAGCACTTCCAGAGCGCTGGCAACCGGCAGGATTTGCGCGCCTGAGTTGACCGCACATTGCACGATATCTTCGAAAAATTCTGGAGTGCATCCGAAGGGGGTAGGCGTCTCACAAACGTCATGGGTGGCAAGAATAAGCCATCCTCTAACTCGCCGGTTGTGGTCGACGAGGTCTTTGACCGCCTGAATATCATGTCGACTTTTCTCCAAGAAAAAGGCCGACAATTGATTGAGATCTGTTGGCCCGACATTGAGCGTCTGGCCACCACCACGACAACACAAGAAATATTTGGCAATTGCGGCTTTTGTTAGTGGCCGAGGAGGGCAGATTGGGTAAGAGAAAGTCCTGAACTGAGCCCCAGCCACAAGCTTCCCGAGCGCTGTCCGGTTTTGCAAGATCGATTCTTCAAACGCTCTCCTGTCTGTTTCCCATGAGTGACGATGCGAAAATGTATGGCAACCCAATTCATGCCCCTGTTTCAAAACCATCGTCAGGTCGTCTAAAATAAACATTTTCTCGCTTGGTTCGTTCTTGTTCAAGAGTCCAAGCGAAACATAATAATTTCCAGCGACGCCGAAACGGTTCAGAATCGCCCCTCCGGCCAGCAATGCCGATCGCGGGAAATCGTCAAAAGTGAATGAGATCAGAGGTCTCGTTGGGCTGATCACAAACGGTCTTCTAAATACTAGACTTGCGGCCTTTCGCTGATAGTATCCCCGAAACCTGGACAAAATAGGCGAGACTAACATTTAGTCAGCTTGTTCTCTGATTGAGATGTTCAGCCACTCGATCTTGCCATGAGGCTAGTCAATCCATGCCCTCCGACAAGCATGTGGGACTCACGGGCTCAGGAAATGAACCCTTGTGACGTGTATTCGGCGTAGCTATCACCTGTGTAGTCGGCGAGTGCGAGGCACGAAACCTAACCCATGAAACCATAGCAGGTAATAACCTACCGACGCGATAAAGCGGCTCACAGCCGCGGTACAACGAAACAACGACAGCAATATACAGGGCTAGAAACAAAAGGGAGACCGTCCCAATGCGTACGAAAGTTTCCCCCGGACCCGACACCGCAGCCGGGGAATGGATTTGCAGGATAAACCCGGAACCGTAGCCCGCCAAAAGTGCTGCTAGAGCATACTTCCAAACTGACGCGAGTATCGGGCCAATGCCAAGTTGTATCGGCCGTCCAGCATACCAGAGCGCGGGGAGCGTCAAAATCCAGAAGGACGCACTCCAAGCTATAGCGATTCCCACAGGCCCCCAAGGCAGTGCCACGCCAAACAACAGCAGTGTTACAGCAGCCTCTACAAACCCCCACCGCAACCAGCGGTTCGGCATTCCGAGGGAAAGATGAATCCAACCGTTGGTATAGTAGATCAGCATGATCCCGATGCCGGGAGCGAAGAAAGTGAAGATTCGGCCTGCTTCTTCCCAGCGCGGTCCTAATAACAAACGAATGAGATCCTTGCCAACCAGGGTAAGGTCGGCGCTGATGGCCAGACCCACAAACGCTATCACTGTCAACGCATTGAGAAGATGCCGTCTGTACTGAACAGGGTCTCGCCTGAACCGGCTTAGGGCGGACACAGCCACGGAAGTCAGAGGTGACACGGACTGGCCCGCTGGGAGAGCAAATAGATCATATGCTTTTTTGTAGAAGCCTAACGCATGCGCACCGAAGCGCCATCCCACAAGCAGGTTGTCCGTATTTCGAGCGAAATAGTCAAAGCTGAATCTCCCATACGTGTTTAGCGCGAAGCGGAGCACCGAACTAGTTCCATCTACGGACCGCGGTAAGCTTGGGATCCATCTACAACGGGCCCAAGCCGCGATGGAAAGCGTGAGGGGCAGCACGATAGATCCTGCGACCAGTGCCCAGTATGCCCATCCGGCCCACGCCAGAACGATGGACACGGCTACCGAAACCGTGCGTGCCAGTATTTCGCTAGCGGCCACCGCCGGAAAGTGCATGGCCCGCTTCAGGAGGGCAAAGTGAACAACTGAGACGCTGTTGACGAAGATCGTAGCCGACATGGCGATCGCGATGTGGGCTACTTGCGGCTCGCCGTAAAACCTCGCTAGCGCTGCCCCCCCTAGTGAGAACCCTATGGTCAGGATAAAGCCGATACCTGTGTTGATCCAGAACAGGTTGCTAGCCAGGAAGTGATCGATTTGTTCCCTTTGGAGAATAGCCTCAGTAAAGCCGTTCAGCCCGAAATTCATAAAAAGCAGGCTGAAGGTAGTAACCATTGCCACTAGGCCAAAATCTGCAGGAGTCAGTAAACGCGCCAATGTCACCGTGGAGATGATCTGTATACACAATCCCATTGTGGCGGAAAATATCGTCACCCCCGCGCCCCGGATGGCAAGTTGAGGCACTGCGTTCGCAGTTATCCTAAACACTCCGTCTGCATCGAAGGGCTTCAAACTTCCTCCAGACACGGAGTCAGTTGTGAGCCGACTTGTGATGTCAAAGCCCGCGCCCGCTCTTTCTTCTTGATTTGTTCCCAGCCCGCTGGAACGGTTATCGTTGCCAACAGGAAAAGGATCCACACCGGATGCATGATCCTAATCGCTGACTCCGTGCAGTTGTAGGCC
Organism: Acidobacteriota bacterium; assembly: GCA_003225455.1. Classification (GTDB taxonomy): domain Bacteria; phylum Acidobacteriota; class Terriglobia; order Terriglobales; family Acidobacteriaceae; genus QIAB01. The sequence goes on from QIAB01000104.1 coordinate 11,411, forward strand.
AATGCTGTTACAAAATACGCCAGCCGGAGCCCGCCCTCATCCGGATCGCGGCGCAATGCGGAGAAGACCTTCCGGTAGCCGGTCGCGACGAGGACAGCCAACAAGACGATTCCCATCCATCCCAAGTTCAAATAAACCTCGATATAAGCATTGTGGGCCTCATTCGGATGCCACCAATAAATACTCCAGATCTTTTGAAGCCGCGACCCGAGCCAGAAGCTCTCGAACCCAGTCCCGAGCAACGGTTTCGTTGTCATGCTCAAGACAAGGTCCCAGATTTGAGTTCGACCCGTGAGCGTGGGGTCTCTTCCCATCGTCTCCACGAGGTTCGT
>QIAB01000104.1:11750-13270 GCA_003225455.1 Acidobacteriota bacterium
AGCTATCACCATGAGATGTATGAGCCATGACCTTCGGCTAAGTGCAGGAATCATCGTTGCGATCATTACCACAGTTGCGATGAGAAAGCAGGACATGGCAGTGACGGTATTGGCCAGCCAAAAGAGCCATACCACCATCCCGAGAAGGACAGCGTGAGCGATCAGCGATCGCGGAATTGCGACGGCACGAGCTGGGAATTCGATCCAAGTCTTGGTCCCTTTGCCACGGAGCGCTTGTAAAATGCGCCACGCGGATCCGAGTCCAAACAGCAGACAGACGCCCCCGAGCTCGTTCTTGCTGGTAGCGACACCCTTGTAATACCCCCCACCCCACTCGCTCCACCCACGTCCCAAATCAGGGTAGTACTTAATCAATAAAAGGGAGAGGGGCACCAGCAGAAAACCCACGCGCGTCAGAAGCCGCTTCACCGCGACAAATGGATACTGATCGGTCAGAACGATCAGAACCATCGCCAGGTCACCCAAAGCTTTGACCCACCTCTTGAAAGACACATCTGTATAGTCGGACCAAAGGGTACTTGCTCCGCAGTACAAGAAAAACAAGAGGATCGGTAGGTTCGCGCGCAGGAGCGTGCCCACCCTTTGTCGCCTCCCCAATAGCACGGCAATGCCGAGCGCCAGGAGTACCGTAAGCAGAAAACGATCGAGAGGACTGCCGTCAAGAAGCTGATCGGCTGAGTCGATCGCTCTGCCGCCACTCACAAGCCCCGTTTCTGCGAGCCACTCGCCAATCATTCGCGACGCACCGATAGATAGCCACACCACGGGAAGCCAAAGCGCTTTCGACGTTCGGGCCCGACGGTCGCGATCGAGAGCGAAAAGTCCCAAGATCCCCACAACACAGGCCACACTTGCAATCTGCGGTGTCATTCAGCTTTCACGCTAGTTGCCGATGGCGAGTCGAGGAAGATGCGATGTAGCATTTCAAGTGTCAGCACCTGATGGATCGCGGTGGTGTAGTTTCGGTCCCCTCTGAGATGGCCCTGCACCACGGCTTCGACTCCTTGTCGTTGAAGGTATGGCCGAGAAAGTGTCCGATGGTCGAGCAGCATTTCCCGAACGTATTCGGAGAGGTCATCACGGTACCAAATTCGGAAATGGGCGAACTTGTGTCTCCCCAAGAAAAAGCGTTCAAGATGCAAAGGAGAAATACCATGGTCGATTCGCGCCAGCCACTGTGGCATCCCGCGGTCATATGCGTATTCGGACTTGAACGTGAACTCGAGAAGATTCCGTGAAGCCGCTGCCCGCAAACGTCCGTGGTTTCCGGCCAACCCTCGGTCTGTACGAATCTGCCGCAGTGCTGCATCGCCATCGGCGATTAACCGCAGCGAAACGTCGTTACTCGCGAGCACGGATTGCGGTGCACGAAAGATTGTCCGAATAAAGTCATTGTCTAGGTACGGAGAGCGCAAGGAGGGCTGGGTCTGCTCCAGCGCGAGAAGGCCGTAGTGGTGCCAGGGAGCCTGCCTGAATACAGCAAAGGAAAGCGGGTGTCC
>QIAB01000105.1 GCA_003225455.1 Acidobacteriota bacterium
CGAACTCTGAAAGGCGCGTTGAACTAACCGTCGAACGACTGCTTAACGGCGAAGTCTCGCCCTATCTCACACAAGAACTCGCAGTCGGCGATCGCTTGGAGTTGCGAGGTCCGATCGGTGGCTGGTTCGTGTGGCGCACTCAACAAACTGAGCCGATCCAGCTAGTAGCAGGGGGTTCGGGCATTGTCCCGCTCATGGCCATGATTCGCTCGCGTGCGTTGGCGGGCAGTACCGCGCCGTTTCGATTGTTGTATTCCGTCCGCGAACGACAAGCGGTCTTTTACCGCGAGGAACTCCAGGCGCTATCTGATCACGACCGTTCTATGAACCTTACGTACGCCTACACACGAGTTGCTCCAAAGGATTGGCCGCGACCGCCCAGCCGCATCGACGCCGCCCTGATCGCGAATACCACCTGGCCATCAAAGCTTGTCCCGACTTGCTACGTTTGCGGCCCCACATCGTTCGTAGAAAGTGCGTCGAGACTCCTTACCTCCTCAGGCAATGACCCTGAAAAGATAAGGACGGAGCGTTTTGGCCCCACAGGAGAACGACAATGAATCCGAATATCGATGACTACCTTGATGGTAACGCTGCCGCGGGTGAGTTGAGCAACATATTTGCCATGGATGTTACAGCTGCAGAGGGACAGTGTGCGCACTGCGGCGCAATAAAGCGCTTTGCTGAGGCACATGTATACATGCAAGGTCCCGGTCTCGTGGCGCGGTGCTCCGTTTGTCAGCACGCACTCCTTCGTTTTGTAAGTGCTCGCCAGCGCGTGTTCCTTGATCTGCGTGGCTTAACATGTTTCATCCTCGATACATCACAACTCGTCGAGTCCGGCCGGTAGCTCTGATTCTCAGAAAGCTTGGTTTCGCTGCTTTCTGGCCGGAAACAGGAGAATTAATGGGTAACGTTCAGGTCGCAATGCTGGCAGGGGCGCTTTATACGCTATTACGAGACGCTGTGTTCACTCATCCGACCATGAGTGAGACTTTGGGAATGTTGTTTGCCCGCGTGCCCAAACGACGCGACGCGGCTGCGGAGAAACGCCAATACACGTCAGTCAGCTCGTAAGGACTAGGCCAATGATCGGAATGACCAGAGCTAATGCTGTTAACGCGTTTGGCAACTTACGTTTCCATTGGCCGGAGTATCTGATGGAAGCTGGTGAGCTTGGTTTGTACATGTTCTCTACATGCGCAATCGCAACCTTGTTACAACATCCTGCTTCACCGGTCCGACATGTTATCGCTAACAGCTTCTTTCGCCGGGCCGTTATGGGATTAGGCATGGGCGCCACTGTTGTCGCGATTGTCACCTCACCTTGGGGTAAGCAGTCCGGAGCTCATTTCAATCCGGGCGTAACGCTCACGTTTTATCGATTGGGAAAGATGGACTTCTCAGATGCGGTATTCTACGTTGCCGCGCAACTCATTGGCGGGATTAGCGGTGTCGTGATCGCTACATATCTGCTGCTGGGTGCGCCGGGTGACCCCGCGGTACGCTACGCGGTGACAATTCCTGGCAGGTATGGCAACGCTGCCGCCTTTGTCGCAGAAATGACGATTTCTTTTATTCTGATGATTACGGTCCTGTTCGTGTCCAATCGTAAAGACGTCGCACGATACACACCGTACTTTGCCGGCGCACTGATCGCGATATATTGGACCTTCGAATGGCCGCTGTCCGGGATGAGCACGAACCCGGCACGAACACTTGGTTCGGCATTTTCTGCCAACTATTGGCACGCGCTTTGGATCTATTTTACCGCGCCCCCGTTAGGCATGCTAGCCGCCGCCGAGATTTTTCTCAGGGTTCGCGGAGGGGTAGGTCCCATTTGCGCGAAGCTGCACCACGCGAATAACAAGCGCTGCATATTCCACTGCGGATATCGAACAGCGCCCTCGCAATTCTTAGGTTCTTCTACCAGGACTACTTTAGCAAAATAAATATGCAAATTGGAATGATTGGCCTTGGCAGGATGGGTGGAAACATGGCGCGACGCCTGACTAAGGGCGGGCATCAATGCGTTGTGTTCGACCGAAACCGGGAAAACGTTAATGCACTCGCGAAAGAAGGTCCAGCGCCGGCCTACTCGCTCGAGGAACTCGTTGAAAAGCTCAGCGCACCGCGCGCCCTCTGGATCATGCTCCCATCCGGTGCGCCTACTGAAGAAACCGTCGCGGCACTTTCCAAACCACTGGAATCGGGCGACGCGATCATCGACGGCGGCAATTCGTACTACGTCGATGACATTCGTCGCGCAAAGGAACTGGCCTCTAAAGGAATTCATTATGTCGACGTGGGCACAAGCGGCGGCATCTGGGGATTGGAACGTGGTTACTGCATGATGATCGGCGGAGAAAGGGACGTAATTCAACAGCTGGATCCAATCTTCGCCACTCTCGCTCCGGGGATCGGTAGCATTCCGAGGACCCCTGGTCGCGAGAAACTCGGTGGGACCGCCGAACAAGGGTATTTGCATTGCGGCCTCAACGGGGCCGGCCACTTCGTCAAGATGGTTCATAACGGCATCGAGTACGGACTCATGGCCGCCTATGCCGAGGGCTTGGGCGTTTTGAAATCCACCAACGCGGGAGCATGGCAACGTGAAGCCGATACCGAGACGACACCGTCGCGCGATCCGGAGCATTATCAATACGACCTCAATCTGGCCGACATCGTCGAAGTCTGGAGACGCGGCAGCGTAACCGCATCATGGCTGTTGGATCTGACAGCGAGCGCCTTGGCTGCGGACGCGAAGCTGACGAAATTCGCCGGCCGCATCTCTGATTCCGGCGAAGGCCGTTGGACGATCAAGGCTGCGATTGATGAAGGCGTTCCAGTGCCGGTATTGACCACCGCGCTGTACGAACGGTTCGCCTCACGCGGCGAGGCGGATTATCAGGACCGCTTGCTCTCCGCGATTCGTTTTGGGTTTGGCGGGCACCTGGAAAAAGCGGCCGAACGGCTATGAAGCAAATTTCTCTTCATTCGGATACTTTGGTGTTTTTCGGGGCAACCGGCGATCTGGCCTACTAACGCCGTGCGAAAGATTCACCGTCATGGCCACTGAAGAATCAAGTTTCGCACCGCCTTCCAAACCTGCGCCTGGCCAAACTCGGGGAAGATTGGCGGGCGTTCTCGCTTCAAGAAAAGCTACACTACGTACTGCGCTCGTTGTCGTTGGAGCGGTCGTGATCGTTTTTGTGATCATTCCGCGAATTTTTCACGCGCTGCACACGGTCTCGACTGACGACGCTTATGTGAACAGTTATGTCACGTTCGTCGCACCGCGCGTAAGTGGACAGGTCGCGCGCGTCCTTGTTGACGACAACAATCGGGTAAAGAAAGGCGACGTCCTTGTCGAGCTAGATCCCGAACCGTTTCGTGTGCAGGTCGCAATCAAACAGGCGGCCGTCGATACGGCGCAAGCAGAGCTGGTAACGGCCCAAGCGACCGTCCGCAGTCAGATTGCGCAAGCACGCGGCTTGCGGTTTAAGCTACAGCACGCGATTGAAGATGTGGACAATCAGGTCGCTCTCATCCGGGCGCGCGTTGCGACATAGGAGCAGAGTAAGGCGACGCAAATGCTGGCCCAAGCGGAGTTCGATCGCTCTAAGAAGCTTCTCGAGACCAAAGTAGCAAGCAAGGAAGAGTTCGATCAGAAACGCGAGCAGCTCGGCGTGGCGAATGCACAGGTGAAGCAAGCGCTGGAAAATGTTTATCAGGCGCGCGCCGCTCTCGGTTTGCCGGCCCAACCGCCGGAAGGCGCAAATCTTGCCGATGTCCCGCCGAATCTCGATCAAACTTTTTCGTCGGTTCGCGAAGCACTTGGCAACCTTATGGAAGCGGCGGCCCAACTCGGAGTTGTCTCTTCATCATGGGACCTGACGCCGAAACAAGTGGTGGAGGAATTTTATAGGCGCGACCCAGGCGGCGATATCAACAAGATTTATGCAGAGATCATCAAGACCGCGCCGGGTTTGAAACAAGCCGAAGCGAAATTGATGCAGGCACAGCGTGATCTTGATCAAGCAAAACTGAATCTGCGCTACTCCACAATCGTGGCCGAAATAGACGGCGTTATCACACGTCGCAACGTCAATCCCGGAAACAACGTGCAGGCAGGCCAAAGTTTGATGGCGACCCGATCGCTGCGCGACATTTGGGTGGACGCGAATTTCAAGGAAACACAGCTGCACAATTTGCGAATTGGACAACGGGTCGCGGTCAAGGCCGACATGTATGGCAGCAAACACAAATTCGAGGGACGCATTTCCGGTTTTACCTTTGGCACTGGCTCGACTCTGGCGCTATTACCGCCACAGAACGCGACCGGCAATTTCGTAAAAGTTGTGCAACGTCTTCCCGTGCGGATCGATCTTGTGAATTATGATCCCGATAAGGTTCCGCTGTTCGTTGGACTTTCGGTTACGCCATCAGTCGATTTGTGGAGCAAACCGACAGGACCGAACGCAGGGAAATTTTTACAAGAACTAATCCCGCAGCCGTCTCCAGCTAAAAGCGCCAAGTTGGCGAAATAATGAGCACGTCATCGATCGCCGTGCCGGAATACTCGGCAACGGCAGATCTGCGCGCCGTCAATCCGTGGTTCGTCGCACTCGCAGTCGTCATTCCGACATTCATGGAAGTGTTGGACACCACGATCGCGAATGTGGCGCTGCGTCACATCGCTGGCGGATTATCGGCGGCCGTGACCGACGGCGAATGGGTCATCACGAGTTATCTAGCTGCCAACGCGATTATTCTCCCAATTTCCGGCTGGCTCTCGATTCGACTTGGCCGTCGCAATTATCTTCTCCTGTCGATCCTAGTCTTTACGGTCGCATCCGCGTTGTGCGGAATGGCCACGAGTTTGAACATGCTAATCTTCTCGCGCGTTCTTCAAGGTCTGGCCGGCGGTGGATTGCAACCTTCCAGTCAGGCCGTGCTCTTGGATGCCTTTCCGAAAGAGAAACAAGGCACAGCTCAGACGGCTTTCAGCATCGCCGCGTTGCTTGCGCCGGTCGTCGGGCCGACTCTCGGCGGCTACGTTACGGATAATTACGGTTGGCGCTGGGTTTTTTATATCAACGTACCCGTCGGACTTCTCGCGCTAGTCATGTGCAACGCGCTCGTGTTCGATCCGCCCTATCTCAAAGCGCAAAGCGCCGAAGCTCGCAGACAGAATCGAGCATTCGATACGCTTGGTCTTAGCCTGTTGGCGGTCACCATGACTTCGTGGGAAGTTTTGGTTAGCAAAGGCCAGGAGTGGGATTGGTTTGGCGATCCTTTTCTGCGCGTGCAAGGGCTGGCACTGCTCTTCGTGCTTGGCCTGGTCGGTCTAATTATTCGAGAGAGGCGCTACGATAATCCGCTGATCAATTTCCGGACGCTGAAGGACCCAAACTTTCGCGTCTGTTGCATGATCATTTTTTGCGCGTTCGCCACTCTCTACGCGAACAGCGTGAGCCTTCCTGCATTGCTCCAATCGCTCTTCGGCTATGATGCTACCACCTCGGGGCTGGTACTCTCGCCAGCGGCGATTTTTTCGATCATCATGCTCGTGATCGTCGGCTGGTTGTTAGGCCGGGGCGTCGACGCGCGTTATCTCATGGCTGCGGGTCTTTTCGTCCTCGGAATCGGCGGTTACTGGATGTCACGATTGAATTTGGAAATCAGTCCGTGGCAAATCGTCTGGCCGCGCGTGGTCTTCATCATGGGTCTCGCCACGATTTTTGCCCCGCTCAACGTCGCCGCGTTCATCAACATTCCACCACAACTGCGCG
>QIAB01000013.1:0-29927 GCA_003225455.1 Acidobacteriota bacterium
CCTGTTCGTGCTCCCGCCTCGTTCTCCCAAACTCAACGGTGCCGTGGAACGCGCCAACCGCACCCACACCGAGGAGTTCTATCAGGTCTCCGCCTGCTCGCTGGAGATGAAAACCCTCAACCGCGAACTGCGCCAGTGGAAAAAAATCTACAACACCGTCCGCCCTCACCAGGCTCTCGGCTACTTAACCCCGCTGCAGTTCCTGCAGCGGGGCTCATCTCAAAGAAAGGAATGAAAACTGTCAACAATCTACTGGACCAGGATATTGACAATCGCTCCGCTTTCCAACATGCTGTCATGCGCGAAATGCCACTTCGTAGACAGGCAAGGTCGCGCCCGGCCGCTCCGTTAAGCTTACCGGCTCGACTCGAATTGTTGAGTGCGAGACGGCAAGAAATCATCCGCCCCGCCTTCGAACGCCCGCGCGGACTCGTCCTGCTCAGCGTACGCGCGCTCGCCAAACGGCTGAAGACCGATCCCGCAACTACGATCCGCATTGTGCGGGGAATGCGGTTTCGTTCCTATCGCGAATTTCAGCATTATCTGCATGAACTCTCTATCGCGCACGCGACATCCCTGGACACAATGCAAACCGGGGGCACGGGAAAGCACACTATCCCGGCGCAGGCGCGGGCATCACTCGATCAGGATGTCAGAAACCTTGAGGCGCTCGTCCAAAACCTGGATGCCCGGCGTGTAACTGCGCTGGCGCGGCGCATTTATTCGGCAAAGAAGATCATTCTTCTCGGCGGAGACCTAGCGGCGAATCTGGTGAAATTCCTCGAACACCATCTGATTATGCTGGGGCTTCCGGTTTCCAGCGCCACGTCTCCAGCTGAGGTTGTCCACAAAGTGAGAATGGCTGGCAAGCGAGATCTGGTGATCGCTGTCAGCTATGGACGCGGCCTGCGTCAGACAGTAGAAGGTTTGCGCCTGGCTCAGGCGAACGGCGCTTATTGCGTCGGCGTTACTAACACTCTGGTATCCCCGCTCGGCCAATTCGCGAATGAGTGTTTTCTTAACTCCGTGGACACGCCTTCGTTCGGCGCTTCATACGTGGCCCCGATGGCGTTCCTTAACGTGGTTGTTGCGGCTTGTGCTAACTACCGGCGCTCTCGAACGCTGGCTCTGTTAAAACAAGTCGAAGACGAGCAGAAGCACGGATTTCGCTGGTATGAGTCCAGTTGAGCAAGCGATGAGATCACTCCGGGAGAAGATTTGAACAGATCCACCGTTCCTGCACTCCTCTCGCTCCTCGCTTGCTTGGGATTCGCCGCAGAAGCACCTTCACCTGCGGCTTATGGCGTCCGCATCGAAACCGGCTGGATTCCCATGAAGGATGGCGTTCGCCTCGCCGTTACACTCTATATGCCCGACGGCGCAAAGCCTGGAGAAAGGTTTCCCGGCCTACTCGAATACCTGCCCTATCGCAAAGATGACGCCACTGCAGCGCGCGATTATCCCATTCACTCCTACTTTGCCCGCCGCGGATACGTGACCGCGCGCGTCGATATCCGCGGCTTCGGAGCAAGCGAAGGCGTTCCCACCGATCGCGAGTATTCCGAGCAGGAACAGATCGATGGCGAGCAAGTCATTTCCTGGCTTGCGCATCAGCCCTGGTCGAACGGAAGTGTCGGAATGTTCGGAATCTCCTGGGGAGGGTTCAACTCGCTGCAAATGGCCATGCGACATCCGCCGGAGTTGAAGGCGATTCTCGCGGTCGACGCCACCGCTGAACTGTTTCACGATGATGTGCATTACATCGACGGCATGGCACACATTGACGAGTTCGAATTGAACATGGATATGGCGCCAGGCATGACGGGCGCGCCCGATTACACGCTCGATGAAAGAATTCTCGGCCCCCGATTCGACGCGCCACCGTGGTCGCTTCTCTATTTGAAGCATCAACACGATAATTCTTTTTGGCGGAGCCAGGTTCGTCCCTACAGTGAAATCAAGATTCCGTGTTTCTTGATTGGCGGTTTGCTGGATGGTTATCGCGACAGCATTCCCGACATGCTGGAGCTAACCAAGGCGCCCGTCAAAGCTATCATTGGCCCGTGGAATCATACTTTTCCTCATGATGCTGTTCCTGGCCCGCAAATCGAATGGCGCGATCAGGCCGTGCGCTGGTGGGATTACTGGCTGAAGGGCCGCGATACCGGCGTTTTGCCGGATGCCAAACTAACGATCTACATGCAGCACTGGCATCCACCGGATCCCAAACTCACCAATGTTCCAGGCGAGTGGCTGCAAGAAGATGGCTGGCCACCGCGTGAAGCTCATGAAACTATCCTGTTTCCTCAGCGCGACCACAGCCTGGCAGAAGCCCAACCTGCTTCCGCTGTTCACCAACTCAAATACATTCCCTCGATTGGTGTCGAAAGCGGTTTTTGGTGGGGTGAGCTGCTGAGCGATCCGCGTCCGGTAGACGCATTCAGCCTGGTTTATGACTCAGCGCCGTTGACCGAAGATCTCGCGATCCTCGGCAGGCCTCAGGTTCTGCTGCAAGCATCGGCGACTGCCCCGCTTGCAGATTGGTTCGCGCGTCTCTCGGATGTTGCTCCAGACGGCACAGTCACACAGATCACCGGTGCGGGTCTCAACGCCGCGCAGCGGGACTCGACGAGCGCGCCACGCGACCTGGAACCCGGCAAGATGTATCCGCTTACGATCAAGATGCACCTCACTGCCTGGACATTCCCCAAAGGCCACCGCATTCGGTTGGCAATCTCGAATGCACTCTGGCCCATGGTGCTGCCCACTCCGTACAGTATGACGACCTCTCTGCAACTCGGAGGGAAAGAGGGCTCGCGCCTCGCACTCCCGGTTGTGCCTGTGCGTGGCAAGATGGCAACGGCGTTTTCGCCTCCCCAACCTTCCGAGGAGCGCCCGGACATCAAGTCAGAAAACTTCCCCTGGCCTGGAGAATGGACTATTGAACGCGATGAAGCCAACGGAAAGACCACAGTTCATTGGAGCGGCAAGGCGGCCGAGCAATATCCGTGGGAAAAGAAACTGACTACGAAAACCTGACTTACAAAGCCGACGACGCGCATCCGGAAAGCAGCTCGGTCGTGGGCGAAGCCAAAACTGTGCTGCAGTTGCACGACCGCGCTCTCACTTGGCAAGGACATCTTTCAGTTACTACTGACCAGAAAAACTTCAATTACAAATACACGAGGGAACTACTGAAAGATGGCCAAATGATCAAATCAAAAACCTGGCAGGAAACTATCCCGCGGGATCATCAGTGACTTTGCGCTGTTTTCATGCGGATTAACCGCCAATGTGAACCATCGTTCGCGATGCGGGGACAAAATCCCGTTCCCCAATGTGATGCCGCTCTTCTTTCCTCTGCACTACGCCACGGACGAACTCGGCAAGATCATCATCCGAAGCCCCTCGGCGCATTAGTCCGTAGAGGTCGTGATCCCAAACGGAAAATAAGCACGTGCGAATTTTTCCATCGGAGGTGATGCGGATGCGGCTGCAGTGTCCGCAAAAAGGATGCGAAACCGGCGCAATGATGCCGATCTCGCCCACGCCATCGTCGAAGCGATAGCGGCGAGCAGTCTCACTGCGGGCGTGCGGAATTTCAATCAGAGGCCGGTACTCGGCCATGCGGCGCAGAATTTCGTCGAGCGCGACCACGGTCTCTGGTGCCCAGACACGGTCTTCCTCCAACGGCATGAACTCGATGAAGCGCACCACCACGCCTTCTTCGCGTGCGAACATGCCAAAGGGGGTGATCTGATCCTCATTGAAGCCGCGCATGAGGACGCAGTTCACTTTCACGGGCCAAAGCCCTGCGCTGCGCGCGGCACGAATTCCCGCCAGTACGTGATCATAGCCATTGGGGACGCGCGTGATGCGGGCGAAGCGGTCGGGATCGACCGCATCCATACTCACGGTTACACGGTTGAGGCCGGCATCTTTCAAGGCCTGCGCCATCTCCGCGAGGAGATGCCCATTGGTGGTCATGGCAATGTCGAGGGGCGTGGTGTCCTCAAAATTGCTCCCAGCCTCCGGGCTTGGGTGGGGGATGGCTTCAGCCACGCTGTTACCGCCAGACCTGAATTGCGGCTCTAGCCGCCGAGGCTGCAACTTCGCCAGTTCTCGGACAAATTCCACCACCCCTTTTCGCAATAGCGGCTCACCGCCGGTGATGCGAATTTTCGTGATGCCCAAGCCGACCAGCACGCGCGCCATCCGCAAATAATCAGAAAACGGCAGGTCGCCGTACAGCGCCCCTTCATTACCGGTGCGGCAGTACACACACTTATAGTTACAACGATCAGTGATCGAGGTTCGGAGATCTGTAATCGGGCGGCCGAATTTGTCTATGAGAGTCACAGCTCTTAAGCCCGGGTCGCGAGCCTTGAGAGGGCCGCGGCTTCGGTGGGGCCACTCAACTCACTTACCCTTGTCATTCCGAGCCGTCCGAAGCCGAAGGCGAGAACCAGCGAGGAATCTGTTGTTGTGGCCACGAGCGCACCTTTCTTTGATTCACAAACCAGGAAAGAAGAAACAGGCAGGCAGGATACGTCCGGCAGCCGTTTCCTTTCCAAGCACGGGAGGCGCTGGCGTTTCCACCTGCACCCTCGGGAAATGCGTGGCGCGGGCGCCCTCGCCCGCGTACTCTCTCCCTCGCCGCCGCAGCCAGGGTATGCCCGAAGGCCACGGCGATCGGAAACTCACTTTAATTATAGATGCGGATAGGGCCGAGCAGTGACAGTTAATATTTCCTTCGTCTCAGATGGATGCTTGCGTTGGGACGTAGGCTTTAGTGGTTAGGGCCGTTTGGCGGAGCAATTCGAGGCGAACTCGATCGTTGCGTGAACCAGTTGGCCAGCGGCATCTCTTGGAAATCTCCAGCCGCTTACCGCATTTTCCACGACTCCACGGAGCATAGGGTGCCCACTCTCCACCGTGAAATTCGTCGTGTTTCCGTTCGGACCGATCGAGATCGTGAAGGCGACCGAACCGTCGATGTGGGCAAGTCTCGCAAGAGGCGGATACGCAGGGGGCACGAAAATCTCTGGCTGGAATGGAGCACTGCTTGACAACCGCACAATCGGAGCGGGGGGACGGATCTGGGCAGCGTGATACAGTTCAGACGGCTTGTCCGGCGCACCCTGGAACAGCATGTCGAACTTGCCGGAACTCACGTCTGCTAGGGCTTCCGAGTTGGAATTTGTTGCGGACGGTTCCTCTTTTTCGGAGATAGGAAAAATTGGTCGCTCCATGACGCCCGGCCCGACCGCGTTATCCAGGCGCGCCAAAAGCTGCATCGTCCAGGACGTATGCTCAGGAGTATTCGGAGCTGGATCGAACATATCTTTGTCGAGGATGTCCGAACGGATGATGTGGGTCTTGGCCCCACACTGGACTCGCATCTGAACGTTGGCGCCGCTAAACACCAGACATTTCTTGCAGCGTTTCAACTCGCGGCGTAGTTCTTTCTCACGGATGGTGCAGGGATTTGTCTTGCCCAGAAGTGTCGCGACAGATTCATTAAGCGATGCTGATGCGACCTCGAGTTTTGCGGGTTGCAAGCACGCGTCAGCGGCGGGCGTGAGCGTGATTCTCTCGATTGAAGTGCCGGCCGCCGCTGGACGGACCAGAAACAGCTCATAGAAGTCGTTTGGTGGGCCCACGTCGATGAACGTATGCCGCCCGATTTCAAATTGACCTGGCAGTGCCGGACCGGGGCGGCGATCTTTAGGTAATGCATGGCCGCAGAGAGTGAGAACAGTTAGTGTGACGGCCCAGCGTCGCATGGCGCCAATGCCATTACGGGTGCTCGCGGGCGATTGCGCCCCCACTTTCCACCCGCACCCTCAGGAGATGCGTGGCGCGGGCGCCCTCGCCCGCGTACTCTCTCCCTCGCCGCCGCAGCCAGGGTATGCCCCAAGGGTACAGCGGTCGGAAACTCACTTTGATTATAAACGTGGGCGAGCGGCGCTACCAACCTTACGGCTTACCAGCCAGCGTGCGTTCAATCGCTTTCTCCGCCAGCGGCGCCATAATCGTGTACCCAGCTCTGTTCGGGTGCAGCCCATCTTCCGCCAGATCGCGCTTCAGCAGCCCTTTCTCGTCCACCATTGCGTTGAAATAATCGAGATAAACCAGTCCATTGGACGCGCAGTAATCTTTCAGCCAGCGATTCAGTTGCAGAATCTTGTCCGGCGGCCGCTGCGCAAACAAATCCTGCGGGTGTAGTTATGCACCGGAAGCACGGACGAGAAAACAACTTTGATTTCGTTCGCCCGCCCCAACTCCGCCATGGAGGCGTAATTGGCTTCGATGTCTTCCAGCCGCATTGGTCCGGTGTTCCCCGCGATATCGTTCGTGCCAGCCAGAATCACAGCGACCCTCGGCCGCAGATTGATCACATCCCGGCGGAAGCGCACCAGCATCTGCGGCGTGGTTTGCCCGCTGATGCCACGGTTGATGTAGGGCTTGCCGGCGAAATAATCCTGCAGCTTCCACATGTCAGTAATGGAATCGCCGAAGAATATGACTCGGTTCTCATCCGGCGCGGGTGGCTTGAGAGCGGCGTTCGCGGCGCGATAGCGCGCAAGTTCGCCGAAGTCATCTGTGAAAACGGCGATGCGCGAAGCTCTGTATTGATCCAAGCTGGGATGGCCAGTCGAGGGCAACGTTACTTGCTGGGGGTACGCAGAGAGCGCGAGGAGAATCAAAGCAGCCCGGATTACAGGTTGGTGTCGCATGCCGCGAATGCTAACACGACGCGCTTGCTCCAGCAGAGAAGATCCGCCCAGGCTAGCGCATCGCCACGCTTGACTGACGGCTCTGCCCTCGTTGCCTCGACAGCACTGAGTCTTGCGAGAGCTTTCTGATGTAAACTGATTCGCATGCAAGTCCACCTTAAGCCGGAAACCGAATCGCGGCTTCAGGAGCTCGCCGCAAAGACAGGACGCGCACCTGACGAGCTGGTCGAGGATGCCATGGCTGGGTACTTGCAAGAACTGGCCCAGATCCGCGAAGTGCTCGACGGGCGCTACGATGACATCAAGAGTGGCCGTGTCACACCAGTTGACGGGGAAGAAGCTTTTGTGAATTTAAGGCGCAAGAGCAAGCAACGCCGCCCTCGCCGCTCATGAGCGGATTTGTCCTCCACCCAGACGCGAACAACGATCTCAACGAAATTTGGGAGTACATTGGCAAAGACAATTTGGACGCTGCCGATCGCACTATCGAAGAAATCTATGCGAAAATCAGCTCTCTCGTTGCGTCCCGAACTACACGCTGCGCAAACGCGGTCACATGCCGTCGTAATTCGGCCCGCCGCCTCCCTCAGGTGGCACCCACGTGATGATCTGATACGGATCATGAATGTCGCAGGTTTTGCAGTGTACGCAGTTCGAGGGATTCAAGCTGATGCTTTTGCCGTTGGGCTGCGTGGCGTCGTCAACCATTTCATAGACATTTGCTGGACAGAAGTGCTGACACGGACTACCGAATTCTCGAATGCAGCGCTGATTGCAAACATCAGTATCCTGAATGATCAAATGCGCGGGCTGATCTTCCTCATGCTTGGTGCCGGAATGATAAAGATCTGTCAGCTTGTCAAATGTAAGCTTGCCATCGCCTTTGGCATCGCCGAGCAGATGTGCTTCGTCGCCGCCATCAGCGGGAAGTACCGCCAATTTCTTCATGCGTTGATATCCGGGAGTCGACGAATAGCGGTCGCGGACCCCGCGCCCCCCAGTGAATTGCTGCAAGCCGGCGTGCAGCATTCCGCGCCAGAATCCGTGCTCGAAGCCCTGATGAAAGTTACGAACCTTCCACAACTCGTCTTTGATCCAGCTTGAGTCAACTCGCGCCTGATAACTGTTGAGCGTCGCGGCTGAGAAATCATTTTTCTTGAGCGCCTCAAATGCAGTTTCCGCAGCCAACATTCCGCTTTTGATCGCCAGGTGGATTCCCTTCAATCGTTGTGAATTGAGCAGACCAGCCGAGTCGCCAACGATCATCCAGCCGTTTCCGGCGAGCGGCGGAATCGCCCACCAGCCGCCGTAAGGCAGCGACTTGGCTCCATAGCGGATCATCTTGCCCCCCTCTAGCAAACCGGCTACAAACGGATGCTGCTTGAACTCCTGCAGCACCTTCTGTGGATCGAGGCGCGGATCGGGATAATCGAGGCCGGTGACGAACCCCAACGAGACAATGTTGTTCGGGCTGCCGTAAATCCAGGCGCCTCCATATTCTTTCGACGTCAGCGGCCAGCCCATGGTGTACATGACTTCCCCCGGAGCGATACGGCCGGCAGGGACTTCCCAGAGTTCCTTGATCCCCTGACCGTAAGTTTGCGGATTGCGGTCGCGCGTGAGCGCAAAGCGTGCGATCAGTTGCTTGGTGAGCGAACCCCGCGTGCCCTCGGCGAGGATGACAACTTTGGCCTGTAGATCGTAGCCGGGTTCGAAATTTGACTTCGGCTGATTCTGCTTGTCTACGCCCTTGTCATCGGTGCGAACGCCGGTAACGTGGTCTCCATCGATAAGTAGTTCTGAGCCCGCGAATCCGGTAAAAATTGTGATTCCGGTCTCTTCGACTTTGCTCCCCAGCCATTTCACAAAACGATTCAGCGAGATGACGTAATTGCCATGATCTCGCAACGGCGGCGGCGTGATGGGAAATTTGAATTTGCTTTTTGCCGTAAGAAAGTAGACGGATTCTCTGCTCACCTCTGCATCGAGCGGTGCTTCTTTTTCGAAGCCGGGAAGCAGTTCCCGCATGGATCGAGGATCAAGCAGCGCTCCGGAAAGGCAGTGCTGGCCGATCTCGCGCGACTTCTCAAGAAGATAGGTGTTTTCTTTACTGAGTAGAGAATCAGGATTACCAGCGTTGTGCGCATCAATAAGCTGCGAAAGCCGCAGCCCGCAAGCCAAGCCGGCAGGCCCGCCGCCGACGATAACGATATCGGCAGGCATTTGGGGACGATTGATGCCTTCAATGGGTTTGCGAAAGATCAGCATTCAGCACTTAGGACCAGCCAAGAGAGCCAGATATAGTCAGATACAGGAGGAGATTCACTCGTGGAAGGCCTCGATCTCGTCCAAGGCCGTCACGGGCGAGATGATGTCACCAACGATCTTGCCAGTTCCGACCATGTCGCCCACAAACTGCCGCCGGCGATTGGGTCCGGCTGGAATCACCTCCACAACCGGGCGCCCGTGCCTCGTGATGCGCAATGGCTGGCGCGTTTTACGCACCTGTTCAATCAACGCAAGACACTTGGCCTTGAATTCGGAAATCGAAATATTGTGCATCACCTTTATTTTCTTAACTTCCCGCTTTCGCTTTTTTCACTTCCCCAATCAATGGCGGCACGATTTCAAATAGATTTCCCACGATGGCATAGTCCGCAATCTCGAAGATCGGAGCTTCCGAATCTTTGTTGACTGCGATAATCGTGCGCGCTCCCTTCATCCCGACGATGTGTTGAATGGCACCACTAATGCCGAGCGCGAGATACAGCTTCGGTGCCACTGTTTGTCCGGACGATCCAATCTGGCGGTCCATCGGCAGCCAGCCTGAGTCGCAGATCGGCCGCGAAGCCGCAATTTCGCCACCCAACGCTTCAGCCAGCTGCTTCGCAATCTCGATATTCTTCTGCTCTTTAATCCCTCGTCCAACTGCGACGATGATTTCAGCCTGCGTTAGATCGACGGCTTGCTTGGCTTCTTTGAACACCTCGTGCGGCTTGTTGCGAATGGTGTTCTCTGCGATTTCCACGTTCACCGTTTCCACCGGCGCGGCACTCGCGGTTGCCTCGACTTTATCCCCACGAAATGCTCCATTCTGAAAAGTGACGAACCACGGAGGATCGCCGGTGAAGCTGACGTCGGCAGCAAACTTACCCTGAAACATCTGCCGGGTGAAAAGTAGCTTCTCGCCATCTTTCTTGTAACCGATGCAATCACTGATGACCGTCCGGCCCATTGCTGTAGCCAGCTTGGGAACGAAGTCGCGCACCTGATACGTGTGCGGCATAAGCACCAGCTTCGGTTGTCTCGACTCGAGGAATTGCTTTAGCCCAGCAGCGAACGCGTCCGGAGTGTAGGGTTCGAGTCCTGTGGACTCGATAGAGTAAACCTTCCCAACTTTCTTTCCCGCTACTTCTTTCGCGAGTTTCTCTACACCGCTGCCGGCAACCGCAGCTTCGAGCGGGAGGCCGGTTTCGGCCGCGAGCGCCTGTCCTGCGGTTAACGTTTCCCAGGAGACCCGGTTTAGTTTGCCTTCGCGTTGCTCGACAACTACGAGGATGGTGTCCGCCATGATTTGAGTTCTCAGTTTTCAGCGCAGTCGTCGGAGCAGCTTATCGCGAGAGGCTGCTTGCGCTGGCCGAGCAAAATTCGTACTTCTTCTTGACGCTTGCCAGCCATTCAACCGATTGCTCACAGCACTCGGACTTCGTTGCGCAGCTTTTCAGCCAATTTCTTAGCGATCTCGGCCGGAGGACCCTCTAAAAACTGGGTGTTCTTGGTTTTGTGCGGGACATACAAGCGCTCAATCTTCTGCAAATTCCCGCCAAGGGCCGACTGCACTTCTGCTAATGCCACTTTGCGCAGCGGCTTGTTCTTGGCCTGCTTGATGCCGATCAGCGTCGCGTAGCGCAGTTTGTTAATCCCAGATTGAATTGTGAGCACGGCCGGAAGCGGCATGTCAACAAATTGAAAGTAGCCGGCCTCGAGTTCTCGTTTGACTTTGATTCCGCTGTCACCCTTCTCAATTTGCATGATGATGGTGGCATGCGGCCAGCCGAGCAGTTCCGCGAGAATCACGCCGGTCTGCGCATAACCGTAATCGTCGGACTGCAAGCCGGTAAAGATCAGATCGAATTTTTCATCCTTGATGGCGGCGGCAAAGGCGCGAGCGGTATTAAATGCGCCGAGTCCCACAAAGGCATTATCTTCAAGGTGGATGGCGCGGTCAGCGCCTTTAGCGAGAGCCTCGCGCAAGACCTGCTGCGAGCGGGCCGGGCCGGCACTGATCACGACTACTTCACCACTATGCTTTTCTTTCTGGCGGAGTGCTTCTTCGAGCGCGTAGGCGTCAGGCTCGTTCACTTCGTAGGAAACATCTTCGCGGATCCACGTGCCCGCTTCATTGAGCTTAAGCGGCGCATCTTTCTGTGGAACCTGCTTCATGCAGACCAGAATTTTCAAGGAAGATCTCCCGGGACAAACGGGTAACTATAAACGAGGCATTCAGCTCTCAGCCCAAGGTGCCGCGCGACTAAAATGCCGTGGGCTAAATGCCGGATGCTAATCGGTGAAAACCACCGATTGCACGCCGGAAATTTCAAATCGTTTCCTGCACCGCATGTTTTTACAGGCCATCATGTCGTCTCTGCGTAGCATGTAAGACCGCGCCTTGGCGAAGCGGGCACGGTCGCGCTCGTCGGCCCGGCCGGGAAGCTGGCGTTTCTTGGTCCGCACCAGCCATGCGATTTCGTATTCGGCGGATTGGTGACAATGAGGACAATTCAGCGTGGCCGGCTTCTTGTCCGGCCGCTCGTCGAAGAATTCACGTTCATCCATAAGCAGTCATTGGCCCGTTACTGTGGTATTCACCACATCGATTATTGCAGCTTTGGCTTGGACATGCTATGGCAAGATGAGCGAAATGCCCAGAAATGGAAAAAAGAAGAAGAGAAAAAAGAAGGCGTTCAGCGCAGTCGAGGCTGTCAAGGCGATGGCGCGCGAACGGATCGGCGCGCCCCGCCCCTCGCGCATGGTCCCCGTTCGGAGGAAAGAAAAATCCGAGAAGCACAAACCGAATCTGAGCAGGCTGCTGCAAGAGGAGTGAGATGATCTAATTCTTACGGCTGGCACTTCGGCGTGTCGTCATCAACACCCTTGACACTCGCTGTCCCGATCAGCGTTAAAGTCTCTGAAAACGGTATATACTTCCCATGACATATCGGCCCCCGGCGATGGTGCCGGGACGGAGCGCTGATTCATCGTTAATTAATAAGCTCCGGTTAAAGATCACTGGCGCAATTCGACACCGCGCCAGTGCGGGACTCGCGCCTCGATTCGTTTGCTGAGGGGAGTTCCGGGGAGGTCCATTCGGTGGACTTGTTTTTAGTCCGTTTTATATTTGTTCTTGTTGTTGCTGTCACCTGCTACTTCATCTCGCCCTTCAGATTACCTTCAAACTTGGATGCGGCAATTGGAGCGGTCATTGGACTCGCCATTGTTCTCTTTGAATGGAGATTGCGCCGGGTCAGTTTGAAACGGCTCATCGGCGCTGCAATCGGCAGCGTCCTCGGAATTTTTGGCGCTTACTTATTCGCTCTGGTTATCCGCAATACCATCCCTGAGGAGCACACACGGAGTTTCCTGCAAATCTTAGTTATGCTGCTGATGGCCTACGTTGGCCTGATTGTGGGCGCAAACAAAGGTGACCTGCTGAACCTCTCAGCCTTGGGCGGAATTTTCGGCGGTGAAAAACAGGCGAAGAAAACTTACAAGATTCTTGACACCAGCGTCATTATCGATGGCCGTATCTCAGATATTGCCGAGACCGGATTTCTTGATGGCATCATTGTGATTCCCCAGTTCGTTCTGCGGGAACTTCAGTTGGTGGCTGATTCCGCCGACTCGCTGAAGCGAAATCGCGGGCGGCGGGGGCTCGATATTCTGCAGCGTTTGCAGAAAGTCGCGTCCCTTCAGATTCAGATTGTTGAAGACGATTTCCCCGCTGTCCGAGAGGTGGATCTTAAGCTGATCGAGTTAGCCAAGCTGTACGAGGCGAAGATCATCACCAACGATTTCAACTTGAACAAAGTTGCGCAGTTGCAGGGTGTTGAAGTGTTGAATATCAATGAGCTGGCGAACTCCTTGAAACCGATCGTTCTGCCGGGCGAGGCCATGAGGGTATTCATTCTCAAAGAAGGAAAAGAATACAACCAGGGCGTCGCCTATCTCGACGATGGCACCATGGTCGTAGTGGACAACGCGCGCAAGATGATTGGCAAAACTGTTGACATCTCGGTCACGTCGGTGCTGCAGACCACGGCCGGAAAGATGATTTTTGGCAAGTGGGATGAGCGGGCGGCAATGCGGAGCGAAACCCGTCCGGCGGTCTCTACCGTCGCAGTTGTTGCCACTGTGCCCAGCCCAGAACCCAAGAAAGCGCCGCCGATCATGATCGAGCGTCCGGCTGAGTAGCGGGCTCATTGTAATCTGAATCTCTCGTTCATCAATCGCTGCAATCGTGGCTTGTAGAGAATGTCGTAAGCAAATTCTTTGTCCGGGAACATGGCCAGCGCCGCCCGCTTGGCTCCTGCTACAAGTTCGGAAGCCTCTTCCACCGTCAAATTGGGATCTTGACTAATCACCGACATCACCATGCTGATCATCACCTGCAATCGGCGAATCTTTCTGGCCTCTTGCTCTCGTTCGGCGGATTCCACTGTTCGCTCCCGACTCTCCATTGGGCTCCCAATTTGACCCGCGCCTTGTCGCGCCCGTCAATGTCGTCTTAGATGAGCGTCAGCACGTCAACGTTGCGCCCACGCCCAGTGGTTCATTCTCCCGTCAATGGGCAATGCAAGCAACTCCCCATGGTGTAGGACTTCAGTTACCAGAGAGGGATGTCAGACCTCAAGCTTCAGGCCTCCTAATCCCCATTGCAAATGTTCTCCGCGGAGCCATCGGAGAGTAGAATCAAGCTACTGAAGTCTGACCTGCGCACCGTAAGGTCTGAGTCCAGCCTCAGGTGCGAAGTTCTGGAGCACATCATGGCAGAGAGCGCGGCACGCCCCAATCCGAATGAGAAGCTAATTCGCGTGTTTGACACCGAACAGGAATCGGAAGCACTGGTCGTGCGCGGCCTGCTTGAAGCGATGTTACATCTCTCGATGCGCAGCAAGATATTCTGCCGGGCGTTGGCGGAACTATTATTCTCGTGCGCGAAGAAGATGCTGCAGAGGCTCGCCGCATCATCGAGGAATACCGACGGGCGCCCGCCTCCCTGGAAGATGATGAAACCGCCGAATTTGACGTCAGCGGAGAGCCGCCACGTGAGGGCTGACCATTTTACCGTCCAGATAAAAGCTCACTGCGCCATTCAAATCCGTACGATAAGTCTTTACGTTCGATCCCTGTAACCTGTTCAACACCTCGCGCCGCGGATGTCCGTACACATTCCTCGCTCCGACGGAAATAACCGCAAACTTTGGATGTACGGCAGCGAGCAGATCAGCTCGCGTTGAAGTCGCGCTGCCGTGGTGAGCAACCTTAAGCAAATCCGCATCCGGATGCTGGTCAATCAATCGCTGCTCCGTCGGACGCTCCGCATCGCCTTCCAACAGAGCTGACGTGTTACCCCAAGTCAGCTGCATTACCAGAGACTCATCGTTTTCTTTCCCCCCCTCATCTTGAGCATCGGGTGCCAGGATTCGCACGACCGCGCCACCAAATTCAAAGTTTTCTCCCGCCTGGTGCTGAATCACACGCACCCCCAGCTCGCGCGCTTTCGTCACGACAGGTCTCATCTCCGCGCTCTCCTGGTCCGACCCTAGCCAGAGTTCCCGCGGACGAAAGTTCGCCACCACCGCCGCCATCCCACCCACGTGATCCGAATGTGCGTGGGTGATTGCCACTGCATCGAGCTGCCGAAATCCTCGCGACCATAGATATGGCGAAACCACATCTTCGCCAATATCCAATTCTGAATGCGCCCAGCGCGGCAGCCCCCCGCATCCACCAGCAGAGTTTGTCCTTGTGGTGAAACCAGCAGAATTGAGTCTCCCTGGCCAACGTCAATGGTGGTCACCTCCAGCGCTCCAGCCTGCACCTCCGGCCGTGCCGGACCAGCACAAATCCAGAACGCGCTGAGGGCCAACGCAGCCAGACCAAGCACGGCCAACATTGTCCTTCGCCGGATCAAGATCATTGCCAGCGCCAAACACGCGCTGGCCATAATGACGACGACGATCCCTGGGGTCGGCACACGCGCGTCGGCGATCTGCAATCCACCAAGCCGGTGCACAGTGCCCGCTATGCCTTCAAGCGCTGCTCCCGCGATCAGAGCAGGAATTTTAGCGAGCAGCAGTGAGATATACCCCAGCGCCAGGGCCAGGACAGCGCTCGGCATCAGCACTTGCGTTAGCGGCACTACCACCATGTTGGCCGGCAGTGCAACTACGGTCGCGCGATGGAAATAGTAAGCCATCGGCAGGGCGAGCCCGACTTGCATCACCAGAGAAATGATGACTAACTCGAAGACGCCAATAATCACGCGAATTACAGCCCCAAGCAATGGCAGTGGCACGCGCCGTCCCCGGAAAAAGAATGCCCCCAGTCGCCCAGCCACCATCCTCAAGTCGAGCCGCAACTGCACGATTCTTGGCGCGAGGGCATAGTCATAGCTGGTCGAATCCAAATACCGCAATCCTCTCCGGACGGGCTCCAGCGTTCTCTCCAGCAGCGGAATTCCAACCGCAGCCACCAGCCATACGCATAAGAACGTAAGCTCAAAACTCGCTCCGAACAGCACTCGGGGATCGGTCACCATCAACCCCAGAGCAGCCGCCCCTATCGCGTTCAGCATCGATTTTTCGCGATACAGCCATCGCGCCAAGAGATACACGATCAGCATCAGTGTGGCTCGCCAGATCGGAGGTCCGACATTGGTCAGCATGGCGTATGAAACCGTGAGCGCCATCGTGCCTACGCTCGCGGCTAATTCCCCCAAGCGCAATCGTCGCAGAGTCCAGAACGTGACCATCGCCAAAATGGTTACGTTCATCCCTGACACCACCAGCACGTGATACGTGCCTGAGCGCTGGAAATCCACACGAGTGGAACGATCGATGAACGCATCTTCGCCGATGACCATCGCATCCATCAGCCCTGCGTCCTGCGGCCAAAGCTGATGAACTTTCTCGATGATGCTGCGATGAATCCGGCTGCGCCAAAGCTCGGCGCGGTTACCAACAAATCCGGGTAAGACCTCAATATTTTCAGCTTTTGTAGACGCGAGTGCGGTGATGCCGTGCTCCGCTAGATACTCGCGATAATCAAATGCTCCGGGATTACCAAAATTGCGCGGCGCGAAGAGCTTCGCAGGGAATCTTAGCCTCTCGCCATAGCCAAATAGCGCCATGGGGACGGCCCTTTGGCCGCTCGTAGACTCTTTCTGGTAGATGCTGACGCGAACTCCACAACGAGCTTTTACTGTCCGATCGCCGGTCGTAACCTGCTCACTTTCTACGTCCAGTCGCTGTCGCAAGCCGCCAGTCCCGTCGTTGCGCAGATTACCTTCCGCAATAACATGTGCTGTGACCAGAACTTCGTCGTTCCCAAATTGCACGATGTTGTTGCCGCAAGTCCCCCCTGAGTGTGCAATCTGGATGGCGAGCGCTCCGGTCACAAAAATCGCCGCTAACCCAAGCGAGAACGCAACTCCGGCTCGGCGGCGCAGAAAATATATTGCTGAAACACTGAAGCCAGCAAACGCGACCATCCACCACAAAGCAGGCCGCCATGCATAGAGACCAATCACCAGTCCGGCAGCATAAGCCAGCGCCGCCCATAGTAGAGGCTGCCGCCCGCAAGATCGCGAAACGACGGAAGACGCCGGACTGAAGGCCTGCTTCACTGAGACAACATGGAATGCGAAACCGCCCGGCGACGCAAGAACTTCAGACTGAATCCGGCTTATTTCACCAACTGAAATACGCTTTCCAAGTGGTAAGTCTGCGGAAACAGATCGATCAGGTGTGTTTGCTCGATCTGATAGCCTCCAGCTGTGAGCCCTCTAAGATCGCGCGCCAGCGTCGCCGGATCGCATGAAACATACGTAATTCTTGGCGCTCCTAATGCGATTAACGCGCGAACAACATTCGCGCCCAATCCGCTCCGCGGTGGATCGACTACTACGAGATCAGCCCGCAATTGCTCAGGATTCTTCTTCAAATACTGTTCCGTCGTCGAACGCACTGCTTTCACATTTGCGGGCAAATTGTATAGCAGATCAGCATGCGAAGTCGGTGACGACTCAACCGCAATCACACGTTCAAATTCCCGATTTAGAACTGAAGAGAACAACCCAACTCCGGCATAGAGATCCAAGGCAGTCCGTCCAGACCGTCCTTCGGTCACGATTTTCACGAGTTCGTCAGTCAGGTGTCTGTTGGTTTGGAAAAAAGATCCAGCACTCACACGATAAGCAGCCTTCTTAGTCTTGTAGTCAAGCTGTTCAGCCCCACTTAGAGCCACCCGGTCTGGCTGCATGCCCGCTCGTGCCGGATTGCGAAAAACCACCAATCCGACGATCTCGGGAAAACCACCTGGCACTTCTTCAGCCCAGCGTGCAAGGTGATCCGCCTCCGAAACGACGTATGTCTCGACAAGAAGCTGTGTGTCGTCCGCATTGGCGAAAAACTCAATCTCCTGAAGCTCGCTCGGAATCCGTCCCTGGCGCCCCAGCTCCCAAAAAGCGCTAATGGCGCGACTAATAAGCGGCGAGCTGATAGGGCATTGTTCGACGGGCAATAACTCGTGTGACCCGAACCTGTAGTAACCGACCGCAAATTCGGGAGAACTTTGTACTCTCAGCCGAGTGCGATTGCGATAATTCCATGCCGGCGAAGGATGAATGTTCAAATCTTCTGGTAACTCCAGCTTGGCGATGCGGCGGAGATTCTCTCGCAGAATAGCTGCTTTAATTTCGAGCTGTTGCTCATAACTGGCATGCTGATAATGGCATCCGCCGCAACGCTGGAAATACGGGCAATCCGGAGTTACACGATGCGGCGACGGCTCTAGAATGTTTTCGGCACGCGCTCGAGCAAAACCTGGCTTCTGTTCCAGCAGTGAAGCCTCAATCTCCTCACCCGCCAAAACAAAGGGTACGAACAGAGCTTTGCCAGGCCCATGTTCGTCGGCAGGTAACCGTGCGAGGCCATCGCCGCCATAGACCATTTTTTCAACTGTGAGACGCAAGAGACGATTTTATCGACTAGAAGCTGGTCGAGCTACATATAGAACAAACTCAGTCTCGGCACACCGTATTTTTCCAGCAGCTTCTTGTGGACATATTGCTTCAGCAACTGCTCAATCTGTGCGGAGGGCATCTTGCTGCGATAGGGGGCCAGTTCACGGTCAGCCTGCGCCCGCACGAAGACAACTTCATCATCTGTCACGGCGGCCAGCAGTACGGCGAATAACTTTTCTTCCTGCACCGTCAGGCGCCGCTCCAGGTCTTCCAGCTTCGGCAAGGCTGACTTACTCTCGATTTCCGAAGCCATTCCCCTCAGTGCTGCCGCAATCGCGCGCGCGACTGCCTCGGGCGAAATCCCAGGTCTGGACGGAAGTTTGGCTGACTCTAGTTCCGTGGCGTTACGGCGAAGAAAACCTGCAATTTCAGCGCTACTGAACCCGGCCTGAGCTTTCGGCTCCTGCACAACACCGACTGCCGCTTCTTTCATCGCCTCCGCTTCCGCCAATACCTCCTGCGCACAATAAGCCAGACTGTTCACTTTACGAGTCTTCGATGGCCTCTTCTCGTATCGCTCAAAAGCCGCATCAATTCCTCGCAGGGCGGCCTCCAACGGAATTCCAGCATCCTTCCACGTCTCAATCAGCGCCCAATCCAGAGTGGAGAGCAACAAAATCCCGCCTCGCCGGCGCTGAAAATGCTCCTCAATTTCAGTGAAATAGTTGAAGTAGTTTTCCACGAAGACTCAGCGGGAACGTGGCTTCTTGCCGGGCCACGGTTTTGAAGGATTGGTGGCAATCGCACCTGCGCGTTGAGGCTTGCTCGGCAGCGCCTCACGCTCGACCTTCACATTGCGCTCCCAAATAATCCGCAAGCCCTCCAGCGTCAGCAAATCATCCACTTGTTTAATGTGCCTCGATCCCTTGCCGATTAGCGCCGCCAATCCGCCGGTTGCCAGAACTCGCGTTTCTTCGCCCATCTCTTCGAGCAACCGCTCCAGAATTCCGTCTACCAGTCCTAGATATCCGTAATAAAGCCCGGATTGCAGGCTGCCGACCGTCGTCGTGCCGATCATTCGCGCGGGCTTGCGAATATCCACTCGTGGCAGGCGCGCGGTATGCTCGAACAGCGCATCCGCCGAGATCCCAATCCCGGGGCAGATCACGCCGCCCATATACTCACCCTTCGACGAGACACAATCGAATGTCGTCGCCGTTCCGAAATCCACTACCACAGTTTACGATGCGGTCGGCGCCGACCTCCGCAGGATTTTCATAAAGCACCGGCATTCCGGTTTTGACGCCGGGTTCGATAAACAACGGCTTGGTATCGAAATATCGCTCGCAAACTTGCCGAAGGGTGGAATCAAGCGGCGGCACAACGGAAGAAATCACAATTCCGTGAATTCCTTTAACTTCGATTTTATCCATGGCAAACAAGTTTCGAAAAAGCACGCCGTACTCGTCTACCGTCTGCGTCGCGATCGTAGCCACACGCCAGTTTGCAACGAGCAGGCCGTAGGGTGCGCCGCCAGAGTTCTCCTCCGGCTCTCCCGCTTTCGCGAAGACGCCCAACACCGTATTCGTGTTCCCGACATCAATCACTAACAGCATAGTCTTGAAAAATCNCGGGCGTCCTCGCCCGTGCACCTACTCCAGTCTCACGGTCCCGCTTAACACGGTCCTCAGGCCGTTTCTGGTCCGCACCCGCAAAAACCCTCGCGCATCCAGCCCTTCAGTGATTCCTTGAAATCCGCCATTCTCTTCGACGCTCACTGCCCGGCCGTGAACTGAAGAGGACCGCTCCTGAAATCTCCGCAAAATAGAATCCCGCGCCCCGGCCCCATGCAGCAAATCCTGATACTCGCGGTCGAGCGATTTTAGCAAAGCCATGCACAATTCAACTCGCGACCACTCCGTGCCTGTTGCCAGCCGCAACGACGTGGCAGTCGATTGCAGTTCATTTGGAAATTGCGCCTGATTAACGTTGATGCCAATCCCGATCACAATATGCCGCACCCGCGTCGCCTCTCCATTCATTTCGGTCAATATTCCGCAGAACTTCTTTCCTTCAATCAGCAGATCGTTAGGCCACTTCAAATCAGCTTCTACTCTGGAATCGATCTCCCGCACCGCATCGTGCACCGCGAGCCCAACAGCGAGCGAGAGAATCAGCACCTCAGACGGCGGCAGCGACGGACGAAGAATCACAGAGCAGTGAATCCCCAATGACCGCGCCGAATACCACCTGTGCGCGCCACGGCCGCGCCCGGCAGTCTGCTCTTCCGCCAAAAAGACGCTGCCCGCGGGAGCGCCAGCCGCGGCCGCCTCCATGGCCTGAGTATTTGTCGATCCAATTTTGTAGTAGTGATGGATATGCTCTGCAAAAATCGTTCCCTTCAGAGCCGGCGCAAGCATGTTGGGCAGCAGTAAGTCCGGAACAGGTCGCAGGCGATAACCGCCCTGTGGCGCGGGCACCCCCGCCGCCCGCGGTTCCCGATGTTTACGTTCTTTTCTGATGCGTGGAATTATGGAGAACTCGGGAGGAAAGAACAAGACGAGCGAGAATCATGCCGATGACACTCTCAAACTCATATCTACCGCGACCGCCGAATGCGTCAGCGCGCCGACAGAGATGAATTGAACTCCTGTTTCCGCGTAGGCCCGCACATTTTCCAGATTAACGCCTCCAGAGCACTCCACAGGAATTCTGCGTTCCATCTGCGTGCATCGGGCCACGGCCTGTTTTACATCTTCCACACTCATATTATCTAGCAGGACAGCTTCTGCGCCGTGCTCCAGCGCCTGCTCCAGCTCACCCGAAGTTCGTATTTCAATTTCAATCGGCTGCGATCCGCGCCGGTTGCGATGCGCCCGCTCCAGCGCAGGAATAACGCCTCCCGCAAGCGCAATGTGATTGTGTTTAATCAAAACGCCGTCAGAAAGATCAAGCCGATGATTCTGCCCGCCCCCGCAACGTACCGCGTATTTATCGATCATCCGCAGCCCGGGAACAGTTTTGCGAGTATCAAGAATTCGAGCTTTCGTGCCGGAGACCGCCTCGACAAACTTTCGCGTTAGAGTAGCGATGCCGCTCATCCGCTGTAAGAAATTCAAAATCACGCGTTCGCAAGAGAGAATCACACGTGCATTGTGCCGGATTACCGCTACTGATTGCCCCTTATGCAGCCGAATCCCATCGAAAATTTCCGGATGTGTCGTGACATCGTAGTGCGAGGTCACGGCGCCATCCAGCGCTGCGAAAATATCGAGAATACGCGCTACGCAGCCGATCCCAGCCAGAATACAGTCTTGCTTTGCAATGATCGTCCCAGTAGACCGCTGGTTCGCCTCAATGCAGGCATAACTGGTCGCGTCGCTGGTGGCGCGATCTTCCAGCAGCGCATTCTCGATGATGGCGGTAAGCCGTCGGCTGTTCCAGTCCATTTTCGTGTTTGTGTGGGGCTGGCCTCGCCCGCCTTTTCTTTCTTATTAGATGATGATGTCATCCTGACACTGAGCGCAGCAACAGTGGAAGGATCCATGCATTTTCCGGTGTTTCACAGATCCTTCCCGGCCTAAAGGCCATTCAGGATGACATCACCCAAGCTAGCAATTCAGCTCTTGAATCTTGTCCTTTGTCTTGACGTGCAACACCTCCAGCTCAGCCAGCCGCTTGCGCCGACTCTCTACCACGTTCGCAGGAGCATTGGCGACAAATCCGTCATTCTGCAATTGCTGCCTGGCGCTGGAGATTTCTTTGTCGATTTTTCCGAGCTCTTTCTTCAATCGCGCACACTCCGCAGCAACATCGATTTTTCGTTCGTAAACCACATGAACATCGAATTGCGCCGTGTGTCGGGAACCTGGCAATTTGGCCAACGACGTGCCCACGAACGCAATCTTCTCCACGTTCGCAGAGCGGTCCGCCAGAATCGCGACTTGATTCTCTTCAATCAGACGCCGCGTCTCCCGTCCGGTCGCGAACACCTCGAGCGGCACCTTCACCTTAGGTTCAATTTTCAGCTCGGCTCGCAGATTGCGAACGCTCACGATCAAATCCTGCAGGATTGCCATCTCTGTCTCGGCAGCGGAATCGAACTGTTTCTCGTCCGCCTGCGGATAGTTCGCCAGCGCAATCGACTTTGCCGGAGCTTTGCCCTCGTATATCGCCTGCCAGATTTCTTCGGTGATGAATGGCATGACCGGATGCAGCAGGCGTAGCGAGGCATCGAACAGGTTGACCAGATTCGCACACGCAATCTGTGCCATCTTCGTATCTCTACCTGCTTCAAAATTCAGTCTTGGCTTGATTAGCTCAACGTACCAATCGCAGAACTCGCCCCAGAAGAAATCATAGATACGATTTGCTGCCTCGTGGAACCGATACGTCTTCAGCGCATTATTCACATCGGCGGTGACGCGATTGAACCGCGAAAGAATCCACCGATCTTCGAGAGTCGATGTCTCGAACCCAGCAATGCCCGCGTGGGGACAGCCGCCCTCGGCTGTCCGGCCGGGCCGCAGGCCCGGCTCCACTCGCTCCAAGTTCATGAACATGAACCTTGCCGCGTTCCAAATCTTATTGGCAAAGTTCCGATATCCCTCCGTCCGGCTCTCGTTAAATGCAATATCTGTTCCCGGCGCGGCCATCGCCGCCAGCGTGAATCGCGTAGCATCCGTCCCGAACCGCTGAATAATCTCCAGCGGATCAATCACGTTCCCCTTCGTCTTCGACATCTTCTGCCGTTCGGCGTCGCGCACCAGCGCATGAATGTAAACCTGCCGGAACGGTACGCTATCGTCTTTTTTATCGCACCAGCCGCTTGCCTGCTTGAGCGCCGGATCCTGCTTATGTCCCTGCATGAAGTGGCAGCCAAACATAATCATCCGCGCCACCCAGAAGAACAGAATCTCATACGCTGTAATCAAGAGCGTCGTCGGATAAAAGGCTTCCTCGTCCCGCGTCTTCTGCGGCCATCCGAGGGTAGTAAACGGCAACAGACCCGATGAAAACCACGTATCCAGCACATCGGTATCCTGGGTGAGTTCCGAGCCCGCGCATTTTGTGCACGCCTTAGGGGCTTCGCGCGCCACAATGATTTCTCCGCATGCGCAGTGCCACGCCGGAATCCTGTGCCCCCACCACAACTGACGCGAAATGCACCAGTCATGAATGTTGTGCATCCAGTTCAAATAAATTTGCTTGTAGTTCTCCGGAACAATCGTAATCTCGCCATTTTCCACCGCCTCAGTCGCCGGCTCCGCCAGCGGTTTGATTTTGATGAACCACTGCGTCGAAAGCCTCGGCTCGACCACAGTCCCGCAGCGGTCGCATTTGCCCAACGCGATCGTGTAATCCTTTTCTCCCGCGAGCAATCCTTGCGCGCGCAGATCCGCAAGCACGCGCTTGCGAGCTTCAAAACGATCCAGGCCCGCATAAGCCCCGGCGTTCTGATTCATCCGCGCATTCTGGTCCATCACGTCAATCTGTAGCAGGTTATGGCGCAGCCCGGCTTGAAAGTCATTTGGATCGTGGGCCGGTGTGACCTTCACTGCGCCAGTGCCAAAGTCCGGCTGCGCCAACTCATCCGTGATGATCGGAATCTCGCGCTGCATCAGCGGCAACAGAACCTTTTTCTCATGCAGATGCTTGTAGCGCTCGTCGTTCTCGTTCACTGCGACGGCTGTATCGCCCAGCATCGTCTCCGGGCGAGTCGTTGCCACGGTGACGAATTCATTCGTCCCAATCACCGGATAACGAATCTCATAGAGCTTGCCCGGCACCTCCTCGTGTTTCACTTCCAAATCCGAAATCGCCGTCTCGCAACGCGGACACCAGTTGACAATGTACTTACCGCGATAAATCAGTCCTTCCTCATACAGCCGGACGAAGACCTCGCGCACCGCGCGCGAAAGATTCTCGTCCATGGTGAAGTACTCCCGATCCCAATCAACCGACGCTCCCAGCCGTTTCATCTGATCGAGGATCGCGCCACCATAGTGCTGTTTCCATTCCCAAACCCGTTCCACGAATTTTTCCCGGCCCAAGTCGCGCCGATTCTTGCCCTCGCTCGCAAGCTGCCGCTCCACCATCATCTGTGTCGCAATCCCCGCGTGATCCGTTCCCGGCAACCAAAGCGTCAGAAATCCACGCATGCGATGCCAGCGCACAATGATGTCCATCTGCGTCTGGTTGAGCATGTGCCCCATGTGCAGCCGCCCGGTGACGTTCGGCGGCGGCAACAGCAGCGTGAACACTGGACGCTTTTCGCCCGCAGGCGGCGTAGGCACGGAGAAAAGCTTCTCCTTGACCCAATATTCCGCCCAGCGCGCTTCAATCGCGCCCGGCTCATACGTTTTGGGGAGCTCGTGCGGCATGGAAAAACAGCTATTAGCTGGTGGCTCCTAGGTTTTAGCTTCTAACGACTTCGCTGCTACTGGAAGCCTCGGCCAAGGTGGTTTGGCTGAAGGCTAAGAGCTAATGGCTAAGGGCTGAAGATCGATCTTACAGGTGCGTAGAAAACGCGGTCAAACTTCCAGCGGGATAGTATATGGCCCCGGCGAAATGCTCCCTCCCCTCTTGGTGGAATCCTTATTGACGCGAGTTGGGATTCGATTCTTCGGATCGCGGAGGATATGCGAGCAGGTAAATGTAGCCAGCGGCTGCTTCCGACTCCGAAACATAGCCAAATACCGGCATTCTGCCTCGGGACGGCAGGGACAATCCCCCACTCGTGACCGACGACCCGTGTGTGACCTTGCGCACAAACTGCTCCAGGCTTGTACGGGAAGTCAATGTGCTCAAGGGTGGAATCACTCCAGCACCAATTTCTTGTGGCGTCGGATTGGGTCCGACCGCAGCGTGGCAAATGTGACAGGTAGATTTCACAAGATGCTCCCCGACTCGCACTGCCGTTTCTTGAGTGCTGATCGGCTTGGCAGGCAGTCCAGCCAGTTGCTTCAAGTAAGGCATCAGAACCCGGATCTCCACCTCACTTAGACCGGGGTTGGGCATGTTAGTGCCACCTTTGCGGAGACGTTCCAGCAATGCCGACTCCGACTGGCTTGCCAGTGCCGTCGCATCTTTGCGACTTATGGCAGCACCGTTCTTCCTCATTCGCTCCAGGATGAGAGTCGCGGACGTGGCGCGAACAGGATTTATGATGGAGTTGATTTCCGGGGGCGCTCCCTCTCCCGACGCTCCATGGCAGGCTTGGCAGTTGAGCCGATACAGATCAACTCCCTTGAGGATAACGGTCGGCGCAAGTGGCCCTACTTGGACCGGATAACTATTTTGCGAAGGTGATGGCCCTAACTGTGTTGAACTTCGGCCCATGCTGGTCTCGCCCATATTGCGATGTACGTGCTCCAGCCAGCTTGGCCCGGTTGTAGGAGTTTGCCCGAATCCTGATGCGGCAAGAACGAAAAGAGCGATTACCGGGCCACGCATTATCGACAACCCCGATTTTGGCTGAGGTAAACCATCATCACGTGCAGCAGATCAACTAAAAGTCGGCTCCCACGATTAGAAGACAAAACGGGCAAGCACATAAACCGTGTTGTTGTCGTTTGCATTGCGTCCCGCCGCGTCATAGTTCGTTCCCGCGCCGTTGAAACGAGTGTACCCGGTGTATTGCACAGCTAAGTCAAGGTTCTGTATCGGCCAGATGGAGAAGTTCAAGATGTATCCTGAACTCCTCGGATTGCCGTTTCCGCTGCCACTAACGGGGGCTGGGGCATACAAAAGAGTGTCGCTCGTTCCGCTGGTTGTGAACCAGCCGAAAGCTGTCGAATAGCGGTTGCCGAAATGGTATTCAGCGTTCGCGTTAAACGCGTCCAGGTGGTGTCTGTTCCGATCCGCTATCGCCGCAGTAAGACTCGCCGGCAGAGATGAATTTTCTCGGATGTAGGTGCTGCGAAGCGAAAAGACATCTTTTCCAACCGTGCGGTCAAATTGAAAATCTGCAGCTGTATCGGTGTAGCTATCCTCCAATCCGGTAATCGCTCCCGGGGTTGCCTTCACATGTAATCCATATGCACCAATTTCAAAGCTGTTTTTAGCGCTATCTTGTTGCCAGGCCACCCGCCAATATGGCGCAATACCCCGGATGTTAACTGTGAAGTCCTGGCCCGTTGGAGGTTGGGATGTCCCAATATGACCGGAACGGTAGATGCTGCCAGCAACGTACAAATGCTGGTTCCACATCGTGTAAGCCCCCAGTCCCGCAACATCTTCCGCCAGTCCGCCTTGGATAAGGGGAGCCGCGGCTGGGGCCGGCGCTGCATCGCTAGCGATGAATGGGAATCCCCAAGCTGGTGTACTGTTCCACAGGTCTTCCACGGTTGGGTTGTTGTTTAAGGTCAGACCATACACCAAGTCTTTGCCCGCGATTTGCCTCTTGTTAGCATAGCGTATGTCAGTGTTGTCCATGCTGAAGTGGTCATCCTGAGTGCTGTAGGTCACCTGAAGAAAGCTGCCAATGTGGGTAGACCATGCGCCAGCAAGGAATAGAGAGATATCCTGCGGAAATTCGAAGTTGCCGTTCTGAGTGCTCGGCTGCGGAGCTTTTGTGTTTGTAAAAGAGGTTTCAAACCAAGCGGACAGAGGCAGCGTAGCGAGTAAATCGAGGCCAGCGTGCTTCTTGTCCTCGGGTGAGGTGACCTCGTCTTTATTTTTCTTATCAGCGTAGCCCATCAGCTTGAACATGCGTCCGGCCCGGTTCAGTTCTGGTGGAGTGTAGTGACAGCCGCTGCACGCCAGCCCTGTTTGACGCGCATAACTCGGAACGGCCGTAGCTTGCGGAACGATGAGAAATCCGACAAAGAGTGCACTCAAACTCAATAAAAGTGTTTTCATAAATTACCCCTCAAGTGCGCCAGATTGAACGATCCCACAACGAATTGGACCTTACTTCCCGAGCGTGAAGTCTGATTGTGCAGTGCCGGAGACGGCGACCTTTTGGGACACCGGTTTCACTCCCTCATGCCAGGCAGTGACCGTGTAACTGCCGTCAGGAACGTTTTCAATTTTGTAATTTCCCGTGCTGTCAGTTTGGGCGAAGTACGGTGTCGGCGAAACCACAATGAACGCTGACATTTCAGGATGTACATTGCACAGCACCGGTACGATTCCAGGATTGTCGAATTTAAAGGAACGCATCTGTCCTTGCGGCCAGGTGCCGAGATTGTGCCCAAGTTTCTTATTGCCACCTATGGCAGTCCAGAACACGTTGTGCGACACGCTGTCACTATTAAGGAAGTCAATCGTCGCGCCTTGCTGCACCACCATGATGTGAGGGTTAAACACCAAATTCTTTTGGTCCATTACCGGGTGCTTTTCCGGGGCGGGAAAAGTTTTGCTCGGGATGGCATCCACGTAAACGACCGAGTCCTTCCCGCGTCCTGC
The DNA here is from genome assembly GCA_003225455.1 of Acidobacteriota bacterium. Taxonomy (GTDB): domain Bacteria; phylum Acidobacteriota; class Terriglobia; order Terriglobales; family Acidobacteriaceae; genus QIAB01. The sequence continues at coordinate 27,397 of QIAB01000013.1, forward strand.
CACTTTTCCGGTAATTGTGCCCGCCTGAGCGGCACCGATAATGACAATCAAGCTGGCAATTGTTAATAGCAACCGGGTCATAATTTCTCCTGTTGGCAAATTTCAAAGAACGTCGCAATTTTCGGCTGAGGCGCCACATCGCGCCGTGCACGAGGTCACGGATCAATGTGATCTGAATCACGTTGAAACATCGTGGCAGCGCGGCGTGTCACTCCCATGCCAATTAAATGTTGCTAGAAATGCAGTGTGCGCCTTGATCGAAGTCGGGCCGAAGTAGTGGGGCAGATTGGAGGCGGCCAGATTATCAACTGCCGGTGAAGATCGGAATAACGAGAATGAGGTTACAGCTCAAGAATTGCCTGAACGTGGCCAGGGTCGCGCAGTAAGCTCAAACGAAAACCCAGCCTTTTGAAAATTGTCTGAACGGTTACGTTGTCGCGCAGCATTTCAGCCACAATCCGGCTTACTCCCATATCTTTCGCGACCCCGATGAGCCGCCGCAGTAGCTCGGTTCCAAGGCCCTTGTGTTCGTGTTCGTCGGAAACCAGCACGGCGATCTCCCCCATACCCTGCCTCTGCAGCTTGTTCAACCGACCTACCCCCAGAATATGGGTCTCTGCAGTTTGCTCATCTTGATGTTCCGCAACCAACACGATCTCGGTTTGGTAATCGCTGTGACAAATACGCGTCAAGCGTTCATGGTCAGTCCGCCTGGTTAAACTCAGCGAACTGAAATAACGCATGTACACAGTTCGGTCTGAGAGTATGGCATGGAACTTGACCATCAGCGGCTCGTCTTCGGGACGAATGGGACGGATCGTGATCTCTGTTCCATCGCTCATGGTCCACGACCCTACGTATTGAGATGGGTAGTCTCGAATCACGGAATTCGAATTTGCCGTAACCAATTTCTCTGACCTGGTTTCTCAAATTAGGGGCATACGTGATCAAACTCCACCCGCGACTCACCAACATTCAACTGCGGTTCGAATTTCTGTTCGACCGAAATTGAACGGGAAACGAGGCATATCGTTTTCGCCTTCTGCAGCAACCGCAGCGCCCGCGATGGCTCCTCCTGACCTGAAATGCTCAAGGTTGGACGGATCACGATTTCCTGAAAGTCATAACCTGAGTCGGCTTTACGAACAGTTCCATCGACTTCAACTGCCAAATCTGAATACTCCATATTGGAGTAATCAGCTAGGGCGCGAAAGGTCGTTGTGTAACAGCTCGCAACCGCGCAAAGCAGCAAATCTTCAGGCGTCCACCTGCCTTCCATCCCCCCAAATTCCGGCGGCGCTGTGAAATGGATCGCAGTGGGAGCAGAGTCAGACTTCGCAAGCCCGGTTTTGGCCGAACTCCACCATGCAATTACGCGATACCTGTGTGCCGTTTCCATTATCTTGGTCTCCTTCCTGACTCGAAACTTCGGGTGCCACGCCAAACTTCCACTTGAGGAATCGGTTGGTCACCCCTTATCATTTCCAGCCACATTCTCCCTTTTCCGCCGCGTGCGCTGTGCGGAAAGTCACGGTTTCTCGTGATGGCAATCACAATAAGCATGCTACAATCTCCACGAGTCGAAACCGCTATGCGGACGCCGTACGGTCTGACGATCCTCGATAATTGCGTTACCTGTCCTGTGCGCGAGGAACACCTCTTCTGCAATTTGCCTCTACCGGCGGTGCAGAGACTGAATGAGATCAAGTCGACAGCCATGTATCCCAAATCTGCGATGTTGTTTATTGAAGGACAGCAGCCGCGAGGAGTTTTCGTGCTCTGCACAGGCAAGGCGAAACTTTCGACGTCTTCCAGCGAAGGTAAGACCATCATCACGAAGATTTCAGAGCCGGGAGACGTTCTTGGTTTAAATGCTGCGATTTCCAATCATCCGTACGAAGTGACAGCAGAGATGATCGAACCTGGGCAAGCCAACTTCATTGCCCGTGATTCTCTCCTGCATTTTCTTCGCGAATACGGGGAGGTCGCGCTGCGAATTGCGCAGCAACTGAGCCGTAATTACTACGCTGCCCATGAGGAAATTCGCACGCTTGGGCTCGCCAGCTCCCCTGCCGAGAAATTCGCCAAGTTGCTGCTTTCGTGGGAGGCTGGAAAATCAGCCGCCAATGGCACTTACCAAATAAAGTTAACGCTCACTCATGAAGAAATAGCAGAAATGATGGGGACTACGCGTGAGACAGTGAGCCGATTATTCTCGGATTTCAAGAAGAAACAACTGCTGCAAGTCAAGGGTTCCACGCTGGTGGTCCGCAACAAACCGGCATTGGAGAAAATGGTTCATCGGTGATGAGTTATATGGTTGGCGAAGCATGTCGCAATTCTCTCGCGGCGCTCCAGGGAACTGTGCCCTGCTTTTATGTTAGTTTGGGCAACGCTCCTTCATGAAGCAGTTTTTGTGATTCGTAACTTCTTAACCAGCGCACAAATTCATTGTACGAATTACGTTTGACAGGTATTCCCCGGATTAGTTTCCTAACAAAATTCTTGCGATCAAATCCGCTTTCGCGAGC
>QIAB01000013.1:29933-33311 GCA_003225455.1 Acidobacteriota bacterium
ACATTTATTTATTCCAATTTCCAGGATTTCCGTCGCGATTTCTTCGCTTGCAATTACCTTTTTTGATCTCCCGTATTCGGTAGTCTTAAATTCCAAAATGCTAATTTCATCGCCTTCTTCCCATTTGCGATCTGTTTCTTTTCCAACGTAGCGGATTTCTCCCGCAATTACGTGCGCACGCTTTAACAGCCCTCGTGTATCTGCTTTGCACGGATTTCCATTGGGTCCCAGGCTCTTAGCTTCGGGATGTTCTTGATAATCGATTAATAACCGCGCAAATTGTGACGGAAATACCGCACTTTCAGGAATATTTCCGACTTCTTTGCAATTGACCATTCGATATTTCTTGCCATCGTGAACATTTATGCATTCGAGATCAATCCAGCGCTCCTGATCCGATGAAAATGGGCAAACCAGCAGAATCTTTTCGTTTGCTCGTCGATAAAATGCATATCCAAATAACGGATCGACCATTGGCAAAAGAAGGAAATTGTATGGGCGAGCTTGTTGCCACTGTGCAAGCATTGTGAGCACGTTGTAGGTGCTGACGTTGAGACGCATCATTTGTGGAATATCGCTCCAGACCGGTGATTTGCATATCAGCCCTAGCGCGGTGCGCACGATGTAGTCCCACATTTCGTAAATCCAATGGGGTATATCCTCATCCCAACCTTTTGGGGAATTCTTAGGCGGATACAGAAAACCGATCCCGTGCGCTTTGGGATCGATAATTTCGATTGCTGATTTCCCACTTTTCACGTACAGTGCATACCGTTTTGCGGCAATGCTGCTGAATCGCACTATCCTCACTTGTGATCCCGGTTACTGTGTTTTTAATGCATGATTTTTTGAGGGTTGTTTCTGCAGCCTGCCTCATCTCGCCACGCAGCGTATCCATATAGCGTTCGACAGATTTATCAGAGGAACGATCCTGCTTCGTGCTCGGGTCGCTGGGTCGCAGGTAAGTGATAACCGTATAGCCGAAGGTAATAGCCCTTTCACCAAGTTCGGTCTCATCGACCTTCACGTCGAGCTCAATCTCTTCGCTGCTGGCGGAGCTCAACCGTATTTCTTGTGGCCTACTGGAATCACTAATCCTCGTAGTCTTAAGGTATCCAAATTTATCCCAGCCGGTGCCAAGGTTATATCCATGGCGCCGTAGAGTATCTCAGATGGAGTCCGTGAGGCCGATCCTTCCAGTATCTTTGTCGCAGAGAACAGTGCTAAGCGAAACAGGTGTATTGAATTGCGCACCTAGCCCGTAATTAAACTGAGCGTCCAAAACAGCTGTGTCCGGCTTATTTGTGCTCGACGTTGGCAGCTGAGCTAAGACACTCTCGTAATCGTCGGTATCGGAGAACACCGACATGGAGTGCTCGTGAGACCCAGCTGGGCAGATTGCACATACAAAGAGTGTGCTGAACAAAATACCGGCGATAAACTTCATCTGTCCTCCACAGTTACGCCTCAAGGAACCACAACTCCCCATCCGGGTAAATTGGAGCAGGTGCATGGGGAGCCTATCCGCATCGCCTGCACCATAGGACAATAACGACGACCGTAAACGTCACCACAAAATCCTCCGAGCCGGGACCGGCGCCTTCGATTTCCCCTTTCGCTATCGTCGTCATCCTCTTCATTTGCAGCAGTACGTCTCCGGCTCCTTCTGTTGCCATCGTCGTTATCAACTTCATCCGCCGCAGGTGACTTCGAACTTGCTGCAGATCGGATCGTAGGTAATTCCTGCACCGGAGTGCGATCTTCGTCGATCTCGCGGGAGTATGTAGCAATAGTTCTATTTATAAATTCGCCAAATTGGTCGTAAGATCCACCTTGCTTAATTATGTCTTCCCGAAAATCGGGCAGTGCAGCCTGCATAGCCTCGAACATCGCACGTATTCTGCGGACTGCAGCCGGGTGGTCCGCAGACTTCTCACGAGCAATAGGGTGAGGTGTTGTGTAGTAAGCGAAAAGAAGGGGTAACATTCCACCAAGGGGACTAAAGTGAGGTTTTGCATTTACGCATCGCTTGAGAGCCCAGCTATCGGCATCCAATTCCATTTGCCGCAAAGCGACAGGGTCCTTTGTCGTTGGCCGGTCATAATGTCCAAGTACGTGATGGCCTACTTCGTGTGCTAGCAGAAATGCCATTCCGTTTACAGTCATTGCGATGTGCTGATGATGAAGCACCGAATTACCGTCGATTTCATTAGGATCAACATGCGCAAATGTCGTGACATCTTTTATAAAGCCAGCCTTATTGTTCATCGACATTGCTACATACCTGAGATACGGAATCAATACCTCGCGATTTTGCATGATTTCTATAATTAGAGCAGCAGACAAGATCTCCATCTGTCGTTGGGCTCCTTCATCCACCTCCACAACCCGCGTGCCATATTCTTTCCCAGATGTGGCCTTCCAAGGTGCCTCCACAGTAGTCACCCGGAAGGATATTTTTTGATAGATCGCCATTTCTGAGGTAGGCAGATTACCGAATAAATAGGGACGAATTGTCTCGATATATTGTTTCGTCGAGTCCGTGGCACCTAGAAGATCCTCCGCTCGCTGGTGGTCATGCGGCTCCTGTGCAGTTGAAGTCGAAACTAGCGGGAGGAGGACGAAAGCCACAGCAAAGGTTTGCCAAATTAGGTGCATGCGTACACGGAGATGTTCGCTAGAAGGCATAAGCACACCTCAGACGTTTGCTACTCGCGAGGGAAGGACGGGCGGGGTAGCTCGCTCGGGAATTGGGCGGGAATTTTAACGCAAGATTGTTAGTTCTGCAAGGGCTTTTTTCAGCATGAGCGAGGTGAGCGTGCGTGGAGGCCGCGTGCAGTTTTGCACACAAGATGGTGCAGAAATGGCAGGGGGTGCAACTTTGGATCGCTCTATCTCCTAACCCGTCAAACTTCCAGCGGGGTGAGAATATGACGGGACGGATTATGCACCCCGCACCCCCTCCGATCTAAAGCCCGTACTTCGCGATTATGTTGCTGCCGTATTCACAAACGGAACGAAAAATCAGGTCGGCAATGCCCCATTCCTTTTGTGAAGCGTTGAACCAATTCAACATTCGTTTGATGTCAGCATTGCTGTAAAACTTTGAATTGCGCAATTGCTTGAATTGCGCCTCTGTAATATCGTCAGCAACCCAGATCTGAATCTGGACGTTTTCTCCGGCAAACATCGCGTTCTTCTGAGCGGATGTCAGGGTCGCTGAGTGCAGATGAATTTCAAGGTTTCGAAGTTCGCGCGTGACATGGAGTAGTGGGTTAGAGGAACTCGAAATAAGGATAGGTCTTCCCATGCTGGGTAGAAGGTCTCTCTTCAGTGCCTCCTCCATGGACACAAACTCGGCTAGCGATGCTCGCAGGT
>QIAB01000013.1:33340-51456 GCA_003225455.1 Acidobacteriota bacterium
TACACCGTATGCAAAATGTAGCGCGCCGCGAGCCCGGTCGTGAGTTGATGCCAGTGCTTTCAGTGCACTTTCGATGTGCTCAGGAAGAGACATCCACGCTGTTGATTGTTCGAAAGTGGGTAGCAGTGAGAAATCAAGTTGGTACATCGGAATAGCTTAAAACAGAAGGTTAACAGCCTGTGTGCCGCGATTTCGGTCAGGACACACCAGCATCGTACGCACCTGTTTAGGGCACGGCCAACGAGGGTGCCCGGCCCCAGACAATCGACTAGAATGCTCTTGTGCCAAGGGATCCATCGGGTGCTGCATAAATTCCATAGCCATTTTGAGGAGCTCTCGCCAGATGAGCGCCACGGATACTTACGCACGACTCGCGCAGTGCTCATGTGCCCGGTGCCCCAGGTTCGCGCCCCGGTTTTGGGCGCTAACCTGGGCGGAGAAATACTCTCGCAGTCCCCCGCAAGTCCTCTGTTCACGATCTCGCGCCGTCCATTCCGATTCGATCTCCACGATCCCAATCTCCCGCAACGCATAATGCCGATAGCTGCTCCACTTCCACTCCCCCAAGGTTCGAACCAAGCCGCGCTTTACCGGATTCCGGTGCAGGTAGCGCAGCTTAACCGTGAACTCGCGCTAGTTTCTCACGTTGCGGTCATAGTATCGCTTCTGCCAGAGCTTCCCGATTGGCCCGGGAATCGGCGGCTGATTGCGCCTTATACAGAACCGGGGCTGATCCTATCCTCAATAGCGATCCCATCTTAGGACGGAGCGTAGCCCCGTCTCCACACAAGGGTCCCCACACAAAAGTTGGTTGCGGCAAAGCCCCAAAAGGTAAGACTGACGTGGCTTATGTGGGCGAGAGATTGTGTAGGGGGCTATGCCCCGCCCAGGTCGAGCGCAGCTCGGCGGCGGCTTCCCAACCGCATGTCCTCCAGGCGGTGCACAAACCTCAGGTTCGCGCCCCGGTTTTGGTCCGCCCGGCGCCCGCATGAAAGTCTGAACTCAGAAGCACGGAAAATTCGGCGTTACCACACCGGGAACTAACTTGTTGAAAATCGTCTTCTGTAGCTGCGCATAAGCTCCGGTAGCGGGAATGCGGATGTAGTGGATCCACTGCACCAGCCCGTATTTCTGGGTCAGGTAGTACTCCTCTTTGTCACCGCAGTTCGCGTAGTTGGCGTTGCAGTTGTACCGATAGCTGATCACCAGCGTCGTCAAAGGTTGGTTTGCGAGATTTCCGCCGAATGACATGGAATACGGTCCCCACACCTGGTTAATCGCATTCAGCAGTCCCAGCGTCACGGAACAAGTGTTGGAACAGTTTGTGTGCAGGTCGTAGTTGGTGTTTGCAACTTTGATTGTGGAGCCCGGAAAACCAGCGGTTGCGCATCTGGGAACCAAAGGCAAATTTTTGTTGTTGGTGAATTTCTTGTAGCTTTGCGGGACCGTCCAGGAGAGTTCCGTGATCCACAAATAGATATAGTTGGCGTCGTAGAGTTGAATATCCCAGGGGTAGCCCAGCCCTCCCTTGATCCAGTAGAACTTGCCAGACTGCCCAATAGACTGTTGCACAATCGTGTACAGCGGGTTGGAAGTTCCTTCCATGTGGTACTGAGACCTGAGGTCGGAGTCCATGGTCATCCAATCCAGCATGTCATAAGTCCCAGATGGGCAAGTGATCGTCGATTCTGCCTGCGCGGCGTCGCTTCGCAAGAAAACGAAACACAGGAGAAACGCGGCTGAGAGAATGAGGGGTTGGGCAGTTCGAATCCTCTTTGAAAGGCGCTTCATGTGACTCCTCCAATCGGGTGCTGTCGTGGCATCCGGGAACTCGGAAATGTGTTGCTTGGGTTTGGGTCCGTCTCTGCTCTTTCGTTTGGCCGGCAGACTTGTAATTAAACCCTCTTTCCGGATGGATTAATGCGTAGCGCGGAACCGTAGGTCGGGAGGCCCGGTAGGCAACAGCCGAAGCGGCTTGTACTACGTAGTGGCCTGAGTTGTTAACATTGATAAAGCTGCGTTGTCAAGCAAATCCCCGACGCAAAGCGGCCTTTGATTGGGATTTGATTTCTGAGGCGGACTTGTTTCACGAACAACGAATCTCATTGCAAGCGGCGGCGCAATTTGGCCTGACTGCGTTTATCTTTTTCCTTCTGCTTGCATCACCGCGAGCATCGGCGCAAATGCCGCCCGCAATCGATTCGTCTGCCGATGCTCTCCGCGCCTCCCAGACGGTCGCCGACCGGCACGGCGTAATCGTCTCGGCCGATCAAACGTGCCTTTTCTATCGTTACTGGCCGGCGGCAGTTTCGGGCAACCGCGTTCTTCTCGTGCTCCACGGAATTGGTTATCACAGCGGTCCCTACAACGTAATCGCCGATGCCTTGAACCCGCACGGAATCGATGTTTATGGCCTCGACGCCAGGGGACACGGTCTCTCCTGTGGCCGCCGGGGTTATCTTGGCACTCCAGCACAAACCTCGGAAGACGTCTCGGCGATGATCCGCTTCCTCAAGCAGCAGCGCCCTTCCGCCCAGCTTTATTTGTTGGGCGAAAGCATGGGTGGAGCTTTGGCTTTGGATTACATCAAGGACAGCACTGACGTCGGCGGCCTGATTCTTCTCGCTCCTGCGCTGAACGTGAATTCTGCCCAGGTATTCCGCCTTGGAAATCTCCCTCTGCTGCCCTATTTTCTTTTTGCGCGCAGGCATCCAGCCATCAGCCTGGTTGGCAAGCGGCTCAAAGAAAGCTCTCGCGATCCTCGTTGGATGGCTGACCGCCGCACCGATCCGCTGGCGTATAAGAAAGTAAGCTTCGGATATTTAGGCGATATCAAAGCTCTCGTAAAGAACTGGCAAACGCAAATTGCTCCGCGTATTCGAATACCGACATTGATAATTCAGGGCGAGCAAGATCGAATCGTCAGCCGTAAAGATTGCAAGAAATTTTCGCAACAATTGGCTGCGCCCGATAAGACTTTTAAAACCTACTCTGGCGTCCGCCATACCACGTTGTGGGATCCCGAAACGCCTGTCATCCTCGATGCTGTACGCCAGTGGATTGAGGCTCACTGATTTGTCGAACCAGCCGAAGCTCCTGTAAAATCGATACTTTGCACATTAAATTCTGAACTCATCTGGAGCGGTTCATGGCACAAGTATGCGAGATCTGCGGCAAGGGGCCGCAATTTGGAAACAACATCAGTCACGCCCACAACGTGAGTAAGCGGCGCTGGAACGTGAATCTGCGCGCCGTCCGGGCCAGAGTGAAAGGCGCCACCAAGCGCATTCGTGTCTGCACATCCTGCCTGCGCAGCGGCAAAGTTGTTAAGGCTTAAGCTCAAACCACAGAGAAACACTAGAGAATTTTCCTCTGTGAAACTCTGTGTCCTCTGTGGTTGAAGATTTTACTGAACTCCAATCAGCTCTACGTCAAAGACAAGCGTTGAATTCGGCGGAATCACAGGGGGATATCCATTCGCTCCGTAAGCCAGATCGGGCGGAATGCGCAACTGGCGCTTGCCTCCAACTTTCATTCCTGCCACGCCTTCGTCCCATCCCTTGATCACTTGGCCGGCGCCCAGCGTGAACTGAAAAGGATTGCCACCCACTGAGCTGTCAAACTTCTTTCCATTTGTAAGCCATCCGGTGTAGTGTACTTTTACACTTTGGCCCTTATTTGCCGTTGCACCCGTCCCGGCCTTGATGTCCCAATACTCCAGCCCAGAGGCAGTCTTCGTTCCCGGGCCTGTCACTTTGGTCGGCCCGCCGGCAGCGGTTGTGGCAGCCTTCTTCGCGGTTGTGCTCTTGCTGGCGGTGCCACTCTGAGCCAACGCAATCGTCACCGCCAGACCAACTATTGCGATAAGAAGCGAAATCTTTACCATTGATTGATCTCCAGTTTTCAGTGAGTTCCTACATTAATGCGATCACATCAATCTCGACCAGCGCGTCCTTGGGTAGCCGCGCCACCTCGACGGTTGATCTGGCGGGTGCAGCAGAGCTGAAATATTTCCCATAGACCTCGTTCATCGCCGCAAAATCACCCATGTTCTTCAGAAAGACGGTCGCACGCACAACTTTCTCCAGACTGCTGCCCGCCGCCCTCAGAATGCCCGCAAGATTCTTCATCGCTCGATCTGTCTGCGCAGCCACATCGCCTGCAATGAACTGCTGGCTCGCCGGATCAATCGCTACCTGGCCCGAAACGAAGACAAACCCATTCGCCCGAATCGCCTGCGAGTAAGGCCCAATCGCCTGCGGACCTTCTTTCGTTGCTATAACGTCGCGCATGGTTCCTCGCTGACAAAATGCAGAATCTAGAAGTCAGAATGCAGACTGTAGGGATGCAGTGTTGAATTCAAAAAATCCACCACTACCATTTTAACGATGTCATTCTGAGGCGCGTTCTTTGCGCCGAAGAATCTATGCATTGCTCAAATTGAATCATAGATCACGTTATTATTTCTCACTTCTGCATTTTGGTCTGAGCGAGGCGGTTAGACCTTCTGCAGTCTCTGCACATCGTGCACACCCGGAATCTTGCGCACGCCAGTAACTATGTTTTCCAGATGTTTCAAATCCGCGATGTCGAGCACAATGTCAATGTTCGCCTGCCCATTATTGGTCCGGGCTTCGATGTTACGGATATTGGTTTTGCTATCGCTGATGACAGCCGTAATCTGTTTGAGCATGCCGAAGCGGTCGTCGCAAAACACCGTAAGCTTCACCGGATAAGCGCTGGGCGTCCCATCGTCGCGCGCCCACTCGACTTCAATTTTCCGCTCCGGTTCATACATCAAAGCAATAACGTTTGGGCAGCTTGCCGCATGAACGGCCACACCTTTGCCGCGAGTCACGTAACCCACTACATTCTCGCCGCGAATGGGATTGCAACACCGCGCGCGGTAAACCAGCAGGTCGCCGTGCCCCTTTACCCTGATAGCGCTGTTGCCGTGATCCCCGCCAAAAACGCGCCGCACTACGCTGGCGATGCCACCCGGCTTTTCAATTTCTGAATCGGCAACCGGCTCACTCCCGGCCGGCACAAGACGCGCCAGCACCTGCCGCGCAGAGTATTTGCCATAACCGATTCCGGCCATCAGGTCATCGGGCCGCCCCAGGCCATAATCGGACGCGATCTTCTGCAAGTCCGGTTCCTTGATCTCCTTCAAGGGAACCCGGTATTTGCGCGCCTCTTTCTCGATCAGCTTGCGGCCGATTTCAATCGCCCGCTCCCGCTGATGAACATTCAGCCAGTGCTTGATCTTGTTGCGCGCGCGCGAAGACTTGACTACTGCCAGCCAGTCCCGGCTTGGCTTGTGCCCCGGCTGGGTGAGGATCTCGACGATATCTCCACTATGCAGCTTGAAACGCAGCGGAACCATGCGCCCATTCACTTTCGCTCCCACGCACGTGTGCCCGACTTCGGTATGGATGGAATAGGCAAAGTCGATGGGCGACGAATCCCGCGGCAGCACCACAACCTTGCCCTTGGGTGTGAAGGTGTAAACCTCTTCCGGATAGAGATCAATTTTCAGCGTGGAAAGAAATTCATTGGGATCAGAGACATCACGCTGCCATTCCACCACTTGCCGTAGCCAGGCCAGTCGCTGCTCATCCTGCGCTGAGACTGGCCCGTCTTTGTATTTCCAATGCGCGGCGATCCCCTCTTCTGCCATTTTGTGCATCTCGTCCGTGCGAATCTGCACTTCAAATGACGTACCCTCGTCGGAAATCACCGAGGTGTGCAGTGACTGATAAAAATTCGGACGGGGCATGGCAATGAAATCTTTGATCCGCCCCGGCACTGGCCGCCACAAGTGGTGAATGATTCCCAACACCGCGTAACAATCTTGGACTGATCGCGTGATCACACGCATGGCGTACAGGTCGTAAACCTGATCCACTGCAATATGCTGGCGCAATAATTTTTTCTGGATGCTATAGAGCCGCTTGATCCGGCTTTCCACCTGCGCGGTAATCCCCGCTTCTTTAAGCTTGTCGCGAATCACAGACTCTACGCGTCCGAGAAACGCCTCCCCGGCTGCCCGGCGAGCTTCCACTGCTTCGTGGACTTGCTGATATCCAATCGGATCGACGTATCGAAAGCCTAGGTCTTCGAGTTCCCCCCGAATCTTGCCCATCCCTAATCGGTGCGCGATGGGCGCATAAATATCCAGCGTCTCCTGGGCGATTGTTTGCCGGCGATCAGGCGGCAAATGTTCCAGTGTCCGCATATTGTGCAGGCGGTCAGCCAGTTTGATCAGCACCACGCGGATGTCGTCCACCATTGCCAACATCATCTTGCGAAGATTTTCCGCCTGCTGCTCCTCGCGAGTGGCGAAATCGATGGCGTTGATCTTGGTGACGCCCTCCACAATGTGCGCCACCTGCTCGCCAAATTCTTTGCGGATATCGACTACGGTGACAGAAGTGTCTTCTACGGAATCGTGCAGCAGCCCAGCCGCGATGGCGGCCGGATCGATCTTCATGTCTGCCAAAATCAGAGCTACTTCGAGGGGATGCACCAGGTAGGGTTCGCCGGACGCGCGGGTCTGTCCGGCATGATGCTTCAGGGAGAATTCATACGCCTTTTTTATGATCTCCAGAGCGTCGGTAGGGCGGCTCTCCCGCATCCGACGCATCAATTCAGGGAATTTGGTCACCGTGAGCGCGGTGGTCGCGATCTGTTCCCGCAGAGTCGCCATAATGGATTATAGCTCCTGAGGACGAAGACAGAAGCCTGGCGAGCGGGCAGGGATGCCGGGAACGGGGGCTCTTAGTCCGGCAATCTATGTAAGAATCTTGTAGAAAATCCTTACCGATTAGGGCCGAAAACGCTGCTTTTCAGGTCGGGCTGCCCTAGGCAATAACCAGTTCGCCGCCGTGCTGCTTTTCGAGCGACATGGCTTGATTGAGGGCGACGATGGCGCATTGCGCCTGATCATCAGAAGGAGGCTGCGTCGTGATCCGCTGCAGCCACAGTCCAGGGGCAGTCATGAGCGCAAACAGAGATCCGCGATGCTTCGCGGCGAAGCGGATGATTTCGTAAGAAAGTCCCGCGATCAGCGGCAGCAATGCGATTCTCACCGCAAACCGCGCCCAAAATGTCGTAACCGGCACCAGCGTGTACACCAAAATCGAAATGAGCATCACGGTCATCAGGAAGCTGGTTCCGCAGCGCGGATGATAGGTCGAGTATTTCTGTACTGCGCCGGTTTCGAGCGGGTCTCCATTTTCGAATGCGTAAACAGTCTTGTGCTCGGCGCCATGATATTCGTAAACCCGGCGGATATCGCGCAGCAGTGAAACTCCCCAGATGAAGAGCAGGAAGAGAGCGATTCGAATAATGCCATCCACTAAATTGAAGATAATCTGCTCGCCAAAGATCGGGTTTATACGCTTTAGTTCCGTGGCCGCAAGCAGCGGCAGAAACTTGTACATGAAAATGAAGAAGCCAACAGAAAAGATAACGTTCACGGCTGCCATCCAGCCGCTGATTTCAAGCTTCTTTTTGCCCGGCTCTTCCGGTTGGAGCTCATCCAGAGCTACGTTGGCAGAAAACTTCAGTGCACGAAACCCAAGCGTCATGGCATGGCCGAGGGTAATCACGCCGCGAACTACTGGCCACCCCATCCATTTGTGCTTCTCTGAAAGCCTTTCCAGAGGCTCGCTATGCGTTAGCACTTCGCCCGACGGTTTGCGGCAGGCAATCGCCCAAGCATGAGGAGAGCGCATCATGACACCTTCGAGTACGGCCTGGCCGCCGACCAGGATTTCCTCGCCGCCCTCCAGCGCAGGCAGGAGTTGCACTGAAACGAGGAAACGCCACAATGTACTCAATAGCCGCATTGTTATTTGATGATCCTTCTTTGGATAACGCTTCCAGCAAACAAACGCCGACAGGTCATAGGGTAGCACAGCGAGAGGGGAATATTGTTTAGCTTCATCCCTCTGTACTTGCGGGTCATCCCGAGCCGAGCCGTTTTTCAGGCGGAGCGAGGGATCTTGCGTGCATCGCCACGACAATAAAAAGCAAACCCCACCACTACCAAGGAATATCCCGTAGCAGGTTAGGATGTTCTTTTCGCCGGACGGCCGGAGAACTGCGGCTATCGATCGGACATGTTGCAATTAGCTCAAACCTGCGAACAGATCGCCGCCACAACCAAGAAACTAGAGAAGATTGCGATCGTAGCCGATTACTTGAAATCGCGCGCGATTCCGGAAGCCGCGGTCTCGGCGGTGTTCCTCTCTGGACGGCCGTTCCCGGTGTGGGAAGAAACGACCCTAAATGCTGGTGGAGCGCTGTTGTGGCGCGTGCTCGAGGACCTTTCTGGCAGACCTGAGCCGGACTTGAGCGAAGCGTACCGCCGCCACGGAGACTTGGGAGCGGTCGCGGCTGAAGTCTTGCCTTCGAGGGCCGGACGCGATTTGAGCGTAACGGAAATCCAGGATAGATTTCGAAAAATTGCTGCTGCGCGAGGCCCCGCAGCAAAATCTGCCTTGGTTCGTGAACTGCTCTCGCAAATCACACCGCTTGAAGCCAAGTACATCCTGAAAATTATGACTGGAGACCTGCGGATCGGCCTGAAAGAAAGTCTGGTAGAGGAAGCCATTGCGAAGGCTTACGGCAGTACTCTGGCGCAGGTGCAGCGCGCGAATATGTTGCTGGGCGACATCGGCCAGACCCTGGAACTCGCAGCCTCGGCAAAGCTGGACCAGCCGACGATGCGAATGTTTCATTCATTGGGTTTCATGTTGGCCAGCCCGGTGGAATCCGCAGAAGAAGGTCTCAGTTATTTCGAAAATGCGTTTGTTGAAGACAAATATGATGGCATCCGGGCACAGGCACACTGTGCCGGCGGTTACGTAAAGATTTTTTCCAGAACGCGGGATGACATCACTGAATCCTTTCCCGAGCTGCCAGATGTGCTCGCCGGAATTCCGCAGGATGTGATTCTTGATGGGGAAATCGTGGCTTGGAGCTATTTGGTCGGCGAGCCAAATGAACCTGGGCGTGCCTTGCCCTTCAGCGCATTGCAACAGCGGCTGGGGCGCAAGAAAGTCAGCGACGAATTGATGCGCAGAGTTCCAGTGGCATATCTCGTCTTCGACGTACTCTATACTGGAGGTGAATTATTGCTTGAGCGGCCGCTTCGTGAGCGTGGGAAAACCCTAGATACGCTGCTCGCGGCGGCTCGCAATCCAGTAGTAGCACGCGCCCGTGGCGCACAGGGACGGCTGACCTTCGACTCCGCGGAGCAAGCCAACAACACCCGCGTGCTACGGGCGCCGGTCTCTCAGGCTTCTTCTCCACAAGAACTCGAAAAACTGTTCGA
The DNA here is from genome assembly GCA_003225455.1 of Acidobacteriota bacterium. Classification (GTDB taxonomy): domain Bacteria; phylum Acidobacteriota; class Terriglobia; order Terriglobales; family Acidobacteriaceae; genus QIAB01. The sequence continues at coordinate 42,684 of QIAB01000013.1, forward strand.
CGCAGCGCAGGCGCGGGGCAATGAGGGCCTGATGATTAAAGATCCCGAGTCTCCCTATATGCCCGGTCGTCGTGGCAAATCATGGCTGAAGCTGAAACGGGAGCTCGCGACTTTGGACGTGGTAGTAACTGCCGTCGAATACGGCCATGGCAAACGTATCGGAGTTCTCAGCGATTACACCTTTGCAGTTCGCGATGGCGAGCGGCTGGTGAATATTGGCAAAGCATATTCGGGTTTGACCGACGCCAAGATCGCCGAAATGACAAAGTGGTTCCTTGAACACACGATCGAAGATCAGGGTCTGCGGCTGATCGTGGAGCCGAAGATCGTGCTGGAAGTTGCGTTCAACAACATAATGAAATCGGACCGGCACAACAGCGGCTTCGCACTGCGGTTTCCGAGAATTGTGCGGCTGAGGCGGGATAAGTTGCCGGAAGAGGCGGATCGGATTGAGAGAGCAAAAGAGATTTACGAGACGCAGAAGTTTCATCCACCGATGTCATCCTGAGCAGCGCGATGGCAAAAGACTATGGATGATCGTGAACAATTCATAGGTTCTTCGGCGCAAAAAGCGCTTCTCAGAATGACAACTGTTGCTGTGAATACCTACCGGCTGTGGTGATGCTCTTCCCCGACCGGTATTACGCATCCATGCGCCACTTCGCACTCCGCGTGCTCAAATTGAATCGTAGTGTGGTCGATGCGGAAGCTCTGATGCAACCGGTCTTTCACATCCCGCAGAATGCGTTCGCTGACCGACGGCGGAATATCGGCAATCGCAATATGGCAGGACAAAGCACGAGTCTCGGAGCCGATGCTCCAGACATGCAGATCATGAACATCGTTCACGCCTTCAATCGCGCGGATCGCCGTCTCCAGGCGCTCCAGTTTGATGCCGCGCGGGGTACCCTCGAGCAGAATGTTCAGGGTTTCCCGAACGATGCCGAAACCCGACCACAGGATCAGCGCGCCGATTCCAACCGAAAGGGCCGAGTCAATCCAGGATTGCCCAGTCGCCAGAATGGCCCAGCCGCCGGCTATGACTGCGGCAGTCGAAAGTGTGTCGCCAATCTCATGCAGAAAGGCGCTGCGGATGTTCACGTCTCGCCCGGAACGATAAAGCAGCAGGGCGATTACTCCGTTCATGATTACTCCGGCGGCGGCCACGCCGATCATCACTCCGGCATGAACCTGCTGCGGGTTCTGCAATCGGCGGAATGCCTCGTAGAAGATGAAGAACGAAACTGCCACAAGCGATACGGCATTGACCAAAGCTGCCAGAACTCCGGCGCGATGGTAGCCGTAGGTTGCGGTGGAGCTGGGCGGCCGCGACTCCAGATACACGGCAAAAAGCGAAAGCAGTAGCGCAAAAAAATCAGAGAGATTGTGTCCCGCTTCGGAGAGCAGAGCCAGTGAATGGGCACGAATACCGGCGACAACCAGCAGCACAATGTAGGCCAGAGTTACAAAGAGCGCGGCTCGCAGAACTCGCCAAGTCCTCTCGCCCGCGCTATGGCCAACGTGCCTGTGCATTTCTCCAGTTTAAGAGGACGGACGAAAGGGTTCAAGACACAGCGGTAACTCCGGTATCTCGACTGCGGATGAATATCAGAAGCCCGGAGCGAATGTGTACCCAATCGACAATCCGAACCTCGCGGCCTGGGACGAAGGAAATTCCTGATTGTTATGGACCAGATATAAGTGGGCTTCCGGACGTACAAACATATGCCCCCAAACGTAGAGCCGCAAACCACCTCCAACGTGTCCCATGAAATGATTACTGCTCACGTAATTGGTGCAGGAGAACGCGCTGCACTGGAATTGTGGAGTGTAGAAACGAAGGCTTTCGGCGCCGATGCCGGCCATCATCTCGGCGGTGGCCCGACTGCCTAATTTCGGAGCATAGAGCGCATTGAAATCGTAAAAAATTGGACGGTAAGGTATAACGCCGGCGTAAAGGTTCCGGCTGGCGCGCCAGGCCACGTTGCCGCTAACGCCGAGGCGGTGCTTAATAATGAAGTCGGCGCTGAATGCCGGATACAGGCCGCCACGTTCTGTAACGGTCTCCCCATTCGCCAAGGCGACGGCGCCCGATGAAGCGGTGAGCGTCCCAAAGCCCACCGCGGCATCGAATTCCTGGGCGTATGCGGATGCCCCTACAAGGAAAAATCCGTACAACAGAGCCACTAAAGTGAGCTTTCTCAAGCAATCCTCCCGCTCTACAGGGAAGGTTAGATGCTACGTTGTTGTGAGTAGAAGCCCGAACGCGCTCACCTGTTATCTAAAGAAGTAACCCGCCAAGACGACCGAATGCTGGCAAGGGCTCCTCGCGGTCACAATCCTTTGCATCTATAAGCTGCGAAAAAGAATCAACATAACTCACTGACCTGCCGTTGTCCGCCTGTCAGCCTAACCAATATGCAAGATTCGAGTACGAGCCAGAGCTTGCGATTGAGGAAGACTTATTTCCGCTCAACTACTGTTGCTCTGCTGTTGCTCGCGGGATCGACCTTGCTGGCTCAAATGACGACCACGGAGTCAGGGGCCAGTTCGTATTCCACTTCCGAAACATCGGCGTCCCCCTCTGTGACCGGCGTAGGGTCTCTAAATCAGAATCCCTTCACTGGCAGCGTTACTGAGGGCAAAGTCAGCCCGGAAGTTCTGCCGCTCTCCTTCAAAGATGCCATTGACCGCGGCCTTCGCAACAACCTCGGGATGCTTTTACAAAGCGATAGCATCATTGCGGCGCGAGGACAAAGGTGGAAAGAACTCAGCGACTTGCTTCCGAATCTGAGCGCTGGGGTCAGCGAGACGGCCGCGCAGCAAAATCTTGCAGCCCTGGGGTTTCGTGCTTCTGCCAATTCGCCGTTGGCGAAAATCCCTCTGGTTGTCGGCCCTTTCGGCTATTTCGATGCGCGCGCCTATCTGAGCCAATCTCTTTTTAATCTGAAAAGCATTGATCGAGAACGCGGAGCAGCAGCGAACGTGCAGGCTGCGCGGTATTCCTACAAAGATGCCAGGGACACCGTGGTTTTGGCTGTCGGCAACGCATACCTCCAGGCAATTGCTGGCGCCGCCCGAGTCGATACCGCACAAGCCCAGGTGCAAACTGCACAAGCCCTGTATGAGAGGACTGCGGACCAGCAGAAGGTTGGGGTAAGTCCCGCGATTGACGCGCTACGTGCTCATGTGGAGTTGCAGACGCGGCAGCAACAATTGATCGTCGCGCGCAATGATTATGCCAAGCAGAAATTGGCATTGGCGCGGGCCATCGGACTGCCCACTGGCCAGGAATTCACCTTGACCGAAAAGGTTCCATATGAGCCATTGGCCGCCCTGGGGATCGAGGACAGCCTGCAGCGTGCGTATGCGTCCCGCTCCGATTATCAAGCTGCGCTCCAGCAGGTGCGCGCGGCAGAGCATTTTCGCAACGCGGCCACGGCTGAACACTTTCCCAGTCTCGGCCTCAACGCGAATTATGGTGATTTGGGCGTGAGTCCGGGAAATTCTCACGGAACGTTTCAGGTGACCGGATCTTTGACTATTCCCATATTTCCCGGCGGGAAGATTCACGCGGACGTTCTGCAGGCGGAAGCGACTTTGCGGCAGAATCGCGAGCACCTGGAGGATCTGCGCGGGCGAATCGAATATGACGTTCGCACCGCGCTGCTGGATTTGGCGGCAGCGAATGAGCAGGTGCATGTTGCGCAGAGTTCAGTTGATCTGGCGAATCAAACGCTGCTTCAGGCGCGAGATCGGTTTACCGCCGGTGTTGCGGATAATCTGGAAGTAGTTCAGGCGCAAGAGAGTGTTGCTTCCGCAAATGAAAACTACATTTCCAGCCTTTACGCTCACAATCTGGCAAAAGTTGCGCTGGCACGCGCCATCGGTTACGCAGAAGAGGGCGTGAAAAAGTATCTGCAGAGTAAATAATCATGGAACAGACGACAGAGACGGTTCGTGCTAATCCTGAGGCGCCGCCAGAATCGCGCCCTCAGGCGGCCTCGCCATCGCCGCTGCCAGCGGCTTCCGACCGGGATCTACGCTGGCGAAGGGCCTCGCGCAGTCCTCGCTTCCGCCGATTGCTCATTCTCGTCCTGATCCTGCTGCTCGTAGCCGTTTTCTTTCTCTGGCGCTACTTCACGAGTTATGAGTCGACGGATGACGCGCAGATCGATGGTCACTTGAACGCGATCAGCGCGCGAATCTCAGGACATGTAGAGAAGTTGTTAGTAGAGGACAATCAATATGTGCAAGCGGGCGCGCCGCTGTTGCAAATTGATGCGCGTGACTACCAGGTTGCGGTTGACCGTGCCAAGGCCGATTACGCCGATGCTTTAGCTGCGGCACAGGCCGCGCAAGTGAATGTGCCCATCACGTCGGTGAGCACAGGAAGTCAATTGACCAGCGCCCAAGCGGACGTGGAAAACTCGCGAGCAGGAATCTCCGCGGCTCGTCAGCAATTTGATGCCGCGCGCGCACAACTGCAAGAGGCCGAAGCCAACAACGTGAGAGCTCAGAACGATCTGGTGCGATATAAGCAACTTGTCGATAAGCAGGAAATCTCGCAACAGCAATATGACCAGGCATTGGCGTCGGCGAAAGCCAACGCGGCTGCCGTAGACGCGGCGCGGGCCGCTGCGGCCGCTGCCGAACAACAGGTCACTCAGGCCCAAAGCAAACTGGCACAGACTGAGGCGAATTTGCGTTCTGCCAACACCGCGCCGCAACAAGTGGCGGCTATTCGGTCGCGGGCGCAGTCAGCTCTGGCGCAGGTGCAATTCAAAAAAGCCGCACTGGAGCAGGCTGAGTTGAATCTGCAATACACATCAGTCGTTTCACCCGTAAATGGCGTTGTGACGAACCGAACGGTGGAGGTCGGACAAAATGTTCAACCCGGCCAGGAGCTGATGCGAATCATTAATCTCGACGACATCTGGGTGACTGCTGATTTCAAGGAAACTCAGCTCAGGCAAATGCAGGTAGGACAGCCGGTCACGATCGCCGTGGACTCCAATGGCAAGAAATATAAAGGGCACGTGCAGAGCATCGCTGGGGCGAGTGGCGCAATCACCAGCTTGCTTCCGCCAGAGAATGCGACGGGAAACTACGTAAAAGTCGTACAGCGTATTCCGGTAAAGATCACCTTTGATCCCGGAGAGACCAGAGAGCACGTGCTGCGGCCTGGAATGTCAGTCGAGCCTAAGGTCTGGATCAGATGAGTTCGGCTACGCTGACCATGGACGCGGCTGCGCCCCCGCGGCCAGCAGTCAATCCGTGGATCATTGCATTGGCGGTAACCCTGGCGACGTTCATGGAGGTGCTCGATACCAGCATCGCCAACGTGGCCTTGCCGCACATCGCGGGCAGTCTTTCTGCGGGTACAGACGAAAGCACCTGGGTGCTGACTTCCTATCTGGTTTCTAATGCGATTGTTCTTCCACTCAGTGGCTGGATCTCTTCGATCATCGGACGCAAGCGGTTCTACATGAGCTGTGTGGCCTTATTTACTCTCAGTTCTTTGCTATGCGGCCTGGCGCCAAATCTGGCGATGCTGATCGTCTTTCGCGTTCTGCAAGGCGCGGGCGGCGGCGGTTTGCAGCCGAGCGAGCAGGCCATTCTCGCCGATACATTCCCTCCGGCAAAGCGCGGTATGGCATTTGCGGTCTACGGAATCGCCGTAGTGATGGCGCCAGCGATCGGCCCCACTCTTGGTGGGTGGATCACCGACAACTACACTTGGCGCTGGATTTTCTTTGTGAATATTCCGGTTGGCATACTCTCGCTGCTTCTGACTTCACGCCTGATTCAAGACCCGCCATTCCTGCGGCGTAGAAAATTTTCGGAGATGAAGATCGATTATGTGGGGCTTGGCTTTGTGGCGCTTGGGCTGGGCACGCTGCAGGTAATCCTTGACAAAGGCCAGCGCGACGATTGGTTCGAGTCGAATTTCATTCTGACTCTTACGATCATTTCGGTTGCGTCGTTGCTGTTTGTAATCTGGTGGGAATGGAGGCACAAGGACCCTGTTATAGACCTGCACTTATTTAGGGAACGAACTTTCGCTTCAGCCAATTCTCTGATGTTCGTGCTGGGTTTTGCCCTGCTGGGAAGCACGCTAATGCTGCCGCTTTTCATGCAGACGCTGCTTGGATACACCGCCGAGCGGTCAGGAATGGCGCTTTCGCCAGGCGGGTTCGTAATTATGGTGTTGATGCCGATCGTCGGATTTCTGCTTTCGCGCTATGATGCGCGGAAGCTCATGGTTTTTGGCATGGCGATGCTTTCCTTCTCGCTCTTCCACATGACCAACTTCGATCTCGACGTCGATTTCCGAACGGTTGTGTTCGCCAGGATGATCCAGGCGGCGGGATTGGCCTTTCTATTCGTGCCGATCAATACCGCGGCATATTCATTTCTGCCGCGGGAAAAGAACAATGCCGCGTCCGGTCTTATGAATCTAGCGCGCAACATTGGCGGCAGCGTGGGGATTTCTGTAGTCACAACTATGTTGGCCCGACGGGCGCAGCATCATCAGGCGAATATGGCAGCGCATCTTTCGGGATCAAATCCTGCGTTTCAGGCCACGCTTCAGAACACTGCGCGAATGTTGGAATCCCGCGGTTACTCCGCGGTCGATGCTATGCATCGAGCTTACGCATTGGTGCAGGGCAATCTCTTCCGCCAGGCCAATATGCTGGCCTACATCGATAACTTCTGGCTGCTTGGCACTGTTATCCTATGTATGATCCCTCTGGTCTTTCTCATGAAAAAGGCCAAGCGGGGCGGCGAAATTGCCGTGCATTAGGCATCATCACAGTCGAGCGTGAATTCGGAAGCGGCGGCGGGGAAATTGCCAAGCAATTGGCCGAGCGGCTGGGCTGGAAACTTTGGGATCATCAGCTTACTGAGGAGATCGCCAAGGTTGCCGGCGTGGATCCCTCCGCCGTAGCGCGTTGTGATGAGCGCATGGACAGCACGTTTCATCGGCTCGCGAAAGTTTTCTGGCGCGGCAGTTACGAGCGCAATATGCCGCTCGCAGGAGCGAATGTCTTCGATACCGATCGCTTCGTCGCCGTCGGCCAGGAGGTTATGGAGCGGGTTGCGCGCTCAGGAAATTGCGTCATCGTCGGCCGGGGCGCGCCCTATTTCCTGCGCGGGCGTGCGGATGCGTTTCACGTCTTTCTTTACGCGCCCCGAGCTGAGAAACTTCGCCGCCTGCGCGAAATGGGCAAGAACGAGCGGGAGGCCGAAGAACTGGTGGACACTATCGACCAGGACCGCATCACTTTCATAAAACATTACTTCAATGCCGATTGGCCGACGCGCTGTTTGTATCACATGATGATGAACACGGCGATCGGCGATGAAAACGTCATCTCGACGATTCTGACGACGATGCATACGCTCGAACACATCCCAGCGCACGTTTAATCCACTGAGAGCGGCGGGTGCCCCATTCAAGCCGGGGTTCCCCAGACAGCGCGGTTTTCGCTGGCTGGGGTGGAAGCCCGCATTTGGCTTGAGTGGGGATGTCCACGCTGTCCAGATATTCTCAACTCTGTCATCCCGACCGGAGCAGATCATCGCGAAGCGATGATCTGCGCAGTGGAGGAACCTTGTGTTTAACTGGACATACTGGAGGCCAACACCCGATGAAGTCCTACAGCTATTCTGAGGCGCGGGGAAATTTTGCCACGGTCCTCGATGAAGCCGAGCGCGACGGGGCTGTGGAAATTCGTCGCCGTGACGGGACCGTGTTTCGCATTCTGCCTCTGCGAAAGTCCAAAGCGTCGCCGCTGGACGTGAAAGGCGTAAAGCTGGGAGTGTCGGCTGCCGATCTGGTTGCAATCGTGCGCAAGGGCCGCGAGCGCGGATAGATTTCGCGCACTTTCGCGAGCATCTTTACGCGCCAGTCCCCAGGTTGCTTGATCTTATTGTCGATGAATGCAGAGGCAGGTTCCATCGGAACGGGCCTTTCTATGTAGCTCCAACTCTCGAACTTAACTTACCTGCGCTCAGCGTAACCTTGCAACAGCTACGAGTGGACGGAGCGATGTGGGCCACCCGTTTAGCCTTCACCTTTTTGGCGCTCGAGCGCAAACTTGATCTCGGCACGTTTCGTCATCTCCGCCCAGTGACGGTCCAGTGTATTGAACTGCTCATCGAGCAAAAGCTGCCGCTGAATACTCTTAACCCAGCGTGATCGTATTCCAGTCCCCAAAAACTCACGTAGTCCTCGGGACCACGGCTTCGAATGGTTTCATCAATGTCTCCAATCACGCGAAATCTGCATGGTCGATCCTCTTCGGGGTCCTCAAATACGGGAATTTCAATCGTGTACGGGGCCTCGCCTTGCTTTAACAGGAACCTGTCATACGAGCGTGCAAGAGTCGCGAGGATATTTTCGAGCTGGGAAACTAGCGTGTTACTTGAAATCTCATGCAAGACTAGTAACGAATCACTGAACTGGATCTTCAGTTCTCCGATGTCAACGAAGCTATCGTTATTACGCTGCTGAAGGCGCTTGTAAGCAGCGATGAATGGACGCAGGACAAAAGCTTCCGCTCCGTTCTTTATGAGGTCGAATGCAACTCCGTCCAATATTAACTGTGCCAGGTGGGGTAAGGAGAATGTGGAGGTTAGCTCAACCAACAGGTGTGTGATTCCACCGGCTCCTGCTGCTCTCCCACTGACTACCGAAACGTATGCAGAAGCGAGTTCATTGCGGAATTCCTCAATTCCCTTGAGGTCGTCGAAGGGAAGATGATCT
>QIAB01000013.1:51560-53782 GCA_003225455.1 Acidobacteriota bacterium
TTCGGGGACGACCATAATTCGGGACCAGGGACAGAACGGACATTCACCGATTTCCTGATGCCGGTCGAAAATGGGTGAACGTCCCGTCCCTCTCCACGTTTACCCGTCCCACGTTTACCTCCTTTGCGGTTTTCAAAGGGTGGGAATTTCGGATGCTAGCGCTGCGATTGTCCACCCTCATCTCCGCCTCTCGTGAGAATATCCGGAGAATTTGTGAAAGCGTGGTGGACAGGTTTGTGATTCCCACCCTTCGAAAACCGCGAAGGATGGGGCAGCTTCAGCGTTTCAGCTCCCAACAGAAACCGAAGCGGCAAAGGTGGGCCAGCCCGCTCGGAAAAAATCCACGAATTCATGGCAGCCGCTGTTGTCTTGCTGTCAGCAAAAACCAATTTCGAAAACAGCAAGGGTGGTGGGCAAGCCCCAAAGCCACAATCAAGGTAAGGTTAGCGTCATTTACGCTTGCGCCTGCTTTACACCGGAGAATAGGGCGATGCGGATCGCAAGCGTGGGTCATGCGGTCTTTGCGGCGACCATGATCGGGCTCGGAATCCTGGGCCTGATCAAAGGCCATTTCACTCCGGTATGGGATCCGGTACCCAAGTGGGTGCCCGCACGCGAGGTACTGGTCTATCTCTGCGCCTTCGTCTCCCTGGCATCTGGCATAGGCCTGCTCTTGCAGCGCGCAGCCGCCCTCGCTGCCCGCGTGCTGCTCGCATATCTCCTGCTTTGGTTGCTGCTGTTCAGAGTGCCCGGCCTGTTCCGCGCGCTCACTGTGGACGTTTACTGGTCGTGCTGCGAGACCGCGGTGATTGTGGCGGCTGCCTGGGTACTGTATGTCTGGTTCGCCGCTGACTGGGACAGGCAGCGCCTCGGTTTCGCCACCGGCGATAAGGGTCTGCGCATCGCGAGGGTGCTCTACGGCCTGGCCTTGATCCCCTTCGGCCTGTCCCATTTCGCTTATATCGAACACACTGCCGAGCTGGTGCCTGGCTGGCTGCCATGGCATGAGTTCTGGGCGTATTTCTTCGGCTGGGCCTTCATCGCGGCGGGCGTGGCGGTGCTCATCGGTGTGTATGCACGGCTGGCAGCCGCGCTCTCGGCGTTCCAGATCGGCATGTTCACGCTGCTGGTGTGGGTCCCCATCGTGGCAGCAGCAGGTCCCAAAAGCGCCTTCCAATGGAGCGAGACGGTCGACTCTTTCGCGCTGATGGCCGGCGCCTGGGTGGTGGCGGATTCCTACCGCAGCATGCCCTGGCTCGCCGTGAACAAGCGCTAGGGGGCTGGCCCATCCTTAGGTTTTGATCTTTCTTGCCTCTCCCCCAAAAACAGTCTGCCCCACCCTTCGACTGCGCTCAGGGCAGGCTCTTTCCTGATTTTGGAAAGGCTGGGGATATCAAATGCTTCTCGTGTGGAGATTTTAGAATTATCAACACGGGGAGCAGCGGAGATCTCCGGCTTGCTCTAAAGTTAGACGAACGTAGTAACTCCTTGGTAATCGACGATCTGCACCTTTTTTGTTGCACTTTAACACTCCTGAAATATCTTCTCTTTATCATCGAAACTGGAGACGCTTAGGTGGGAACGTCGAGGCCAAAGTTTGCTCTGCCGCTTCAGGTAGCGGCCGTCTGCTATCGGCGGCGCGGCGCATCGCTGGAGTTTCTGCTAGTGAACACAAACGGCGGCGGCAAATGGACGTTTCCCAAAGGCGACCCGCATCCGGCCATGTCACACAGCCGAGCCGCAGAGCGCGAGGCTTGGGAGGAAGCCGGAGTTCGCGGACACATCGAGCCGCAGCACTTTCATGTCTATATTCACTCCAAAGGAGTTTTCTGGCGCGCGCCAGGAGTGCAGGAATATGTAATCAAGGCCTTTCTCCTTGAGGTAGAACAGGCAGCGCGCCCCAAAGAAGAAATGCGAAATCCTACCTGGTACTCTGCGGAGGAAGCGCGCAAAGCTCTCGCCAAAGGACGTGAAGTGAAGTACGCACGTGAGCTGCAAGCGGTGGTGGATCGGGCAGTGGAAGAGATTGAGGCGGCGAAGGTCGCGGCAACTGCCCGCTAGACGATTTACTTCTCAGCAGTTTCTATAACGCGGGCGAGGGCGCCCGCGCCACACTTTGCTCCTGCCACATCTTTCGAAATCCTCCTCTCTCATGAGACGATTGAATCAGCCTCATGATTCAGCTTTCTTCAGCCGGCAAACGTTATGGCAACAAGCTCCTG
>QIAB01000013.1:53817-57045 GCA_003225455.1 Acidobacteriota bacterium
CGGCTTGGTGGGTGCGAACGGGACGGGAAAATCCACCCTATTGAAGATTCTCGGCCGGCTCGAAGGCGTCGACCACGGCACGATCAGCATCGCCAAAGGCATTAGTGCTGGATATCTCCCGCAGGATGGTCTTGCGCTTTCCGGTCGCACCGTGTTCGCCGAGTGCATGTCGGTTTTTGCCAAGCTGCGTGCCATGGAAGAAGAAATGGAGCAGCTTACGGCCAGCATGTCGGAGCTTGACCATTCTTCGCCGGAGTACGCACAGGTTGCCGATCGCTATCAGCGCGTGGAGCACGAATTCCGCGCCCGCGACGGTTATGCCATTGAGTCGCAGGTCGGGAGCGTTCTCACGGGTCTGGGGTTTCGTAAAGAAGATTGGCAGCGGCAGACTGACGAATTCTCCGGCGGTTGGCAGATGCGCATCGCGCTGGCCAAGCTGCTTCTGCAAAAGCCAAACTTGCTGCTGCTCGATGAGCCGACGAATCATCTTGATCTCGAAGCCCGCAATTGGCTGGAGGAGTATCTCAGCGAATATCCATTCGCGTTTGTGCTGATCTCGCACGACCGCTACTTCCTCGACGTCACCGTCAACAAGATTGTCGAAATCTGGAACAAGCGCGTTCACTTCTACGCCGGCAATTACGATAAATACGAAGAGCAGAAGACACAGCGGCGCGAGCAGCCCGAGGCCGCGTATCGCAACCAGCGGGAGCGCATCGAGCAGTTGGAAGTATTCATCAATCGCTTTCGCTACCAGGCGACTAAGGCCAAACAAGTTCAGAGCCGGATCAAAGAACTGGAGAGGATGGAGCGCATCGAGCTGCCGGAAGAAGAGAAGACGATTCACTTCTCATTTCCGCAGCCCAAGGCGAGCGGCCGGATTGTCGCGGAGTTTGCCGGAGTTGCGAAGTCCTACGGCGAGAAGGGAGTCTTTCGCGATGTCAGCTTCATGATTGAGCGCGGCGAACGCATCGCTCTGGTGGGCGTCAACGGGGCTGGGAAATCCACGCTGATCAAGTTGCTTGCCGGCAGAGAGCCGCTAACGGCTGGCGAATACCACCTGGGCCACAACGTTCAGGCAGATTATTTTGCTCAGGATCAATATAAAGAACTCAACCAGGATGCTCGTATTTTTGATGATTTATCCGAGATCTCGCCGCGCTCCACCCAAACTGAGCTGCGCAGCCTGCTGGGCTGTTTTCTATTTTCGGCAGATGAGGTTTTCAAGCGCATCGGGGTGCTCTCCGGTGGCGAGCGCAATCGTTATGCGCTGCTGCGCATGCTGATGCATCCGGCCAACTTTTTCCTGCTGGACGAGCCGACTAACCATCTCGACATGCGCGCCAAGGATGTTTTGCTCGAAGCGTTGAGCAAATACACCGGCACGGTGGTATTTGTTTCGCACGACCGTTACTTCATCGACAGGCTGGCTACGCGCGTTTTCGAGATTGGCGATGCTCGAGTAGAAGTTTATCCGGGCAATTACGAAGACTATCGCTGGCGTAAAGAGGGCGGGGCGGCGCAATTGCAGGAGGCTGTGGCAGTCACGCCGACGACGATGCGACCGGCCAATGGGAATGGAACAGCATTGGTAGAACCGAAATCGAAGCGCCTGAATCCGATCAAGCGCAAGCAGATGGAGGATCGAGTACACGAACTGGAACAGGAGATCACCCGCGTGGAAGCTGCGATTGCAGAGTGCGAGTCAGCTTTGCAGACGTTCGTCAGCGCCCTTGAGACGCAGCGCTTGACACAGCAACTCCAAGACCACAAACGCTCGCTGCAAGCTTCCGTGAAGGAGTGGGAGGAGCTCGGGCAGGCGCTGGAAGCGTGATCATCAGCCCATCCGCAGCACCATCATTCTGCGGTAATTACATGAAAAATCCCGCTCACTTCGTGGTTCCACTCTGGGCCTTGTTCTTCCGTAACCTGCTCTAATCGCGGCTCCCGTGCCATAGTCAGCTTGGCTGATCGCGGGAATCGCGTGGCCTAAATCCAAGACCCGCCGCTCGCGGCATTGGCAATTGCCGCGCGGAATAAGGAATGTCAAATGCTGCAACCCGCAGATAATTCTCAGAAAACACAGCTTCCCTCATCTTCGAATTTTGCTCCAGCCAAGACTGTAACTGCTCCCGTAGAGCAAGCCACGATCGGCCGTTCGCTTGTGATCAAGGGCGAAGTCACCGGATCCGAGTCGCTCTATATCGATGGAAAAATCGAGGGTACCATCAACCTGACCGACAACCGTGTGACCATCGGACGCAACGGGGTCGTGCACGCCAACATTACCGCCCGCGAAGTGGTGATCATGGGCAAGGTGCAGGGGAACCTGCAGTGCAGCGACCGTGTGGATATTCGCAGCGAAGGATCGCTGACCGGAGACGTAGTCACGCAGCGTATCAGCGTCGAGGATGGTGCGGTGCTGAAGGGTGGCGTCGAAGTGCGCTCTTCGGAGCAGAAGACTCAGAAGCCGCAACAGCAGGGGCAGTTGAAGCCGCTGGAAACAAAAACGGCCGAGCAGCCGAAGGCTTCTGCCGCGGCAGCGGGTGCAAGAGCGTAAGCTGGGCGAAGTCCAGAACGGCGGTCTCTAGGTGAGTGTTCTTATAGGGTGCGCTTTCGAAGCGTGCCCTATTTCTTTTCTTCCGGTTTCAAATCCAGCGAAGCCGAGTTCATGCAGAAGCGCAAACCTGCAGGAGCGGGGCCATCGGGAAATACATGCCCCAGATGCGCGTCGCAACGGGCGCACCGAACTTCGGTGCGAGTCATACCGTGACTCTGATCAGTCTCAGTAATCACAGCGTTCTTATCCTTCGGCTGAGAGAAGCTTGGCCACCCGGTACCGGAGTCGAATTTCGTCTCTGAGCTAAACAGCGGTTGACCGCAGCATACGCAGGTATAGGTCCCAGGGTCTTTCGTCTTCCAGTATTTTCCCGTGAAGGCTGGCTCGGTTCCAGCGTTGCGTGTTACGTGATATTGCTCGGGTGAAAGCTGAGTGCGCCATTCTTCATCAGTTTTAGCAAGTTTATCCGCCATTGTGTTCTCCGAAGTCATGCAACAATTGGATGCGCCACAGGCGCGATTTGTTTCAGCGTGCTTTCCCTAGCGATGAGCTGCGTTTGTTCGTTGCTTTGGCGCAAACCGTCAAATCTCAATAATCATGTCCTCCAGCCGCGTCGGATATTTGTTCATGATCTCGCCTTTATCTTTACGAACGATCACCGTATCCGA
>QIAB01000192.1:0-500 GCA_003225455.1 Acidobacteriota bacterium
CGCAAGAGATTGGCTTGCTCGAGACGGGTTTCGAAAAGAACTGGCGGCATAGATCGAGAGGGCCAGTCATTGCATGACAGACTCGTCCTTGGCGCAGGCGTTCCTGCGCCTGGGATCAAGTCTCTCGGCGTCGAAGAACAAGAGCGGATTGACCCAAATGGGAAATAAACACCGTAGCAAGCGGCGCGACAGGTTTAAGGGTTGGCGCTGTGATTCGTGCGCGGACATGATCACTAGCGTCCAGGCTGGCTGGGTCGAGTGGTTGGCATCCGAGGACAAACACGGGAACGATATTCTGAGAGGCCTCCGACTGGTCCATCGCGGACGCCAGAAGAACGCTCGAAATCACAACTGCCGGTACGACCCACTGCAGGAATTCCGCAGCGGCAGGACCATTGTGGAGGGGCTGCCTCTTGAACGGCTAGTTGGTGCGGATGGACTCATGATCCTGCTGTCACTCCTGGCTGAGGGAGAGTTGCCTCACAGCGAAATCCTTGAAC
>QIAB01000192.1:506-3040 GCA_003225455.1 Acidobacteriota bacterium
GGAATTTGTCCAGAAGGCAACACTCGAAACTCCTGTCCCCGGTCTTGAGCCACGGATATTACCTGCAATCGGAGATACGGGAAATGCTCGGGTGGGCAAATCAGGCAAGCTCATATTGCTGTGCAGATCGCTGACAATCAATCACGATGGAGGCTTCTTGCGCAATTCCAAAACCTTCCTGAGCCTCAAGAAACGTGCTGCTCAAATTAGAGTGCTTCTGATGGATGTAGACGGCACAATGACGGATGGCGGCGTCACCTTGCTGTCGCAGACAGAAGACGTGGCGCTCGAAATTAAAACCTTCGACGCGCACGACGGACAGGGTCTCACACTGGCCCACATCGCTGGGCTTCGCACGGGTTGCATCACTGGACGCCAAAGCTCTGCTCTCCTTCGGCGTGCGCGGGAAATGAATATGGAGTTCATTTATATGAAACAGCCGTTGAAAATACCCGCATATGAGGAGATTCTCCGAAAGGCGGGAGTTGCTGATTCTTATGTAGCGTATGTTGGGGACGATCTTGCGCTGGTTTGGCTGTGGCCGTGGGAGACGCGGTTCCGGAGGTCAAAAAGACGGCGCACTACGTAACGAGAGCTAGCGCAGGCCGTGGTGCGATCCGCGAGACCGTTGAACTTATTCTCAAAGCAAAAGGCAATTGGGAAGCCATGATCCACAAAGCGCGCGCCTGAATGGTGTCAAGTGCTGTTCCTGGAGTGCTGCTAGCAGCGTTGAACGCGCAGTTCGAGCAGTCTAGGCACGTTCCGCTGTTGCGTAGTCCATTAAGGAGGGTCGCGAATGAACTCCAACGTCAAACTGGGAAGAATCTCAGGAATTGAGATCGGGCTTCATTACAGCTGGTTCATCATCGCAGCGCTGATTGTGTTCTCCCTCGGCGAACACTTCCGCCAGGTGAACCCAAATTGGGGCGCGGGCGAGATCTGGATCGCTGCGCTCTTCACCGCTGTCCTGTTCTTCGTCACCTTGCTCCTGCATGAACTCGCCCACTCGCTGGTCGCCCAGTCCCGTGGATTGAAGGTCAGGGCAATCACCCTGTTCGCGCTCGGCGGCGTTTCCCAAATCCAGGACGACGCCACCGACGCGAAAACAGAATTCTGGGTCGCAATCGCCGGGCCCATCGCCAGCCTGATCATCGGCTTTAGCTGCCTCGGCATCGCGCTCGGCCTGGGCTGGCAACGTTCGACCGAACCGCACACTGCAGCGATCGGGGTGCTGGTCTGGTTAGGCTATATCAACATTGCGCTCGCGTTCTTCAACATGATTCCCGGCTTTCCGCTCGATGGTGGCCGGGTGCTGCGCTCGCTTGTGTGGGCGATCACCAAGAACGCAGATCGCTCCACCCGCATCGCGGCGCGCGTCGGCCAAGTCGTTGCCTTTCTGTTCATTCTCGATGGGATATGGAGATATTTCTCTGGTGCTGGCTTTGGCCTGGTTCTTGATGGACGCAGCCAAGGCCAGCTACGCCGAGGTGGGGACTACAGCTGCGCTTCGTGGCATGCGAGTCTACGATGTGATGTCGCGCGACTGCGTCATCGTGGACCGAGGAATGAGCCTTAGGGATTTTGTCGATATCTACCTTCTGAAGACCGGCCAGCGGTGTTTCGCTGTGGAGGACCAGGGTCGTCTGGTAGGGATCATTACGCCACGTGATGTTAGCAACATCTCGCGCGACCGTTGGGACGAGACCACGGTCCGCGAAGCCATGCGCCCGCTGCAGGAGTTGCACGTCATCGCTCCTGACACGCCGGTTCTGGACGCTCTGAAACTCATGGCCCGCAACGATGTTAACCAGTTGCCCGTGGTGGCGAATGGCACTTTGCAAGGAATGGTTTCCCGCTCCCAGCTCGTGCAGTTATTGCAGGTTCGGTCTGTGCTCCAGCTCCCGGCCACGTACCGTTCGACGCTGCAACGCAAGGGCGAGGAACTGAGAAGGGGTGCATGACCTGGCGCCTCGCATCAGTCGCAAGCGTCAGTGTTTTGTACGAGAAGCAACCCGGTTTCTATCTGATCACGGCGATGGGCTCTGCGACTCGACGATCGCTGAAATCTTGGCAAGTGCGCGCCGCTGCGACTCTGCGCGAACTGTGCATAAATATCTATTGTGTGCGAGACTCTGTGAGTCCCGAAGGGACGACGGCCTAGGACGGGTCTGCTCGATCTGCTCTGTGCATGGTGTGCCGTAAGTGTGCCGTGCGCTTCGATACGCTATGCGCCAATAGGGGCTTTTCCGCTACTTTTCAAAAGTGCTTCCGTGCGGGCTTGGTTATGGGTAAGTAGTTGATTTCACATGATGGAACGGTAGGCGAAGACCTTGCTGATTGCCCTACTCTTAATCAGTAGGTTGTAGGTTCGATTCCTACCGCGCTCACCACAATTAAATAGTTAGCAGGCTCGATCCGTCTATGCCCGGGCGGCAGAGCCAGCGTACAACTTTGCCCCGTTTCGTTTTTCGTCCGTCATCACATCGCCAAACGTTCATCTCGGTGTGGATGTTCGCGTGGTGCATCAGCTTCTG
>QIAB01000106.1:0-5904 GCA_003225455.1 Acidobacteriota bacterium
GCTGCTGCGAGAAGAGGTAGTTGCGGGCGCCGCCAATCGCGGCCGCGACCCGGCTGCTTAGGTCATCAATTTTGCCGAAACGAAGCTGTGGAATAGCAGATGTTGGTGAAGAGGGGGAGCTGTCTTCCATAATAAGTTTAGTTACTCCACGGCTGCCGGTGTGGGGGCGCTGGCAATGGCCTCCACGATTTCAGGTGGCAGTCCGAAACGCACGTTCTCGGGCATGACCTCAACTTCCTTCACTTTGCCGAAACCCTTGCTGCCGAGGAACTTCACAACTTCTTCCACCAGACACTCGGGAGCGGAAGCGCCTGCCGTTAGGGCGATCGTCTTTACTCCTTCCAGCCATTCGGGTCTGATATTCCGGAAGTTATCGATTAGATGGGAACTGGTGCCCAGATTCCGTGCTACTTCGACCAGGCGGTTCGAGTTGGAACTGTTGTCGGAACCAACCACCAGCAGCAGGTCAGCGTCGGAGGCAACTTCCTTTACTGCAACCTGACGATTCTCAGTGGCATAGCAGATATCCTGGGCGGCCGGTCCTTTGATATTTGGGAAGCGCTTGCGAAGCGCAGCGATGATGTCTTTGGTTTCATCCAAGCTCAGGGTAGTCTGAGTGAGATAAGCGACTCGATTAGGATCGGCCACAGTCAACGAGTCGACCTCTTCTGGTGATCCCACTACCTGAGTGACGATCGGCGCCTCGCCCAGAGTGCCAATGACTTCGTCATGATCACGGTGGCCGATCAACATGAGCGAGTAGCCTTCCTTCGCGAACTTCACCGCCTCGACGTGAACTTTGGTGACCAGCGGACATGTCGCATCGATCACCCTTAGGCCACGATGCTGGCTGGCCTCCCGGACTTCGGGTGAGACGCCATGCGCGCTGTAGATTACTCGCTCGCCGTTAGGGACTTCCTCTACGCTGTCCACAAAAATGGCGCCTTTGCCTTGGAGTTCTTCGACGACAAAGCGATTGTGGACAATTTCTTTGCGCACATAAATCGGCGGACCGAAGGCTTCAAGAGCAATTCGGACGATATCAATTGCCCGCACCACGCCGGCGCAAAAGCCGCGAGGCTTTAACAGAAGCAACGTCTTCTCTTCCTGGTTGAAATGCATGTACTTGTCCGTAAATTTCTTATCCTAGGTTACACGTTCCCTGGGGGTACTTGGCAATTAAAGTAGCGGATCAGCATCCCTTTGGTCAACGTAAGCTCAAGCAACGCTTGGGATTAGCAGCGGATGGCGACAATTGGGCGGTAAATGGTACCGCAACTCCGCGCACTACCAAAAACGTTTCACGTCATAGCCGTCTAAAACCGCATCGGCGCTCAGAATTGGCACGTTCATAGATTGGGCTTGTGCAATCAGCAAACGGTCGAAAGGATCCCGATGATGCATCGGGAGCAGACCCGCTCTAGTGGCCTGCTCCAGGTTGATCGGGAGCTCCACAAAGCCCTCCTGGTCTATACGATTAGGTAGGTCCATTACCAGAGAAAGCGCATTCAGCTTTCCCAGGCTCGCTTTGATAGCCATCTCCCAAGCAACCGCCGCCGAAATCAGAATCGTGTTGTTGGCGTCAGCGATTACGGAGTTAGCTCTCTTGGATAATCTCGTTGCGTCGCCGAACCACCAAATGAGGGCGTGCGTGTCTAACAGGACATTCATTCAAATCCCAAGTCTGATAGCTCCTGGTCAGTAAGGGGATCGAATGCATCGGCGGTCCAGGAAATTTTTCCCGCGAGACTGCCCGGTACTCTTTTCTTGCGCGCAGCGCCAATTGCGATCAATTTCGCAATTGGCTGCTTGCCGCGAGCGATGATAACTTCCTTTCCCTTGCAGGCCTCTTCCAAAAGTCGAGAAAGATTAGTCTTTGCTTGATGGACAGTGTATTTCACTTAGCTAAGTATATTAGCTAAATTGGCGAGAGTCAATTGCAGATAGTCTTGCGGCTCTTGGCCCTCCCAATCGCGTTTATCGGATAAGGCATGCGACTCAGATCGACGCGCGCTTGTAACTTGCATCATCCTACGATGGCATAATGCAAACAATTTGTCGCTACGCATTTGCTTTCAGCATCTGCTCTGCGTGCTTACGCGACGTGTCGGTAAGTTTGGCGCCGCTGAGCATGCGGGCGATTTCTTCGGTGCGCTCTTCGCCGCTGATGGCACGCACTGTGGTGCGAGTGCGTCCGGCGATCTGCTTCTTCTCGATTACATAGTGGTGATCAGCAAAGGTCGCGATCTGCGGGAGGTGAGTTACACACAGAACCTGATTTGTGCGCGAGAGCTGTTTGAGTTTCTTGCCTACCGCCTCGGCGGCGCGACCGCCGATGCCGATATCGATTTCATCAAACACGACGGTTCGTTGCGCGCCCGAATTCTTCTTTTTTGCCGACCCCACTTCGACACTGGCTTTAAGCGCCAGCATTACCCGCGACAGCTCGCCGCCGGAGGCAATCTGCTCCAATGGACGCAGCGGCTCTCCCGGATTCGTTGAAATCGTGTACGCAATCTGATCGAAACCCGATGCCGTCCAGTTCGCTTGCTCATCAGTTCCGCTGACCTCGATACGAAAGCTGGCGCGCATGGCTAGATCGTTGATCTCGGCTTCGACGATCTTTTCTAGTTTTCTTGCAGCTTCATATCGTTTCTTCGAGATAATGCGGGCTGTGCGAACATATTCCTCGCCAGATTCAGCCAGTTCTTTGCGCAGTTTGCTGAGGACCTCGTCTTTGTTCTCCATTTCCGAAAGCTTGCGGCTGACTTCCTCACGGTGACGGATTACATCCGCCAGCGTCGGCCCATATTTGCGCTTGAGTCGATCAATCACGGCGAGGCGATCTTCCACTCTTGCCAGGTGCTCGGGAGACGCTTCGATGCCGCCGGCATAATCTCGCAAGCTCGCACCTACGTCTTCAATGCTGATGCGAGCTGTTTCGAGAGCGGTCAAGGCTTCGCTGAGTTTTGGTTCATAGCCAGCGAGTTCCTCGAGATGTTTCTGCGCCGCACGCAAGCTGGCCGAGGTCGACGCCTCGCCTTGATAGAGCAGGTCGAAGGCATTCATAGCCGCGCCATAAATCTTTTCCGCGTTGGCAAGAACGCGCTTCTCTATCTCCAGCCGCTCATCTTCCCCGGGCTGAAGCTTAGCTGCTTCAATTTCGCGTTTTTGGAAATTCCAAAGATCGAGCAAGCGCAGGCGGTCCTGCTCATCACGTTCCAGTTCTTCGATTCGCGATTGAATGCTCTTCCACCTCGAGAATGCCTGGGCGGTTGCCTCCAGTTGGATCGCGGCGTATAGGTCCAAAAGCTCAAGCCGTGCGGCTGCATCGAAGGACAGCAGAGACTCGCTCTGGGCATGAACCGTCGCGAGATACGGCCCGAGCTGCCGAAGCACGGCTACGGTTGCGGGCTGATTATTAACAAATGCGCGGCCTTTGCCACCCGCGGCAATTTCGCGGCGCAGAATGACCGAGGCTTCTTCCCCATCGAGGCCGTTGTTCTTGAGAATTTCGCTGATTGCTCTCTCGCTATCACCCTCGCCTTCGAAAACTGCTGAAACTATGGCCCGCTCAGCGCCCGAGCGAATTACATCCGGCGAGGCCTTTTCGCCTAAGAGCAGCGACAATGCATCAATCAGAATGGATTTACCAGCGCCGGTTTGTCCGGTCAGCAGATTGAGGCCAGGCGCGAACTCGACTGCGATGTTGTCGATTACCGCATAATTTTCGAGCCGCAGTTCGACGAGCACTCGATGTCCTGGGTTGAGAGAGTTGAGCGAAGGATAGCATGAAAAGCAGTTCTCAGTTCCCAGTTCCCAGTTCTCAGTTCTCAGAAGAAAGCCGCGGTCCAGACCGCGGCTCTCAACAAAGAAAGCAAACTAGCTGGCCTTGCGTTCCTGATCGGCGCTCTCGAAGGAGCGGCTGGGGCCGGCCATGCAAGTCTTGCAGCTTAGAACCGCCTGCTTGCGGCGCTGCCGCAGATGCGACTGGAAAGTGTCCCAGCGGGCGCCAATGCCCGCAGCACTGCTGCTGATTGTGACGTCGTTCGCGGTGGGCGGAATAATCCGCTCCGCTCTGGTTCCGGCGGGTGCACCACTGAAAGAAGCCCCACCGGTCGCCGGACCAGTCGTGCCGGTGCCTTGGGTCATCTGCGCGGTCGTAGGCGTGATGTTCCGGTCGGTCTCTGCGCGATGCATTACCGGCCCGGTTTCCCATTTCGAGCGATAGCGCTTTTCATAGTCATTCCATTTTTCTTGTGATTCAACGTCTCTTTCATTAAATGGTGGAAATTGCTCGATCTGCTCCTTTGTCAGATCAATTTGAAAGTCATCCTCATGCTTTGCTGATTGCCGTAGCTGAGCTGGCGGAAGTATGAACTTCTTGCTGGAAAGCCATCCGCCCGTGTCGATCACCACATAACGAATCTCACCGGTGGTGTGATCAAAAATCACATCGTCAATCTTGCCGAGCTTCTCGTCGTTAATTCCGTAAACTTTGGCTCCGCGAACATCGTCGCGGATCTCGTCAGGATTTTGAAAGCGATAATCACGTAAGGTGCCGTAGTGTGCCATGATGCCTCCGAAAGGTTTGTAGCTGCTTCAAAAACCGAGGGTTAGATGCACTGCGGCGGAAGCCGCGTTTTGCGGAAAACGTTCAAAAGAATTGTGATGCTATAATGTATCACATGAGAAAAGCTTCGATCAGGGATTTGCGTTTTCACTTTTCAGAGGTGGAAGACTTATTAAGACATGGGGAGGAGATAGAGGTTACGAAACGGCGGAGAGTGATTGCGAAGTTAATTCCAGTTGAGAAGAAGCCTGCTCCGCGCCCTGACTTTCTCGCCCGATTGAAGGAACTTTACGGTACGAAAGTGCTCAAAGTGAGCGGCGCGGAACTTCTGGCGAAGGAGCGCGAACGCTTTTGAGCGCCTACGCTGATGCCAGCTTTCTGGTTTCGCTTTACATACCTGATGTGAACTCAGCGGCGGCCGCAAGAGCTACGCGTGAGGCCGCGCTGCCAATACTCATCACTCCCCTGACTGAAGTGGAGATAATCAACGCAATTCAGCTCAGAATCTTCAGAAGGGAGCTGTCAGGCCACGAGGCTCGCTCATCAACACTCCTGTTCCAAGAAGATCTAGCCAGCGGTGTGCTCGCGCTCAAACCGCTGACGATCACAATGTTTGAGCGCGCAAAACAGATGGCACGAAAACGATCATCTGTTCTGGGTACGCGATCATTGGATTTGCTGCACGTGGCTTGCGCGGTGGTCTTGCAAGCGAATCGGCTTTTGACCTTTGACTACAACCAGGAAAAACTAGCGAAAATCGAAGGTCTTAAGACTCCGTAACCCTGCAGGTTCACCGTAATTCACAGGGAAGCTGATCGTCTACCTTGGTCTATAATCAGCCTAGGATTCTCCTAACAATATGCCTCTGTCTTATTTGCTGGCTGCCGTAGTCGGCGGCGAGATTGTTGATCTCGTGGGTGAAACCGGCCCAGTCGCCAAGATAGTTCTCCTGATTCTCCTCATCTTCAGCTTGATTTCCTGGGCCATCATTCTCGCCAAATGGAGCCTGTTGCGGCGGGCGCGGGTGCAGAGTGGCCGATTTCTGCGCGCCTTTCGCAAGGCGGAGCGGCTGCAGGATGTGGCGGCAGTCGCCGAGCAATTTCGCCCCAGCCCAATCGTTGGAGTGTTTGAAGGGGGATTTCAAGAGTTCCGGCGGCAAGGCGGCGTTTCGAACGGAGTGATTCGAAGCCCGCTGGCTATTCAGCGGGCCATGCAGATCGCGGCATCGGAGGAACTCACGCGCTTTGAACGCAATCTGCCATGGCTGGCAATAACTGGCGCGGTTACGCCATTCGTGGGTTTGTTCGGAACGGTTTGGGGAATCATTGACG
>QIAB01000106.1:5966-8842 GCA_003225455.1 Acidobacteriota bacterium
TTTCTGAGGCGCTGATAACGACGGCCGCAGGCCTTGCTGCCGCTATTCCTGCCGTTATCGCCTATAACCTGATCGGCGGCTCGATTCGGGAGTTTGCCTCTCGCGGCGACGACTTCGCGTTGGAGATGCTGAACGCTGTTGAGCGCCAGCAAGCCGTCTACCGCGAACCCTCGGAGGTGCGGCGGTAATGGCCTTTACGGCTCCTAACGGGCGCACCCAAACCTCTCTCGCCGATATCAACATCACACCCCTGGTCGACGTAGTTCTCGTTCTGCTGATCATTTTCATGGTGACTGCGCCGGTGCTCCAGTCCGGCATTGAAGTTAATGTGCCCAAAACGCGCACCGTAAAAGAAATCACCGAAGAACGCATGGTGATCAGTATCGATAAGCAGCAGCGCGTCTTCCTCGGCAATGATCCGGTCAACATCAATGAAATCGGGGCGCGGCTACGGCAGAAGATTCGCGACCCGCAGCACCAGTCTATTTTCGTTCGCGCCGACGAAGACGTCCCGTTCGGGGCATTCGCTACGGTGATGGACGCCGTGAAACGATCCGGCATAACCAACGTGAGCATCGTCACCCAACCGCTCGAAGCCAATGCCAGCAAGCGCTGAAATATTCTTTGAACACGAACGCTGGGGCCGCAATCTGGCGTGGTCACTGGGTCTGCACGTCGCGGTGACGGGCGCGATCATCCTCTATGCGGCAGTTGCCTCTGGCGGACGCGGACAGGGCTGGGGCACAGGCGGCGGTGGCGACGCCATGGGGGTGACGCTGGTGAGCACGGTCCCGCTTCCCGCTCCTCAAACACAGACGCAAAATGTGCTGGCGAACGAGTCCAAGGGTGTGTCGGAATCCAAGCCCAAGCCGGAAGTAGCTGAGCCCGAGGCGATCCCGATTCCCGACAAGAATGCAAAGAAGAAGAAGCCGAAACCTGAGACCACTGCCAGCAAACGGAAACCCGAGCCGGAACCGGCCGAAGAAGCCAATAACGTCGTGCCTTTCGGGCAGGGTGGCCCGGTAAGCGGCCCCTACGGCACGTTCAGTGCGGGAGGCGCGAAAGGTGGATTTGGCTTCACAGGCGGGGGCGGCGATTTCGGCACACGCTTTGGATGGTACGTAGACACGGTTCGGCGAAAAGTCTCCGACAATTGGATGAAATACGAGATTGATCCGCGCATTGCCGAGGCGCGGCGCGTGTATCTGGTTTTTGACATTACTCGTGATGGACATCCCAGCCACATAGAAGTTGAGCAATCCAGCGGCGTCCCATCGCTCGATCAATCAGCCGTTCGCGCCCTGCAGCGCATTGATACTTTTGGTCCCTTGCCCTCAGATTATTCGGGAAATAAGGTTTCAGTTGAGTTCTGGTTCGATTACAAGAGATAGCTAGGAGCTTTTGGCTGTTGGCTACCCGGGATTGCAGGTTTGAGAGGACACAAGAATTGATGCAGCGACTTTTCTACCGGCTTCTTCCACTGCTCATATTGACGTCGGCTTTTGGACAAGACTGGATTCGGACGGGAACTGGCTTGGGCGTCGAAAAAGTTCGTATCGCCGTTCCCGACTTCAAAGCTGCGTCGCAAGATCCTAAAAATACCGAATTGCTCAAGGCCTTCAACGACACGCTTTGGAATGACCTCGACAATGCCGGCATCTTCGAGTTGGTTTCAAAGAGCTTCTATCCCCTAGGGCCGATAGGCGCGCCAGCGGATGTGAAGTTCGATGCCTGGAGTTCGCCGCCTCCAAATGCAGCCATGCTGGCGTTTGGAAATCTCGGCGTCAGCGGCAACAGCATGGCTGTGCAAGGCTGGCTTTATGACGTGAAGAACGTCACCTCGCCACAGGTGCTCGGCAAACAATATTCGGATGCCGCCACCATTGATGCCGCCCGCATCACCGCGCATAAGTTCGCGGATGAAATCATCTTCCGGCTGGGCGGCGGGATCCCCGGTATTGCGGAAAGCAAGATTTATTTCGTCAGCAACCGTACCGGACACAAAGAAATCTGGGCCATGGATTATGACGGCGCTAACCAGCATGCGCTTACGCGTCTCGGCTCAATTTCGCTGTCACCAAGGGTCTCGCCCGACGGATCGCGGGTTGCGTTTAGTTCACTGACCAAGACCGGCTGGGAGATTCTGATGTACTCCCTGGAGCTGGATCGACTCGTAACTTTCCCCAGATTCGGTGGAACAAATCTCTCACCTGCCTGGTCTCCAGATGGAACCAGGCTGGCGTTCTCGTCTTCGCGCAGCGGCGATCCGGAGATCTACGTCGTCGATACTTCCGGCGCAAATCCCAAGCGCATCACATCGTTCAAGGGCCCGGACGTTTCCCCAACATGGAATCGTAAAACTGGAGCGCAGATCGCCTGGGTGAGCGGCCGCACTGGCCTGCCGCAGATCGACACCATGGAAGCGGATGGAACGAACGCCCAGCAAGTCACCGATCAGGGTTATGCTGTTTCTCCGTCCTGGTCCCCAAATGGGCAATTTTTGGTTTTTTCTTGGATTCGCCACTATGGTCCGGGCGCTCCGGGAGCGCAAGATATCTATTTGATGGATATCGCCAGCAAGCAGTGGGTGCAGTTGACTCATGACGGCGGACGGAATGATTTCCCCTACTGGTCTCCCGACGGGCGGCACGTTATTTTCCAGTCCAGCCGCTCGGGGGGCATGCAGATTTGGACCATGTTGGCCGATGGTACGAATCAAAAGCAGCTGACGACATCGGGGAGCAATACGCAACCGAACTGGAGTTGGAAGTGAAAGAGCAGTCGTTGGTCATTGGTCTTTCGTCGTTGGTCTTTCGCCGTTCGGAGATCCGGCAATACAGCCAACGACTAACGACTAAGGACCGCCGACTGAATTC
>QIAB01000014.1:0-4407 GCA_003225455.1 Acidobacteriota bacterium
ACAACTCTGCCGTATGTCTCCTTGGCCACGTTGACCTGTGACAGCAGCTCTGCATCGAACAGCCCTGGCGTGGGCACTTCCGGCTTGAATGCGCGTACGCGGCGCAGTACCTCACCGCCATAGTTTCCCGTCATCCGGACCGGGGAGATCTTTACCGCCTGCTCGTTCACGTAAAGGTCAGGGGAACGGCTCACGTCAGCACACCCGTCGCTGAGGTACACCGTACGCTCCGCGTACTGGGGAAAACGCGAGAGGAACTCCTCTCCTACTCGGATCACTTGGTGGCTCTGCCCGCACGCATCAGCCACCCGCCGAGCCACAATGACGTCCTGACACTCGCGGAACGTTCCCCCGAAGGAGTAGCAAGGAAGAGATCCTGGGGCCGGCTTGCGCCACGCCATTATCATGCGCGTGTCGAGTCCCCCGGTGAGCGACATCCCAATCCCCTGATGTCCATTGAAATATCGCGGGAGGTTCCGCGAGAAGACATCCCGGATTTCCCGATAATAAGATTCTGGGTCGAGAAGTGATTGGTTCTCCCACTCCTGCGGCTGGAAATATGTCTCTTTTCGCTCCACTAACCCATTCCGCAGGACCCAGGCCGACGCTGGAGGCAGTACATAGATGCCCTTGAAGAGAGTCCGGTCCTCTAAAACACAGCCACAGGCGACCAGCTCCCCCAAGCCTCTAGAATCCGCGGACCGCAGTTCAGGCCGAACTGCCAGAATCGCCTTGGCTTCCGCAGCAAAGTAGAAAGCTTCCTTTGCCTGGTGGTAATAAATTCTGTGCATCCCATACCGATCATTGAAGAGCGTCGCCGTTGCGCGGTTTCGGTCCGTGAGAAGACCGTGGAATCTTCCGTTCAGTCCGATTAGAAAATTCGGGTCTTCTTCGTAAAGATGCACGAGGTACGATGGCCCTCCGGTTTCAAGGGCATGCCCCCGCTGCTTCAGGCGGCGCGCAGTTCCGGGCTCGGGGTACTCTTCCCCGGAAAATACCAGAGTAGTGTCTTTGTGCTCATTCCACAGTGGCATTCCGGCGGAAAACGAATTTTTCCGCGTGGCCCACCCCACATAGACTCCCAAGGATTCATCAATCCAGGTTCCGGTCTCATAGAAAGACTCATGGCGAAGAGATCCAACCATCCGGAGCAGCTCTTGCTCGGCCCGCTCGCGAGGCATTTTGGTAATCAGACCAACGATCCCTGGCATAATCAGTTCGCTTCAGACGGGAAGAGTATTGGCAGTCATGCTAGTGGGGCGACAAGCCGCCATTCGTTTTCGGCTTACAGATTGGAGCCGGCGGGAGGATTTGAACACTCCATCTGCCGATTACGGTTCGGCCGCTCTGGCATTGAGCTACACCGGCTCAGCAAGTTCTGGAGACTGTACCATCGCGCGCGCGCATTAACCCCAATCGTGATTACGCCATGAGGCAGAATTCCCAAAGGGCCACGATGCAGTCCTAGCCTCATGCAAAGGGATCCCCAAGTCGTTAAGGGAATGTAGAATCTCGGCACTAGAGTTTCGCTGAATCCGTTGCGAATCTTGAACTCCCGTAAAGGGCTGTCGCCCTTATTGCCGTAATTAAACCTCCCGTATGTCAGGTACGATATGCCCTTTGCTTCGCAGAGTTCTACCGCTTTCGCGATCAAAGCGTTGGCAGGTCTCTTGTCATAATGGCTGGGCTTCGGCGTGAGATTCAGGATTGAGGCAACCTCTTCTCGGTAGACTAATTTCAGAAACCCGATCACTTCACTCCCCAGATTTGCGCAAATGAAGTCGCTCCGCTCGACTCACTTGATCAAGGGTCTTACCGTAGTGGACATTGAGCACCTTCTGCCGCACCGGAGAATCGTTGTTCACCTCTCGAATTGCTCTAACTAAATCGTCGTCAAACTGTTTCACTCCAACCGCCACTCCGCGTTTTTGTGATCGCCTCACATTCTTGCGGCTTTCCTGCGGCAGCTTCTCCCACCACTCCTTAAAGCTAGTAGTGCGAACGGCGGCAATGCTATCCCGCCCCATGGAGTACTTGTATTTGGGGCTTGTTGCGGGTAGTTTCTGCGCGAATGTGAAAATATCAGCGCGCACACCCTGCGACCTATGCTCCTTCAAGGTTTTCATGCAAAGTTCAGGATCTTCAATTTCGTGCTCCAACCATTCCTCATCATGAATGGCGGCTACCTTAAGCCATCTTCCCCCCACAACTATTGTGTTTCCATTAACGTCCAGCGCAGGGACACTCACCCACCTCCCCTTAACGCTGATCTCGAAGTTATTGGCTATCATGATCTGGGTCTGTTTTGGAGTGAGTGATAACTTAAGGGTGCCAAGGAGCGTGCAAAAGTAGCCTTCTATACCTCATTTGGTCAAAGGCGCATCCAAGCGCAACAGGTGCTGCGCTGGAACCGTTGCATGACCTTCTTCCATCTGGACAAATATAGCGTCCATGATCCTGGCTGTCAAAAGAATTTCCCGATATGGGATAGGTGCTGGAGCATTTTCAATGATCGAGTCGTAAAAGGATTGGATCAAATACCTCATCCCCGACTTCATGTGAAGATCGCGGGTGACGAAAGCGCGCAGGTTAGTAGCCACGTTTCCAAGATACTGTTTTGCCAGCATTACCGCGGGCACGAAATTCTCGGCATAGCTTTTGAATCTAGCTCCGCGAAGTGTTATTAGCGTCTCTTGATCGTGATCAAGAACCAGTCCATTCTTCGTACCATAGATTCGAAACTGGTGGATGGACGGACGCATTTGAGAAGAGAAAGTAAAATAGGCACTTACGCGCTCCTCTTCACAAATGATGACTCGTAGTTCATCAATGACATCGTTTTCACCCATCCTTTTAAGAAACGGGCTCACAAAGCCGTACGCGATTACCTGCGGCGAATCGTTGGTGAGAAATTCCGCAATCCGTGCGATGCCATGGCTGATTACGTTGTGCAACAACTTCCCCGGTAATCTGCGCACCCAATGCCGCGCGTCTCCGAGGAGTGCCCGGGCGTATGCCTGTCCGAGCTCATAGCAGTAATAACTCTCCATATGCACCAGACCGTCGCCCAGAAAACCGCTGTGCACAAGAGTTCGCATACGCCGCGCTGCGTGGTTGAACTGAGCGTCATGGCCTACTGTCAGCTTGAGGCTTCTTTCATTCGCGAGTGCGATCAGTTTTTGGGCCTCCTCCTCGCAAACTGTGAATGGCTTCTCTACATAGACATGGCATCCTGATTCCAGGCAAAACTTTGCAATACCGAAATGGCTTTCCGGCGGGGTCGTAATGTGAACAACGTCTGGTTCAGTCTGCCAGAGGAGTTCTTCAAGGTCGCCAAAATGTTGTTTGACCGGGAACCGCTCGTATAGCTGGCGGGCCATCAGCGGCTCACTGTCACATACGCCGACAATCTCGCATCCCTTGATCGTCTGGATCAGGGACGCATGCATGTCCGCGATCTTGCCACATCCCACAATTGCGATTCTAAGCATGTGATCCCTGGCGCGCGCAGCTCTCGAAGTATCGTCTGAGCCCCTCTGCCGTCGTCACTTTGGGCGCCCAGCCCACGGTCGATTTCAATTTTTGGTTGCTGTAACGTGTGTTCTTCCAGTAGGCATGCCATCTGTCGCGGTTGAAGGCCGGCGGCAGTTGTCCCTGCGACCATTCTGAGTACCTCTCCCACAGGTAACACAGGACATAACTCGCAACGTGGGGAATATATAATGAGGGAAATCGCCTTACATTCTTTTTATATAAGCGCAAAAACCGGCGACTTGAAGGCAGATCGTCATCTACAATATTGAATACGTTGCCGTCGACGCCTTCCTTCAATCCTGCCAATGCAATCGCATCCGAACAGTTATCCACGTAGGTGAATGGTAGTGTGTTTGAACCGCCAAGATGAAGAAAGATACCGAAAGTGTCGATGCCTACCCGGCCAGTTAGGACCTGCTTGCCCGGTCCATAAACATATCCTGGTCTGACGATAACGTGTGGGATCTCGTACTTTTCACAATACTCATTCGCGATCTGCTCCTGTTTCACCTTTGCAAAACAGTAAGATTCGCCCCGAAGGTGGGGATGCGGTTCGACTGGACAGGACTCATCCAGCATCCGCCAGCGAGCCTTCTGCTTGTTGCTATAAACTGAAAACGAGCTCACAGTAACGAACCGCCGCAGGCATCGGTTCCGATGGGCTGCTTCAAGAAGATTGCGCGTCGTGACCACCGAGTTCATGAACGCGTCAGGAAACGACTTCTGGCCTGTTCCTGCAGCCAAATGATAGATAACAGCCGCATCCTTTGTTGCCGCGTTGCAATCTTCACGTGAGAGGAGATTGCCAACAATCAGTTGCACACGGGCGTCATTCGGGTGGTGGCCAGAAAGGGCCTTAAGCCTAGCGATCTC
>QIAB01000014.1:4484-23518 GCA_003225455.1 Acidobacteriota bacterium
TGCCCAATTATGAAGACATCTCGTCCCATTCGGATCGGATCCAGAGCTTAGTCAGTTACGTATTGCTGCTTGACCGGGCTGATTCCCAGAAATGCCAAGAGCTTGCCTAAATGGTCGAAAAGTTTGACCAGGAGACTCATAAATCTGTGATGCCCTAGGACCAATACGAAGGGCAGAGCGAGAATATACGCCGGAACGGCGACAACCGATTTTGCTATGTCGAACATCCCGAAGGCCGGATGGATCACAGCAGCTCTTCCACAGAGCAGCGCTCTGCGTAACATGAAGTTGCGTTGCCAGCGGACCGGGGAAACAACTTCGTATGCCACCGCCTCATTGCACCAAATGAAAACGTGGCCCCGTGCGATCATTCTTCGGAAGAAATCCTGGTCCTCTCCGGTCAGGAATTCCGGCCTGAATGCCGGTTCGCCAACCGGGAAAATGCGCTTTTTGAGTAACAGGTTGCCTGTGCGGCCTTTCCTACCATCAATAACCAAGCCGGTCGGATAAGTGGGACGGTCATAGAACCTGCCTCTGATAACCCACTTTGGCACTTCGGTGTCGTACTGCGGCTTCACCGGTCCCAGCACCCCATCCACGTTGTATTCGTGGCAGGCCCTGAACAAAGTGGCCAGCCAGCCCTTTGTGGGGAACTCGTCGTCGTCAATAAAGGCGATGAAGTCGCCCTGAGCGTTCTCCACGGCCATGTTCCGCGCTAGCGCGATATTTTGCCGAGGCTCGACGCAATAGCTGACAGAAATTGTCGAATCGGCTGCAAGCTCAGATACCACGGTTTGGGCAGAGCACAATTTATCGTTGTCAACCACCACGATGGAATATGTGAATGCTACACCGGTATCCTGCCGGAAAAGATCGTTCAATAAGCGCCTGAGGAACTCTGGCCGCTTATAAGTGCAAATGCACACGCTGATGTGGCTTGTTGTGCTGGGTATCGCGGCTGAAGATTCAGGAAGCATATATCGCGCAGGCAAATGAACGCTGAGAGTCACTCCACCTTGTGTCGAGAGGAGGCTGATGGCCAACCGGCAGCTCATCCCGCACCCTGCAAGGTTCGATCAACCTCACTATTGTTTTACCAGGCCCAAATCGGAACGTTAGGATTGGTCACAGCCGCGCTGTTGCCGGAGTCTGCCTTGCTGGGCGCTTCAGACGATGGCGCAAGACTCTCTTCAATCTCTGCATTTGGTCTCTGCGACGAAGCCGCATCAGCTCCTCAGGCATGGTTCGTTCAACACGGCGGCACATGGCCCAGACGTACCCGAGGAGCATCAGAAATCCTCCGATAATATAGGGATTGCTCCTCATCTGGTGAGCGCTTCGAAAAATCTCAAAGAAAGGATGGCTGCCAAGGAGGTAGTCTTTCCTTCCCAGATTTAATAGTCTTCGAAAAGTCCCGGCATACTCGCCGCTTCCCACGTTCCGATGGTGCCGGCACACTTTCTCGTCAAATCTCTTGGTTTGCCAACCCTTTGCCTGGGCACTGAGCAACGCAATCAGATCGATCCCGCCAGATTGTACAGCCATGTAACCGCCGATCTGCTCAAAACATTCGCGCCGGAACATCTGGCAAGCGCCGGACACATGGTCCGGGCTCTTAAATCGCTCGTCATGCATCATGTTCTCCTCGAGATAGGGTGTACCCACCACCCCCAAGTCGGGACTCTCGGCGAACTTGCTGACTAGAAACGCAAGGTAGTCTTCCTCGAACGACACATCAGCATCCAGATTGCCGATAACGTCATAGTCCAGTTCTGCGACTCTGGTATATCCCGCATTGAAGGCAAGCACTTTGCCAGCGAAATTCCTTTGAGAACGTTCGGGTAGCCTCACTAATTCGATCCAATCGTGTTGCTCCGCATAGTTTTTGACGATTTCATCCGTGCCGTCGGTCGAGCCGTCACTAACAATGACCCACTTTTTCGGACGGACCGTTTGTGCAATTACCGACCTTAGAGTCAGTTCTATGAACTGTGACTCGTTCCTGGCTGGCGTAATGAGCACGTAATTGGGCGTGATTAACATCTACGTCTGTCTCTAGGAGGATCGTGATGGATTGCTATGACCGATAGCGGAGAACGGGAGAGGTTACTCGACAACAGCTGCCGTTCCAGCGGTTTGCGACTTTTCTGTCGCCGCGTGCCCTAACGGGCCAACCATGTCTTCGATCAGCATCAAGTAACGTTCTTTCATCACATCCCAGCGGATGGGAGCGTATTCTTCTTTGGCCTTGGCCGCCAGCCGGGCACGCCATTCGCTATCCTGATAAAGACCTACCATCTGCCTGGCTAGGTCTGCGGAGTCATTCGGCTCAAAATAAGCCAGCGCATCCTCGCTGAAGTAGTGACCGATCGTCTTCAGGCGGGAGATGGCCACCGCTTTGCCCATGATGATGAATTCCGATAATTTATTGGGAGTGGCGAACTCGAGGAGTGCGTCGCGGCGCATTGGCAGAATCCCCACGTCGCATTTGTTCAGCCATGCAGGAATTTCAGACGGCGGAACCACTCCAAACAACCTGACCTTTGAGGCCAACCCGCGTTGTTGCACGAGGCTTTCCAGCCAATCCGAATCCCGCCCTTCGTTGCCTAAGATCCAGAACTGTGCTCCGGGCATTTCCTTCTGCGCCAACGCAAAAGCTTCAATGGCAATATCGAGCCCGTAAATCCCCGTAATCGTTCCGTGGTACATCATTACAAATGATGCTGGAACCGCTGCTGCTTCCACCGCAGCTGAGGATCGCGAGAAGGAAGAGAAGCGCGCCTCATCCACCGAATTCATGATCACAGTCGACTTCGCCCGGGGCAGCCCGCGTTTGCCCAGCAGCTCCTCAATGGGCTCATTAATCGTGATGACATGGTCGGCAAAGTCAAAGCTTATCTTCTCCAGGTACGCCAGCAGCCGAACTGCCCATGAATGCTCCGCGATCCCATATTTCGATATATAGAACTCAGGGGTGATTTCATGCATGTCCAGGACGATCTTGGCCCCCATCAATTTCGCAAATGCTGGAGCAAACGCAAGGAAGTCGGGAAGCGTGTTTACATCGATCACAGCATATCGCCGCCGCGGCATCTGGAACGTCACCCAGAGGAAGGTCCACAAAAAGAAAGCCATGTACTCAAATGCATACCGTGCTAAAGAACCGCGTTTTTTGCCCAGCGCCAGCGTGTGCACTCTTACGCCTTCAAGTGTGTAGGTCTTCTGCGCTCTGGTGCCCCGCAAAGCGAGCACGTCGACCGAATATCCCGCGGCGACCAGGGCTTCCGCCTTCCGCCTGACCCGCATATCGACGTCATATTGATTCTGCAGCAACATACAAATGGATTTCATGCGAGAGAGCGGCTGTCCTTTCAAACAGAGCGCTGTTATC
Organism: Acidobacteriota bacterium; assembly: GCA_003225455.1. Classification (GTDB taxonomy): domain Bacteria; phylum Acidobacteriota; class Terriglobia; order Terriglobales; family Acidobacteriaceae; genus QIAB01. Next base: position 7,876 of record QIAB01000014.1, read on the forward strand.
AATTAGCCAGTTCAGCGCGAACTGGTTCAGAAGGGCCCAGAAAAATGTTTTGCAGCAATTGCTCTGGTTCGTCGCGGCTCACGCCATTCCACGGGATGTCCACAAAGCCGGATGCGGCCGGGGAAGACACCGTTGAGCCGTTCACTTCCTGGCATGGGCGATGAAACCTAATATTTAGAGGCGGTACTACTTCCTCTCCCTCATAGCAGGGGCAAGCCCGAGCGCTGCCGTCCTCAGTTTCCATCAGCTCGAAGCGAACCTCGCGCCTCTTTCGAAACCAGTCAACCGCCTGGCTGGCAGTACCGAACCAGCAGTCAGTAGCCCTCAGCGTTTGCACCAATCTGATATAGAAGTCGCCCCAGTGGCGCTCCGGCGCGTGGCTGCGATCGTGCCAGAGAAGCGTGAGCGCGCCGCCGAACTTGCCGGCATTCTCAATCAGAGCACGGCAGCGCTTTTCAGCTTCTGCCTCCGGCAAATCGAGCCTCTGCGGATAGAACAGCGCGCCATCCTGGACATGCAAAGGGAGCTCAAGTAACGCGTTTGCACCCAGGGGGCGAAACACTTGACCGGTGCCTGCGCGATACCCGACAGTCTCGTTGTAACCAAAAGTGGAATCGTAAGCGTAACCTGCTTGCTCCAACACTGCAGGGGTACTCGCGTCCCCCAGCAGCCAGTGCATGCGGATGCCGATGCTGGTGTCGCCCGTAACGGCCGCAATTCTCGCCAGCTCGGACTTGCCTCTGTCGGCACTGTGCCAGGAATCGATTCCGTGGACACCTAGTTCGCAACCTCGCTTAAGCAGAGTTGTTGTCTGCTCCGGAAGGTCGCTGACATCATAGGCAGCAGCACGACGCGACGCATCTCCCCCAGGTACTTTTTCACCGGAACGCCGTTTGAAAGGGATCAGAAAGTATGTTGCTGGAAGACCCGCTTCCACCTCGGAATACCATTCAAACGGTTCCCAGAAGTCTTTGACCCACCCTGCATATACGAATGGTAGCGATCCAACAGCAAACCAATTCTGGAGCAGGTTCCCGAGTGAGAGCCTCCCGCGAACGAAATTGCGCACCGCCCCAACTGTCGCCCGGTAGACGAATCCCCACATAGTGTGATCGAACTTATGGTTTCGAATCCCGACAAAATCAATGTCGTGAGTCAGGCAAACCACAAAGCTGTGGCCGGCAGGAGTGGGAGGAATTTCAATGAGAGGAATGCCCGCCTCAAGAATCCATTGCCGCAACATCCTGATGTGGACCTCCAGCGTAGGGACGTGAGCATTCTCGATAGGTTGTCCAGCGGAAAGCAGAAACTCGACCTCATCGAACAAGTCGTACCCCAGCCGTATCACCGTGGAATCAGAGGAGCCGGTCCTGATACCTGCCACTTCAGAACCCGCGGCCACACAAGCGCTTCCGTTGCTGTGATCTGCGAAGGTCACCATCTCCCGGTAAATTGGAAGCGGAGTGTCTCGTGCAGTCAGGACCGCTCCTTCAAGCCGCCGATGAACGGAGGCTCCGATTCGTGGGTCAATATTATTTTCGGAGGGGCCGTACACAAGAAGCAGTCTGGGGCTCACTTCCGGGGTCTCGTGTGCGGTGACGATGATGACGTCATACACGCGGTCCGGACGGTACACCTCCCAGGGAGTTTTGAAGAGTTCAAAGAACTCCTTAGCCACTCCGGCTTGCTCGGGTTTGGAAATGACTCCGATCAAGAGATTTACTCCAGCGCGGCCTGCGACTGAGCGCCGGCCAGGGCCGAGACTGCCTGGAATGACGCGGCGGGGCGGGGCGGATCGATGCCGAGAAATTCGCAAATGCAGCCGACTACGAACTGTGCCTGGGCATCCGTGAGTTCGGGATAAACCGGCAGCGCGAGGGTCTCTTTGGCCGCCCGCTCACTCTCGTGGAATGAGCCCGCTGTATACCCGAGATAGGCAAAGCACTCTTGCAGGTGGAGCGGCACGGGGTAGTACACCTCCGTCCCTACACCGTTCCTCTTAAGGTGGGCTTGTAATTGATCACGCTCTGAAACGCGGATCACGTATTGATTGAAGATGTGCCGGTCAGTAACAACAGCCGGAAGGCTAACCGGTAAGCCGGCCTCGCCCAAGAGCTGATCGTATCTTTTCGCATTGCGCTGGCGAGCGGTTGTCCAACCGTCCAAGTGCGGCAATTTGGCAGAAATAACCGCCGCCTGGAGGGCATCGAGGCGGAAGTTGCCTCCAACAATCTTGTGATAGTACTTCGGCTTGGACCCATGAGATCGCAGGCAGCGCAGCTTCTCCGCCCGCTGGGCCTCGTTGGTGACGACCATTCCCGCATCGCCGGCGGCTCCAAGATTCTTCGAGGGAAAGAACGAAAGGCATCCGTAATGGCCGATCGAGCCAGCCCGGCGGCCTTTGTACTCGGCCCCGATTGCCTGTGCGGCGTCTTCAATGACCACCAAGCCATGCTGGTCTGCCACGCGCATCACAGCGTCCATGTCCGCCATCTGCCCGTACAAATGCACAGGGATAATCGCGCGAGTCTTGTCTGTAATCCTCGAGCGGATCTGGGACGCATCGATGTTGTAGGTTGCCGGATCAATGTCGACAAAAACAGGCGTTGCGCCCAGCCGGGCGATCGCGCCAGCGGTTGCAAAGAAACTGTAAGGAGTGGTAACGACCTCATCGCCCGGACCAATGCCCTCAGCCATCAGGCAAGCAAGCAGGGCATCGCTGCCGGAAGAAAATCCGATGGCGTGGGAGCACTTCGAGTACGCGGCAATCGCCTTCTCGCACTGTTCCACCTTCGGTCCCAGAATGAAATGCTGGGATTCAAGCACTTCCGCGATCGCCGCCTCCACTTCGGTCTTGATGGCCGCGTATTGCGCCTTAAGGTCGAGCAGCGGAACATTCATAGTTCGCTTCCTCTTTCACTTGCCGGTATGATTTCGTCCCCACGCTCAATTCGGCTGGCAATGCAGCTTCTTCGTCCAGGTCGAGGCATCGTAGGACACCAGGTTCCTCTTCTTTATAGCGATAGCCGGTTTCCGGGCATCGCATGACCCCGTACAAGTCGGGGGAATCGAGGCGATGGCCATGACGGCTCATCCAGCCCGCCTGGCGCGCCGGATTTCCCACCACCAGCGCAAAGTCCGAAACGTCCTTGGTCACGACCGCCCCGGCTCCAACAAACGCATAGCGTCCGATGGTGACTCCGCAAACAATGGTCGCATTGGCGCCAATCGTACATCCACGTTTCAAACAGGTCGTTTCATATAACGCATGCCGGCTCACTTGCGAGCGAGGATTTGTGACATTTGTTAGAACGCACGAAGGTCCAAGGAAGACGTCGTCTTCAATCACCGCGCCGGTGTAGACGGAAACGTTGTTTTGGATTTTGACATTGTTTCCGATGAGGGTCCCGCCATCGATATTCACATTCTGCCCGATGACGCAGCGCTCGCCGATCCGCGCCCCTTTCATGACATGTGAGAAATGCCATATTTTGGTGCGAGCACCGATCTCGGCGCCCTCGTCGACATAGGCGGATTCGTGGACGAAGTATGTAGGCTCCGGCTCTGCGCGTTTCGCGCTGAAGTCTTCCAGAACAATTCCACCGTTATGCAGCGCGCGCTGACAGGCATCCAACACCCGCAACACTCTGAGGCCCTCTTCGCCATTGCTAACCGGAGAGGTTCTGGATTCCACGCAATCGAGAAAGTGCTGGCATTCGGCCTTCAGCGGCTCGCGATCTTCGAGCTCAACGATTTCGCCGTCAGCCTTCACCGCGGCCGGCACCCGGTTGCGCCATTCGACCTTGTGGGGATACAACACCAGCTTGTGCTCGGCGGTGTCATCAAAAACCGCCATCTTCTCCGATCCGACCACAACCAGCCGTTGCTCCTTGAAGGGATGCAGCCAGCTCACGAAAATATGCCCTTGCACCCCGCTGGGGAATTCGAAGTGGCTCAAGGTCACATCCGATACGTCGCGATTCAGGTAGGCGCTTCCCCGGCAGGACACGCGCGTCGGCATCTCGTTAAGCAGAGACAGCATGACCGAGATGTCATGCGGAGCGAAGCTCCACAAAATATTTTCCTCTGTCCGTATCTTGCCGATGTTCAGCCGATTCGAGTATAGATAGTTGATTTTTCCCAACGTACCGTTCTGAATGAGTTGCTGCAGTTTTAAGATTGCGGGATGGTAGCGGAGGATGTGGCCAACCATCAAAATCCGACTTTTTGCGCCAGCGAGGCGGACTAGCTCTTCTCCGTGCTTCACATCGATGGCCAGCGGCTTTTCGACCAGAATGTCCTTTCCTGCCTCCAAAGCAGCCTTCGTCATTTCGTAGTGAGTCACCGCCGGGGTAGCTAAAGCCACCGCGTTGATGGAAGTATCCGCCAGCACTGAACGGAAGTCGCGGCTGAATCTGACGCTTGTGTACCGTTGCCGATACGTTTCTTCGACTGCTCCGTCCGCGTCACAAAGCATGGCCAGGGCGCCCAGTTCGTGGAAGTTTCGCACCAGGTTCTTGCCCCAATAGCCGACTCCAACCACGGCAACCTTCGCTTTGGTATTTTCGAGGGCTACGTTTTCCATAAATGCTCTCCGTATGGAACGCGATGTGGTCCGAGTACGAAAGAAATAATCAGCAGCAGTTCAGCCGAGGAGATTGACGCAGTTCACGCTTGCATTTCCGTCGCCATACAAGGTTGGGTGTGAGCCGTTTGGCGTAAACGAGCGCACGGCTTCGACGATTCTCTCGGAATCAGATCCGGCTAGCGTGTTCCAACCTGCTTCCACGGTTTCCACCCATTCTGTCTCGTTTCGCATGGTTACGCAGGGAACGCCAAGCCAGTAGGCTTCTTTCTGCAGTCCGCCAGAGTCGGTCAGAATCATCCGCGCGGCGCGAGCTAAAGCCATCATGTCTATGTAGCCGACGGGATCGATCAATCGCACGTGGCTCTCGACGGTCAAGCCTGTCCCAGTGATCGCCTTTTGGGTGCGAGGATGTACCGGAAATATGACTGGCTCGTCCAGCAAATTGAACGCGGTCAATATCTGAGCGAGGCGACTCAAGTTGTCGGTGTTCTCGCTGCGGTGCACTGTGGCGAGAACATAGCGCTGCTTTGCCAAACCTAGCTGGTCCAGAATCCTTGGCGTTTCAGAAAGGCGCTGCTTGGCCCAATTCAGGACGTCGAGCATGACATCGCCGACGAGGTGGACGTTTCGTGTGACCCCCTCGGCGGCCAGATTGCGCACTGCGGTATCGCTGGGGCACAACAGCAGCTCTGATAGGTGATCGGCGATCAGGCGGTTAACCTCTTCCGGCATGCTGCGATTGAAGCTGCGCAGCCCAGCTTCTACATGGGCTACCGGAACAGACAATTTTGAGGCCGCCAGCGCTCCCGCCAGGGTAGAGTTCGTATCGCCGTAAATCAAAAGGTAGTCTGGGCGTTCATCCAGCAGGACCTGTTCGATGCCCTTGAGCATGGCGGCAGTTTGAGTGCCGTGCGAGCCCGAGCCCACGCCCAAGTTCACATCGGGACGAGGAATATCGAGCCCTTCAAAGAAAATGTCTGACATTTCGTAGTCATAATGCTGACCAGTATGCACTGAGACTTCGCGGTGCCGCTTTCGCAATTCCCGGCTCACCGCAGCGGCCTTAATAAACTGCGGCCGTGCTCCCACAATCGAGACAACCTTCACTGCTTTCCATCTTCAATATGGCCTGGTTTTTTCGCCGCGGCTGCCGCAATACCGCAGAGGTGACCTGAAACCGCGCCGCTCACGCGGTCTGCTCCAACGCAAGTGGCAACGCAAGTGGCTCGGGCGCCCGCATGGCCACGCCTCGGCTCGCCACAAAATTCCGGATTTCCTCCGCCACACGCGCTTGCTGCTGCTCCGTAAGCTGGGGAAACATCGGCAACGAAACGATTTCGGCCGCGACCTTTTCCGCTTTCGGGAAATCCCCGCGAGCGTAACCCAGGTGCTTGTACGCCTTTTGCAGGTGCAGCGGGATGGGATAGTGAATCCCGGTGTAAATGTCGGCCTGCTTGAGATGAGCGATCAGTCCCTGCTGGTCTTCCACACGAACCACATAAAGATGATAGATCGCCCGCGACCAGGCCGGTTCGAAGGGTGTAGTCACATCTTCTGCGCTGGCGAGCAAACGATTGTATTCGGCGGCACGTTCGCGGCGCTGCTCGTTCCACTTCGCTAAGTGCGCCAATTTAACCAGCAAGAGTCCGGCTTGGATTGCATCCAGCCTGCCGTTATAGCCCTCGACGTCGTGGTAATACTTCATGGCCTGGCCGTGATCGCGGATCATCTTGATCTTCTGCGCCAGATCCGCATCATTCGTCGTGACTGCACCTGCCTCTCCGCACGCGCCCAGATTCTTCCCAGGATAAAAACTGAATGCCGCGGCCCGGCCCATGGAACCAGCTTTCATCCAGCTATTGCGCTTGCGGGAAAAATATTCAGCGCAGTGGGCCTGGCAGGCGTCCTCAATCACGATGAGATCGTACTGCTCCGCAATCTCCAGGATCGCGTCCATGTCGGCAATCTGGCCATAAAGATGGACAGGAACTATCGCCGTTACAGGCCGGCCACTTCTCTTGCTGACCAGCTTGCCAGCAGCATTTGGCAGGCATCGAGTCTCGAGGTAATTCCGCAGCTCTTGCGGATCCAGGTTGTACGTGCGCTCGTCGATGTCGACAAACTCAGGCAGAGCGCCCGCCTGGACGATGGCCTCGGTCGTGGCAATAAAGGTATGCGGAACCGTAAGGACAACATCGCCGGGCCGCACGCCTGCAGCCATGATCGCGAAACGCAGAGCATCGGTTCCGCTGCTCACCGCGACCGAATGCTGGGTCTCACAAGCCGTCGCGAAAGCCTTCTCGAACTCCTCCACCATAGGCCCACCGATGAAGCCGGCAGTCTTCAGAGCCCGATGGAACACCTCGGTCAGTTGTGGCTCCAATTCAACGTGCGGGGTGATGAGGTCAAGAAAGGGAATGATCTTCGAGCTGTTCATTGGTTAGCCTCTTTCCACCGTTTGATCCGTATAGCGCAACAGTTTCGCGGGATTCCCCGCGACGATGCTGTTTGCAGGCACGTCCCTCGTGATCACGCTGCCTGCTCCAACCATTGCGTTCTCCCCAATCGTGGTGTTTGAGAGAATGGTTACTCCGGAGCCGATCGAGGCTCCGTTCTTAACTACGGTCCGCTCAACTTTCCAGTCATCTTCAGTTTGAAGATTCCCGCCCTCCGTGGTCGCGCGCGGGTAGCTATCGTTAATGAAAATCACTCCGTGCCCGATGAAGACGTTGTCCTCGATCGTGACCCCTTCGCAGATGAACGTGTGGCTTGAGATCTTGCAGCGCTTGCCAATCCTGGCGTTCTTTTGGATTTCAACAAAGGCGCCGATCTTCGTTTCATCGCCGACTTCGCAGCCGTAGAGGTTGATGAACTTGGAGAGCTTCACATTCTGCCCCAGCTTCACATCGGGCGCGATGCACAGGTAAGAGTCCATGAGAGCTTATTTAATTAGGGAGGATCGCCGCCGGGAGTGGAGACTTGCTCAAACGTTTTCTGCAGCGGGCCGCTGAGGCCCGTAAAACCAGCTAACCGGCCGGCTCAAAGGTTTCTCAGGCGCAGGACTTACCGAGTCAGCCTGTTTCTCAGCGGCAGGACCTACTGACTCAGCGCGTCCCAGATCGAATTCCCGGTGAGAAGTGACTAGCGCTGCTTTCACATCTTTCTGCGCCACCACGAATGAGATGTTGCACTCCGAAGATCCCTGCGCCATGGCGATAATATTCACGTTCTCCCGCCCCAGCGCGCCGAACATACGTCCCACAATTCCGGATGTGCCACGCATGTTCTGGCCAACCACGGTGACCAGCGCAACCGTGGGATCGAGATTGATGTGTTCCACTTTCTCATGTGCCAGGTCAGGCGCGAACTCGCGGCGCAGCGCCTCCACTGTGCGCTTGGCAACCGAAGCCGAAACCACCAGGCAGATGTCGTTTTGCGACGATGATTGCGAGATCAGCAGCACGTCGGCTCGCAGCGACGTCGTCGTTTCGAATGTCCGCCCCAGAACATGCGGCACGCTTGCAATTCCTGGCCCGCCTACAGTGATTAGAGCGACATCGTTGATCGCCGTCAGCGCCTTCACTCCTCCCCCGTTCTGAAATCCGGCCGGCGTGATCTTCGTTCCCGGCCGTTCCGGCGCGAAGGTGTTGCGAATCCACAGCGGGATGCCGCATTGCATCAACGCCCGAACCGTCTTGGGATGCAGTACCTTGGCGCCAAAGTAGGCGAGCTCCGCCGCCTCGCGGTAGGAAATTTCAGGGATCGTGCAGACGCCAGTCACGATGTGGGGATCGGCGGTGAGCAGGCCGTCCACATCGGTCCAGATGATCACCTCGTCCACGCCTATCGCCGCGCCCATAATCGTGGCGGAATAATCGGAGCCGCCGCGGCCCAGCGTCGTAAGCACGCCTTCCTCCGTAGCCCCGATGAAACCCGTCACCACGGGAACAATCCCCTCCTGCAAAAGCGGACACAAGCGTGCTTGGCAGCGTTCGCGGGTGGCGTCCATGCGCGGCTCAGCCGCGCCGTGGCATGCGTCAGTGAGCACCAGTTCCGTCGCCTCGATGGCCTGGCTGGGCACGCCACGCTCCGCCAGTGCCGCCGCTACGAGAGGAGCAGAAAGACGCTCGCCCAGCGCCGAAACCGCGTCACGCGCTCGCGGCGTCAGCTCGCGCAGTAGGCTCGTGCCCTGGCACAGCCTGGCGCCCTCCTCAAAACATTCCTCCATCTTGCAGCTTATGCGGCTCCGCTCCGCCGCCGAATGTATTAACGTGCGAAGAGCCAAATCATGCTGCTGGCGCAGTTGCTCGAAGATAACCGCGACCGCCTTGTAATCTCCTGCCTCAGCGCACGTGGCTGCTTCCAGCAATTTGTTGGTTACGCCAGCCATCGCGGAGACGACCACCACCAGCCGGCTCTCGCGCGCAGCGGCTCGAATGATCTCGACCACTTTTTCAATACAAGAGCCATCAGCCACCGACGTGCCGCCAAATTTCATTACGCGAACCGGCTTGCTCGCGTCTGAGCGGATTTGATCTTGCAAAGAGCGCTGCTCCAGGCGCTCAGCAACCCATTCTGAAGCTCGCTGATTGCCGTTCGATGGTTGGTGGTGATGCGACATGTCGACACCATTACCACCAGTGGAATTCATGGGCGGCACTTCGGCTCTGGGTTCCTTAGATTTCTCTGGCACGCGTTTGTTAGGCATTTGGAGATTCACTCTGTTTGGCGATCCAGCCGGCGTCTCGCGAGTTTTCTGCGGAGCGCCCTTGCACAGGAAGCCGCACTGCGGAAAAACTTGGAATCGGATTTTGCCTGGAATACCAGCCGATCTTCGGCCGTTTGCGGACACAAGCGCGAACCAGTTCCGGTTCTTGCCAGGGAACATCGTGATAGCCGGATTGCAAAAACGAGCTTGCTGGATCCTGCAACCACTCATGGGGAAAGAGCGCGATCGTGTCCTTCTCTGTGAGCTTGGCAGCCGGCTGCACCGCTTGCCCAGACACAGCTGCATACAAGGCTGCCGGGAGGTCCCGCCCGGGGCCGAGCGTCAGGTGTCCCACCTGGGTGGAGCGGGGATTAATCTCAATCAGAAAGGCATTTCCCGTGTCTGCCTCAAGCATGAAATCAAGACCGTGCACCCCCGAGAGATTGAGGCGGCGGGCGATTTTTTCGGCAGCGGCCGTCATCTCAGCGTTCTCAATCAAGCGCATCACCGTGGCCGGTCCCGCTGAGCTCCTCTTCTTAAGCACCTCGAAATGGAGGCCCGCCAGCACGACGCCATTCCAGCAAGCGACTGTGCTGGTTGCTTCCCGTCCTGCGACAAATGCCTGCCCATTCACTACCGGCCGGCGACGAAGCAGCGACGGCCAGACCAGCGTCTTGTCCTGGTCCACCAGAGCCCGTTTGGCAGCCCGCGCCAACAGTGGCGGGGCTTGCAGCCTCCGATAGGCGTGTTCTGCTTCCTCAATTGTGTGGACGACCCGTACTCCCTCTCCGCCGGAAGTGCAGTCTGCCTTTAGGACCGTCGGAAAACCCATTTGGGCGAGCCACGCTCTGAGGTCATGGGTGTTGCTAATGGTCTCGGTTTGGGGAACGCGGATGCCTTCTTCTTGCGCCAATCGCATGAAAGCGGTTCTGGCATAGACGATTGCGAAACTTTCAGGGGCGCCGAGCGAACGCTCAATCAGGTTGCAAATCTCTGATCCCGCTCTCTCCTGAGCGCATTCCCGGCCGTGCAGGTGGTGCAGGTGCCGGGTCGCGAGGTCGTCACCGGGAAGGATGAAATCTGGTTTTGTGGCGGCGACCGCATCCGCGAACGACCTCAATGGCGTCAGCCCATGGTATGCGCACATTTGGCGTACCGCGCTGGTTTTATCGAGCGGATGGCGCGGCGGGCAGACCGCGTCAACCGTGAAACCTGCGTGTGCCAGAGCCACCGCTAGCCGCGCGGTGGGAAACCAGCTCGAGGTGGTTGCAAGCAGGACCGTTGGTTTCATTCTTCTCTAGGCCTATTTCTTCCAGGCTCTACTGCTTCGGTGTAAGCCTTCAACCGCGACTGTGGTCATGAAACGAGATTCTCAGCTTTGGATCAGAGGCGAACCAATGCTCCACGGTGCCGGAGGGAGTCATTGGCGGCCTCCAGCATCTTGACCACTCTGAGGCCGGCTTGGCCGTCGTTCATCGGAGTTTTATCGTTCGAGATGCAATCGACGAAATAAGCCAATTCTTGCCGCAATGCCTCCACCTGTTCCAATTGAGGCGCCCACATATCGCCGGAGCGGTAATTCACCAGCAAGTCGTAAAGACCCTGGCGGTTGTTAATCTGCACGCCCCGATCGTAAACCTTGACTTTCTCGTCGGCCTCCAGGTCATTCCACACCAACATCTTCTTTTCCCCGCCAATCAGTGTGGTACGAACCTTAACCGGAGACAACCAGTTCACATTGATGTGGGCAATGACCTTATCCGGAAAGTAAAGAGTGATGAAAGCTACATCTTCGAAACCGTTAAGATGGGTTTGCCCAGTTGCCACAATGGCCTCCGGAGTCTCTTTGATCAGGTAGTCCATGATCGAGAGGTCATGCGGGGCGAGATCCCAGATCACATTCACATCGTGCTGAAACAGACCCAGATTCACCCGGGTCGAATCGTAGTAGTACAGCTTGCCGAGCGCTCCCTCCTCTACTAGTTCACGGATCTTTTTCACTGCTCCCGAAAACAGGAAGGTGTGGTCAACCATGATCTTTAAATTCTTCTTCGCTGCTAACTCGATCAGTTCTTGGGCTTGCGCGGTGTTGCTGGTGAACGGCTTTTCCACGAATACGTGTTTCCCGTTCTCGAGAGCAGCTTTAGTTAGCTCATAATGCGTCCACACCGGCGTGACCACGGCAACCGCATCGATATCGGTCGAACTCAGGATTTCGGAAGCTTCGCTTGCAACTGTGATTCCGGGATGCGCCTTCTGCATGCGCCGCCGGGCAGCCGGAGTTTTATCACACACAGCCGTTAGCTCGGAACCTTCCAGGCTGGTGAGGTTCCGCACCACGTTAGGTCCCCAGTAGCCGTAACCAATGACGCCAAATCTAACCATGTTCGACCTCGGTTGAACGTCCGCGGTACCGGAGGAATCTTTCAGAGAGGTGTGCATAAGTGTGGGAGAAAGAAGATTGTGGAGGAACTTTTCGTGATCGCCGCCGCTAGACCGCGCCATCACCCGCGATCACCGCTTTGGGGGTTTGCAACAGAATCTTCAAGTCGAGCCAGGGCGTACAGATCCGGGCGTAACGCAAGTCGAGCCGCACCATCTCGTCGAAGCTCACGCGGCTACGGCCACTGACCTGCCACAATCCTGTGAGCCCCGGCTTAGCCTCGAGCAAGCGGCGCAGGTGCCAGGCATCGTATTCGTCCACTTCATAATCGATCGGCGGGCGCGGACCGACCAGCGACATGTCTCCCCTTAGTACATTGATGAGTTGCGGCAGCTCATCCATGCTGGTTCTGCGCAAGAGAGATCCGACCCGGGTAATGCGAGTGTCGCCGGCTAGCTTGTACAGGCCCTCCCCATTCCCGTTCGCCGGGTGGCGCTCGGCTTCGCCCGCGATCAACTGTCGGACATAATTCTTATGGGCGGCGGCGTCACTGTCCATGTACATGGACCGAAATTTGAGCAGCACGAAAGGTTTGCCGTACTGTCCCACGCGCTCCTGGCGGAAGAATACTGGCCCCTTCGAAGTCAGCTTAATAGCCAAAGCAAGCATCGTGAACACCGGCGAGAGCGCCGCCAGCAACATCGCGCTGCCAGTAATATCCATAGCTCGCTTGATCACCGAAAAAGACTTTCTCTCCCCATTGCGCCTCGCCACGTCGGGATACAGCATGGGGGTACCGGGAGGCCCAGGAATCTGCTGGTCCCAATCATCTGGAAACAGGTAAAACGAGATGCTCACCTGATCGAATTGCTGATGGCTTAAGTTGCTGCGCAAATGTTCGCTGACCCGCCCGAGCATGGTGCCGACAATGGTGTTGCGGTCTTTTCAGCGGCAATCTCGGTGCACATGGCCCCTACTACCGAGCCGTTCTTGTACCAGCCGGCCGCGTCGGTCTCGCGCGTGCACGCCGAGAGCAGGGACAACGCCTTGGCGAGAAGCTCCTTCTTCTGATCTTTAGCCAGCGCGCCATTGGCGTTCAACAACATCAGCAGGAACGGTTTTCGTGAGCGCTCCGTCCTTTTTCTCTCCAGAGAAATCATGTGATGAAACTCAGTTTCGCTTAAGGCAGACTGATGGCGGTCCGAAACCGGCGCATCGCTAATATCGCCTTCAGTTGTGAGATTGCTTGGCTGTCGCAGGTTCACAATTCCCTCTTTGGTCTCCAGAAGTGAGCGTCTGGCTGGTTCTCCGGCAAGTGCGCGTTCGGTGATTGGGGTAATGAATTGGGAGAAAACGGTCTATCAGGGGGGAGGGAGTGTGCTCTACGTTATTCAGTCTTGGCTTGCGCTGCGCTCTGCGCCGGCCCGTAACGTTGGTAGTAGTTGCTCTGATCGGTGGAGTCGGAACTGTTCAACACCATTCCCAGCAGCTTTGAGTGATCAAGTGTATCCAAGCCTCGCTGCAGCTCACGCTTTCTGGTCGTGCCTTCCCGCGCCACCAGCAGAATGCCATCCGCCAGCCGGCTCCAAACGCTGGTATCGGCAAGTGGCAGTATGGGAGGAGAATCGATCACAATCCAATCGAACCAGACGGCCAACTGCTCCATCAATTCCGCAAGTCTGGCGGATTGCAATAATTCCATAGGATTTCCCGGCAGCGAACCGGCGGGGAAAAACCATAATCCCGCTTCTTCAAAGCGATAAACGTTCGTAACTTCGCTCGATCCGCTCTTCAGCCACTCACTGACACCCGGCAAACTTCTAAGGCCGAAGCTCTGGTACAAAGTAGGCCTGCGGAGATCGCCTTCCACCAGCAAAATTCTCTGCCGCTTCTTGCGCGCCAGGCTCAGAGCAAGATTGGCGGAGATCATGCTCTTGCCTTCTTCCGGAATCGTGCTGGTCACAAGTAATTTCTTCAGCGAGCGGCTTTGCTGGAGTTGGCGAAGGCGAACTGCGAGAAAGCGGAATTTTTCTGCGGCCAGGCTGTCTTTCTGTGTTAGACAAACCAGCCGGACATCCGGCTTAACGGTCAGCGGAACCGACGGGAACTGCTGGGCCAGCTCAGGAACCAGAGCGGAATCCTGCTTGCCGCGCGGTCTGGTCTCGAACTCCTCCGATTGCTTTTGCGGCGATTCTGTTTCCGCCGCCTTTAACAGTTCATCCGTCAGCTGCATGGCGAGCGGAAAGTCGAAACTGAGTTCCGGCTCGGATTTTTGCAGCGCTTCAAACAATCGGCTCATGTTTCCTCACTTCCGAGAAATCTTGCAGGGAGGCTTGTTCCTGGCTCTGTCTTACGCTCTGAAGCTGGTTGTGCAGCTCGACCAAAGTTTTCACCGCGTGCCAGAGTTCTTTCCCATCTTTCCCATCTTTTCCTGAGGTTTCTTCGGCGCGGCTTTTGGCTCCCACGTTGAGGCGGAAATCGCTGGCCACCTCATTGATGATCTCGGGAGGAACCGATTGCAATTGCCGTGCGTAGGTGCTGATCAAGGCATTCTCGCAGATGGTGTTGATCAGGCGGGGTATGCCTCGGGAAATCCGGTACACTGCCGCAATGGTTTCAGGGGGGAATAATATATTGCCGTTAGAGTCTGCTCCGGACAACTGCAGGCGCCGCAGGATGTAGCCTCGTGTTTCCTCTAAATCGAGCGGCTGCAGTTGTGAGCGCAGCGCAATTCTTTGCTTGAGCTGCCGCAATTCAGTGGAATCCAGCTTCTCATCCAGTTCGGGCTGCCCCACCAGCAGAATCTGCAGCAGTTTGCCCTGGGGTGTTTCCAGGTTTGTCAACAGCCGAATCTCTTCCAGAACCTCCGCCGAAAGATGGTGGGCTTCGTCCGCCACCAATACCGTGGTCAGCTTTTGCTGGTGCCGTCCTACAAGAAAGCTTCCCAGTTGCAGCAGAAGTTCACTCTTGTTCTTGCCCGCTGCCGGAAGGCCGAAATCGCCGGTCACATACTGGAGAAATTCCACTGGGGACAATCGGCTATTAAACAAGTAGGCATATGCGACGTTGCTACCTTGCAGCAGTTGCAGCAAGCACCGCACCAGTAGCGTTTTCCCGGTCCCGACCTCCCCGGTCATCACCACGAAGCCTTTATGCCGGCGCACACCATAATAGAGAGCCGCCAGCGCCTCATTGTGCCTTCGTGTTGGAAACAAAAACGACGGATCCGGCGTGATCTCGAATGGATTTCGTCGCAGCTTGAAAAAAGTCTTGTACATCGGTCGCCTATTTATCCTCGGAAATAACTCAACGCCGAGCCGGCCAAAATCGAGACCACCATCAGGCTGGCCGTGGCCCAAACCAGCCAGCCATCCCTGCGCTCGGCTCTCTTCTCCTTGTCCGTTGAGACGCTCGGAATCTCAGAAAGCACGGGTATTTGAATCAGCTTCTTCAATGTCTTCTCGTCATGAATGCGGTCATCCACCAGTTCTGCCCCGGCAGTCATCACGCCGCTTAAGAGCAATCCCACTACCAAACCGATAGCGCAGAGCTGAAGACGCTTAGGCGAGAATGGCTTTACCGGCAGGCTGGGAGGATCAAGCACGCGGAAATGTTCGCCTTGCTGTTGCAACTCGAGGCTAGTGGCCAACTCAGAGTCATTCTTCTTCTTCAGCAATGAGTCATAATTGGATTTCGACTGATCATAGCCGCGAGTCAGATCCGCCAGTTGCTGTTCCATCACCGGCGAGCGGTTCAGGCGAGCTTGATAGTCGGGGATTTTCGACTTTATGTCATCGATCGCCTTCTGCCGGCTCGCTATCTCAATCTTGTTGACTTTCAACTGACTCTCGAGCTCCAGGATCGGCCCGGCATCCCGCAGTGGAATACCATCGGACGCCGTCGAACCACTTTTTTCCGGGTCTGCGATCTTAGACTTCAGACTGGCAGCCAATTGGTCCCGCAC
>QIAB01000014.1:23629-27173 GCA_003225455.1 Acidobacteriota bacterium
GAAATGTTACCCCCCGCTTTGGGCGACTCGGGAAGGTTCCGATACTGGCCGAGCAGCGACTCCAAATAAACGTTCTGCTGTTTCGCGTGATTCAGAGCTTCCTCTTCGGTCTGCAATTGGGTCTGCAAGCCACTCAGAATCTGAAGATTGCTTTGCGTCTGCCCCGGCAGTTCTCCTAAATGTCTGTCCTTAAACTCCCGGACCTTTTCTTCCTGCTCAGACAAACTCTTGCGCGCTTCTTCGAGTTCGCTTTCCAGGAACTTGGTCGTACTCTGCGATTGCGCCTGCCTGGCTTCCAGGTTTTCGCTGATGAATAGATTACTAAGCTCGCTGGTTACTCGCTGTGCAACCTGCGGGTCGCGCGAAGAGTAGTAGATGTTGAACGCCGTCAGTGCATTGTTTTTGTCGCGCACCAGCTCTATCTCGATATCCTTGCGCATCCGCTCCACCACTTCATCTGGCGTGCGCCGCTGGCGCTCCTTGGCATACAGATTCAAGCCTTCAATGATATGCAGCAGCCGGGTGCGGCTGAGAATTTGCTGCGTAATGCTTTGCAAGCGTTCCTGCAGATCACCTCCAATATTGGGCACGACGAATTGCTGCGGTACCGTCGGCTGTTCCACCAGAATGAGAGTCCCGGAACGATAAATCGAGGGCAGCCACCAGCTCACCATCCAGACGGCCAGCCATCCCGCAAAGAACGGCAACAATACCAGCCATCTCCGCCGCCGCAAAATCTCCAGGTGAGAACGCCAGTCGAATGGTTGCTGATCCTGATCGTGAGCTTCTTCCAGCATAGTCGCGTTTACCTTCCTAGGGGCCGTTCAAACCGGTAAGAAATCGAAACCAAAACGTGATCGACGTCCGGCGCTCGAGAAATCGCCGCGATATTGTTGTAACTCTGATGCAACCGCGTGTACGCCATATCAAAACCGAAGTGTGCTCCTAGCCGGCGTTCAAACGATATGGTTCCGGAAACCAAGTGCCCGTTCGAGGTCGAGGGTAGCAGTCGAAGAGCTTCATTCAGCGAGTAGTTCGTGCTCAGACCTACCGTCGTACTCGGGCTCAACTGCTGTCGCACTGAGGCATTGCCGTCAAGCGAGTGAACCGCATTGGCTAAGCCTCCACCTCCACTGACTCGTCTGGAAACATTCATCTCCAGGCTGGTGTGCGCTCTTCGCCAGCCAAAGCTGCCGCCTGCTGCGGGAGACCATTGCGGGGGTGTTGACACCGCCCCGCTGCTCTCCCAACGTTCCGGTCCTGCAAACACGGAGAATGAAGTCGCAGAACTCAGGTAGAGCGTATAGAAGCCGCGAATGCCGTGAGTTTCGGTTCTAGAATCGCTTTGCTGAACGCAATTCGCTGGCGGCGCTGACGATGTGGGCACCGTGGCACATCCCGAGGAGAGCAAATTGTTGTAATCGTAAGCCGCGCCAACATAGTGCTTTCCTGAAAGCCGATGCGTGTAGAAGAACTCGCCCGTGGTTGAGGTGGAATTGAAGAGGCCGGGGACCTGACTCCGATCGGGATAATTCAAGTCCGAGAATGTGCCCGTCGCCCCAATTAAACTGTTGGGACTGAACTGGTAACTGAGTTGAACTGAACTGAGGTCGCGCAATTGATCGGCAATGGGAACCACCAACGCAACATTGGGAGGCAAACCCGTCGTGGGCTCTGCGGCCAGGTTCTGATTCTGATTCAAGAAATTCGAAGTTTTGGAAAAATGATTCTCTACTTTGAACGTGACGTGCGGGCTTAGCCGGTATTTCAGGGCAAGGGCCACATTATGATCTGATTCATTGAATGCGGTCGTCTTTTGATAAAAAGTAAATCCCGGAGTATAGAAAAGATTCCAGCTAAGCCTGGATCTCACCTGATCCAAAGCGATAAAGGGCGAAACCGAGTAGCTAACGTCGCTGATCGCTCGGCCCACACTGGGCGACACGTTATCGGAATACGAACTGCCAAACTTTAATCCTCCTCGAAGGTAATTGGAGCGCTCTCCTTCTGAGGTGAAGTTCATCGAATATCCCTCGATGTTCACCGGCTCGGGCGTGGCCATGCGGCCGCCAGCATCGTTGGGCTGCAGGGAATCTGTCTCAGAAGCCTCATTGCTCTGACCGGCCAGCTCCGGTCCTTGCACCGCCGGCACAGCGCCTTGGGATGGCTCTTGGGAATTTTGTCCCAGCGCGCACACCACCGTCCCCGCGATCAAGACCGATAATGTCAGCAGTTTAAGCATCACGCTTTCTGATTTACGGAACATACACCGTATCGTGGGGCTGCAGCTTTACATTCTGCGCTGCGTTCTTGCCTTGGATCACATCTTTGTAATTGAAGGGGAGCCGGATACTTGTGCCATCGGGGTTCTGCCGCAACACATACATTGATTTCTTCTTGGCAAAATCGCGGAAGCCCCCGGCCATGGCGATGGCATCCAGAACAGTCGGAGAATTAGCCAGCGAGTAAAAACCTGGTTTTACCACTTGCCCAAGAATATTGAATTTCTGACTGTTGATCTGTTGGACGATCACCGTAACTTCCGGCTCCGAAATGTAACTCTGGAGCCGCTTCGCGATTGCCAGTTCGAGCTGATGCGGAGTTTCCCCGGCAGCCTGTACTTCCCCTACTAACGGTAATGAGATTTTTCCGTCAGAGCGGACCGGGACGGACCGCGAAACTTCGGCTTCCTTCCAAACGTTAACCGCAAGCACATCATCCACGCCAATAATGAAGGTGTCGTCATGCTGCTTGGCGGGTGCCGCTGCAGCTTCGGCATTTTTGTTCGTTTCTTGATTGGTGTCGGGGGGCGCAGCCTGAGCGGGCTTGTCTGGGCTGCCCGCTTGGCCCCACAAGCAACCGGAAAGCACAAGGCCAACCAACATTGCGACAACCCGTGTGCGATGCTCGCGAACTATCCTTCTTAGCATGAGATCAGCGTACTTGCCCGTTCTTAATCAAGCCGGTTCCAACCGGCGGGACGTAGTCCGGTGGACTCATATGATACTGCTGAATCTTGTAAAGCAATGTCCGATAGCTCACTTTCAGCAGGCGGGCTGCCGCTTTGCGGTTCCACCTGGTTTGCTCTAGCGCAGTCGAAATGGCATTTCTCTCGGTTTCCCCTTTCACGCTCTGCAGGAGTGATTTGAGACCAGAGGTCGAACCATCATTAGGAGAAGCTTCCGTGCTCGAAATATTGTTGCCCGGTAACTGTCGCAAATCCTCCGCCGCAATGCCATCCTGCTCGGGCGCGCCCGGCGCGGCGCCATCCTCTCCCATGAGCAAATGACGCTTCACAAATTGTTCCAATTCGCGAAGATTGCCAGGCCAATCATAATCTTGGCAAGCGGCCAACATAGCCGGTGAAAACATTCGCGCCGGAAGCCCATACCGCCGTGCCAACTGGTTCATGAAGTGTCCAAGCAGAAGCGGAATTTCTGCTTTGCGTTCGCGTAACGGAGGCACGTGAACCGTGAACGCGCTCAGGCGATAATAGAGATCTTCCCGCAACTTGCCTTCCGCCATCGCTTGTTCCAAATTGCCG
>QIAB01000015.1:0-11395 GCA_003225455.1 Acidobacteriota bacterium
CTTCCGGTTGTGCGCCTTCTGGATGAAGTAATTCAGCATTTTTTCTGTGACTTTGAAATCCGCAATCACTCCATCTTTCATCGGCTTGATCGCAACGATGTTTCCCGGCGTTCGCCCCAACATCTCCTTGGCTTCTTTGCCCACGGCCTCAACTTCATTGGTGTTCTTGTTGAGGGCCACGATTGAGGGCTCATTCACCACGATTCCCTTGCCCCGCGCGTAAACCAAGGTGTTGGCAGTTCCCAGGTCGATAGCGAGATCGCTGGAGAATATGCTGAACAGCGATCTCAGGTTGGTCATACGCGAACCGTTGGAATGGAAGCCATTCGATGACATACGTGAGCTCTTCTCAAGCTAGTGGCGTTCCGGGCGTACCCGGTTACTCTTGTTCCCTTCGGAACACTCTCTTTAATTCTATGAGAGATTCCCCTTCACAACTCTAAACGAAAGGTCCAGCACCTCAGAACCCTTACTGAATCACGATCTTCTTCTGCAGCGTATTTACCCCGCCTTTGGCATTCTGCGCCGTAATCGTAATCACGCTCTCTCCGGGCGGCAAGGGGGGCGTGAAGTAATGAAAACTCCCATCTGTGCCGATTACCGGCACTTCTTGCCCATTTACCATTACGCGCGCGCCAGTTTCTGTTTTTCCCATCAATTCAATCACGTGCCCGTGCTGCACGAAGGGATCGAGCTCCAAGTTTATCGCCGTAGTATTACCCTTCGGAATAATGGTAAACCGGTTCTTCTCGCTTTCAAGCGAGCTCTGCTCCTTGGCGTCGTAGGATTGCACCACCCAGTAATAAGCGCCCTCCGACAGCCCTGACACGATTACATCTGCGGTATTCACTTTGCGATCTACAATGGTCGACGAGAAATACGGATTCCGGGAAATACGGAACCGGTATCCTGCGGCATTAGCCATCGGCGTCCAGGAAAACTCCACCGTCTTCGATCCGCCTGAGCTGAAAATCGGCATCATGTTCGCCGGAGCAATCGGCGTCGGCGGTCCAATCTCCTGGGTCTTCGCCATCCGCGGCGAGTCCTCCTGAAATGACGCGCGCTGGTAATCCGTTAGGTGCAGCACTTCTCCGTTGCGGGCCACGTCGCCCGTTCCTTTAGTCACCATGATCTCGTGCCGGTCGCCATTGGGATCGTTATGCACCATGGCCGCGCTATTCGGCGCCAACGACGCTGTCGCTCCTGCAACAATCACTTGCGATTTTGACCCCTGCATATAGGTGGCAGTCGCCAGATCAACCGTGCCCGTGCTCACCGCGATGGCAACGCTGGTCTGCTGCTGCTCGTTGGCAGAGTTTTCTTCAATCACAATCAGCGAATCCTGCTTGACTGTGTAGTTGGTCCCGTCCCCAAAGACGATCTTCGCCATTCCCTCAGACCCGGTCTGCACCACATCACCTTTCTCCAAGGGAACGTTATAATCCGCGTTCACCCAGCTATTGCTGCTGGCTTTCTTCACCCGAACGGTGCCATCCAGCGCTGTGATATGCGCCTGTTGCGAGTTCATTGAATTCGCTTTCACCGGCGCCCCGGAACTGGCAAACCGCTCCATCAGCTTCCCGGTGAGGCTAGTGACGGACTTGATCCCGTTCTGCGTCAACTGCGGAAAGGCAAAGTACAGCCCGGCAGAGAATACCGACATCAGGAACAAGACGCCCAGGGCCACACTGCGATAGGTGACCGTCTTCCACGCAACATGGATCGCGAAGTCCAAAACCCAGACAAACGGTGAGAATATGGGGTAGTTTCGAGAGTATCACAAGCCCAACGACGCCAGAGGGGGTAATTAACTTGGTCACATGTCCATCGGTACATGTACAGCAGAGTTACGTAGGGACAGCCCCGTCCTGCCCAGCCCCTTAGGGTGGCGCGGGCGCCTCGCCCGTGATTTGAATTAAAGAAGCTTAACGCCCGAGTCGAGGTCGTGCTCTTCCCAGTGCTGCTGGGGCATCGACGTTTTTTCCACAGGCTGTTCAGGGAGCTCTGAAAATGATCTTCCGCAAGTCTTTTATTGTCATCGAGAATGACAGCAACTAATTATTTCTCCGCGTGCTCTGCTTTTCCCTTGAGTGTGCTCTGGATCATTTCTACAATTTCTGCCAGTCCAAAATAAACAGGAGGGATTAAATGCCAGTACAGCCTCAAGAACCGGAAACCCTCAACGTGAAACTCGTTCACTTTACTAAGCAGAATTCGCCCGATGAGCCGGTGCAAGTTGCATTCTCGGTCACGGATGAGCAAGGAAAAGAAGAAATCATTACGGGCGAGATTCCCTACTCGTACGATCTGTTTAAAGTATTCCAGGAAAATGGCTGGTTGAATATTCGCCGCAGCGTGGCCTCGATTCGCGAGACTCGGACGCAGCGGCGGGCGATGTCGGCCTAAAGATAAATTGATCGGTTTACAGTGAGGCGCTGGGATCCGGGCTGGATTCCGGCGCTTTTTGCTGATGTGGGCTGGTTATTTTGTTGCCGGATCCCCAGGGCAGCGTGGCGCGGAATGAGGAAAACAGAATTGCGCGATCCATAAATGTGACAAAGACGTCCTGCTGAAATCCGAAGGTTACGAGGCGGAAGGTAAACAATCCGTTGCAAGGATCACCCAGCTCTCCCGCGCCATAAAGGTAAGAAGTGTCGGCGACAGGTTGTAGAGTAGCAACGACCAAGACTGATCCTTGCGAGTCGCTGATCGTAATCTGGCCACTGGAGGTGATCCCTAACATAGCGTTTCCCAAGCTGGCCGTCCCGGTTTCCGTATTATTTGGGCCGGTATTAGCGCCCGTCTTCTGGTAATAGATGGCTTTGTAAGTTCCCGCGAAAGATGGATCGAAGTTCTTTGTGGCCGCTTTTTTTAGCCCCAGGATGGCGCCATTGGGTGTGTCTACGGCGAAGATGCCGTTCGGAGTGCCGAAAACATAGTCGGAGCTTCCATTATTTTCAGGGATCGTCAAGAAGGTGCCGGAAGGATCAGCATGGAAAGTGCTGGCGTCAAAGCTGCCAATATTGAAAGCGCCGGTCCCCTGCCCAATTGATCCGTAGGGCCAATAGCCTGTCACGCTGACATTACCCTGTGCATCCAGAATGGCGGAGCCGACCTCCACCCCACCAGAGGAGGTACGAAACTGCATATAGTTGTAGCCATGACCTGCCCAGGTGGCGGTCGAAATTGTGCCCTTATCAACGGCCGTGATCAGCGCCAAGGCGTTGTGGTTCGGACCGGTTTTCGTCGCCTGCACCAACAGAGCGTAATTAGGAACCTCATAAGCTGCGATGAGATTTCCGGTGGGATCATTCAGGGTATAGGTTCCATCGGAGTTCACGGTGTAGGGAATAGTTCCCGTGTCCTGGTTGGAAAGATTCGTGTACGTGAGGGTGTGGGCTGCGGGTTCCAGAGTGATGGTGAGAAAGTCGCCGACAGAAGCTGTTCCGTTATAGGAACGCGGGGAGGTTGCGCCCCGCGGGAAGTTGGACGAGCAGCCGGCGGCAAACAACACCAGTAGCAGGGTGAGGATGGAAGTTTCATGGGGAGCTCCTGATGGGGATATCGGCGGAATGGAATGAAAGATTAGGGTCGAATTGAGACCCGCAGGCGAGACTGCGACCGAATGGACGCCCTGACTGCGACTGATCAGAACCAGCAAGGTGAGAACTGCCCCTTAACAAACTCTCAAGTTCTCAGTGCCTAGTTCTCGACGACAATTCAAGAATTATGCCGCGCGGCGCTTTTCGGAGACGCGGCGGCGGTGGCCGGTATTCGTCAGGTTTGTGACGCCAGTGATCACTGCGGCCTGAGTCCCGAAGAACTTCTTTTCGGGATGGTGGTGGAAGGACATAAACTCCGGCATAGTGGCGGTCATGGCCGCAAGGCCGAAGTCGATTTTGCGGTGTAGGGGGAAGCTGATGGCTTGCACTACTCCGCCCGGATAATCCGTAAGCAGGGTATTCGTGAGTTCTGCGCCGCCGCAGAGCAAAGCGCTGATCGCGGCGCGGCGATTGCGTCGCCAGAATAGTGCGCCGGTCACAAAAAAAGCTCCGATCATCGCGTAATCGATCACGGCGTGCACTTTGGGCGAGATGAATTTCGGAGCGCGGCGGGTTACTGCGTCGGAAACAGCGGTTGAAAAAGGCATAATTGTTTCTCCCCTGAGTCGCCATGCAATCAATGGCGGGTGAAGATGCCTGCAAAACCGTAACCCACGATTAGGCTTAGTAACGCCACGATGCTGGAGCCGAGCACCACGTGCTTGCGGACATTCCGCTTCACATCCAAAGTTTCACGAACTCGGGATTTCAATTCAGTGACGGAGCTGTGCAGGCGGCGTCGTTCGTCTGCAGCGCGCAGCTCGAGATCAGAACTAGGAATCGTACTCATAGTTGGCTCCTCGCTTGGCGCTCAAACCAAACCTTATCTGCTTTGAGAACTCCGATGGTTTTATTAGGGAAGGTTCCGCGTGTTCTGAAACGGTTCCACGCCAGAAACCCGGTCAGCGCGCCTGCGATCAGCCACAGCACACCAACGATTAGAAAAGCGAAGAACCAGTGGTACGGATTGTTCCAAAAAGCAACAGCGACCAAGCTGACCACTGCGAGCGTCAGCAGAACATATCCGGTCGTGAGCAGAATGATAGCGATCGCTGCCATGGGCACAATACGCCTGAATGTGGCGACGGTTTCCTGCAACTCAGACTTGAACATCCGAACGCGCGTTTGAATGAAATCTATTAGCTCATCCTTGATTTCTGCCACAACGCTGCCGATACTGCGTTCGTGATTACGCACGTGGGCGGCTTCATTCATGGCTTGACCTCCAGACTCGTAGCAGCACCCCAGCGACGAACGCCGCGCCTCCCACAACTCCGATGACGTGCAGCGGATACTCGTCCACGATATAGCGGGCGCGATGTCCAGCGCGACGGAGCAGGTCGGCCGTTTTTTCCCTGCTTCTAGCGACTACATCACTGGTCCGCACGGCAACCTTGTCGTAGGCGGCGGAAGTACTCTGTTGGATGTTGACCGCAATTTCGGCAACTTTGGATTTAGGCTCCTTCCTTGGCCGGACGCTCGGTACAGGATGGATCCTTTGAGCGGGCGGGGTTTCGTGACCCTTACCCTGAGTTGCGGCGGAGGGGACATTCCCCGTACTCGGGCTAATAGGCTTATTTACATCGATTTGCGGATCGAACCTTTGTTTGGTCAGCGGTTCTGCCATAGCTTGATCCCTTCGCACACTGACGGTCTGTGTTATAGATGGCAAAAATGCGAAGCGTGTTTACGAAAAAAACAGATGATCTGTGTTCTTCTCCGGCATGAGCAGAAGCGCGATCATCTGCTCCTATCCTTAATTCCGTAAATCGGGTACTCTGAACATCATTTTGTTTGAAGAGGATTCTCATGAAAAGATTTCTGATCTTGTGCATGGCAGTGTCTCTGGTCGCCGGCGCGTTTGCCGCGGACGAAACATCAGCGAAACCTACCAAGGCCGAAGATCGCCTGAAAGCCGGGGCGGAAGTTTTGGATGAGATTCAGTCGGCGCCCGATCAGGGCATTCCAGAGGAAGTCCTGGGCTCGGCAGAATGCGTGGCCGTGGTGCCATCCATGCTGAAGGGTGGATTTATTGTGGGCGCGCGTTATGGGCGAGGGGTCGCTAGTTGCCGCACGCCAAAAGGATGGAGCGCTCCGGCATTCTTCACCGTCAAAGGTGGAAGCTTCGGATTGCAGATCGGCGGCCAGGCTGTGGATTTAGTCATGCTGATCATGAATCAGGACGGCATGAAGAACCTGCTCTCCAGCCAATTCAAATTGGGCGCCGACGCCAGCGTAGCCGCCGGGCCAGTCGGCCGGCACGCGGCTGCGGACACGGATTGGAAACTAAAAGCGCAGGTGCTGAGCTACTCGCGGGCGCGGGGCCTGTTCGCCGGGCTTGAATTGAGCGGCGCAGTCGTCGGCCAGGACAAGGATAGCACGCGCGAATTTTACGGACGCATGGTGCCCTTCAGCACTTCTCTGACCGGAACGATTGATGCCCCGCAGAATGCCTATCCATACCTAAACACATTGGCGAAGTGGGCAAAGAGCGCCGCGGCTAGCAAGTAAGCAGCTCTAAGGAATTCTCTGTCTCATTTGCAGGAACCTTCTTTCCCTGCTGCGCTGGATTTTGGCGCCTGGTCCTCGAACATCCCGCTCCATTTCCTATAAGCCCATGTGGATGATTTGTGTCCGCAGCCAGGGGATTGCCTCGTTACTGAAGTGAAGTGACTGGCGTGCCGAGATTCCATACGAACTGCAATGTAATATGACGGTGTTCGTTAGACCTCAGGTAAGCGGCGTTTTGGGGTAATTTTCAAAGTTGTGGGCCATATTTGGGAGGATGCATGAAGAGGCTGTTCGCAATTTCAGCTTTGCTGTTGGCATTTACCTTGCCGTCTGTTGCGCAAGGCATTCGACTGTCCTTGAGTGACCAGACGCGTTTTGACAGCTATTACTCGCGCTGGCAAGACTACCGGCGCACAAACAACCGCAGCGAAGTTCTCAGCATGGAAAAGCGCATGCAGGATGTTTACAAGCACTACGGCATTCCTGCGAGCACGCCATACCAAAACGTCGCTTCTTCTGGCAACCGAACCTGGAATAGACAGGCNNTGGGACCGCGATCGCGATAGAGAGCACCATGACCAAGGATTGCATCGCGGATGGTACAAACACCATCGCGATCACGACGATGACCACGACCGGGATCATGACCGGCGTCGCCACAGCGATCACGATCGTGACCATGATCATGACCGTGACCATGACAAAGATCATGACCACGATCGCTAATTGGAAACCAGCTCGCTTCAGTTCGAGTTAAAGCCTGCGAAGGCTTCTCGAGTTTCAGCCGATCCGTTCGGGGGGAAGGACCCGCTCCCTCGGATCACTTCGTCTCTTCATCAACCACGCTTTTCACACGGCAGAGTCCGCTTCCCGGGTTGGAAGTGGTACGGGAGGAATCTTCCAAAGGCGTGTCGCCAATCTTCCCAGAAACCGACCTCCCGCCCGGAATAACTCGGAATAACCCATTATCCGATTGCAATCGAACGAGCAAACGCAAGGGCAAGGCAGAATTTTGCATAACTCGTTGACGGGATTTGAACAGTTTTTAGAGGACCTCTTGTTTACACCATCTGTGGGCAGGCTTTTGGGGAGAGACATTGCGCAGGCTTATAATCCCAAACGCTTATGGCCCTAACCGCAGGAACGAAGCTCGGGCCCTACGAGATCTTGGGACCATTGGGTGCTGGAGGCATGGGCGAGGTATACCGCGCACGCGACACGCGCCTGGACCGTACCATAGCGATCAAGATCCTGCCCGAGCATCTGGCTTCTGATCCGGGACGCCGCGCCCGGT
Organism: Acidobacteriota bacterium; assembly: GCA_003225455.1. Lineage (GTDB taxonomy): Bacteria > Acidobacteriota > Terriglobia > Terriglobales > Acidobacteriaceae > QIAB01. The sequence continues at coordinate 7,408 of QIAB01000015.1, forward strand.
TCGAACGCGAAGCCCGCACGGTTTCAGGCCTTTCACACCCAAACATCTGCGCCCTCTTCGACATTGGCGATCAGGATGGTATCTACTACGTCGTACTCGAATATCTCGGAGGAGAAACTCTCGCAGACCGCCTGGCGAAAGGTCCGTTGCCCGTTTCAGAGGTGCTGAAAGTTGGCGCAGATATCGCTTCCGCGCTCGAATCTGCGCACCGCTATGGCGTTGTACATCGCGACCTCAAACCGGCTAACGTGATGCTGACCAAGACCGGCACCAAGCTGCTGGACTTTGGACTCGCGAAACCCAGCCCGGTCTTGGCCTCGGCTGCGGCAGACGACACGCAAACATTGGCGAAATCGCTGACGGAAGAGAGGGCCATCGTCGGCACCTTTCAGTACATGGCCCCGGAGCAACTGGAAGGCAAGGAGACAGACGTCCGCACCGACATTTTCGCGTTGGGGGTTCTCCTTTACGAAATGAGCACCGGACGCCGCGCCTTCGATGGCGCTTCGCGAGCAAGTGTCATCGCCGCCATCATGAGCTCCGAGCCGGCGCCGATCGGCACGCTCCAGCCTTTGTCTCCGCCAGCGCTCGACCGTTTGGTGCAAAACTGTCTGGCCAAGGACCCGGATAGGCGCTGGCAGACCGCTCATGATGTTCGCCTGCAACTGGAATGGATCAGGGATGCAGGTTCGCAGGCAGGAGTTCCTCGAGTCAAAGGCCAGCGCTGGATTACTCGCGAGCGGATAGCGTGGGCGAGTGCACTGTTTCTCCTCCTGGCTGTCGCGACCACGTTTGTACGGTACGTTCAACCCTCTTCGCCGCCTCAGCGGAAGATCATGTTCACCGTGGAGCCTCCACCGGGATACAAGCCGATTCCAGATGGAATAACGGCACTTTCGCCAGATGGCTGAATAGGCCGCCGCCGTAAAACGCGTAGTCGGCAAGCAGGACGAGCACAGTCAGCCCGATGACCTACAGCTTCTCTTGTAAGAGAACAGCGGAGATACTTCTGCTCCCCATCAAAATCGAAAGACAATGCCTGCCGAGTAGCGGAAGCTGTTTTGGCGTCCATTGGTGTTGCTGAAGAGTCCAGTCGACAACGCATCCGTCGATTGGGACCGCGATCGCGATAGAGAGCACCATGACCAAGGATTGCATCGCGGATGGTACAAACACCATCGCGATCACGACGACGACCAGGACCGGGATCACGACCGGCGTCGCCACAGCGATCACGATCGTGACCATGATCATGACCGCGACCATGACCACGATCGCTAATTGGAAACCACTTCGCTCCAATTCGATGGAGCTGCGAAGCTACCTCAACTTTCAGCCGATCCGTTCGCGGGGAAGGACCCGCTTGCATCGCTCTTTATGATGCGCGGAACGTTCTAGAGGAAAGTGATAACTGCGGGATGGATTTCCCAGAGGGTCGCAACCATTGCCGTTCCCCGCTGGTCTGGGTGTTCAAAATCCTCGAAAGGCAATCCCAAGACACTGACGGGAAGTGGCCGTGGTAACTCTCCACCATGACTCGTGTCCAGTTGAAAGCCTTGTTGCTTCAGGTGAGACTGCACGTACTGGCGATTGGCGCAGCATTCGGTGTCAACGGGTGTTTCGATGATTACACGCGGTGCATGTTTGTCGGCCGTTTGCGAAATCTCAAGGTGAATGTCACAGTCGCCTGGATTCACACTCGCGTTCTCAAGATATGCAAGCTGTATCTGGACCAACTGCAGGTCGCGTCCGAAGCGCGGCTGGGTGGGCGGCAAGATGGGCGTCTGGGGCCAGGAGAGAACGGTATCGACAGTGATCTGCACGGGTGTACCGCTGGGGATGGGAACATGTTTCGCGGCGTGACGGTAATCGGAAACATCAGGCAGCACGGGAAGGCAGTTGCAAAGGTTTTCAAGATGGCTGAATACGCTGCAGGACTCAATGCCAAAAACCAGCAGGAGTATGGAGAACCAGGCCCATCGGCGCTTTGTCACAGTCGCTTGGATGCACTCGTCACCGCTGGCGTAGACGCGCCCTGAGCACACAGGAATGCCCTCCGAGGAAAGCAATCAACGAACTGTACGTGGCCTAGCGATTCTCATCGGCGGCGAAGTGAACTGGGCGATTGAGAACGAAGACAGAAAAACAGCGTCGCTTGAAGAGATCTTGAGTGCTTTGGGAAAGGCTCACGGTCTGAGCTCTGATCTTCGAGGTCCTCAGCTACTTCTTCTTCTCGCGGCTCATTTTCCTTGCGATCTCTTCCACCAACTTCGGCTTTAACTCAGCCAGAACGCTGTCAACGATGCTGGCGATGGCAGCCGATTCGTCGATCGAGTCGCTCGAAGCTTCATCGGCGGCAGGTTCGCTCTGGGGGGCTACTTCCGGGTTCATCGAAGAATCTTGGGTCTGATCCGCGGCTTTCAGCTCGGCGGCAGCAACATCGGCAATTTGCGCGGTCATTTCCGAGCCGACAATCGACTCGCGAATCTGTTTCCAGTTCTGCCATGCGGCCGCAAGCTTAGCCTCTCGATGCGTCTCACCTTCGGCGATTTCCGGCGCTTTCGGAGTGACGCTCGTATCGGATACCGCCGGGGAGACGCCGCCGCTTGTCGAGGCCGCCGCCGCATAGGCCGTCTCCTCGTTTCTTTCCAGTGTTGGAAGTGTCGCGACAGATTGTTCCGCAGCATCTGTGCTCGCTATGCTCCCAATCACCGCCGCCGGACTGGATTCGCCGGCGACCTCTGTCGTATGGGCCATCACAACGGGACGGCCAGCCTCCGCTGCAATTGCCGCATAGGCTTTTTCCATCTCGTGTTCCAAAACGAAGGTCGAATCCTCGGCCGAAAGCGCAACCGGCTCCGCAACCCATCGAGGGCCACTGGAGATCACCGCCGCGGCTGAGATTGTCGCGCCTTCTCCGTTCGCCGGAATCAGCGAGGCAATCGCCGCCATCACGTCTTGATCGTCTGGAACTTTATTTTCCGAGGAAACTTCATGCGCTTGTGTCGTCGCATCGGCTTCCATGCTCGCTGTTGGTGTGCTCACGGCTTCGGCAGAATTTTCCTTGTAGACCTCAGCGCTAGCCGTCGTCTCAGATGCAAGCCCCGCACTTTCGCCTGACGCCTGCGCTGTAGAAGCGAAACTCGCTGGTGCTGCCTCGGGCGAATTTTCTTCGGTCGGAGCGACTGCATCATCCAGGTTGGTATTACCAGTGCTCTCCTTTACTGTGCGAACCACCATCGCTGCAGCTGCTCGAATAGCCTCAATTTCTTCTGCGGTGATGTCGGCAGGCATGCCTGCTGGAATAGGAGATTCCGGCGTCTCACTCGGCTCCGGCTTTCGGCCATCATCGTCACGTCCTGATTGCTCCAGCGCTATACCCGATGCGGTGGGCGCCTGCTCCTGAGGCTCCTCTAATTTCGCTCCGGGAGTAGGAATATTCAGGCGATTTTTCCACCCGCTCTCCTTGTCCCCGAATCGCTCTTCACCGTCTGATTCCGTCAGAGCCTTGGCGAAGCGCCCTTTGGGGCGGCGTGCTTCCGGCACAATTTTGTCTTCAAGTTTGGTCAGAGCGGTCAGCAGTTCACTGGCTTCAAACGGCTTGACGATAAATGCGTCAGCCTGAACTCGTTTGGCCTCGTCTGGCTTGAACGGCTCGAGCTTACCCACGGTCAGCAAGACCGGAATGCGTGCCGTCTCCCTGGACTCTTTAACGCGCTGGCACACTTCCAACCCGCCGTAGCCGGGCATGTACACATCGAGCACGACCAAGTCAGGCTTCTGCTCAGCAATCTTCTTCAGCGCGGCGGAACCGTTGTTGACGGTAATGACTTCGTAACCGGCATCGGCAAGAATTCGCCGGCCCATGTTCTGAGCGGTCACGCTGTCATCAGCAAGCAGTATTTTGCGCGCCAAGGGTTGTCCTTTGGTGTGGGGGAGATTACAGCGAAGGTAACCGCTCCCGTACCCTAAGTCAATGACAATAGGA
>QIAB01000015.1:11403-21189 GCA_003225455.1 Acidobacteriota bacterium
ATCCCGCCAAGCTAGAGGGGCAGCGATCTAGAACATTCACGTGAGCCGTACTTGGCCTGCTCTGCGATTTCTTTGCGGCCTCTGCGGTTAAGAGCTTTTACGCAAGGTCGTTGAGATTACGCCAGGGTCAGAAAACAATGCCGGGCATCCCCTCAGAACGGCACAATCTTCTTCAACCCCTTCTTTTTCTTCTTTTTACTGGAAGAAATAGTCTCATCATCGTCTTTCTGTTGGGAAGAGGATGAAGCCGTATCTCGGCTCTTGTCACCCGCCTGGGCATCGACCGGCTGGTCCGACTGACCCGGCTGAATCTCATTCATTTGCTGCGGAGGAGGCAACGCCGTCCCGGCACCGTCCGAAACATTCGGCTTCAATTCGTTGGAGTCGGCTGGAGTATTCGGCTTTAGCTCGTTCGAATCAGCCGGTACATTCGGTTTCAGTTCATTCGCCGAGTCGGCAGGCCGCGTAGCAGAATTTTCTGGTTGAGTCCCAGCGCTTTCGGAAGCTGGCACATCCGATCGCGGCGCCGCCTGGCTCGGGGGAGGCGCACCGTTGCCCACAGTTTCAATCGCTACCGAATTCTTGTCCCCGCCCGTACGAGTTCCCATCATCGCCCGTGTCGTCTGCTGCACCACTTCGGTTGCGCTGGTCATCGGCGGATCAACCAGCGTCGGATTACCGACTTTCGATGCCTGCTCTGTATCCGGACGTTTTGAGAAGTTTCTCAGAACCTGCTTGTACATCGGAGTCTCACGGCGGCTGTCTTCTTCTCTCTTATTGAGCGCAATCGCCTGCTTGGTCGGACGCGGAACCGGTTGGTGCAACGCTTGCAACCGTGCCTTCGCGTCATCAGTGCGTTCCATTAACGGATAGCGCGTCAGAATCCGCGAGTAGGCATCCGCAGCATTCTTGGTGAGGTCCTGAATCATATTTGCTTTTTTCGTCTCTTCAAATTTCTTCGACCGCACCATGGCGATCTCGCCTTCGTAGGCCTGCCCCAGCAAGAAGAGTGCTTCATCGGCTTTGCTGTAAAGAGGGTACTTGTTCGCGAGCGACTGCAAGCGCGCGATCGCTGCGGGATAGGATTCGCGCAGATAGTAGAACCGCCCGACACGATACTCGCGCTCGGCAATTACTTCCTGCACTTCCAGCAGGCGCTGCTTGGCCTCCGCGACCATTTTCTTGTTGTCCGGGTATTGCAGGATCACCTGCCGGTATTCTTCTTCCGCCCGCATGGCGTGCGTGAAATCGCGATCGGGCTTTTCCATCTGCTGATAGTGAATATTGGCAATCTTGACCTGAGCCTCCGCGGCCTCAGGCATGTTGGGGAAGAAGGTCTCGAAATCCTTGTATTCCGCCTCAGCCTGCGCCAGCGAAGTCGAACCACCCTCCGCATACCAGGAATCTGCGACCGCGAGCTTGGCGCGCGCAATGTACTCGGAATCGGGATAAGTATTGATGAGCGTCTGCAGTGTGATCCGCGCCACGTCGAAGCGGTTGTGCTTCATGGCGTTCATAGCACGGTCGAACAGAACCTTGTCCGGCTGCTTGGAGCCGACGTTTGCCAAAGGATTGTTGACTTTCTTGTTGGTGCAAGCGACCGCAAAAACCAGAGCGGCCAACAGCGCGATGATTGGAATACGACGTAACATTATGACCTCGAAAATACCTTCGTTGGGACAGCCGCCCTCGGCTGTCCGGCCGAGCAAAGTTCGGCGGTTGTGGCGCTGCCGTCTCGATGACTCTTGGCGGCGGCCCTGGCCGCAGCTCAGGACGGCCTACACCTTTTGCAGCGTCGCCTCGACCGCTGTCTTCAACAATTTCTGGGCGTTAATCTTTGGATCGCCCTGCCCGAACACCGCGTTGCCTGCCACCAGAATTTCTGCCCCGGCGCGGACCACATCCCCAACCGTATCCAGCGCAATACCCCCATCTACTTCAATACGATAGCTCAAACCGCGTTCGCTCCGCAGATCTGCCAGCCGGCGAATCTTACGAACTGCGCCAGGAATAAATTTCTGCGCTCCGAATCCCGGATTCACTGACATAACCAGCACGTAATCGACAATATCCAGAACCTCATTCAGAGTGTCGACCGGAGTTGCGGGATTTATCACCACGCCGGGCACGCATCCATGGCTCTTGATCAGGTTCAGGGTGCGATTCAAATGAACGCACGCCTCCTGATGCACCGAAATCCAGTCTGCTCCAGCTTCGCAAAATTCCGGAATGAATTGATCGGGGTTTTCGATCATCAGATGGCAATCGAGAGGCAACTCAGTCGCCTTCCGCAGCGACTTCACCACCGGCGGGCCAATCGTGAGGTTCGGCACGAAGTGTCCGTCCATAATATCGACGTGGATTACCGTGCCGCCGCCCTCGGTAGCGCTCTGCACTTGCTCCGCCAGACGGGCGAAGTCGGCCGACAAAATCGAAGGTGCTAGCTCAATCAACCCGGGCTCTCGCAGAAAGGAACACTTGCGGAAATTCTACCACGTGAGATGGACGCCACCCGGGAAGTCGATTGAGAACGGGCGTCCTCGCCCGTCCACATGGCAAGTTTATGCCGCTACCTGGCGTCGGAAGAACTTTCGCGCTCGCTCAATCCGTCCTGGCTGGGCCACGGGCACGCTTAACGGCCAGGGCTCCTCGACTGCCATCAGCGCCGCCGCTCCGCCCATCAGCGCTAGATTCTTGGTGAAATTGATCATGTCATTCATGCGCTGATTGGGATCTTCCATCCGCCAGAAGTCGTGCATGATCGGCGAAACACCGGCAAGAAATCCCAGAATCGCAGCCGCACCATATTTCGGCTTGATGCCGAGCAAAATGCTGGTGCCTCCAAGTAGCATCATCGTGCCGCTGGCCATCACTGCTTCGCGAGGTCGGGGAACTTTCTTTGCGCCTGCATACTGAGCGAGCGTTTGTGTCTGTTTGAAGTGGTTGATTCCGTTGTAGATGAAATATCCGCCAAATATGAGTCGGCCGATCAGAAATGGAGCTTTCATATTTGCCCTCCGGGTGATTCCGCTAGCTGAGATTCGGCCTCACTCAGGCGCGTTGCCCCGCATTTCCGCTATGCGCAAGCATAAATGCGATGAACCGTAAATAGCTTTTCCTTGCTGAACGGCCTTAGCGTTGAGGAATTTGCCTCCCGGACTAATGGAGCTCCGTAACCTTTCCTCGCCAGAAAAGTTTATATAGTTAACAGCGATGGTTGCGCGAAGGGCGGCAGCGAAGGCGACGCATACCGGAGCAGACGACCGTCTGCTGATTGAAGCTGCGCAAAAAGACCCGCGCCGCTTTGGGGATCTCTACGAGCTGAACTTCGAACGGGTTTATGCGTTCATCGTCAGCCGCATCCACGATCGCGACGCGGCTCAGGACTTGACCTCGGATGTTTTTCATAAGGCGCTGTCCAGCATCTCGCGATTTGAATGGCGCGGGGTTCCGTTTTCAGCGTGGCTCCTGCGCATCGCGGCTAATGCTATTGCCGATCGATCAAAACGCGGCGACAGGGAGGTCCTCAGCCCTGATGATCCACCGGAACCAACGGTTGAAATCGATATGACCGCGGTCGAACATCGCGCCCGGCTCTTCCAACTGGTTGGCGAGCTTCCGACCGACCAGCGCTACGTGATCTTTCAGCGTTTTGTGGAACAAAGGAGCATCCGTGAAATCGCACAACAACTCGGACGCAGTGAGGGCGCAGTGAAGCAGCTTCAATTCCGCGCGCTTGAAAAACTGCGTTCGCAGATGGAGGGTGCCAATGCCTAGGCTCTCTCTCATCAATCAGCTCGATCAGGCAATCGAGGTAATGCTGACCCAACCCGGGGGCAAATCGCCGGAGATCGACTCGAGCCTCACTCCGCTGTTGCGCGTCGCGATCGAACTGCGGGAGCTTCCGCGCGAGAATTTCAAAGCAAGTCTTAAATCTGATTTGGAAAGGAAATCATCCATGGCAACCACAACGGAACCAATTGCAGCAGTTCGTACCTTCGCCGCTCCCAGGCTGAGCTACAAGAGCCCGGCAAAGGCAATCGAGTTCTATGAGAGAGCATTTGGAGCAAAAGAATCATGGCGGTTCGAGACGGAATCCGGCATAGGTCACGCCGAGATCATGATCGGCGACACAGTCGTTAAGCTCTCCGAGGAGTGGCCAGAAGGCGGCCGCTACAGCGCCGAGACGCTGGGGCAGTCGCCCGTCAGCATGACAATCAATGTGCCAGACGTGGACGCTTTCGTCGAGCACGCGGTTGCTGCCGGCGCCAAGCTGACGAGACCGATCACGGATCAGTTCTATGGACACCGCGACGGGACTCTACTCGATCCCTTCGGATATGCGTGGAACGTTTACACAGTAAAGGAAGAGATGTCTGTCGAGGAAATGCACCGCCGGTTCCGGGAGGTCATGCCGCCCCAAAAGAAGAGCGCAGTCCCTCCTGTTCCCAAAGGCTACCGCACCCTTACGCCCTACATCGTGGCGCAGGACGCCGCCGCCTTGATCGACTTCGTAAAGAAGACATTCGACGCCGAAGAAACGTTCCGCACGATTGGCTTAGCTGGCGGTATTCATGCTGAAGTCCGCATCGGCGATTCCATGCTGATGATCGGCGGCGGGGGCCCGGGCCTCGCCTGGCGCGGCACCCCGATCCCACAGGCATTTCACGTGTACGTCCGCAACTGTGATGAGACCTACCAGCGCGCGCTTGAGCATGGAGCCACATCAATCGATGAACCGGTTGATCAGGACTATGGCGAGCGCTCCGCCAGCCTAAGAGATGCTGCCGGCAATTACTGGTACGTCGCAACGTACAAGGGAGACAGTTACAAGTGGGAAGGAGCGCCCGACGTGCAGCCCTATCTGCATCCCTTGCGCGCCGAACCGGTAATTAACTTCCTGAAGCGCGCCTTCGGCGCCGAAGAACTTGGGCGCTACGCGACGCCCGATGGGGTGATTCATCATGCAACAATCAAGATCGGTGACTCACATATGGAAATGGGCGAGGCGCATGGCAAATATGCACCCTTGCCAGCCATGTTCTACCTGTACGTTCCCGATTGTGATGCGGTTTACCGGCGGGCGTTAGCAGCAGGTGCGACGTCCATTTCTGAGCCCAAAGACCAGAGTTATGGCGATCGCAGCGGCGGCGTGAAGGATGCCTTCGGCAACCAGTGGTACATCGCCACGCACATTCGAGATGTGGATACAACCCAAAGCACTTAGGGTTTTCGGCTTGCGAAAGAGGCTGGAGCGAGCTATCGCAGTTTCTCGTACTCCGCTTTGGCTTCCTTCAGAATAGGGACATCCGGATCAGCGTCTTTGCCAGAGCGCAAAGAAGTCCTGATATGCAGTACGGGCGCCCGAGCTATCTCCTGACATTGCACGGGCACGAGCCAGGCCGAGTTCGGACAGAGACTCGATCGGCGCGCCACCCGAGATGCCTCTGTGATCCAGAATTTTCTGAAACCGCGACAGCGGAGCTCGCTTGGTGCGCCCGCAAGTAAGCCTGTCCGCGAACATAAACAGGGTAAAGAAACGGGCGCGGTGGTTCTTGTCCCAAGTCGTACGGTCGTGCGACCTCGAGAAACTTTATTGCTTCCGCGGGATTGCCACGGCTCGTCGCAATTTGGGCGCGAATATTTGGCAGCCACACGTTGTTAAACATCGTGCCATTCGGTAATCGCTGGCTCAGTTCCTTGGCAATGCTTTCGGCGCGCGACGTGTCCCCGCTCTTCGCATAGGCTAAAGCAGCCAAAATCTTAGCGGTTTCCGAGGGCGCTGTGGTCAACGCCGAGCTGGCATCACGCCTCGCCAATTCTGGATTCCCGTACTCTGCCTCCCACAACCCTGCGCCGGCCCATGTCGACGTGGCATTTGCTTTCAAATCGTCGCGCTGATCGACAGCCGCAGAGCGCTGGAACAGCTCTCGAGCCTTTGCCATTTTCCCGTGAGCTGCCGCCGTCTGTGCATCGAAGCCGAGGAAGACGCCCTCGGCGCCCGGCTTTCCGGCAGCCCACGCCGACTGCTGCTCCATTGTCTTCGTGTCTCGCTGTGCCGACGCCAGTACGTACATTCCGATGTGTAATCCTAGATCCTCAGGAGTTCGCGCCAAGGCTTGCTGGAAAATGCCGCGAGCCTCATCGAAGCGATTCAAGGCGAGATATCCGAAGCCCACAATGCCAATATTATTGGCGTTGCCGTCGAGGCGTGCGCTTTCCTGTGCCTCTCGAAGCGACTCCTCAAGTCGCCCCACCACGCTATCGGTTATGGCGAGATTATTGTGAGGGGTGTCGTCCCGCGGGTAAGCCCGGGCCCACATCTCGCAGATTTGAATAGCCTGCGGAATATCCTTCGTAACGTTATTGTAATAATGTGAACTGATATAGAATTTTTCGCGCTCGCTAGTCCGGTCGCGCCGGTCAAAAGCCTCCTTCGTATATTGCTCTGCCAGCTTGTCTTCGCCAAGATTGGCGTAGGCTTGTCCCATGGCCGCATAGGCTAAGGCAAAGGTCGGGTCCAGCTCGATGGCATGTTTAAAGAATGGAATGGACTTCAATTCGTCGCCGCCAACATGTAAGTTCCATGCTTCCGTGTAAGCCTTGAGAGCTTCGAGCGACGAAGTAGTGGCCTGCTCGACTGGAGCATCGTACTTTTGGATAGTCGCCAGCGATTCTCCAAGTCTCTGACGCATTTTCGTGGCAGCCTGCCCCAATGATTTGAGCACTTGTTCACGGCTCTCAGCCTCCACTTGCTCGCTCGCGAGCGAGTCCCCCGTCTGGCAGTTTGTGGCATTCAGGCTGATGGCGTAGTGGCTGCCCATGCTCGAAATGGAACCGGAAAGCACGGCTTTGCTGCTCGAACGCTGACAAACGTCGCGCCCTACGTCCTGGGTCAGGCGGTCGTTACCTGGGCGGTCCATGTACCGAAGCTGCTGATTCACCTGCTGCTCGGAGAGAACATTCAGAAACGGCGATTGCTCCAACTGCACGCGCAGGGCTTGCTTCAGGGTGTCGTCGAAAACTGATTCGCCAGTGGTGTTGGCAAGGTCGGCAAGAACAATGGAGTCCTTCTCCGTCAGGCTGCGGGAAAAGCGCGATCTAACTGCGAACGCGACTGCGATGGCGGCAACCACCAGGGCGGCGGGAATGACAACCTTCCAAGGTATATGCCGTCCCGGTACAGCAACTGGAGTCCTGCCCGAACTTCTCGCGCCAGAATCCTGCGCAATATGATGTGGATCGGAGCCGATCCGTTCAGCGATCGGTCCAGCCATGCCATCCGCTCTGGTAAAGGCTGATGGGACGGCGTGCGGTCCACTCGCCGCGGCACTCTTGCCCGAATCCACCTCCCGCTTCAAGCGCTTTAAGTCGGCGCGCACCTCCGACGCCACTTGGTAACGCAGATCGCGGTCCTTTTCGAGAGCTTTGTTGATAATTCGCTCCAGCTCCGCCGGCAGATTCGGATTCAAACGTACCGGCGCAGTTGGGGCACGATTTAGGATTGCATCGAAAATTACGGCTGATGTGTTGCCGGTAAATGGCTGCCTGCCAGTGGCCATTTCGTAAAGCACCGCGCCAAAAGAGAAGAGGTCAGTTCGCGCGTCCAACTCCTCGCCTCGCGCCTGCTCGGGCGACATGTAAGACACCGTGCCGACCGTCGAGCCGGGGCTGGTTAAATGTGCCGCATCATTCACCGCCGCAGTGGGCAGGGAGGCACCGACTGGCTCCAGTTGCGGAATCGGCCGGTTCACCACTTTCGCCAGTCCGAAATCTAAAATCTTGGCCTGCCCGCGTTTGGTCAGAAATAAGTTCGCAGGCTTCAAATCGCGATGGATAATGCCCGCGTTATGCGCCACATCCAGCGCATCGGCAACCTGAGCTCCAAAGTCGAGCAGCTGATCGAGCGAGACGGGCTTTCCCTCGATACGGTACTTCAGTGTGGTCCCTTCCAGGTACTCCATCACGATGTAGTGACGCCTGTCATCTTCGCCAATGTCGTAAATAGTGCAGATGTTGGGGTGGTTCAGAGCCGACGCTGCCCGGGCCTCACGCTGAAACCGATCTCGCGCCTGCGGATCATTCTCTAACTCATCGGGCAGGAACTTTAGCGCAACTCTTCGGCCCAGCCGCAAGTCCTCGGCCTCATACACCACTCCCATACCGCCGCCGCCCAGCTTCTGCGAGATGCGGTAATGCGAGATGGTTTGGCCGATCATGCAAGAAATCCGCGGACCGCAAATGTTAGGCCGCGCTGTCAGGGCAAGTCAATTTTTTTTAGTTTTTGACCATGCCACCCTCTTTTTGGCAGACCCTCGCAGACTGTTTAGCCTCGCCCTTGGGAGAATGCGTTCAGCAACGCCTAGGCGGCGGTACCCCCTCCCAAGGCCGCTCAATCGGCGATCCCGATCCTCCGTGTACAGAAAAGGGTTGAAGTCTGCGATGCTTCCGCCAGTCCCTGTACCTCTGATTCATTATTTCCCCCGGTTCCAGGGCCGCGTTTTTCCTCTGCAAAGGTCTGTAAAGGTTACAATATGGAAAGCACCCGACAGCAGCGGTTCGGCATCCAATCGCTATGGTTCCGGGAAGCCGAAGGTTCTCGATGAAAATTTTCTTCTGCTCTCTTCTTCTGCTCTTATCGGCCAGCACTTGCCTTGCACAACAACCCGCGGCGTCTTCTGAGTCGAAACCCGCGGCTGACGCCAAGCCGGCGCAAGCCCCGCGCAAGGTGGACAAGGCCTCTGCCTACTACCACTACGCGCTGGCGCATATGTACGAGGAGCAGGTCGCGGTTTACGGGCGTAGCGATCTGGCCAACAAGGCCATCGAGGAATACCGCCAGGCCATCGAGGCCGATCCCACTTCCGAGTTTCTGACCGCCGCGCTAGCCGAGCTCTATGCCAAGACTGGCCGCATCCGCGATGCCGTCATGGAAGCTCAGGACATTCTGAAGCGCGATCCAAACAACCTTGAGGCCCATAAGCTGCTGGGCCGCATCTACTTACGGTCGCTTGGCGATATTCAGTCAGGTAATGGTTCCCAGAACGTCCTGAAATTGGCCATTGAGCAATATGAACAGATCATCAAAATCGAGCCTGACAGCATAGACAATCATCTTCTGCTGGGCCGGCTTTACAAAGTCAATAATGGTCTGCAGAAGGCGGAGAGTGAGTTCAAGACCGCCCTCAAATTGCAGCCCGATTCGGAAGAGGCAGTGACCACACTGGCACTGCTCTATACCGAGGAAGGAGATTCCACCCGCGCTGCGCAGGTTTTAAGTTCCGTCCCGGATGCATCGCGCTCCGCGAAGCTTTATTCGGTCCTAGGCTATACGTACGAGCAGCAGAAGGAATACAAGAAAGCGATCGAAGCCTACCGCAAAGCAATTGCGCTCGACCGTGACAATCTCGATGCTATTCGTGGTCTTGCAGAAAATTTGATGAACGATGGCCAGGCCGACGCCGCGCTCGAGCAGTATAAAGTCATTGCCGATGCGAACCCGGAAGATGCGCAGACGTACGTGCGCATTGCAGAGATCTACCGCCGAAGCGGCAAATTCGATCTGGCACTGGAAAATCTGAAAAAAGCGCAATCGATGGTGCCCGATTCGATTGATGTCCCCTACAATCTGGCGCGGGTATACCAGGCGCAGGGACGCTACGACGATGCCGCTCAGATTCTGCAAGATCTGCTAAAGAAGACCGAGAAGCCGGACAACAATTACACGCAGGCAGAGAAGAGCAATCGCTCGATTTTTATTGAGCTGCTCGGCACCGTTTATCGCGA
>QIAB01000015.1:21199-61271 GCA_003225455.1 Acidobacteriota bacterium
GATTGAAACTTTCCGCAAAATGCTCGGTCTGGGCGACGAGAACGCCCAGCGGGGATACCAGCAGATCATTGATACTTACCGCGAAGCCAGACAGTGGCAGCAGGCTACTGACGTCGCCAAAGAGGCAGTACAGAAGCTGCCGAACGACCGTGGGCTAAAGATGGTCTATGCGTCACAGCTCGCCGACATGGGTCAGGCCGATACCGGTTTGCAGCAGGTAAAAGCTCTGCTGAAAGGCAAACCAGAGGACCGCGAGGTCTATATCACTCTGGCGCAGATGTACAGCCGCTTGAAGCGCTGGTCCGATGCGGAAGAATCTCTCGACAAAGCCGAGCAGTTCTCCAGCAAACCGGAGGACAAGCAGTACGTTTACTTCCTCCGCGGCTCCATGTTTGAGCGCCAGAAAAAATACGATCAGGCGGAAGAGATGTTCCGCAAGGTGCTCAGCGCTGATCCCGATAATGCCACAGCGCTGAACTATCTCGGCTACATGCTTGCCGATCGCGGCGTGAAGCTGGAAGAAGGTCTGAAGTTCATAAAGAAAGCTGTCGACCTCGATCCCGCGAACGGCGCTTATCTGGATTCGCTTGGCTGGGCGTATTTCAAGCTGGGAAAATACGAGCTCGCCGAAGATAACCTGCTTAAGGCTTCGCAGCACATTGGAACCGATCCCACCGTTCAGGATCATCTTGGCGATCTGTACCAGAAAACCGGACGCCTGAAGCTGGCAGCCGTGCACTGGGAGCGCGCGCTGCAGGAATGGAATAAAGCCGTCTCCGCTGAAGTTGATTCAGCTGATGTAGCCAAAGTGCAGAAGAAGCTCGAATCAGCCAAAGTCAAGCTGGCGAAGGAAGATCCGAACACCAAGTAGTGCGAGCTGATCTGTCACATTGAATCAATCCACGCATCTATAGAAGTATGGTGCGCCCTTTCAAACCATTCGTGTTCCTTGCTTGCCTGCTGCCCCTGGCCCGCCTGGGATGGAAAGCCTACATGGGCTTGCTGGGCGCCAATCCCATTGAAGTCATCACCCATTCGACCGGCGACTGGACGTTAATCTTCCTATTGATTACGCTCGCCGTTACGCCGCTCCGGAAGCTCAGCGGGCAGCTCTGGTTGATCCGCTACCGGCGCATGTTTGGCCTCTTCGCGTTCTTCTACGTAACGTTGCACTTTCTCACCTATATTTGGCTCGACAAATCTTTCGATGGGCACGAAATGCTCGCCGATATTGCCAAACGTAAGTTCATCACGGTCGGCTTCACAGGATTCGTCCTTCTCATTCCTCTAGCTATCACCTCCACCAAAGGCTGGATTCGCCGCTTGGGTGGCAAGCCGTGGCAAATGCTACATCGCCTTATCTACGCCAGCGCCATCTGTGGAGTGATCCACTACCTGTGGCTGGTGAAAGCTGATATCCGCAAGCCGCTGCAGTACGGGCTGGTTCTGACTGTCCTGCTTGGTTATCGTGCTGTGAACTGGGCGTTGCCGAAGCTGAAGGCGCAGAAAGTGGCATCGCTGCCGGCAGGGACCGTACCCCAGGGCTAGAGTGCCCTATTAAAACGATTTACTTATCGTCCACAACCTTGTATTCTGGTTGCGCCCCATGCCCCATTTCGACGTTACCCTGGCTGGTGAACTCCAACTTGACCTGATCCTTTACGGTGTTCCCGAAGAACTTCCCCGTGAGCGTGAACTGGTTGCAGACGGGATGATGCTGACCCTTGGCGGCTCATCCACCAACGCCGCCCACAACCTGGCAGCGCTCGGCTGCAGCGTTGGCTTTATCGCTCGCATCGGAGATGATCCACTTGGCCGTATCGCGATGCAGCGTCTCGCCAACATTGGTGTGGACGTCTCCCGCGTAAAGAGCGTTTCGGGTGCCACAAAAACCGGAATCACCGTAGTTCTTCAACGCGAGAATTGGCGCAACATGGTCAGCTATCTCGGCACCATTTGCGAGCTTACTTTTGAGGATCTTGATCTCGATTATCTTGCCGATTCGCGCCATTTCCATCTTTCTTCTTTCTACTTGCAAGGTGGATTGCAGCCACGCGTGCCTGAGCTTTTTCGCAGGCTCAAATCCGCTGGCCTAACGATTTCTCTCGATACTAACGACGATCCTCTCGACTGCTGGCAGGGCGGGATTCTCGACGCTCTGCAGTTTGTAGATGTCTTCCTTCCCAATGAGCGCGAGGCGCGCAAGATCGCTGGCACCCGTCCAAAAACTTACATCAATCGTTCCGGTGGTTGTTGTGAAGCTCGGAGCTGATGGTGCGCTTGCACGGCGCGGCCATGAAACTTTTCGCAGCCCGGCCATCGATGTTCCCGTCGTGGATGCAGTCGGCGCGGGAGACAGCTTTAATGCCGGATTCCTCTCGAAATACGTGCGTGGCGCTGATTTGCCCTCCTGCCTCGCCGCAGGTAACGCTGCTGGCGCTCTCTCCGCGACGCGTCCGGGAGGAACTGAAGCGTTCACCGACCGCCAGTATATGGAGCAATTCTTGGACGAGCACAGCCAGCCAACATCGCAAGCGATTAAGTAGCCCCAGTCCCATAAATTCGTTGCATACTTTTCAAATTGTCATCCTGAGTGGCCTTCAGGCCGCGAAAGACCTATGCATTTGGATTCGCAATACTTCGCAATACATAGATCCTTCGCTTCGCTCAGGATGACAATCTGAGCTTATGTTGCAAACTTACGGGACAGCACACTAGCCAGGGTGTATACAACCGTAATCCTCAGAACTTCCCGTTACGATCTGTGTTAAAAGGGTGTAATCATTCATCTCGGGGGAGATTGCAGACTTGCTGCAACATTTGTTATGAGACAACTGTTTTTCGCCTTGGGAATTTTGGGGATTGCGTTGTCTGTGGGATGTAGTTCTGGAAACCGTGGCCAGATTGTCGTTCCCCAGGGGAATTTTTCCAACGCCAGCCTGAGTGGGAGCTACGTTTACCAAATCGCGGGCAGGGACTTTGCCACGAGCAACGGTTCGCCGTATCGAGAGTCCGGGGTTTTTACTGCCGACGGTAACGGGCACATTACGACGGGTACAGACGACTTCGTTGAAGGAACCGGCGGTCCTACCAAAACCGGCATCACGGGAACCTATTCGATTGGCAACGACGGGATTGGAACCGTGTCACTCAGCAATGGCTTGAAATTCTCTATCACCCTGGTCAGGTGGACTAAGGCTTATCTGATCGAAGCAGACGCCGGTTTAAACGCCAGCGGACTGGTTGAAAAGCAGGACACGACCGCGATTACAAGCATCCCCAGCGGCACATTTGCGTTTCACATTCATACGTTGAATGCATCGAATGCATCCCTTGTTCCCTCGGCGCGCGTAGGTGTGATGACCGTCACAAATGCTTCAGTGACGAACAGTGAAGAAGATCTGAACACTAACGGGACTTTCACCACGCCAACGATCAAGAGTGGCTTTTTCAATATCCCATCTGCTGGACGCGGAGATGCGAACCTTGACGACGGCTCTGGATCGGTGAATTTCAAGTACTACATCGTAGACGCCAACAACATTCGGTTCCTCGCCAGCGACTCGGGTTTTGTAGGCAGCGGGAGCGCGGAAAAACAAAATGGCACGCTGGCTCTCTCCGGGAGCTACGCCTTCGGCAGCAAGGGCGATACGAATAATTTTGGGATCGGCGGCGTTAACACCGTTGGCCGCTTCACCTCCGATGGTGCGAACGCCATTACAGGCGGCGTGATGGATTCTGTACAGGATGGCAACCAAACTCTCGCTGGCAATTTCAGCGGCAGCTTCTCTTCGGTAGACATAAGAGGCCGTACAGTCCTTACTTTGAGCGGCTTTACCAGCATTACCGAAGTCGTCTACGTCGTGAGTCCATCGCGAGGGTTTTTCTTGATAAACGATCCCAACAAAGTGGAAGATGGAACTCTAGATCTGCAACAAACGTCGTCGTTCTCCAATTCAACTCTCAGTGGCCAGTTCGCGTTTGTCAACGACGGGTTCGACACTAGTCCTGACTTCATCGATCGCGTCGGCACCATGAACTGGGATGGCAACGGCAATATGACGTTCTACGAAGCTGTCAACAGTGGCTTGAGTGGCACTCGACTTCTGGGATTTTTTTCCGCAAGCTATTCAGTCGCGAGCAATGGACGCGCCACGGCAACAATAAGCAACGTTTCGTTGACTAATAATGATTTCGTGTTTTACCTGGTCTCCGGCAACGATGCTTACATTCTGGAAAATGACACAGGAGTGGAGATCAGCGGTGTAGCCAGCAAGCAGCCGTAGTTTTCTCCCCACCCCAGCAGGCACTCGTCGTTAGCTTACTTGCCAAACTGTGTCCAACACGGTCCCATCTACCCACTTGACGACTGCCACCGGGCGGTCTCCCATTTTCGGACGCGCCGGCTTGCCGCCGCAGATTTTTTCAACCTCAGCTTTTATCTCCCGAATCGGCCGGATCGGCAGGTTTGAGCCCTTCATGGCATCTAGCAAATCTTGCCGCTGGGGATTAATGGCGATCCCTCGCTCGGTGGCTACTACATCGATCAATTCGCCCGGGCCAGTCAGCGTGGTTACCTCATCCACGATCACAGGAATGCGATCGCGAAACGAGGGTAGCGCAAGAATCGTGCAGCCCGCTTCGAGGCAGTTCTGCCACCCACCTATTCCATGCAGCAGCCGGCCATCGGAGTGCGTGACCACGTTGGCATTGAAATTTACGTCCACTTCCGTCGCCCCCAGCACTACGGCGTCAACCATCGAGGCGAAATTTCCTTTGCCGTGGTAGTTGTATGACGTGAATGGTGAGGTCGCCACGTGTCGCGGATCGCTGGCAATCGACCTTACGCCATCCAGATCGAACGTCTGGCCATCGAGGATGTAATCCGTCAGGCCTTCCTGTAAAAGATCAACCAGATATTTCGTCGATCCGCCGCGCACGAATCGCGCCTTCACTCCATCTTCTTTCATCATGCGCCGCAAGTAATCCACAAATGCCAGCGCAATGCCACCCGCGCCCGCCTGAAACGAAAACCCATTACGCATGATCCCCGACTCCCGTAGAAAGCGCGCCACGAACTCCGCAATACGAATTCGGTCTGGTGATCGCGTAATCTGCGTCGTTCCAGAAACAATTTTTGCCGGATCGCCAATCGAACCCACTTCGACCACAAAATCCACGTTGTTGCCCTGAATCTGCCACGGAACGCAAGGGAACGGAACCAGATTGTCGGTCACAACGATTACGTGATCCGCGTACATGGAATCTGCCAGAGCAAAGCCAAGGGAACCGCATGCCGACCTGCCGTGGGAGCCATCTGCATTTCCGAACGGATCAGCCGCGGGAGCGGCGATTGCCGCAATATCAATGTGCACTTCGCCGTCCTGCACCGCCTGCCAGCGACCGCCGTGCGAGCGCAGAACACCCATGCCGCGCATCTTGCCCTGCGTGCAGTAGTCACCCAGCGGCCCGTTCATTGAGCCTTCGATGTGATGGATTACCCCTCTTTCCATGAGTTCGATCGCACCCTTCTGTGATGGAAAAGACGCGCTGGGAAACCACGTCAGATCTTTGACCCCAATTCTCGCCGCAGCTTCAAGCGCCATCAGAGCAACGCGATCTCCATCGCGTAAATGGTGATGATTCGAAATCACCATTCCATCGCGCAGCCCGCATTCGCGCAGCGCAGTTTCGAGGTCAACCACGCGTTTATCGCCATCCTTCCGATAATCTCTGCTGGAGCGCACCGGAGGCGCCCCCTTCCGTCCATTTGGTCCGTACTTGCCGACGCCCAGATAAGGCACCTGCGCATGCCCATTCACCACGGCAGGCACCATTCGCCCCGCCGCATTCTGCGCCAGCTCAACTTGTTCCTGTGTCTTCGGCATTAAATTGCCTCCGTCAAGCCAGACTACGGCAACCTCAACTGGTTGATGGACGGAGTTCCTCGTCTCAGGAATTTTAATAGCCTCTTCAGATCTTTGTCGTAAACGCCAGCGTCAGCAATGTCTTCTGCTCGACTTCATGCGCTTTCGCGGATCCCGTTGATGGGCTCGCGCTCGCCGAGCGCTTGACCGAAAGGACCGATCGGCTTCCCGAAAGATGGCGCAAGCGCGGCAGCAGGTAAAAGAGAGCGCCCATATTCGCAGGCTCTTCCTGCACCCAAACGATGTCCCGCGCTGAAGCATGCTGCTGGATTGCTTCTGTCAACTCGTGCTCCGGGAACGGATATAACTGTTCCAAAAACAGGACAGCCGTCGAGCGATCTTTTCTCTTCTGCCGCTCCATCCGTAGCTCGTGCCCGATCTTCCCCGTACAGATCAAAATGCGCTGGGCATCGTTTACTTCGGTATCCGGCAACACTGGCAAAAATCGTTTGTGCGTGAAGTCTTCAATCGGTGAGTTTGCATCCGGATGCCGCAACATGCTTTTTGGCGTGAATACTACCAACGGCTTGCGCCAATGACGCAGTGCTTGCCGGCGTAACAAATGGAAGTACTGGGCCGCATTCGATGGCTGGCAAATCTGGAAGTTGTCGCGGGCCGCCAGTTGCAGAAATCGTTCGATGCGCGCGCTCGAATGCTCCGGCCCCTGGCCTTCGTAGCCGTGAGGCAGCAAAAGTACCAGGCCGGAGAGCAAGTTCCATTTGTCTTCACCCGCGCTGACGAACTGATCAATTACTGCCTGCGCCACATTCGCGAAATCTCCGAATTGCGCTTCCCACAATACCAGCGCCTCGGGATAGTCTCGGCTGTAGCCGTACTCAAACCCGAGCACGCCTGCCTCTGACAGAGGCGAATTGTAGATCTCGCATCGGGACTGTCCTTCGGAAATGTGCTCCAACGGCACATACTCGTGTTCGTCTTCGATATCGACCAGCACAGAATGTCGCTGATTGAATGTCCCGCGGCGGGTGTCCTGTCCAGTCAGGCGAACTGGAATCCTCGCCTTCACCAGACTTGCAAACGCCAGCGCTTCGGCCATTCCGTAATCAACGGGACGTTTTCCGGTCCCCATTTCTCCGCGCTGTTCCAGCAGCTTTTTCACCTTGGGATGAATGTGGAATTTTTCGGGGTACGCGGTCAGCCGTTCCGTCAGCGCTCGCAACTCTTCGCTCGATAGCCCTGTATCAACTTCATACTGCGGTTTGTAGCGCCCGCCCTTGAATTGGTCCCAATACTTTGGCAGCTCGCGCAGGACTGGTTTCTTCGTTAACGAAGCGGCTTTTTTCTGCGCAGCTTCATACTCGGCGCGCACCTGCGCGACCCGCTCCTCAACATTTTCCGCTCCGATGTCCTCGGCATAGACCTCCCACAACGGCCGGTGCTCTTTGATTGCCTTATACAACAGCGGTTGGGTTACCGTGGGATCATCCACTTCGCTGTGCCCATGCCGCCTGTAACCGATCAGGTCAATCACCACATCGTTTGCGAACGTGTAGCGATACTCCAACGCCATTCGGCCGGCGCGGATTACGGCGTCCACATCGTCGGCATTCACATGAAAGATAGGAATCGACTGCCGGCAGGCAAGCTGCGCGGAAAAGCGCGATGAATGCTCTTCGTTGTAGAGCGTGGTGAATCCAAGCAAGTTGTTGGCAATGATGTGCACTGTGCCGCCGACGGTGTACGCTTTTAAATCCGCCATATTCAGCGTCTCTGCGGTAATGCCTTGTCCAGCAAATGCAGCATCGCCGTGAACAAGCAGGGGCAAATATTTTTGCCGGCCATCCTCTCCGGCACGGTCCTGCTTGGCCCGCGTGCGCCCTACGGTTACCGGATCGACGGCCTCCAGGTGACTGGGATTCGAAACCAGATGGATGTGGATTTTGGCCCCGCTCCGGGTTTCGTACTCCCCGGTTGCCCCCATGTGATATTTCACGTCGCCACTGCCGAGCACGCTGCGTGGGTCGACATCTTCGAATCCAGCAAAAACCTCTTCTGGCGCGCGCTTGGCCACCTGCACGATCACGTTCAGCCGTCCTCGGTGGCTCATGCCCATTACGAGTTCGATCGCGCCACGCTCGCCCGCTGCCTCGATTATTTCGTCTACCAGCGGGATCAGCGCAGCGATTCCCTCCAGCGAAAATCGCTTGCTGCCGAGGTAACGCTGCTGCAAGACCTGCTCAAATAACTCGGCCCGAATCAACTGATCGAGCACGTGCTCCTGATCGACCTCTGGCTGCCGTCCCTCCATGCGGTCCTGAATCCAACGGCGGCGCTCCAGATCAGCAATGTGCGAGAACTCGACACCGATGGTTCCGGAATAGACGCGCCGGGCTTCCCGCGCAAATTCATCGTCAATCTGCAGCTCAGGATGCGGCTCAGGCTTGAAGAACCCCAGAGGATCGAGATCGGCTTCAAGATATCCCCAACGCCGGAACGCATCGAACACACGCTCCCGCTCGGCGTTCGGAGCGCCGAACTCGCGACCGGCTTCCGCCGCAGTTTTGGTCAAAGTGCCCATAGATTTACCACTAGCATAAAGGATGAGGCTGTGTGCTTGCTGGATTCCAGGCTCAGCTAGCAACTGCGTCTAACGCAGACCGACGGAAAGCCACCCGGATTCGCGTCTTCATTCCCAAATTGCTTCCCTCCTGAATTGATACCGTTTTTCAAGCCAATGCTCGCCGCACCGCCGACAACTATCAATACTCCTAACCACATCTCCGATGTAGCAGACATGGATCGTGCCCAGGACCCGGCCCTCAGCGCCCAGATGCAGCTGCTTTGGGTTGGAAACAACGAGAAAGGATTCGACTATGTCCGCGATGTTTTGACTCGCTCGGGCGAAGGAGGAGTGGGGCTTGAGCGAGTCCGTTCGCCGGAGGAGGCGCTTCAGCGACTCAACCAGACAACCTATGACCTCGTGCTCTGTGACTATAAGTCTGGCGATGGCATGGCGTTGCGGCTTCTTCACGAAATTCGTAAGGAAGGCCCCCGCGCACCCATCATCTTCCTAAGTGATCATATCGATCGAGCCGCTGTAGACGCCGCTATTAATGCGGGCGCGTCGGACTGCCTGCAAACCTCCAATCTGAATGAGTCCGCAATCGCACGCGCCATCCGCTATGCCATCGATGTTTACTGTAAGGAACGCCAGCGCCAGAAAGCAGAAGATACTGTGCGCAAGTTGTGGCGCGCGGTTGAGCATTCTGCCGATCTGGTGATCATTACCGATCGCGGCGGAGTTATTGAGTATGTAAATCCCGCGTTTGAAACTCTGACCGGATACTCGCGCGAAGAGGCCGTGGGAAGAACACCGCGTATCCTGAAATCCGGCCAACAGTCGGCCGACCTTTATCAGGAATTATGGGAAACGATTCTTGCCGGTAATGTGTTTCGCGGCGTGCTCGTGAATCGCAAGAAGAATGGACAGATCTTTTATGCAGAAAAGACGATCACGCCGTTAAGAGATTCTGAAGGCGAAATCACCCACTTTATTTCCAATGACCGCGACATCACGGAGCGCCGCCGCCTGGAATCACAGCTCCAGCAAGCCCAAAAAATGGATGCGATCGGCCGTTTGGCAGGCGGAGTGGCACACGACTTCAACAATCTCCTCATGGTTATCAGTGCGTATGCGGAATTGATGTCCGATTCATTGGGGCACGAACATCCTCTTCGCCACAACGTCCAGGAGATTATGGGGGCATCACGGCGGGCAGCGGAACTCACCCGTCAATTGCTTGCCTTTGGACGTAAGCAAATGCAGTCTCTCCAGCTTCTCGATTTGAACTGGGTGGTTCGCGAAATCAATCAATTGCTGCCGCGGCTGATTGGCGAGGACATCCAGCTCATCTTTGCTCCCGGCAAAAGTGTAGGCAAGATCAAAGCCGATCCGGTGCAGATTGAACAAATCGTAATGAATTTAGCAGTCAATGCGCGCGATGCTATGCCAGACGGCGGCAAACTCACGATCGAGACGGCTGACGCTCACTTGGACGAGTCCTATACTCAGCGTCACTCCATCGTTCCGGCCGGGGAGTATGTGCTGCTGGCAGTCAGCGACACCGGCGAAGGTATTGCCCCGGAGCACGTCCCACACATCTTCGAGCCGTTTTACACCACCAAAGCGGAAGGCAAGGGCACCGGCCTGGGATTGGCCACTGTGTATGGAATCGTCAAGCAGAACGCCGGCTTTATTTGGGTTTACAGCGAACCGGGACTCGGGACGACTTTCAAAATCTATCTGCCATGCGCGCAGGACCAGACCGAGCAAAGGCGGTCACTCAACCTTGTTGAGGAGCTGCTGCCTGGCAGCGAGACACTCCTGCTGGTGGAAGATGAGCCGGCAGTGCGCCAATCGGAGCGCGAGTTCCTCGCCCTCACTGGCTATAACGTACTCGAAGCAAGAGACGGAGAAGACGCGATCTCGGTTGCCAGGGAATATAATGGAAACATTGACATGATGATCACCGACGTGATCATGCCTCACATGAACGGCGCGAAGCTTGCGGAGCGATTACTTCTGGAACGGCCGGAAATGAGAGTGCTGTTTGTCTCTGGCTATGCGGAGACTACAGTCCTACGGCATGGCGCGATCGACGTGACCACCCGCTTCCTGCAGAAGCCATTCTCTTTGAAAATGCTTGCCAAGAAAATCCGCCAAGTGCTGGAGACTCCCACACGGGCGTCAGTGGCCTCCTTGTCTGCGCCATAGCTCTCGGGCCATTTCGTATAATCGTTCAGCGGAACCCGAATGAGCTTGCCTGTCGCGTCACAGCGACCTCATCCCAATTTCGAATCGCAGATTTCATTATCACGGCCGGTCCAGCCGTTTCGTGCCAGTTCCTGGATCATCATCTTTTTCTTCTGGGCGACGATTTACGTCGCAGGCATGTTTACCCCGGCGCTGCTCGACGATGCGGATACCGTTCACGCCGAGGCCGCGCGAGAAATGGTCCAGCGGCAAGATTGGGTAACACTCTACGTGAATGGAATTCGGTATCTTGAAAAAGCGCCTCTCATGTACTGGGGAGTGGCCACCAGTTACGTGCTGTTCGGTGTGCATGAATGGAGCACGCGTCTTGCTCTAATGTTGGGGATCTTGGCGTGGCTACTAAGCGCGTACATTCTAGGGCGCTACGCCTACGGCGAACGTGGCGGATTGTATTCAGCGATTGTGCTGGCTACTACCCTTGGCCCATATCTCTTCACACGGTTTCTCATCCCTGACGTTCTGGTCGGTTTATGGTTAATTTTGGCTTTCTATTTCTTTCTCCGTTCTCTTGAGGAGAATCCGCCTTCGCGGTTCAGTTGCTGGGGCCTCGCCGCAAGCTGCGCGCTCAACGTGCTTACGAAGGGCTTGATAGGCCTGGTTTTTCCGATAGCCGTTATTGGGCTATATTTACTTCTGACGAGCAACCTCCGCCATTTGTTGCGGCTGCGTTTGGTTTCAAGTTCGCTGGTATTTCTGGCGATTGCTGTCCCATGGCATGTGCTGGCCGCATTGCGCAATCCAGATCAAGGGCCAATCCGCGGCTTTCTTTGGTTCTATTTCGTGAATGAACACGTCCTCCGCTATTTGAACAAGCGTGTGCCCCGCGACTATGACACCGTGCCGCTGCTTTTATTCTGGGCCTTGCTTTTGGTCTGGCTTATCCCCTGGATCGCATTCTTGCCACAGGCTGTGAGAAGAGTCCCGGCGCGCTGGCGTCAGATCCGATCACAACTCGGCCGTGAACAGCGTGCCAATCTACTATTTATTCTTTGGGCGCTGGTGATCGTGGTGTTCTTCAGCTTTTCCACTCGGCAGGAGTACTACACGATTCCTGCGATCCCGCCCTTGGCTTTGCTTATTGGAGGATGGCTCAAAAACGAGGCTGAGTCGCCAGCCAACAGCGATGATCGTCGAGCGGGAGTAATTTCTTCTACTGTTCTTGTTGTGTTGGGCATACTCGTCTTTGCCGTTGGCATGTTTTTTGTTGCCTACTCAAAGCCGCCGGCTCCGGGAGCGGATATTTCTGAACTGCTCACCAAGAATCCCGATGAATACCAGCTGTCGTTTGGTCATTTGCTCGATCTCACGCCGCAAGCTCTCGGCGCGTTTCGAGCCCCTTTGGCTGGATTCTCCATCGCATTTTTCCTCGGGACAGGGCTGAATTGGTTCTTGCGGCGCCGCGGACGTCCCGCTCACGCCAACGTTGCTCTGGCTCTGATGATGGTCGCCGTGCTCGCCTGTGTGCATTCCGGATATGTGATTTTTTCGCCAGTGCTGACTTCGAAGCCCCTGGCTTTAGCGATAAAGCAGCATTACCGGTCAGGAGACATCGTGGTTGTGGGCGGTGACTATGCTGCCGCCTCCAGCCTGAACTTTTATGCAGGTGTCCATTTGCTAGTGCTGCACGAGCCGGCAGCTATCCTGTGGTACGGTTCTCAATTTCCTGACGCACCGAAGGTCTGGGAAACTCAGTCTTCGTTCGATTCGCTGTGGTCTGGGCCGCAGCGCGTGTTTCTATGGACCGACCGCAAGGACCCGCCGGAACTGCGCGGCGCCCCGCGCTATCTGCTCGCCAGCAGCGGCGGCAAATCCATCGTGACTAATCAGCCGGCGAAGTGATCGGCAATCCACGCGTTTATAATCCGTCCAGATCATGTGGCACGCTCTCTTAGCCCTGGCCCTGCTGGGCATAGTCAGTTCCACAGTTTTCCTGATCCTCGCGCTGGTAGCAGCTCGTCGGTATCGACGTCATGCTGACAACGCCAGCCGCAGCGCCAACGCAGTTCCTGAATCCGCACTGCCTCCGGTCACCTTGCTGAAGCCCGTGCACGGGATGGAGCCGCGGCTGCGCGAGAATCTGGAAAGTTTCTTTCGCCAGAATTATCCTGATTTTGAAATCATCTTCGGAGCTCGTTCCGCCGATAACGCCGCTCTCACTGTGGCGGAAGAATTACGCACCGTTTACCCGAATGTAAGGTGCAAAGTCGTTCTCTCAGGCCCGCCGGCGTGGCCAAGCGCGAAAGTCTTCTCTCTGGACAAGATGATTGCGCACTCAAGAAATGATTACTTTGTGATCAGCGATAGCGATGTCGAGGTCGGCCCCGACTTCCTTCGCAACATCATTCCGCCGCTTCTAGATCCTAAGAATGGTCTTTTAACATGTGTCTACCGCGGTGTTCCTGCCCGAAGCTTCTGGTCCTCGCTGGAAGCGCTTGGTATGTCGGTTGAGATGACGTCCGGCGTTCTGGTTGCCGACATGTTGGAAGGGATGCGTTTCGCCCTGGGTGCAGTCATCGCAACAAAGCGGGAAGCCCTGGAGAGAATCGGCGGCATTGGCACTACCGCGGATTACTACTCAGATGATTTTGTTCTTGGGAATCTGGTTTGGGCAGCCGGCTACCACGTTGTGCTCTCGCATTACATTGTCGATCACGTGCTGATTCCCAGCTCTTTCCTGCGCACTTTCGGCCATCAGGTGCGCTGGATGAAGAGCACGCGCTTCTCGCGACCAAAAGGACATCTCGGAAGCGGCCTCACGTTTGCGGTTCCTTTCGGTTTGCTCGGCTTGATCTCTGCCAGCGTGCTCGGGCACCCAATTGGTGGGCTTGTGTTGCTCGGCGTTTCGATTCTCAATCGAATCATTCAGTCGGTCGCAATAGGATGGTCGGTGACGCGCGATCCCCGTGGTCTTAATCTTTGCTGGCTCTATCCTCTTCGCGATCTGATGGGTTTCGTCACCTGGGTGGCCAGCTACAGCAGCCGCAGCTTCTTCTGGCGGGGTGAAACCTATCAGTTCACCCGCGGCGGTAAAATCGTGCCCCAACAGCGCGCGATGGAAGATGTATTTGTGAATCAACCGTGACTGCGCGCTATTCCGCTACCGGCTCAATTCTTGCAGCTTGCCATTCTTAAGCCGGAACCGAACCCCTCGCCAAACCACGGTTCGACTGCAAAAGCTCGAAATCCAAACCAATAGTGCCAGTATGTCTCTTAGCGGCAGTAAGGGAGTCATCGCGAGCGCCTGCCTGTCACGCAGCGCTTCTCTGCCAACCGCAAACGTGATCCCGATTCTCATAGCGAAGACCGCAGCCAGCAGTGCCCAAGCCCAACTCGCACCGTGAGAAAAAACAAGTGTTATCAATGCCCACGGCAGTCCGAAGGTGAGGATGAGTCCGAAGTGCCCTAGCGGCCGCGCATCGCGGATGGTGCGTGCCCAACGGAGCTGGTGCTGGAAGAATTGCCGCATGTTGTAGCGTGGCAGAAAAGTTTCCACGACTACATCAGAAAGTTTGACGGCCCGGCCAAGAGCGGCAATGCGGCGTCCGAGCTCATAATCATCAGCGAGATAATCCGCGAAAGATTCGAACCCACCGATAGCCGCCAAATCCTGCCGTCGGAAAGCAAGCGTCGATCCCAATCCGAATCGAATGCCGCGCTCAATAGCGCGCGCAGCTAAGACGCCGGGAATGAAATCCGTGCCGATTCCCAACGACTCCAGCCGCGATCCCAGCGTTCCGCTCGGAACTCCACGATAGAGGCACGTGACCAAGGCAACGTTTTTGTCTGTCAAAGGTGAAACGACATGCGACAAATAATCAGGCGGAACTCGAATGTCGCTATCGCTGATAACGAATATCTCGTATCGTGCCTCGCGTGCCATTTGTGCGAGATTGCTGACTTTGACGTTCGCTCCAAGTTTTTGCTCGCAAACGAGCATCCGGATTGCGTGCCGGGGAAATTCCTGCTTTAGTTGTTTCACTAACTCCAGCGCCGGATCATCAGCCTCGCTCGCGCCGAAAATTATTTCGTATTCCGGATAGTCCTGAACGCAATGGCTGCGAAGGTTTTCGTAAATCTCCTGGTCAGTGCCTTTAAGCGGTTTGAGAATTGAAATAGGAGAGAATAATTGTGTGGATCGGGCGCTCTTGTCCGACTTCTTTTCTTCTCGCAGGAATGCCGCCGCGCTCCAGATGCACAATCCGTAATAGCAAATGCTGGCAGCAGCACCCAGCGCAGAGAGAATTTTCAGGATTTCGAAGATGTGATGGGCCATGAGGGTCTGCAGCAAATCCGCCCGGATCCCACGTGTTACTCGTGCCCTCAGTGATTCGAAACTAAGTAAAAACCATATAATGACACGAAGCCACACGAAGGAAAATCTTTATTCGTACCGCAGCGCCTCAATCGGATCAAGATTCGCCGCCTTCCACGCAGGATAAATCCCAAACACCAGTCCTTCTAATGCTGCCGCGCAAAATCCAAAGCTTGTCCAGAATACGGACATTCGCGCCGGCAAAGAACTCCAGATCGCGGGAACGATCCACGTGATTATCGCGCCGAAAAGCACCCCAAGCGCCCCACCAGCAGCAGTCAACGTAATTGCCTCAAGCGTGAACTGCAGCAGGATATCCCGCTTACGCGCGCCGATAGCTTTGCGTACGCCGATTTCCCGCGTCCGCTCGGTCACCGCGACCAGCATAATGTTCATGACGCCCACACCGCCCACGATCAAACCAACGCTCGACACCGCAAACATGAAAATAAACACCGCCCCCGTGACCTGATTCCATATATCAGAAAGTGAATCCTGGGTGAACACGGCGAAATTGTCAGGCTTGTCGGCGGGCACCTTTCGTCTGCGCCGAAGCAACTCCCGCATTTCGTCGATCGCCTTGGGCATATCTTCATGCGAGGTCGCTTTTACGATGATCCAATGTTGCTTTAGCTCGGGATGCAACTTGTGAAAAGTCGCCATCGGGAAATAGACGGTATTGTCGCTCGGGTTCTTGCCACCCGCAAAAACACTCTTCAACTTTTCCAGTACTCCGATAACCGTGAACATCTCGCCTTCGATGTTGATCTCTCTGCCTTCCGGCAATTCGTTTGGAAAAAGCTCCTCGGCAGTGTCCGAACCAAGCACGATAACGGGAGCTCGGCGCTGCTCGTCGACTTCACTGAACCAGCGGCCCGAAGTGGTGGTGAGGTCATAGACTCTGGTGAACGATGCAGTAATTCCTTCGAGAGCCGTGTTCTTTGCCTTACGACCGCCGTATTTCACAACATAGGTGCCCGTGCCGAACTCAGGTTGCGCAAAAACTACCGCTGCGGTGACCGCCTTCACGTGTGGCAGATCGCGCGCAGCCGCTGCATCTTCGAAGGTCAGTTCCTTACGGGTACGCATCTCTTCGGTGGGTCGGCCGAACCTTATGGGCTGAAGGTGGAAGGCGAAAATCATGTTCGACCCAATGCTGGTAATAACCTGCCGCACGTTGTCGTTCAGTCCGCGCACCACTGACGAAATGCCGATTACTACGGCGACTCCAATCACAATCCCGAGGACAGTGAGTGCCGAACGCAGCTTGTTGCTGCGAATGGTGTCCAGCGCCATCTGGACGATCTCGCCGTAGTCGCGTCTGCGCATCATAACAATTTCGCAAGCTTCACAGTTCAAATCTCAGCGCCGCAATTGGATCCAGCCGCGCCGCCCGCTTTGCCGGATACACGCCAAAGAAAACACCTACGCTGGCTGAAACGATCAGCCCCGCTGCTACCGCCCAGAGTTTTATTGCGGAGGGCATTCCGATGACAGCTGTAACGCCCTTTGCGACCGCGATCCCGAATACTACCCCGACGACTCCGCCCACCAGCGCCATCGTTCCAGACTCGATCAGAAATTGCAGCAGCACGTCATCCCTACGTGCGCCCATGGCTTTGCGAATCCCAATCTCGCGGGTTCGCTCCGTCACCGAAACCAGCATGATATTCATGATGACAATGCCGCCAACGACCAGCGAAATTGCCGCAATGGCGATCATCGCGATGAAAAACGTCCCACTCAGATTCGACCAGATGCTCAGAAAACTGGCGTTGGTTTCGGCGACGAAACTGTCCGGCTGTCCCGGCAGGTCGTGGCGGCGTGCGCGCAGGATCGCTCGCGCCTCATCGATGGCCGCATCCAACTGGCTGCCTACTCCGTTCGCCTTTCCCGAAATCCGAATAGTCGAGTGCGCCCCGAATTGCTTAAAGTAGGTGCTGATCGGGATCGCCACAAAATTGTCACGGCTTTGCCCCAGCGTCTTGCCCTGCTTCTTCGCCACACCAATTACACGATATAGCTGGCCTTCGACGCGAATTTCTTTGTCCAACGGATCCACACCAGGGAACAGAGTGTCAACGATGTCAGTGCCGATCACCCCAACGTTGGAGCGGTTGTTCACATCATTTTGATTGAGCCAGCGCCCGGCCGTTAGATCAATGTTGAGAATGGCCCCATGCGAAGGAGTAAGGCCGCGCACCCATGAATCGCTGATCGACTGCTCGCCATATTTCACGTGGCCGTTAAGATTGACCGCGGCAGCTCCGATCAACGCACAGTGCGTACAGGCCTCGGCCACCGCGTGGTAATCCTCCATGGTGAGGTCCTTGCGTTTCTGGCCTTCCAAAAGCTGATCTATGTTGGTAATGACAGGGCTGATCTTGCTGATGATGAAAGCGTCTGCGCCCAAATTGAAGATTTTCTCGGCCACGTAGCCGTTGATTCCGTTGACGAACGTTACGACCGCAATCACCGCCGCAACGCCGATCACGACTCCAAGCAGCGTGAGAGCCGAACGCAGCTTGTTTGCCCAGAGCGATTGCAGCGCCACGCGGATGGCTTCGAGAAAGTTCATTTTGGTCTTTAGCCGTTGGCAAAGAAACTCAAGTTTAACAAAGCAACGATTTCGGTTTGTCGATAGATTAAACAGAGTGATACTGCGTTAGAGCTCTTGCCAACGACCAAGGACTATCGACCAACGACCAATGACGGCTCTCACGCATCGAATATAATGATCCAGTTGGCAGCCGGACCGGACGGTCGCTCTCGCCGCATTCCGCGGCGCGGGAGGAAAGTCCGAACTCCGTAGAGCAGTGTGCCGGATAACGTCCGGGAGACTGGCTTCAAGGTCAGTCGACGGAAAGTGCCACAGAAAACATACCGCCTTCGTTCTTCGGAACTGGGGTAAGGGTGAAAAGGTGCGGTAAGAGCGCACCGCCGCGGCAGCAATGCAGCGGGCAGGGCAAACCCCACACGGAGCAAGACCAAATAGGGAGGGATCTCGGGTTCGCCCGAGGACGTGCCGGCTCGGCGCGTCAAACCTCCGGGTAGGTCGCTAGAGCCGCGCAGCAATGCGCGACCCAGAGGAATGACCGTCCTGGCGGAGCAATCCGTCAGACAGAATTCGATTGGCTGGCGAGTGTGCCGTTTTTGTGCCACTCGATTTCGGGGGACGCCCCGCAATCTCATGTCCTCGCATTCTTTGTCGCAAACGAAAAACTATATTCGCAAGGCACTGTGGAAGGCGGCAGACCCAGCGCCATCAGCCAAACAGGTCCAAGGGCTTTGGGAGCATTTTCAATCGAGCTGTGCATACTGCGGACGTCCCTTGCAGAAAGCCGAGCGCACGGCACATCTTGACCATCTTGAGGCAACCGGGCGCAATCATATCTCAAATCGTGTCCTTGCGTGTGGCCTTTGCAATGGGGATGAGAAACGCGAGCAGAATTGGGAAGACTTCTTGGTTAAGAAGTGTGGCCCCGGCGCTGAATTGTCCCAGTCTCGCAGAGACAGAATTCTCAGTTGGCAACGGCAGTGTGAACAACCGCAAGCACTGAATGCAGAAGTCGCGGCCAAGGTAGAAGCGTCAATTATCCGGTGCAATCAAGTTTTGGATGATTGCTACAAGGAAGTACGCCAGATTGCGAGCGGGCAAAAAAATATCAGTTAGCGAAGGCAGGGCCGAAGCCTATTGGACTTGAGGCTTCAGCAACGGTTGTGACGCTTAAGCGTACTGCTGTTTATTAGTTCTCAGTTTTCTTGAACTCCCCGGCGCGAAAGCAACTCATTCTGAGGTTGATAAGATGAGTTCTAGTCGATTTTCAGTTCCGCTGGCGATACTCTCTCGCTCCTTGCCGAAGACAAACGACTAACCTCTAACGACCGCTCCTTGCTATCCTGAAGCTGTACTCCCGTGAAATCTTTGCTTCAAGAAGCGCCTCCGGCGCAGGCGACTGAGCGCAAGCTCGTGGGCCGAGTGGTGCTCGCCTTACTTTTCTTGGTCGCCGCTTTGGTTGGCGCGGCTACCGGCCTTTTGCTTGTGTACTCCACTGATCTTCCTCAGGTCGAACAACTGGAGCACTTTCGTCCCAGCTCTACGACTGAGCTCTACGATGACCAGGGCCGCATCATTGGGTCATTCGCGCTGCAGCGGCGCGTGGTGGCCTCTTACAGCGATTATCCACCCGTGCTGCGCGACGCCTTGATTTCTATTGAAGATAAAGACTTCTATCGTCACTGGGGCGTTAACGTTTGGCGCATCGCCGGAGCCGCTTATCGCGACATTGTGTCTGGCGGCAAGGTTCAGGGTGCATCCACTCTGACCATGCAGCTTGCTCGAAATCTGTTTTTGTCTCCTGATCGTTCTTTTCATCGCAAGATTCAGGAAGCTCTGCTAGCCGTGCAAATCGAGCGGCGCTTCACCAAGCCGCAAATCTTCACGCTTTACGCAAACCAGATTTATCTCGGACACGGAGTTTACGGATTCGAAGCTGCGTCGCAGTATTACTTCAGCAAGCCCGCCCGGCAGCTCTTGCTAGAAGAAGCCGCGCTGCTGGCGGCATTGCCGAAATCGCCGAACTACTACTCCCCGATTAATCATGCGGATCATGCGCTCAAGCGTCGCAATCTGGTAATCAATTCCATGTTGGAGGATGGAAAAATCACCGCGAAGCAGGCCGACGAGGCGCGAAACAAGCCTTTGGATTTGAACCTTCAACATGATCCCAGCTCGCTCGCGCCGTATTTTGTTGAGGAAATCCGCCGTTACCTTGAAGCGAAATACGGATCCGATCAGGTCCACCAGGGCGGACTGCGCGTGCATACATCACTCGACATGGACTTGCAGCGCGCGGCAAACCGCGCTCTGCTCGATGGTCTGGCTGCATACGAGCGGCGCCATGGCTGGAAGGGTCGCCTGGAAAATGTGCTACGGGGCAATGCTACGCTGGCCGCATACCAGCATCCTGACTGGGAGGACGAACCTGAACCTGGCAATTACGTTCACGCGCTCGTTACCAGTGTTACGGCAGGGTCGGCACAGGTTCGCTTCGGCAGATATACGGCGACCGTGACTCCATCGGATGCTGCTTGGAGCGGGCGTAAGATCGCGGCAATCCTGAAGCCAGGCGATATCGTCTACGTCAAGATCGTTTCGCTTGGCGCACGCGGTAGATCTCATGTCAGTCTTGAGCGAGATTCCGGCGCACAAGGCGCCCTCATAGCCATTGACAACGCCAGCGGCGAGATCAAGGCGATGGTCGGCGGCCGCGATTTCAATTTGTCGAAGTTCAATCGGGCAACGCAGGCTTTGCGCCAGGTGGGTTCGTCATTCAAGCCATACGTCTATACAGCGGCCATCGATCAGGGCGCGAACCCGGATGATACCGTGCTCGATGTTCCAGTCACGTTTCAGACTCCCTCTGGCCCCTACATCCCGCACAATTACGATGAGAAATTCGAGGGCGTTATCACGCTGCGGCGCGCGCTGGCGCAATCGCGCAACATTCCTGCGTTGAAGCTGGCCGATGGCATGGGGATAAAAACCGTGATCGACTACGCTCATCGCTTCGGAATCACCTCGAACATTCCTCAGTATTTGCCGGTGGCGCTGGGCGCGGCGGAGATCACACTGTTGGAGCAGGCCTCGGCGTACAGCGTGTTTCCCAACGACGGAGTGCGCATCACGCCTCGTTACATCACCAAAGTGACAGATTATGAAGGCCGGGTCTTGGAAGAAGACTTTCCAGATGTGAAAGATGTTGTCGGCTCCCGCACTGCCCGCATTTTGACTGCGATGCTGCGGGAGGTGGTTCTACACGGAACTGCGGTCGGCGCCAAAGGCTTGCAGATTCCGATTGCCGGCAAAACCGGGACCACAAACGATTTCACCGACGCTTGGTTCATTGGCTTCTCGCCTTCGATTACCTGCGGCGTGTGGATGGGCTACGACGAGAAGCGAACGTTGGGAGCCAAGGAAACCGGAGCGCACGCCGCCCTGCCGATCTGGATGGATTTCATGACGGCTGCGACAGCCGGCAAAGATCCCGGCGACTTCCAGCCCGCGCCGGAGATACCGCCAGCTTCTGCTACGCAAAGATTGGATACTCCTGACACGGCTCCAGCGGAAGAGGAGACGCACTAATCCTTTAAGATTGCTGTAGCGCCGCGAAGCTTTCGTCCAAGATTCTCACGGCCTCATCCACATCTGTCTTTGTGATGTTCAGCGGCGGCGACAGGCGAATCACGTTGCCGTAAAATCCGCCTTTGCCAATCAGCAGCCCGCGTTGGCGCGCTTCTTCCATCAGGGAATTCGTTTTCGCGGGCGCTGGTTGTTTCGTCGTGCGATCTTCTACCAGTTCCAGAGCCTGCATCAGGCCCATGCCGCGAACATCGCCGATGATCGCATGCTTTTCTTGCAATTCTTCCAGCCTCTGGCGGAAATAGCCGCCGACCACGGCCGCATTGGTTCGCAAGTCGTCTTCTTCGATTACGTCGATAACAGCTTTCGCCGTCGCGCAGGTTACGGGATTACCGCCGAAGGTCGAAATTGTCAGTCCCTGGAATGAATCGGCGATTTCGGGTTTCGCAATCGTCAATCCCACAGGCACTCCGTTGCCCATCCCTTTTGCGCTCGTGATGATGTCTGGCTCAACCTCCCAATGCTCAATGCCGAACCACTTGTGCCCGGTGCGTCCCCAGGCGGTTTGGACTTCGTCCGCAATGAAATCGCCGCCATATTGCTTGACGATGCTGAAGGCCATCTTGAAATATTCCTTCGGCGGAGTGATGAAACCACCGACGCCCTGGATAGGCTCGGCAAGAAATGCGGCAATGCGCCCAGAGGTC
The DNA here is from genome assembly GCA_003225455.1 of Acidobacteriota bacterium. GTDB lineage: Bacteria > Acidobacteriota > Terriglobia > Terriglobales > Acidobacteriaceae > QIAB01. The sequence continues at coordinate 43,083 of QIAB01000015.1, forward strand.
GAGAACTGAATTACGTTTTCAATATCCTTCACGCAAGCGACTTCGCATTCGGGATACTTGAGCCCCAGCGGGCAGCGATAGCAGTAAGGATTCATCGCGTGGACGATTCCGACCTCGATGGTCGCTCGCCGCCAGGTATTCATTCCCGTAAGCCCGCGAGCAAGGGAGGAACGGCCGCTGTATCCATGGCGCAGTGCGATGACTTCAAAGTTTCCAGTGTGCATGCGCGCAACCTGAATCGCCGTCTCGTTCGCCTCGGTGCCGCTGTTCGTGAAATAAGATTTCTTGAGCGTGCCGGGAGTAATCTGCGCCAGCTTTTCCGCCAGCGTAACCATCGGCTCATTCGGAAAGCATGTGGAAACGTGTTGCAGCCGGTCGATCTGTGCCTTCGTACGGGAGATGACGCGCGGATTGCAATGACCTACGCTGATGGTGACGATCCCGCCGAAGAAATCAAGGTACCGTTTGCCATCTACATCCCACACGTGCTGCATGAGCGCGTGATCCATGGGAACGGGATCGGAGTAGTACGTGGTAACCGAAGGAAAAACGAATTCCTTTTGTTTCTGATTGATTTCCTGGCGCGTCAATTGAGATGAGTTTGTAGTAGTTGCGGGAGTCATGGACTTGACCTGAGGTTAAACATCATAAACCACCCGGAGAGCCGATAGGTCGGCTGGGGCCTTGGCTTCGGGCGAATCGCTATAATGAATTTTCTCGATGAAATCATTATTCCGGTTCGCGCTGCTGGCGCTGATGCTGCTCGTGGTTGCGTTGCTTTCGGCGCTTACTGCCATGCAGTTGGCGATTCATGGCCGGGAGGTTGCCGTACCTGACTTGGTGGGAAAAACTCCGCCGGATGCTCGCAGAATCGCCGAGCAGAGCGAATTGCAATTGGATGTGGAGCGCCAGTATTACAGCGCGAGCGTGCCTGCCGGGAATGTGCTCTCACAACTACCGCCGCCAGGCGCACAAGTCCGCCGAGGCTGGCAAATTCGCGTGGCGGAGAGCCTGGGACCACAGCGCGTGGCGATTCCGAGCGTGGTGGGTCAGAGTGAGCGCGCGGCCGAGATAAACATAGAACGCCGCGGATTGAACGTGGGCGCAGTTGCGCATCTGGAACTTCCAGATGCTGCAGCTGGCGAAGTGCTCTCACAGGCGCCGCCGACAAATGCCGGCAGCGTTTCTGCGCCGAAGATCAGTTTGCTGGTAAGCGAGCCCTCACAGCCGCAGTCTTTCGTCATGCCAAGCTTCGTCGGCCAGCCATTGGGAAGCGTAACGTTGGCATTGCAGGATGCAGGCTTCCGTTTGGGGAACGTTACAAACCAATCCGAAAATGCAGCATCGACCTCACGCTCGCCAGCAAGCATTATCGTCTCGCAGAATCCCGCGGCAGGGGAGAAAGTGGCGATTGGCACAGCAGTAAGTTTTGAGGTGAGATAAGAAATGTGGAAGCAATCCTGCGGAAATCAACATAATTTTGGACCAAACTGTCTATGCCGATCTCGCTTCGCGGTCGCTCACGGAGGTAATTTGAGCCTCGGCTTTAGCCGCATCGGCTTTGGTCGGGGGTTCGAGAGCAAATTGGCAGGACCCCCTAGCCACCTCTCTCCCTAACGCATGCAGTTGCTCGGTCAGTGTCGAGTCCACGGGCTTACCCTCTTCGTCGAATGCCTTCCACGCTTGCGCTGTCGGCATTACCAGAGGAACAGCCCAGCCTCTTAGAGCGCGAACGGCGAATTCCATTGTGTTTACGGCTTGCAATCCTTGCACACCACCAGCGGTGCTAATCAGGCCCACTACTTTGTCGGTCAGATAAGGAGGAGTGCGATTACCCAGCAATTGCAGCCAATCGAGCGCGTTCTTGAACGAGCCGCTGATCGTACCGTGGTACATCGGACTGCTCCAAATCAGGCCATCGGCATCGTGTACGGCATCGCAGAGTTTCAATACCGAGTCCGGCGGTTCGCTATTGCTGGGATCGTACATTGGCAGCGAAAGCTGACGGAGATCGAGAAGCTCTGTCCTCGCACCCGCTTCTGCCCCACCCTCCAATGCAATCTTCAATGCAGCCAGACTGTTGGAATTCTTCGAGAGCGAACCCCCGAGGCCAACCACCAGCAATTGAGATTTCATACTCTTGTCCTCCGGAAGGATCATAGTCCAAGGCAGCGGTCGTTACACTCACTGACCGGTCAACGAGTGATATCGCGATATTACGACAGATCAGACTGGGAAGCCCGGAGCGGGGGATGGCATTGGGGCGTCGCCTGTGGGAAAATTGAGGCATGAAAAAACCTGAATTGACTGGCGTGGATTGGCTTGGGCCCAAGGAAGAGATGGATCGAGCCAGTCATCTTTTCGGCAAGTGCTCTGAGTGTCATGAGATCATTTGCGTGGAGAAGTCCGTGACTGATACGCAGGACACGCAACCAGAAACCACTGAAATGCTTTATAAGGCCTTTCGCAGCCACGTTGACCTGAGGCACTCCGAGGAGCAAGCGCTGCGCGCGTCGTGACAGAGACCGCCGCCATGGATTAACGATTCGAGCGACGCAAGTCAATGACTGATAATGCGATGTCACGACAGCTATGACGGAACCCTGTGAAACGGGAGCGTCGTCCCCTCTACTTCCTTGAGTATCAGCTAGCAGTATCTCCTAACCCCTCCCACGTTTTCAAAAACAGGCCCTAGCTGGTGTCGGCCTTTTTGCATCAAAAAGGTGGCTTGGAGGAGACACGGTATGATCAACGAGGACATAGCGCAGGAGATACTGCATCAGTTATTTTCTTCGCTTGAGGCTCTGGAGACTCAGTGCGCGGCCATCCTGCAATTCTTGAAAGAAAAAGGAATAGCTAGCGAGGAAGAACTGGCTGTCCATTTCGAGCAGGCGGGAAACGCCAGCAGCATTCGATGGCGTGCCGCGCGCTTACGCATTGATCACCTGCTTTCTTCCGCCATAAAAGCTGCCGAACAGGAGCGTCCGAAGCCTGAGCCCAGGAAGTCTTCGGAAAACAGACAAGAGCCCCCGCCAAAGACAAGTATGAAAACAGCTATGGAAGCATCTTCCAAAGGACAGCCCGAAAGCGAGTCTCAAGCCACAGAGAAAGTTGCTGCAAGCGGCGAATCGGAAGCAGAGGAGGAGCAGCAGGTCGAAGCGAGTGCTGGGAATAAACGGAAGCAGGAGAATGACGGAACCAGCAAAAGCCCGGAGGATGCAGTCAAGAGCGATAGCCCAGAGGACGCTCGGGGCAGGAAAACTGCGTAAAATGCGCGCCGAACGTGCACCCTGCGGAATGACATTCCCAACTGTTGAACCAGGCGTATTCGCTCGGAACCCCACACAATCAATGCTCTCGGTATTTTTGACTCCTGGAACATGCTGGCCTAGAATTTCTCCAGGGAGTTTGCGCAAACGCAGAGGCGCTGCTCAGAGCGCTGCGGCGAACCCCACAGGAGGCTCACGATATGCCTGGAAAATTGGGTTTGCCAGAGATTCTGCTGATCCTGTTCATCGCTCTTTTGATCTTTGGACCCAGCAAGCTGGCTGATTTAGGTAAGGGCATCGGCGAGGGCATCAAGAATTTTAAGTCAGCAGTCAAAGACGGCGAGCAGGGAACGGAAAAGAAGTCATAGGCCTATTTCACTCCATGCTCCTGCAGCATTCGCAGTACCAGCGCCACGGGTAATCCCACCACATTAAAATAATCGCCCTCGATGCGCGGAATCCACCGCGAAGCCATGCCCTGAATGCCGTAAGCTCCGGCCTTGTCCAGAGGCTCTCCTGCGGCGACGTAGGAGCGAATATCTTCGTCGCTCAATTCACTGATGGTTACAGACGTAGTTTCCGAGCGAGTGTCCTGAAATCCAGCTTTCAAGCTAGGTCCCATCAGGCAAACTGCTGTGATGACTTCGTGCGTTCGCCCAGAGAGCAGGCGCAACATGCGAGCGGCGTCAGCGGGATCGCGAGGCTTGCCGAGGATCATGTTATCTATAACAACAACAGTATCGGCGCCCAGAACGAAATCCTTCGGGCGGTTACGAAACACTGTCTCTGCCTTTTCCCGAGCCATGCGTTCGGCGAAATCTTGCGGAAGCTCGCCATCTCGTGCGACTTCAGGAATGCTGGTTGCTTCTACGACGAACCGAATGCCCGCATTGCGCAGGAGCTCCTGGCGGCGTGGGGAAGCCGAGGCCAGCACCAGCATGCCGCTATCGGCTCCCCGCAATTCCCCTGACGGATTCGATCAGCTTCGCTGAGTCGTATCCAATTCCATCTTTGAAGACGATCTCTACATTCTCGATATCATCAATTTTCTTCGACGGGTCGCCCTTAATGACCACGAGATCGGCCTGCTTGCCCGGAGCAATTGTGCCGATGCGGTCGTCGCCCAAATATTGCGCGCCATTAGCGGTCGCGATGTGAATAGCTTCGAGCGGCGTGAAGCCCGCTTCAACCAGCAGCTCAAGTTCACGCTGATCCCCGAAGCCCGCGATCACACCTCCAATTCCGGTGGGGTCAAGACCGGAAATCAGCAATCCTCCGGCTTTGACGAAGGCATATTCAAATTCCATCTCCTTCTTGAAAGCCCCAATCATAGGAGATGTCTCTGTGCCGTAAATCCGCTTTAGGCGACTTGCATCGGCGGCGCGAACTTTGTTCTCCAGGAAAGCTGCGCGCGCATCTGGTGACAACGCATCCAGAACCCGCTGCTGAATCGCAGGCCGGCCCGGCACATCAACTTCGAAAACCGGCAACGTCGATGTAATTGCGACATGACGCTTTACCAGATCGGCAATCATTTCGCGGACTGGCGAAGACTGCAGATCGAGGCTCGCGTAGAACGGCAAATCTTTCGGATTGTCCGGACATTCCCCAGGCTTTTTCCACGGGAAGAATTCTGTATCGACCAGCAGGCCGTGCTCTAAATCATCAATTCCCAGCGCCGCGGCTTCACGAAAGCCAATGGAGCAAAGATGCCCGGTGACTTTTGCTCCACGCTTGTGCGCGGCGGTAATCGCAGCCGAAAGCTCGTCCGCGGTGATGAAGTTATAGATTTTGAAATTATCCACGCCTTCATCGAGCCAGTAGTTCACGGTTTTGGTAGCGTCCTCGGGCCCGGTGAGCTGGTGCAACTGCAAAGCCCAACTGCCCTTGCCTTCCAGATAAGGCCCGGTGACGTGGATGTGCGGGCCGGGCATGGCGCCGGAATCCACGGCTTTCTTGATTTCGAGGTCGGTATATGGCTCCAGCGACCCTGTGGTGCGAATGGTCGTCACGCCGCCGGCAAGGTAGAGCCGCGGAAAGCTGTAGGCCATCTCGCCAAAGACGATGTTGCCCATGGGATAGAACATGTGATCGTGCATGCCGACCAAGCCAGGAATCACTGAGTAGCCGTGCAGATCAAGCATCTGCGCGGAGGCAGGAGCCTTTGCCGAGGACGCGTCCGAGACGGACTGAATCTTTCCGCCTGATACAACAATGGTTTGGTCCTCGCGGGCGGCAGCACCCGTTCCATCAATGATTCTCACGTGAGTGAGCGCGACCACCGGTACGTTCACCTTGACGAACTTGAGCACCTCGGGCGAAAGGGTCTGGGTCTGAGCGATTGGCGCGATGAGACAGCAGGCGATGGAAAGCAAGACTCTCCGCATGTCCACTCCTGGCAAGAGATATTCGAGGCTCAGATTGTAATGGAGAGGCGAGATAGCCGCTAATCGGATTCGTGGTCTGCAATTTCGCGCAGGCACTCGAGAAATGGCCTGCCGGAATTCGCGAGTTTCCACTCCAGCCTTGTCGTGCAATCACAGTCGCCACAGGCCCAGGGTTCCGACCCGTTTTGATCGCGACATTTGCGGCGGTCGTGTGCGTCCTGGACTTTGGTTAGATCAAAATACTCTTCCCAGTATGGACGCTCTTCCTGTAAAGGCGTCGGGCAGTAGCACACCTCAACCCAGCGGGCAGTTTCGTCGGCGCACAGCCGCGCATCTTTCATATTGCGGAGATACTCGCCTTCAGCGACTGAGCCTTCACCTAAGTTCTCATTCTCAACTGCGGTCAGCAGGTCTCTTTCGCGACCCGGCTTCACCCGCGCTCTAACCAGATAACGCATATGTTTATATTTTAACCTGTTGTCATGACGGTGAGTACGATGCTACTTGCACGCAGAGAGCGCCAACAGCTTGCCTGTTAGAATCGAAATTGATCCTCTCAGCTATGGACGCCGCTTTCCTCCGCAATTTTGCGATCATCGCGCATATCGATCACGGCAAATCCACGCTGGCGGATCGCCTGCTGGAGCTGACCGGATCTCTCTCAGCCCGCGAAATGCAGGCGCAGGTGCTCGACTCGATGGACCTGGAGCGGGAGCGCGGAATTACGATCAAGGCGCACGCCGTTCGCATGATGTATCAGGCAAAGGATGGGCAGACCTATCAACTCAACTTGATCGATACTCCCGGCCACGTGGATTTTTCGTATGAAGTTTCGCGATCCCTGGCGTCCTGCGAAGGGGCGCTGCTGGTAGTGGATGCATCGCAAGGGGTCGAGGCACAGACCCTGGCCAATGCTTATCTGGCTATCAATAACCGTCTGGAGATCATTCCGGTCATAAACAAGATCGATTTACCAAGCGCTGATGTTGCTCGCACGAAGGAGATGATTGAGGGGGCGGTAGGTCTGGATGCATCGGATGCGGTCCTCATCAGCGCCAAGACCGGGCAGGGCGTTCCGGATGTGCTCGAAGCGATTGTTAACCGCGTTCCGCCTCCAAGAGGAAATCCTGAACACCGCCTGCAAGCGTTACTTTTCGACTCCTGGTTCGATCCCTATCGTGGCGTGATCGTGCTGACACGCATCTTTGAAGGGACGTTGTGCAAGGGGCAGAAGATCAGGCTGTGGTCAAATGCGCAAGCGTTCGAGGTCGAAACACTCGGCGTGCTAACGCCCAAAGCAGTCGAGATTGAAGAACTCCGTGCCGGAGAAGTTGGCTTCATGATCGCCAACATCAAGAACGTTGCCGACACCAAAATCGGCGACACCATCACCGACGACGCGAATCCCGCGCTGGAGCCGTTGCCCGGTTTTGAAGAAATCAAGCCGATGGTCTTCGCCGGCATCTACACCGTGGATGCGCACGAGCACACCCAACTGCGCGAGGCGCTGGAAAAGCTGCGGTTAAACGATTCGTCTTTTTTCTTTGAGCCGGAAAGCTCGGTAGCCCTGGGCTTTGGCTTCCGCTGCGGCTTTCTTGGCCTGCTGCACATGGAGATCATCCAGGAGCGCCTGGAACGCGAGTTCGGCTTGGAGCTGATCACCACGGCCCCCAGCGTGCGTTACCAGATCACGAAAACCGACGGTGAGCATGTTGAGGTGGACAATCCTTCGCGCTGGCCAAACCCCAGCGAGATTGCGAAAGTGGAAGAGCCGGTGATTCTGGCGACCATTCTCACCAACGAAGAATATGTGGGCGGAATTCTGGCGCTGGTCGAAGAGAAGCGTGGCAAGCAGAAGAGCTTCGAATACGTGAGTTCGACGCGGGTGATGCTGCAATACGAGCTGCCACTGAACGAAATCGTGCTTGATTTTTATGACCGGTTGAAATCGGTTTCCAGGGGATACGCCTCTCTTGATTACCATGTCGCAGGATATTGGGAATCGCCGATGGTCAAGCTCGACATCTTAGTCGCAGGTGATCCGGTGGACGCGCTCTCCATCATCGTGCACCGCGATTTCGCCTATGAACGCGGCAAGGCACTGGTCTCGAAGATGCGCACGCTCATTCCGCGACAGATGTTCGAGGTCCCCATTCAGGCCTCGATCGGCGCGAAGATCATTGCCCGCGAAACCGTTGCAGCTATGCGCAAAAACGTACTCGCCAAATGCTACGGCGGCGACATCACCCGCAAACGCAAGCTCCTCGAAAAGCAAAAAGAAGGCAAGAAGCGCATGAAGCGAATCGGCCGGGTTGATATTCCTCAGGAAGCATTCCTTGCGGTGCTGAAAGTGGGCGAGGGGGGGTAATTCCGGATCTCGCGCCGATTCTCACGGATCTCACGTTCAACGCGCGAGAAGCTGCGGTAATGGTACTGCGCCATTACAAAAAACCTTAAAGTACGACCATGACATAATGACCATAGCCTTTATTGGAATTGACATGAAAATAGTGCCCGCAGGTGCATTCAAAACCAATTGCCTGGCAATCATGGACGAGGTCAAGGCGAAACGCGAGACAGTCGTGATTACTAAACACGGTGAGCCAGTGGCGAAACTCGTGCCAGTCAACTCCGGCAAGGACGAGATTTTTGGTTTCTTCGCCGGCAGAGGCCGCGTAAAGGGCGACATTATTTCTCCGGCGCTTTCCGAAGAAGAAAGGGGTAACCTCCGGTGATTTGGTGGACACGCATGTTGTAATCTGGCTGGCGCTGGAACCGGCCAGAATCTCCAAAAAAGCCAGAATGCCGATTGAGGAGACACGTCAGCGTGGTTTGGGGCTTGCTGGCCGATATAACTCTGCTGGAAATCGCCACGCTTGAGAGCAAACGCCGGGTTCAGTTGAACAGCAGCCTGGAAACATTCCTTTCGGAGATTGAAATCAGATTCATCCTTCTGCCGATTACGGCGCGAATATGCGCCCGCGCGATGGCATTTTCTGCCCCGTACCCTAAAGATCCAGCCGACCGGATCATCGGAGCCACTGCGCTGGTGGAGGGTACTTCTCTCGTTACTGCAGATGACGAAATCAGGCAAGCGAAGGCTGTGCCGACAATCTGGTAAGCGGCGCTTCAGGCCCGCGCACTTCCTGGAGGCCGCACTCCCCCGCTAACCGGATCCCGGGGGAGGTGTCTCGGCTCTCCAGATACCTACAGGCACATCGGGTCGAGTGACGGCGAAACAGCCACTGCACAAAGGGCAACATTCACGGGAATAGGAAGCCACATGTGAGTTTATCGACTTTGTCCGCTCTCAGCGGAACGAATCGCTTTCATGCTGTTATTGTAAGTACTAAGATCCGCGATAAAAAGATCTCAAACCGGAAAGGGGGGAAGATGATGACCATGCTGAAAAATGATGTCACGGCTGCTCTGTTTCTAATGATCGCGCTCGCGGGGATCGCATCCGCCGAGAGTGGCGCTGCCGGAAAAGATATTTTTACAGCTAAGTGCGCTGTCTGTCACGGTGCCGACGGCTCCGGCCAAACATCGATCGGTAAGAATCTCAAAGTTCGTGACCTCCATTCGCCGGACGTCCAGAAGCAATCGGATGCGGATCTGAAAGCCGTTATTAGCAAAGGCAAAGGGAGGATGCCGGCCTTCCGAGGCAAGCTGAAAGAGGAGCAGATTGAGCAGCTCGTGAGTTTCATTCGCGAGCTTGGCAGCCAGAAGTAGAGGCTCAAAAACGTAGATGGGTCCGCATTGTCGCTCCTTAAACGGACCTCAAGATCAGAGCAGGAAAACGGATCGAGGACATGCATCGTGATCAGCAACGCGCAAATGATCAGTCCATCTGTTCGCCACCAGATGCGGGCAGTCCCCCGCGACGGTCATTTTTAGGTGGCTTACTGGCAGCGGGTACTGCCGGAGTCGGCGCACTACTGATCATCCCGGTAATCAGGTTCGTCTTACATCCCGTGCTCGCCACGACTACTGAGAAGTCCTGGTCGGAGGTCGGCAAGGTGGATGAACTTCAATCGATCACTGTGCCAGTGCAGAAGCTGGTACAGATTGAACAACTGGACGGTTGGCGAAGGACAGTCTCCCACGTTTGCACCCATTTGGGATGCACCGTGCCCTGGATAGATAAACAGAATAAGTTTGTCTGTCCATGTCATCAGGCGGTCTTCAACCCGGAAGGCAGGCTCATTGGCGGACCGGCCCCACGCAGCATGGATGTTCTCCCGACAAAGGTCGAACAGGGTGTGCTGAAAGTCCAATATCAATTCTTCCGGCAGCTTACCCCGAAGAAAGAAGCGGTTGCGTAGGAGATCTGAATGGACGATGGTCGTGCAAGCAACCGCGGTACCGAATCTGACGAGAGCATTGTCGCAAGGCTGGTTCATTGGAACGAGGCCCGAACCGGCCTCAATTCGCTATTGCGTCATGCGCTGGACGAGCCTATTCCCGGCGGTGCCAGGCTGGCTTATGTCTTTGGTTCCGCGCTGCTTTTCCTTTTTTTGTCACAGATCGTGACCGGTGTATTTCTGGCGATGTATTACGTCCCTTCGGCCGACCACGCCCACACAACAGTTTCATACATAACTAAGGAGGTTTCAGGCGGTTCCTTCCTGCGCAGCATTCATTCCTATGGTTCGAGTGCGATCGTGATTGTGCTCTTACTGCACGTGATTCAAACCTTCATGTACGGTTCGTACAAAGGTCGCCGCGAGCTGCTCTGGATTGTGGGCTGCATTCTATTCGCATTGATGCTGGGAATGGCATTTACCGGCTATCTCCTGCCTTGGGACCAGAAGGCGTACTTCGCAACAACTGTAGGTACCAACATTTTGAGTGAGATTCCTGTGGCAGGCAATTGGTTGAAGCAACTTCTGCGCGGCGGCACAGAGATGGGAACTCTCACTCTTTCACGATTTTTTGTTCTGCACGTATTCCTGATCCCGGCGTTGATCTTCCTCTTTGTAGCTCAGCACATTTATCTCTTCCGCAAAGCTGGAGCCGCGGGTCCAGTTTCGGCTGATCCAATCTACCCAAACCTGCCAACAGAGCCCTTTTATCCCAAGCAACTCGTCATAGATATGGGCTTTGCTCTGCTGATCGTAGTTGTTATTGGATTTCTGGCCTGGAGGATCCCGACGATGCTCGGCCCGAAAGCAGACCCGTCCGAAACCGTCTTCTTGCCCCGCCCCGAGTGGTACTACATCCCTGTTTTTCAATATCTGAAGTACTGGAGAGGCTCAACGTCAGTCATCGGTATCCTGGTCATTCCAGCCATTCTGGGCCTTTTGCTGGTCGGCTTGCCGTTCTTTGATCGCAGCTTGGAGCGCCGGCCTTGGAAGCGTCCCTTCAGCGTGGGAGCATTTACAGCAGTCTTCGTACTGGGATTTTTTGGTGTCCAGAGCCACCGCGAAGATATGCAAAGTCCCGGCGTAGCCGCCCAACTTCGGAAACAGAGGCAGCACGAAGAAGAATTCATGAAAGAACCATTTCAACCGGAAGTCGTTGGTGCATCCGCGGGTGGCGCAGCAACAAATCCCCTTGCTGGCAAAGGCCAGAGTCTATTTACGGCTCAGGGCTGCGATGCCTGCCACGGTGAGAACGGCACAGGCACAGCAGCGGCGCCGAAGCTCACGAGAATTGGTATCAAGTACGATTCAGCCAAGCTCGAATCATTGTTGAAGTCGCCTACCTCTAATATGCAGCTCGCCGGTATGCAGCCCGTGGATATGAAACAGGACGACCTGGACGCGCTAGTCGCCTATTTGCAAAGTCTGAATTGATCCTGCTAAGCCGGCTGGACCACTGATCTTCTGGGCTCCGCTGAGAGGTCTTAGCCCCATTGGATGTGCAAATCTCAAAGGTTGCCTGCTTTTTCTCGGCAACCAGCCGCGACGAGTGCCAATGATCCCCACAAGGTAAGTAGCTGCTTTTGCGGATGCTTATAACGTGGCTTTTGAAGATTGATTACCGACCGGGCGGTCGCTTGGTCGCCTGCCGCAGAAAACTTCAGCGATTCCACAGGCTTTCCACAGGCTCTGGAATGAGAGTTGTGGGCCTGATTTCAGCCAATCTTTAGCCTGGGACGGTCGTTTTCACAGCAGAATTTGCGAGCTTCGCGCCGACACTTAGCCCCGCCGGATCACTCCTCATCAACAGCTCTACTTCTGCAAAGCGGTCGTTAACTTCCTCCACGTCTCGTCCAGTGACTCCGGCAGCACCCGGCTCTCTCCCGTGACCGTCATGAAATTGGTGTCGCCGACCCAGCGGGGCAGGACGTGCATGTGAACGTGGCCGGCGATTCCGGCGCCGGCAGCCTTGCCGATGTTCATGCCGAGGTTGATGCCGTCGGGCGAGTAAATCTGGCGAAGCACGCTCTCGGTTTTTTGCGATAGCGCCATCATCTCCTGGGCGGCGGCTTCGGGCAGCTTCTGCAATTCATCGAGATGCGCAAACGGTACGATCATCACATGGCCTGACGTGTAGGGGTAGGTATTCAGCACGATATAAGAATGATGCGCGCGATGGACGATATGCACTTTGGCATCGTCGCCGCATTTAGGCAGATCGCAGAAAATGCAGCCGGAGACCTTTTCCGCCGTTGTCACATACGCGTAACGCCACGGGGTCCAGAGGTAATCCATTTGCAGGGCAGAGTACCAGATGGCCACAGCTTTCGGGAACTTACACAATCGTTGCGCGGTAAAAAAAATTCTGTGTTCCCTGCACTGATTCTTGTTTGACACTGTTCGGAACCCGTTGCTATAGTCGAAGAGGTTCGCCTTTGGAAGCGGGTTCGCTTTAACAGTCCGGCCGCTGGGATTGTCCAGTCCGTCCGCCAGGACGGGCTCAACATAACCATAGACTCACGCCAGCAGTCCGCAGAGTAATAGCCCGCCTCCGAAATGCCGCAGAGAGGCCATTAATCTTGTTCGACGATAATACTGCCCACAGTCTGGATTCCGCGACCACCGAGGTGGTTGAACGTCCCGCGGATTCCTCCGAGGGTTCGACCCTGCACAGCATCCCGCCCCAGCCAACAACAACCTCCCAGCCTCAGGATGAGAAGCAGCCCGGAACCAGCGACGACTTTGCTGCTGCGCTCGAGAATTTCACTACCGAGAGCAAAGAAGCAGTCAGCGAAGATCATGTGCTCAAGGGCACTGTGCTGAAGCTCACGCCAACTCACGTCGTCGTGGATATTGGCGCCAAATCCGAAGGCATGCTGCCCATCGCCGAGGTCCTCGATCACGAAGGCAATCCCAAGTTCCAGCCCGGCGATGAGATCGACGTCATGCGGAATAAGGGAGAGACCGAAGAAGGCTACGTCAATCTCTCCCATCAGAAGGCGCAACGCCTGCGCGCCTGGGATGAAATTGAGAAGTCCTACAACGAGAACAAGCCCATCACGGCTCGCGTCGTTGAGCGGATCAAGGGAGGCCTTACCGTCGATATCCTCGGGGCGCAGGCATTCCTGCCCGGCTCACAAGCTGACCTTCGTCCGGTGCGCAACCTGGACGTACTCAAGGGCCAGCCCCTGGAAGTTGCGGTCATAAAGCTGAACAAGAAGCGCGGCAATATTGTCGTCTCCCGCAAGCAGATTCTGGAGCAGGAACAAAACGAGAAAAAATCCAAAACGCTGGAGCATCTGGAAGAGGGCGGGGTGCTAACCGGCGTGGTGAAGAACCTTACCGAGTACGGCGCGTTCGTTGATCTCGGCGGGATCGACGGGCTTTTGCACATCACCGATATGTCATGGGGGCGGCTCACTCATCCCCGCGATCTGGTTAACGTCGGCGATCAGATTCAGGTAAAGGTGCTGAAGTTCGACAAAGATAAGCAGCGCGTTTCGCTCGGATTCAAACAACTCACGCCTGACCCATGGCTGGATGCTTCGCATCGCTATCCCGTTGGCGCGCACGTTTCCGGACGGGTGATCAGCGTCACCGATTACGGCGCTTTCGTAGAACTCGAACAGGGAATCGAAGGGCTGGTTCACGTAAGCGAGATGACTTGGTCCAAGCGCATGAAGCATCCCTCGAAGCTCGTCAATGTCGACGATCAGGTGGAGTGCGTGGTGCTTAACGTAAACCCGCAGGAACGGCGAATCTCCCTCGGGATGCGGCAACTCGCACCCAATCCTTGGGACGCTCTACATGACAAATATCCTGTCGGCGCGAACGTCGAAGGCCGCGTGCGCAATCTCACCGACTTCGGCGCATTCATCGAAATTGAAGATGGGATCGACGGTCTGGTTCACGTCAGCAACCTGAGTTGGACCAAGCGCGTGAAGCATCCCTCGGAAGTGCTGAAAAAGGGCGACCGTGTGAAAGCAGTAGTTTTAGCGATCGAGCCGGATAAACGCCGTCTTTCACTCGGCGTCAAGCAGCTTCAACCTGACGTCTGGGAGACCTTCTTCGAACAGCATCACGTCGGCGACATTCTGCATGGCAAGGTTCTGAGAGTCGCCAGCTTCGGCGCGTTTGTTGAGCTTGCCGACGGAGTCGAAGGGCTCTGCCACAACTCCGAAGCTGTCGACGGCAACGGCCAGCCGGTTCACCTGGAGCCCGGCCACGAGCACGATTTCAAGATCATCAAAATGAATCAGGACGAAAAGAAAGTCGGCCTTAGTGTTCGTGCCGTGGGAGAAGAGGCATCACGCAAAGAAGTTGAGGCATACAAGCACCCCGCCTCCAGCACTGGTGGTTCGACAATCGGCGAGCTGGTGTCGTGGAAACGCGCTGGCAACGAAAATAGCTAGGCACGTGTGGCGCGGGCGCCCTCGCCCGCGAGGGCCGGAATCCACAATCGCTGGACTATCTTGATGTTCATTCGTCACAGACTTGACCAGATCGCCTCTATTTAACTCCGAGGACCGGACAGAGTGCCAGGCAAGCGCGCACAAGAGTGTGCGCGCCACACAACATGCACACGGCAATGTTTCCGACTCGCGCATACCAGTACCGGCGCAGGCTGCCGCATTTTCAGAAATTCGATCGAGCTTTATTTGTCACCTTTTGTAAGTTAACGAGAGATGCCTTTCCCGACGACGCACGAAATTTGGTATTGCAGCATTGTGTATTTGAGCACGGGAAGAGGATCGAACTTCATGCAGCCGTGGTGATGCCTGACCACGTGCATCTGCTGTTTACACCCTTACGCGATGAACATGGCTGGCCGTATCCGCTGCCGAACATTTTGAAGATGATCAAAGGCACGGCGGCTCGGGACATTAATAGATTGCTGCGCAAAGGCGGGCCAGTTTGGCAAGATGAGTCGTTCGATCACGTGCTGCGATCACAGGAGAGTTTAGCGGAGAAGATTGAGTACATCCGCATGAATCCGGTGCGAGCCGGGCTGGCCCAGAAACCTGAAGAGTACAAATGGTTGTGGCTCGCGCCGTGTGAATTTTAGACCCGTGTAGGCGGGACACTCCTGTCCGACCAATGCTTTATCGAGAGAAAATCTCGATGGCCTTTTCCTTTTGGTAACTTAATGTGTGGCGCGGGCACTCTTGCCCGCGAATTTATGCCGGCAACTTGAGGCGCCTAGCAGGCGTGAATGAGGCGCTGATAAGCGGCGATTGGAGCCTGCTGCCGAAACCCTGAGCGAAGCGGAGGGCAATCGAAGGGAACCGGATTTTATCCTGAGCGAAGCCGAAGGACTCCCACACTTTCGCGTGCAGCACAATCGGCCCTGCGGGGCTTAAGTTGCGGCGTTTGCGTGGCGTCTGAGCCACGCGCCGCAATCCTGAGCGCAGCGGAGCGGAGTCGAAGGATCTCTCGTTGAGTTAGTACCTCGGCTGGGTACCGCCGAGAGCGCATCGAAGGAACAAGGAAATCGGAACAATGAACGGCAGCAATACTGAAAACCAGAACCCTAGGCGGAATGCCATCTTGCGGAAATTTGCAATGCGACTCGGCTTTATGATTTTTTCAGAGAATGGGCCGAGGTAATAAAGTACATTCGCTACTCCCATCATGAGGAGATAGCCAACCGCCTGAAAAAATATTGTGAAGATCGTAATTTCAAAATCAACGGTGCTATGCCTTTGAATGCACCACTCCCCCACTGCCGCATAGCATACGAAAGCCAGAGGTCCTGCGATCACCAAGCCGATGTTGTAACCAAGGCGCTGACCGCTCCACCAATTTTCAGAAGCGTAAGCACTAGAGTCTTCGATGAGGGTTAAATCGGATGGCATAACAAGCACAAGAGACTAAACCAATACTAGCTCGGAACAAAGGCAAAGGCCACGCTCATTTCTGAATGTGGCCTGTATTTATGCCGGCGACGACCTACTCTCCCACACAGGTGTGGGGCGGACACTCCTGTCCGCCACATGTCTTTCGCGGGCAAGAGTGCCCGCGCCACATGGACACATTTGAATCCCAAACGGAAAAGGCCAATCAGACTTCTCCGACTGGCCTTTTCGCGTGCAGTACAATCGGCCCTGCGGGGCTTAACTTGAGGCGATTAGAAGGCGTGAGCGACTCTGAGCGTAGCGAAGAGGAGCGGGAGCCTTCTGCCGAAATCCCGAACGAAGTGAGGGATCTGCTTGAGGCGTTTTGCCGGTCGTGGCGAGTGGGACCTGAGTGTTCGTTGCGAAGGATATCGCGCCCAGAGTGCTATTCTTGGTTCAGGAAGTCAGCATGCCTACACTAGATGATGTCTATCGGAAGTTTGGCGAAACGGCAGAAGCGGCTCAGCTGCTAGAAACTGAACTAGGAACGGCGCTTATGGTTGTTGACGCACTAGAGGAGAACCTTTTGACCGCGGCGAATCCAGGGCGAGCGGCCGAGCTGTTGGATGAAATCAACTCCAGCACCTTGGGACGCGTGCTTAAGCGCCTAACGGCTAAGACTCAGGCCTCGGGGGAGTTGGAGCGCCTGCTGTCCAAAGCACTCGTGGAACGCAATCGGCTTTCGCATTCGTTCTATCGGCGACACAATTTCCGGAGAAATTCGGACGAAGGACGAGCCCTCATGCTAGATGATCTCCAATCGATCCATGAGTCGATAATCAGTGCCTACAAAGCCGTCATGCTGCTTTCCGGAGTAGATCTCGATTCCGTCAGTGGCAGCCCCACGCCAACTCGCCACTTGCCCATTTAGGACGACAGGCATATGGGAGAGCACACAGGAATAGAAGAGGCCACGGCGCTTCCGGTTCGACCCGTGTGGTATGGTCTGCTGCAGACCGTCTGTTTGGGGGATTTGTATGGACTGGCCGAGCTGGATAAATATCTTGAGCGCGTTCCTGACAGCTGCAGGACTGGTTCTTGCTGCAGTGCAGACTCTAAGGGTAAAGAAGCTGAAGAGGCGGAATCGGGAGCTTCTTACACTTTTTATCGAGGACGCTTCGTACGTCAGCTTTGAGCACGAGTTGATCGACGAGATTGCGAAGAGGCTTGACGATTAGGTCATGCTTCGCTATCTAGTCGCTTCCCACCAGCGTGGATGCGACCTCTACCGACATCTTGTTGACTACTACCTCTCGGATGAACCGAGTTTCACGTTCAGCGATTTGGCTCGGCTCTGCAAGACAGATTTGATCGGTTATCGCTGGCAGGAGCAGTCCTGGCGTTCGTTAATCGCGACACGGGAGGAAAACCGAGGAACTCCCATCCCAACCGACCTATTCCTTTCGGAAAACAAATCTCCGCGCTATGCCTACTGGAAGGCGCGCGTAGATTCGAAAACGGACAGAGGCTAATCCCTCATCAAAAGGCAAAGGCCACATTCGTTTAAGAACGTGGCCTTTATTTATGCCGGCAACGACCTACTCTCCCACACACTTTCGCGTGCAGTACAATCGGCCCTGCGGGGCTTAACTGCCGTGTTCGGGATGGGAACGGGTGGATCCCCCGCGGTAAGATCACCGACAAACTTGATCGCGCAAAGCGCGAAGCTTTTAGCCGTTAGCTCTTAGCCTTTTAGCAAACCAACGCGGCGAAGCCGCACAGCTAAGAGCTAAAAGCTAATCGCTAAGAGCTGAATTCTCAAAGATCGCGAGGCCTCAAACGCCAGACGATATCTCACAACTGAATAGATTGGGTGTAGCTTACTCTCTTCTTGGTTTGCTTCCAATTTCAGCTACCCACTACATAGGCTTAGCTTTTCACAAAGCTCGTCGGCGCGAAGCTCAAAAGCCAGCTTCCAGCTTCTGCTCAGGTTCTAGCTAAGAGCTAAAAGCTATTGGCTAAGAGCTTCTTCTGCACCGAGTAAATTTTATGGTCAAGCCGAACGGGCGATTAGTACAGGTAAGCTTCACCGATCACTCGGCTTCCACATCCTGCCTATCAACCAGGTAGTCTTCCTGGGCCCTTCTTAGACCCACTACGGTCTTGGGAGATCTCATCTTGAGGAGTGCTTCCCGCTTATATGCCTTCAGCGGTTATCACAACCGAACTTCGCTACCGAGCGGTGCCACGGGCGTGACAGCTCGATCACAAGAGGTTCGTCCATCCCGGTCCTCTCGTACTAAGGACAGACCCTCGCAAATCTCCTGCGCCCACA
>QIAB01000193.1 GCA_003225455.1 Acidobacteriota bacterium
CATTTCCGAACGTATCGTCGCCGACTCGGAAACAGGGCGGGCAATCGTATTTGGTGAAACGTCGGCGGGGGTGGTGTACCGGGCTACATGGGAAAAGTGAGAATACGGGATCGTCGATCCTGCCCTTCCAACTTCCTATAACTCGCATCATCCAGTCGAAGTGTATCGAACACTCCGATTGCCGACCGGATACCAGCTACGAACCGGCAAAACCGACGCGCAACAAGATTTCCTGGAACTGCCATTCTGCCGAATTCCATCCCACTTGTGATGCAGCAGAAAGGGCATATGCAAGTCACAGTGATAGTGCCTCATTGCCTCCGGAGAACTCGTGAGCGCAGTATTACCCAGAAGCCTGTGGAGAATGCGAGTTTGAGAGAACGTAAGCTCTCCCACTGCTCACGTGGGGAGGGCCAATCACCCGGAGCGAATTCTTCGAATGTGTAAGCTGCGAATTTCCCGTCAGGTGAGACAATCAATCGACGATCGATATGACCCGCCCAAAACGCGGGCGACTTCCGGAAGCGCCCGCGAATGATTCCGCGCTGCACGCCCCTTACGGCGCCTGCCAATCGAGTGCATAGATTTCCTGGCTGCTTGTGTCGCGCACCAGCAAGAGAGAATCATCGGGCGCCAGACCTGCCCAGGAACCGAATTGTCCCCAGAACCGGCGAACCCCCTCCAAGCTCGCCACCTGTTCCAGCTTGCGATCAGAAATCCGCACCCGAAAAAACGCAGGGTGGCCGGTCAAGGTGGAATCAAAGTACAGGTACCGTCCATCGTGAGACCATGTGTGATATCCGATTTGCATGGTGGCCAGATCGGTCCATTGGCGGGTGGCAAAGTCGAACAGAACGACCTTCTGTGAATCGGCTGTGATGGCGGCAATGTATTTTCCGTCCGGCGACCATCGAGGGGAAAACAGTTGTGCGGCACCGGGCAGCAGAGAAATATTGCCAGTTTGGAGATCGACAATCGCAATTCCGGGACCGGAGAGCGAAATTCCTGGAGTGCCCGCTTCGTTCAGGGTCAGTACTACGGACTTGCCATCAGGAGACCAGCCCGGGTCAAAACCGGCTTGCGCGCTGGGCACTAGGTCATGGGGAGTACCACCGTCGCTCGATATTGTGTATGCCCGCCAGTTCGTGTTGGGCGCTTGCCCCATGAAGACGATCTGCTTTCCGTCAGGGGACCATCTCGGCAGGCCGGCATGCAACGACGCGTCTGTAAGTTGCAGGCGCTGCGTGCCATCGATGTTGCTTCGCCATAGAACTTCTTCAGGAACGGATACGTAGACCACTGATTTCCCGTCTGGAGAAAATGAGAGATCGGTGGCCGAGATTCCTCCCAGGTANACGGACCAACTCGCCGTGGGCTTGAGTTCCGTCAGCGAAAATCTTTTTGCCGTTTTTGCTGACTATGGGAAAGGTAAAATCCAGCGGACCATTGGTCAATTGCAACGGCTTGGCATGGGAGCGGAACCAGCCGGTTTGATCGGGCAGAAGCCACAAGTTGGTTTTGCCGTTACGAAGGCTCTGGAACACGTAGTACTTTCCGTCGGGAGTCCAGTTTCCACAGCACTCGTTTGGCGGCGCATTCCAGGCGGGGAGCAGGGGATGCAGATTGCTGCCGTCGCGATTGAGTTCCCACAGCGCGCTGGAACCGCTATTCGGGGCGAGAACCGAAAAGCGCAACCTGCGACCATCAGGCGAAAAACGAAGATCCGATGCGGTGCCGTCAACAGTGGCCAGCTTTCGCGGTTCGCTGCCGTTTCCATTCGCCGCATAAATCTCAGAACGGCTGGCGAAAACAAGTTGGCTGCGATCTCGGGACCAAGTGGCGGCGTGTCCGAAGACGTTATTCAAACGCTGCGGGGATCCGGTCGGCAATGGGAGAGAGAAAAGGGGACCTTCTGCGGTACCGCTGAACTCGACAACCAGGAGTGCGGAACCGTCGGTGGCGATATCAGGGGGATAAAATTCAGGGAAAGGAGCGGCCAATGAAGACGTTTCTCCACCCAGCACTGAGACTTGGGCGACGACAAAGTGATCGCCGTCGTGTAACTCAGAGAAATATAGACGCTCGCTGTCGGTGACGATGGGTCCTTTGCGCAGCCCATCGTGGGCGACTTGGGTGTAGCCTAACACCGTCGGCTGCCGGGAAGGAGTGAACCAGAATGCGCCTACCCCTAGCATCAACAGGAGCACGGGAATCAGTACATATGCGTAGAAGACCAGACGGTTCCGCCGAGTCGAAGATATCGGCGGGGCAGGAGCCGCTGCCACCGATCCGCTGTCCACACGCTGGACCTGGTCAGAGTTGGCCGTTCCACCTACCGATCCGATGAACCGATAGCCTCGGCGGTACAGCGTTTCAACAAACCGCGGATTCTCCGAGTCGTCATTCAGGGCCTGCCAGAGTTTCTTCACCGCGCTGTTCAAGCTCAGGTCAAAGTCAACGAAGGTGTCTGCTGGCCAAAGCCTCTTCTGCAAATCTTCCCGAGTAACGATGGCGCCAGGCCGCTCCACCAGCATCGCAAGGATTAGGAACGGCTGCTCTTGAAGCTTGATTCTTATCCCCGACTTGCGCAGTTCGCGAGCGTCCAGGTCAAGCTCGAACACGCCGAACTGGACGATTCTGCGATTCGCCGCAGCAGGCTGGGCCATCCGCTTCACCCCTATGATCCAGAAAGTTTACACCTAAAACCAGCTCGCAGCCGTTGACACGCCTCGGGTCATATTCTGTTTGTTCTTCCTTCTTTTCTAGGGATTAGGTGGCCATATTCGTTCCTGACTCGAACCACTACCTACCCATTGTTCTGCCCGGAGTCCGAGAGCGAAAGTGCACACGTTCGCCGCAGAAAAGCGGCCACGCCGGGCGGTTCAAGCCGCCGGCAATCAGGAAAAGGAGAACTTTCAATCGGAAGCCTCTGCTTGTCGCTGGGACTGGCTGTGGTCCCGGCTTACGCCCAGGCAGGCGGGGTCCAGGCAAAGGTCCCGTTCAACTTCGCCGTCTCCGGAAAGACCTTCGCCGCCGGCCAATACACAATGATCGCTGGGTTGCACCAGGTCAAAATCCAGGATGCCCATGGCATAACGATCGCCATGGTCTTGGCCAATGAGGTGTCAGGCCGCTCTGCCGGCGCGAACGGCCGGATCATCTTCCACTGCTACCGAGAACGCTGTTTCCTCGCGGAAGTCTGGTCCCCCGTTCAAGAAAACGGGAAGCAGTTGTTCGCCTCTCGGGCTGAGGCAGGTTTAGTGAAGGAGGAAAGCGGAGAGTACTTTGCGGTTCTCGGCGAGAAACCTCAGAAGTAGCCGCACGGTGGTCGACGGTGCTAAAACCGCGAAACTCCTAACCCTGCGACGCCATTGGAGCAAACACCAGGTCGAAGGGATAGAAAAGGAAGTCTTGCGGTGCGACGCGAGTGTCCAGGCGAGGCAGGCTTTTGCTGCCCCGCCCGGAAATGCTACGCCACTACGGTAATTGCAGGCTCCAGGCACCGCGGCCGTGGGTCGCGGCGTAGAGGATGTGAGCGGTCGAGTCGATCGTCAGCC
>QIAB01000035.1:0-54075 GCA_003225455.1 Acidobacteriota bacterium
AAAGGAGATTGAATCTAAAGACTGGGCAACGGCCACAAATTGGCGCTCGGTGCCTCCCGTTTCAAGGCTGTTGGTCATCAGAAAGACGCCAGGAACAAGTCTCTCATCGGGTGTTGATATCTGGTTTGCGTTCGATGCGGCTGGCTTGTTCGATTGTTTCAATCGGGTTGCCTGATCCAGAAATGAGGTCATTCCAACCCCCAGCAAGCCCGCATTCAAACCTCGATCGCGGGAGGATGCCCGGCCGCTGAGGGTAAAGCACCGACTAGGGTTCCGAGGACTTCAGCAAATCTATCGCCAATGACCGACCAGTCATACTGGGCTGCCAGTTCGGCGGCGGCACGCTCATACCGGCGGCGAAGTTCGATATCGCCCAGAAGCATCATGACAGCTTGGGCGAAAGCACCTGGATCGTCGGCAAGGATTATGTCGCGGCCATGATGTACATCGAGACCTTCGGCTCCAATAGAAGTGGAAACGACTGCCTTGCCGGCGGCCATAGCTTCGTAGATTTTCAAACGTGTGCCGCCCCCGACGCGCAGCGGCACTACTATCACGGCGGCTTCTCGCAAGTGATCCAGGACCGAATGAACCAATCCGGTGACCTCAACCGAGCTTGAGGCCAGTTTCTGCACTCGCCGATCCGGATTTCGGCCCACAATTCGAAAGCGTGCCGCCGGAACTCCGGCTTGAACCAGAGGCCAAATTTGGCGACAGAAGTGCTCCACCGAATCAATGTTGGGCTGCCAATCCATTGCGCCCACAAACACCACAAGTGGGTCCGCTGCGAGAGGGGATGCCTCGGGCCGGTATTGCTGCAGGTAAACACCCGTTGGAACGACCGTGATCCGAGACGGCTCGACCCAGGCGCTCATCAATCTGCGATCGTGCTCCGAAACCGCAATGATGTGGTGAGACTCCCGTACGGTACGTTGTTCGTAATGGCGCATCTTGGCGAATTCCACTTTATATAGAATTCTCTTGGCTAGGTTGGACTCAGTGAGAGCGTGGCGCCTCCATATTTCGCTCTCTACATTGTGTTGAAAAAGAATGGTAGGAATTGCAAGCTTCCTCGGGAAATTCACCGCCGCGTCAAGGAAATCACAAACTGCCACATCAAAGGGCCTCCCACGGAGGCAGGCCTTCAGCCTATCTTGAACTCGAGAGGACGCAAATCGGCCCACCGCGTATGGGGTTTTCGATGGGAAATGGACAATGTAGTCCAAAACGCGTGCCAACCCGCTCAAATCACGCTTTCCAGTGTACACGGATGTTGCACCGGGAAGCTGTTTCTCTAGTTCTCGCTCGTAGTCTGGGTCCCGGTCGCCGCTATAATAGGAGAGAAATGTGAGCTCCTGGCGGGCGGCTAAGCGACGCAGAATGTGGTAAGAACGTATGTTACCGCCACTTTGAACAGGTAGTAATTTGTCCGCCTTCACCCACAAGATTCTCACCGGATCCTCACGCCATTCGAGGTTCGTTCAACAGCGTAGCTTGGGCGACATATTTCTAGCGCATACGAAAGGACTGTCTAGTTCGAGTCCATCGCCTGTCTGACATGACTTGCCACTTCGAAAAGCCTCGGTCTGAAATTCAGTCCTCGTCACGAGCGGGAAATAGATATCATTATTTAACACATTGGCATCGACCTCGGAATAACAATTACCGGCTTTGTACTGATTGAGGTCTGGCTGACAAACGATCTGGCAGCGGAAATGCAGGAACGCTGCAAGGGCCGGGTCAGCGCTTAGTGCTGGAGAGGATGGGGGGTAGGACATGCCATCAAAGAGGACATGGAGCGAGCGCTGGCAGCGGCTAGTCTCCATGGATCAAGACGAGATCCTTGATCGCCTCCGGCAGCAGGTGACGGCGCGCGCCGATGCGCTGAAGTATAGATTAGGCATGAGCTTTGACGGTGATGCGCCGGAGGTCCAGGTCGCGCGGCAAGGGCGATTCTTCTTCGCTTCCGAACAGCTACCCACCCTCCTCTCACTGTTGAGAGAGCGGCTTCCGCAACAGGCAGAACAAATCGTCCAGCGGGCAGAGAAGATCTGCCGTCATCGTTTTGACCTGCTGGGATTTGAAGATCTGGACTACGGTGATGACATAGACTGGCACTGCGACCGGGTGCACGGCAAGCGAGCACCGCGCAAGCCGTGGTTCAAAGTCAACTACCTCGATTTTTCGGAGGTTGGGGATTCCAAAATCATCTGGGAACTGAATCGTCACCAACATCTCGTGACACTGGCTAAGGCTTACCGGCTCACCAGCGATGGGAAATTTGCGGCCGAAATACTCCGCCAATGGCGGCACTGGCATATCGAGAATCCATACCCGATCGGCATCAATTGGTCGAGCAGCCTCGAAGTAGCGTTTCGCAGTGTTTCCTGGATCTGGATGTATCACCTGCTGGAAGGATCCACCGCCCTCGCCCCGGACTTTCGCAGCGAGTGGCTGCGCTATCAGGCGGTCAACGGTCGTCACATTGAGCGTTTCCTTTCGACCTACTTCTCGCCAAACACACACCTTCTGGGAGAAGCCGTCGCTCTGTTCTTCTTAGGGACGATCTGTTCGGAACTCCCAGCCGCCCAACGCTGGAGGTCGCGCGGCTGGAGGCTGGTCTTGCAGGAGGCTCAGCGACAGGTTCAAACCGACGGCTTTCACTTCGAACAGTCCACGTATTACCACGTTTACGCGCTCGATATGTTTCTGCATGCGGGTGTGCTGGCCTCGATCAACGATATGCCCGTTCCTTCGGATTTCGATCACACTCTGGAAAGGATGCTTGATGCTCTTTGTTTGTTGGCGCGCGCGGGTGCGCCACCTCGCTTGGGCGACGACGATGGTGGGCGTCTTTTCGATCCGCGCCGCAATCACGCGGAACACCTATTAGATCCGCTCGCCGCCGGAGCGGTCCTATTCGGACGAGGCGACTTCAAGTACGTTGCGGGGCGTCTGCGCGAAGAAACGTTGTGGCTCCTGGGGGAACAAGGCATCGCTGAATTCGACCGCCTACCGACCACGCCCCCGATGCAGAGTTCAGCAGCGCTCGAGGGTGCGGGTCTGTATATGATGGCGAATGCGAACCCAAGCCAGCAGTTCATCATTGATGCAGGTCCCCAGGGAGCGGCCACAGCGGGCCACGGCCACGCCGACGCGCTCAGCGTGTGTATAAACTGTGAGGGGCATGCTCTGCTAATCGATCCGGGAACTTACGAGTATGTGGGCCCAGAGCGCAACCTCTTTCGCGGCACCAGTGCTCACAACACGTTGCTCATCGACGGTGTAGACCAGTCAGAACCGAAAGGGCCCTTCGCGTGGACCAAGCTGCCCAGCGTGAAAGCGGAAGGGTGGATCAGTGGAGAGACTTTCGATCTTTTTGTCGGCAACCACGACGTCTACAGCCGACTGGAAACCCCGGTTGTGCATCGCCGCTGGGTCTTTTCCCTGAAGTCGGGTTTCTGGCTGGTGCGCGATATGGCCCTAGGGGCGGGGCAGCACCGACTTGATCTTTTCTGGCATGTGGGTCCGGAGCTTTCGCGACGTACCGGCGGCTCGAACATATTTCTCGACGCAGACGGATGCGCTGGGCTGGGTGTGCTTGCGCCAACTGGGCACGGCTGGTCGCAAGAAATCCGTCAGGGATGGTGTTCACCGGTATACGGGAACAAGCAGCCTCTGGATGTGCTGCACTTCGGTACCGTGGCGGAACTTCCGACTGAGTTTGTGACATTATTGGCGCCGATCGCCGAACCTGGCCCAAAGCCGGGCGAATTCGTGAAGGTCGAGTCGCCATCCACAAACAATCTCGTTCGTGGTTACCGATATACATCATCGCAAGAAGAACATTGGATGGCTTTCGGCAGCCAGGGCAAAGGTTGGTCACTTGGTCCTTGGACAAGTGACGCGGGATTCCTTTACTGGGGCGGTGACCGCGACGAGGGGTGCCGCCGGTTGATTGTTTGCAACAGCACGTTCGTTGAAATCGGTGGAGAAAATGTTTTCTCCTCTGCCAAGTCCGTGCTTCGCTGCGAGATAATCAAGTCCGCTCAGAATTTTGATGTATTCTGTTCGGACCACGGTGTCGTTGTGATGAAAGACTTGCTGCGGCGCGTTTGGGCCGAGCTCGAGCCAACATTGACGAACGGTCCTGGCGACAGCAAGGTGACCCGCTGATATGTGCGGAATCTGCGGAATTCTGTATCCCGGGGAGGAACAGCGCGTTCAGCGCGACAGGCTGGCGCAGATGAATGCGCGAATCGTGCATCGCGGACCTGACGATGAGGGCTTTTTTGTCGAACGCAACGTCGGGCTGGCTATGCGGCGGCTCAGCATTATCGACATTCGGACTGGACAGCAGCCGATCAGCAACGAGGACGAGAGTCTGTGGATCGTTTACAACGGTGAAATCTACAACCACCGGGAACTACGTTCAAAGTTAGAGGCGCGGGGCCACCGTTATCGTACACAAAGCGATACTGAAACAATTATCCATCTATATGAAGAATACGGCCGCGATTGTGTGCAGCATCTCCGCGGGATGTTTGCTTTCGCTATATGGGACCGCCGCTCGCGCCGCCTTTTCATTGCGCGTGACCGGTTAGGGATCAAGCCTCTCTATTATTCTTATGACGGCACAAAGTTTGTTTTCGCCTCTGAGATCAAGGCAATTCTCGCCTACCCTGGTATAAAGCCGGAATTCAACCAAAACACACTCGCTGAGTATCTGGCATTCGGTTACATCGCCGGGCCAGAGACCATGTTTGCGGGAATTCGCAAGCTGCTTCCCGGGCACACCCTGGAATTAGATGATTCGGGTGAAATCAAAATTGAATCGTATTGGGATCTTTCAGTTCCCGCCGACAGCGAGCGCCGTCCGCGTAGTCACTACATTAAGGCTTACCGCGCACTTCTCGAAGAGTGTGTCGCCAGCCATCTGATGAGTGACGTTCCTCTAGGCGTATTTCTAAGTGGTGGCCTCGACTCCAGTGCGGTCGCTGCGCTGACCAGCAAAATTCGCGGCGAGCAAATCGAGACCTTTTCGGTTGGCTACGGCGAGGAAGCTTACAGCGAATTGCCCTATGCCCGTGAAGTTGCCCAGCACATTGGCTCGCTGCATCACGAAGTCCAGCTTAGCCGGCACGAATTCTTCGAATCTCTTCCCAAGCTGATTTGGCATGAAGACGAGCCGATCGTCTGGCCGTCCAGTGTTTCGTTATATTTTGTGGCTCGGCTGGCACGAGAGCGCGTGACCGTAGTACTAACCGGCGAAGGCAGCGATGAGACCCTGGCTGGCTACACGCGTTACGCGTGGACGCTGCAGAATTCCCGCATGGATCGGGTTTACCGGTCGGCAGTGCCATCCGTATTGCGACAACTGGTGCGGCAAGGAATTGCGGCGGGTCCACTGGGGTCCAGCCTCCATCGCAAATTAGAACACACGTTTCTGGTGCGCGATGGGGCTTCGTGGCCCTCATTCTATTTCGATAATTTCTATTCCGCTTTTTCCTCTGCTGAAGCAACGGATTTGCTCACGGCCTCAGCCCATGCAACCGCCGGCGATGCCTATCGAGGATCAATGCAGCACTGGGAGCATTCCCCTGGCGATCTCTTGCACCGGCTGCTGTATACGGATATAAAGACTTATCTCGTTGAACTGCTGATGAAGCAGGATCAGATGAGCATGGCGGCCTCGATTGAGAGCCGTGTGCCTTTTCTGGACCATGTACTTGTCGAATTTGCTGCGACAATTCCGGCCGAGTTTTCAATCAAAGGTCTCGCGGGGAAGCACATCCTGAAAACAGCGGTTGAAGACTTGCTCCCGAAATCGATCATTTACCGCAAGAAGATGGGATTTCCTACACCGTGGGCATCCTGGCTATCCGGGTCGCACTTGGATCAGCTTGAATCCATGCTGCTCGAGCCCCGGACCACCGCGCGCGGACTATTCAAACGTGACGTCATCCAGCGCCTGTTCGCCGAGCATCGCGCCCAGCGTCGCGACCACGGAAACCGGATTTGGCGGCTCTTGAACCTGGAAATATGGATGCGCGTTCATCTCGATGGTGAATCCCCACCGCGAGACTTGGAAATTCAAGAAAATATGGCAGCGCTTCCTGCCCGGCCAGCAGCTTCAGTCTGAGGACAAAAATCAGCCTTCATAGTGCAGCTCACTTTACGGGACATGCGGAAACAAATCCGGCGGGTCGTCTTACACGTGTTGCGGAATGCGGGAGTTTTTCGCCTCCTGCGCGAGAGTGAATGGCGCAGGCATCGGCTGCTGATTCTTTGCTATCACGGAATCTCCCTGGAGGATGAGCATCAATGGCGTCCAGGTCTTTACATGGAGCCAAGGGTATTGGAGCAGCGCCTGGAATTCTTGCGAGCGGGCGATTACAACGTGCTGCCACTGGGAGAAGCTCTGCAACGCCTATATGCAAACGAACTCCCGCGTCGAAGCGTGAGCATTACCTTCGATGATGGAACTTACGACTTCTACAAGCAAGCCTACCCGATTGTGAAGAAGTACGGTTTCCCCGTCACGGTTTACCAGACCACTTATTACAGCGCCTGCCGGTTTCCGGTTTTTAACCTGATCTGCTCATACTTGTTGTGGAAGCGGAAAGGCGCCGTCCTCGATAGTGGCAGAGAATTGGGCCTCGAGCCAGCGATGGATCTGAGAACGGAAGCCGGCCGGCAAGCAATTGTCACCGAGTTAATGAACTTGTCGGTAACGCAGGGTCTCAGCGGACTCGAGAAAAATGAAGTGGCACGCCGATTAGCGGATCTGCTTGGCGTCGATTACGCCGAGTTGGTGCAGAAACGAATTCTTCAACTCATGGGTGCGCAGGAAATTGCAGAGTTATCTCGCGACGGAGTCGACTTTCAACTGCACACTCATCGCCATCGCATGCCCAATGATGAGTTCCTGTTCCAGAAAGAAATCGAAGAGAACCGTACGTGTCTGCGTCGTATGTCTCAGAAGGACGCCTTACACTTCTGTTACCCGAGCGGATTTTACCGCCAACAATTCCTGCCCTGGCTCAAGGCTGAAGGGGTGATTTCAGCTACGACGTGCGATACAGGATTTGCCACATCCCGAACCAATGCGTTGCTGTTGCCCCGATTTGTTGATACCTCAGGCAGGAGCGAACTGGATTTTGAGAGTTGGCTCACCGGAGCGGGTGATTTCCTTGCAATCCGGCGGGCAGCTCGGCAGAAATACATTCCCCCGACTGATTGAGCCAGCATGTTGCCGTTATTGGCCTGCGGCAGCCGGTAAATGGTCGCTGATGATCGCGAGCAGCTCTTTTTCCAGGTTTGGTCCGCATGCCAGAAGACCAGAAATAAGAGGTGATGTGCTGTTGCACCAAAGAGACGCATTTTCCAGCGTGCGTACCACGCCACCCGCGCTTTCTACCAGCGCAGCCCCCGCCGCAACGTCCCACTCATGTTTTGGCGTCAAGGTAAAAGTTGCATCCGCCAATCCTGCTGAAACCAACGCAAGTTTGTACGCAACTGAGCCCATCGGCCGAATCGTGAACGGCGCGTTTTCAAATTGCTTCCACTCTCCGCGCTTGACCTCGCTCCGGCTGGCTAATACAGCCGCACCGTTTAAGCTGGCGCGGCGGCTCACCTGGACAGGCTTGCCGTTGTAGCTGACGCCAGAATCGACGCCGCCCAGGAAGATCTCATTGGTAGCGGGATTACAAATTCCTCCAGCGATCGGGTGGCCATCCTCCACCATCGCGACTGACACGCAGAATTCCGGTATCCCGGCAACGAATTCTCGAGTTCCATCCAAAGGGTCTACAATCCAAACTCGGTTTGCATTCAAACGCGCAAGATCATCAACACTTTCTTCTGACAACCAGCCTTCGCCGTTGCGCAGCAATTCCTTGCGAAGTATCGCATCAACACACCTGTCAGCTTCGGTAACCGGATCATGGCCCGCTTTATATTCCGCTTCGATGGCTCCGGGGGTGAAGCGGCTTAGGACTTGACGCGCCGCGTCCAGTGCGGACGCTATCCGCTCCACGATCTCGGAATTGGGCTTGGAATCCATGTTGAAGTCTTCAAACTTTAGGATGCCTACGCCCACAGCATCCGTGCGCCCGTTGCCAGAAGCACGGCGCAGAGTATCCTTCGCAACCAGGGTACGGGAACGCGAGTGCTCAAATGCGATCCAACCAAACCGCCCGGGATTGAGCCGATCAGAAGCGAGCCTACCAATCGGGGATCGACATTGCCAAGCCGCCAGTGCAGCAGGCTGGTTACGCCGGTAAGCAACACGGCATGCACAATGTCGGTACCGACCATCACCTTGGGAGCAAAGCTGTAAAACACGAGCAGCAGCATCATGATAATGCTGCCCGAGCCCACAGAGGTCATGCCCACCAGGAACCCGGCCAATAGCCCGATGCCCGACATTCCGGCGAAAGACTTCATAGTCGGGGGACGGCCGGCGACGTGCTCTTCAATTCTGGTCTGGAAAAGCATCAACGTCGGGATGCAGACCAGCAACAGTCCCACCGCAGAAGTAATGAAACTATTTACCCCACTGCCATATACATGTCGCAGGTGCGCCAAGAAAGTCACACCTAGAATTGAGCCGGGAATGCTGCCCACCGCAAGTGCCACAACTACTCTGCGTCGAACGGTTCCTTTGCGCAGGTGCATCCATCCGGAGCCGATCTTGGTCACAAAATTGAAAACCGCATCCGATCCGACGGCCAAGATTGGTGGAACCTTGAGACCAAAAATCAGCAGAGGCAGCAGAAGCACACCGCCTCCAAGCCCCGTCATGCCGATGAGCGTCCCAACGACCAACCCGATCACGATCTTGGCTGCGATTTCCATGACAACAGCGAAGCCGGTTGCTCCTTAAGCAGATGCTGCCCCGGCATTGATACCGACAAACCCTTCCCGTTCCAAATGCAAAATAATTTCCTGGGCGGCTTCTTCCGGGGTCAGATCGGCGGTGTTAATTACCACCTCGGCATCCTTTGGCTCCTCATAAGGATCCGAAATCCCCGTGAACTCCTTGACGATGCCGGCGCGCGCTTTGGCATACAAGCCCTTGCGGTCGCGCTGCTCGCAGGTTTCAAGCGGCGTCGAGATATGCACCAGGATGAACCCTCCCCAGGGCTCGATCATGGCGCGCACTTGCTTACGCACCGCGTCGTAGGGCGCGATTGGAGCGCAAATCGCGATACCACCGTTCTTCGTGATTTCGGAAGCGACATATCCGATGCGGCGAATGTTGATATCGCGATGCTCCTTCGAAAAGCCGAGCTCCGATGAAAGATGCTTGCGCACCAGGTCGCCGTCCAGAAGTGTGACTGGCCGTCCGCCCGTTTCCAGAAATTTTGTGAGCAACACATTTGCGATCGTCGATTTTCCCGAGCCCGAAAGTCCCGTGAAAAAAATGGTCACACCCTGTTTATGTCGCGGCGGATAGCTTCGCCGCAGTTCCTGCACGACCTCGGGATAAGTGAACCAAGTGGGAATGTCGCGGCCTTCGTTGAGCCGCTGCCGTAATTCCGTGCCAGAAATGTTCAGCACCCGGGAACCCTTCGTTACCTCGTTATCCGGGACGTATTTATCCTCATCTTCCAGGTAAACCATCATGTTGAACTGCACCATGCTCACGCCGACGTCAGTTTCGTGTTTCTTGAACAGTTCCTGCGCTTCATACGGTCCGTAGAACGGCTTGCCATTCGTGTCATTACCCGGACCGGCATGGTCTCGGCCGACGATGAAATGGGTGCAGCCGTGGTTCTTCCGGATAAGCGCATGCCAGATAGCCTCGCGAGGTCCTCCCATGCGCATGGCAAGTGGGAGCAGTGAAAGCTTCACTGTCCCGGGCGGGAATTTCGAGAGAAGCAACTGATAGCAGCGCACGCGTGTGAAATAGTCCACATCGCCCGGTTTAGTCATACCCACCGAAGGATGAATCAACAGATTCGCTTCCACCTGTTTCGCCGCTCGAAACGTCAGCTCCACATGCGCCCGATGCATGGGATTTCGGGTTTGAAACGCAACCACGCGACGCCATCCCAGACGCGCAAATTCCGCCCTCAGTTCGGAGGGGGTTAAGCGCAATGATTTGAAATCGTAGTGGGCCGCCGCTTGCACGCCTTCCACCCGGCCTCCGATGTACCACGGGTGCGCCTTATTGAACAGATAGTCAACGCCGGGGTGCGCATTGCTGGCGCTCTTGAATACCGCTTCGGCCTCCGCTTTCTTGTCTGGCTGCCAGACTTCTGCAACGTGTAACACCGCCAGCATCACGCCTTCGGGATCGCGCAGCGCAACCGTGCTGCTTCCAGGCTTCAATGACTTGGCGAACTGTTCGGTTACGTCCAGGGTGATCGGCATCGGCCACAGCACGCCGCTTGCCAGGCGCATGTTGTGGCACACGCCTTCGTAATCGGCCCGCGTCATGAATCCACGCAGTGGAGAGAAGCCCCCACTCATCAGCAACTCCAAATCGCAAATTTGCCGCGCGGTTAAATCCCAGGATGGCCATTCCCTGGAATGTGCCTTGAGTTCGTTGCTTCTTTCGGGTTCAGTGAGTAGATTGGCGAGTTCACCGCCGTGGGGCGGAATAAGATGGCTGGTCGAAGCGGTCAAATCCGTGAACCTCCCAGGTTCTATGGTTTGTACTGTTCACAACTATTCTCGACTGGACACGCGTTCCAGACGGCACGACTACGATGATGCGTATACTTGCAGCCAGGGAAGGGAGACAAACGAAATCAAAATTCCCTGCGCCGGACTTTTTTGCGGGCCGTACAGCATGCGGCCTCATGCGCATTGCAAAATTTCTGACTCACAACGGTTAGGAACCCGCCAGCGCCGGCTTCTCCGCCGGAGTGCCCTTAGAGCCGCTCAGTTCATAACCCAGACTTTGCATGAGATCTCCCCATTCGCTTTCGATCTGCTGGACCGATTTCGGCGGCAGCTCAGATTTCCAGGTGCCGGACCGTGCTTCTCGCACAAATCGCTTGTCCTGGCGAGTGTTTTTCGTAAGCTTCCACTCCTTGGCCTCGGCCTTCTCCAATCGGCGCATACGGTCAGCCGAGCTCAGATCTATCGCTCGGTTCAAGCGCTCCGGAGTGCCGCTGATGTTCAGGAATTCAGCAATCTTAAGCAGTTCGCGTGCTGGTTGCTGCAACATATCCTCATAGCGAAGCAGGAGAAAACGACGGTTGTGCCGCATCGCGAGCCAGCCCTGCACATTGTCGTACCATGAACCCCATCGCGGGTCGGACAACAGCCCAGAACCGAATTCGCCGCTCATAAATAGCGGGACGAAGTCCTCCACTGGGAAGTCCTCTGGCAAGATATTTACTTTGATCGAGTAGTGATATGCGGAGACGGCCACATCCCGGGGGTCGCGCGTAATGTAAATCACATTCTTGTACCTGGGATCGAAACACTCGTGACTCTTAAAGATCCGCGGCAAATGGCGCAATTGGCGATCTGAGAAAAGATAGAGTGAAGGAATTCGCGATTCGACATTGGCGAACGTAATGGGCTCGTCGGGATAGATCAGGTTACCGATTAAGAATCGGGTCCAGGTATTCCCTGACCTGGGATACGAGACGATGAATAGATCCCCCGCGCGTACCGTTACCTGCCGGCCAGCTGGGATTCGATGCCAAAGAAAGTCCCACGTTGAGCCGAGGTGCTGCAATCCTAACTTTAGTTTCCGCGATCCGTTCATTGCCTTAACTCAAGTCCATTCGCAAGCCTAAACTCCGATACTCTCAACTGGGCAGCAGAGCTGGTTTTATGATCCCCTTGGCCTCTTTCCGGGGAGCGATGCTTCGCGCCAGATTTCTGACGCATTGCATCAATATGGCATAGCATCGCCGGGTGGTTTCCTCGTCGCCATAGTACGGATCTGTGATCTCGCGATTGCGCTGCTTTCCTTCGGCAAAGGCGCTGAGCATATGAATCTTGTACCGCGCCTCAGGATAGACTGCATACAGTTCGGCAAGATTTTCAAAATCCATGGCAAAAATCAGATCCGAGGATGCAACTATCTCGGGGTTGAGCAACTGCGCTCGATGATTGTCGAGCGGAATGCCAATCTCGTGCGACACTTTTAGCGCCAAAGGGTGGGCCTCGCGCCGCGCGCGCGCATGCAGCCCAGCCGATTTGACTCCGATGCCGCTAGCTCCTTGCTCGGCGAGCACTCGTTTCAGCATCGCTTCCGCCATTGGGCTGCGCATGATGTTTCCGTAGCAGACGAACACTACTGACGTCGCGGTGCGAGGAATGAGCTGCCCACCGTCCCGACTCCTGCTCAAAGCATCAGTGGTACGTAACTTCGCGTAGATAGGGCGCGCCTCCGGCCGCAGGCGTAAGTAGATTTTCGCATACCTGCTCATGCCCCCCGGAATAAGCTTCCGCAGCAGCCAATTGACTGCTGCGGTGAGATGTTCGTATATCGAGGCAGCCAACTCAGAGAAGAACGGCTCCGGATCGGACCATGACCACAGCGCCTCGTGGGTCGTCGAAAAGAGATCTATCGGAGTCTGAGCGAGTTCGCGGATCCGCGAAGTCTTACAATTTCCGCTAGAGTTTGCCATGATGCTGTAAAGGCGATCCAGATATCCAGGCGTCCAACGCCAGCGCGTGCCGACGGCGTACTTACCAGGCACACGCGGCTGTTCGCCATGCAAAATTTGCCAATGATAAAGCGGAAAGTCGACGCCGGCGAGGATGGGAAGTGATGATGTCCCCCAATATCGACCATTTACTTCCATGAAAACGCGGTTCCCAGTCTGACGGTCGACCCGGAATTCCACCATAGCAGGGCCTTCCCACTCCAGTGCGCGCAGTAATTTCAGAGATGCGTCGCGCAGCCCAGGATCGAGAGCCTCGGCAACAGCCATTACTGCAACCCCACCGCTGGCGGGAGCTTCCTTCAATCTGCGATGCTGGAATGCAGCAACACATTCGCCTTTGTGCAGCAGCATCTCTACTCCGACGCCAATGCCAGGGCAGTACTCCTGCAGCAAAACAAGGCCCGGATCGTTCATTCGCAGAGCTTCCGACAACTTTTCAAAGGTAGGGAAGGTGCGCACCCGGAAAACCTTCGCGCCTTTTTGCCCAGGCTTGGCTACAAGTGGAAAGCGAAGCTGCGCGGCCACCTGCTCCAGTTCAGTGATATTCCCGACGGTGCAGGTGAACGGCACATGGATCCCGCATTTTTTCGCCGCTTCCAAAGTAAGAGCTTTATTTAGCACGCGCTCGACGGCGCTAGGCGGCGGACAGCCAACATGCAAAAGCGGAGCCAGGCGGTCGTAGTGCTCAGCTAGCGCTGATAATGCGGGATCGCCGGTCGGCAGCACCATGTCGAATCCGCGCTCACGAATCAATGCCAGAAGCGAATCGATAAATTTTGTTGGATAGATATCCTTCAGCGGCAGGCGATGGAAGGCGCGAATGGCGCGTGAGCGCAGTCCCGGCTCGGTCGCCAAAAAGGAGGCGACTTCTACGGGGATTCCGCGGCGATGCAGCGAGCGTGCGACCGCCAGAGAGATGCGCGGGGCAGCGCCCAAAATCAGCACGGGCCGGTAGTTCGAATTGCTTGCCATCGGATTTGCGGAGCGGGAGCTCGCCTACGCTTCCTCCTGCTGGTAGGTTTCGACCAGCGCCATCGCAGTTTCCCTGGCAGTTTCTTCATCGCGAATGCCTTCGACCTGCCAAGCCTTGTGCGTCCAAATGGCCCAGACTAGTCCGAGCGCGTAGATGCCAGAACCAACCAAAAGCTGAACGGCCAATTGAAGATAGCTGTGGGC
Organism: Acidobacteriota bacterium; assembly: GCA_003225455.1. Lineage (GTDB taxonomy): Bacteria > Acidobacteriota > Terriglobia > Terriglobales > Acidobacteriaceae > QIAB01. Next base: position 13,818 of record QIAB01000035.1, read on the forward strand.
GACGAACCAATGCCGCATCAAGAGCAGAACCGCGATGAGCGGCATCGTGAGCGCCAGCGGCAGCACAAACGCCTGGCGTACGTAGGTTCGCACTCGCAGACCTAATACCCGGCACAGATGCCGAGGCAAGAACCATAAAGTTGTGCAAGTGAGTGGGATCGCCGTTCCCACCGCATCGCCCATGATTCCGAATCGCCGTACCAAAACTATGCTGAGTATCAGGTTTGCGACGCCCTCCATAAAAACCACTATGGCAAGGGTCTTGTGTTTAGCCATTCCGAATAATGTTCGCGCGGAGGCTGCCTGCGCCAGCATGAAAGTTGAGGGGATTAGCAGCACCAGCAGCACGGGATAGCTGATCGCTACGTAACGGTGACCCACCCAGACCTCGATAACTGACTTGCCGAGAATAATCAGAATAGCGGCGATCGGAAAAATGATCAGTGCGCAGGCGCGATTGCCTGCCACGAAAATCTTTCGCAAGCGGTCCATGTCGCCGGTTGCGTCCGACTGGCTGGACATCGGAACAAAAATTTGCGCCAGACTACTGATGACCTCTCCGGCATAATCCACCAGGCGTGACCCGATAGCAAAATAGGTGATCGCAGCTGACGAGACAAATGTTCCGATGACCATGGCGTCGGTCTTGAAGCGCAGGCGGCCAGCCATAATGATCATGAATGTTGCGCCGCTGTAATTCGCGATTCGCCGTAAGCTGCTGCGATCAACATATCTCGGGCCAAAGCGGAGGGGCACCAGGTGGAGTACGACTGTCGCATTCACTAGAGCGGCTAACAATGGCAGCGATACCGTAATCAGTGCCACGGTCAGCAATCCTCCACCACGCCGTAGAGCGAGCACGATCAGCGAAGCCCGCAACAAAGTGGAAGAGACGCTGGTGAAGTTCAGCAGATAAAAACGCTGCAAGCCTTCTAGAATCCCGCCAAACACGCCGAGGGGAAAACCCAGAGACACTGCCGTTCCCACGACCAGAAATAACAGCCGCGCCGTGGTCAGAAAATTTGTGGGAACTTTGAAAATGGAGGCCACATAAAATGCGCCAGTGAAAGTCACGAGCAGCGCCAGCATTCCCACGCTGCCGTAGCTAGCCATGGCAGTGTTGATCAGTCGGGTCAATTCTTCATAGTCATTAGTGGCGGAATATTTGGCGACATAGCGGACGATGGAAGAGCGAATCCCCAGATCGAACAGGCCGTAATAACCCGTGATGGAAAAAATCAGAACCCAGAGGCCGAAGGCCTCATCCCCCAGCCGGTGAAGAATATAAGGCGAAAGAAAGATCCCAACCAGTACATTCACGCCCAGAGCAAACCAGCTGGAGCCGACGTTCTTTAGAATCTCAACTTTATCCAACTGCTTCATGAATTTTGTGTTTTCGACAATGACTCAGTTCGATGACGAGGAAATCAGGGAAGCTTCGAGCGCCTGAAACTCAGATTCCCTAGGCCGCTTGCCTAAGCGCTTTACACATGCCGCGAGTTGCTCTCCTACAGGCCGCACGTACGGCTCACGAAGTAATTCATCGTGATCGAACTCGATTTCGTGGATCTCCACTCCGCCCTGGCTACGTTGGCCCCAACCCATCTCGGGATCATCGACGTAGTAGAAAGGCTGTTTCGGCCGTTTGAACAGGATCACCGGAGCCCGGAAGCGGCTGGGAGTGAAGCCCTCAGGCCAATACGCACGGTACCATTCACTTCTACCCAGAGACTTACCCGTCAACTTCCTCCATTCGCTACTAACGGCGCGCTTGCAGATCTCCCATTGCTGCGAGAAATTCATCTTCGTCAACTCCCTCAAGCGCTGGCGAAAGTACTCAATCCGCCACAGCCATAATCGCTGGCTGTGCTGGAGCACCCAGGTGTCGAAAATAGCGAGTAGGCTGACCTCCTGTCCTTGCGTTTCCAGATCGCAAACCATTCTTTCGGCGATCTGGACTCCTTCACACATTCCGCCCAGGCAGTATGGGCCTTCCGGCTGAACCGCGCGCATGGCTGCGATGTATTCTCGAGACAGCGAACGCAAGTCTTCCTCGGCGAAAGGTCTGCCCACGACAACAGGCGCGTGGCCCTGTAGCTTGTAAACTGTTTGGTCTGGCCCCATGTGACGGGCCAACAGACCGAAGCCGAGCGTTTCCACCCCCGGCGAAGCAACCGCGAAGAAGGGCAATCCATCGCCGCCACGCTGGATTTCCATTACAACCGGATCAGGATTAGCCTCGCCGCCTTCACGGATTAATTTTGCCAGCGACTCCACTGTCGCTCCGCGGAACAAAGCCGAGAGAGGAATCTGCCGTCCCGCAACTTTCTCCACCTCCGAAAGCAGTCGCGCGGCCATCAGAGAGTGGCCACCAAGGTCAAAAAAATTATCCGTCACACCAACACCCGGGATGCCCAGCACCTTCTGCCAGATCTTCACCAGCATTGTCTCCAGCTGATCCCGCGCCGCTATCGAGGGAGCACTCTCGCCTTGCGACCAATCAGGGGCGGGCAGGGCACGACGATTGATTTTTGCGTTGGGTGTGAGCGGCAGCGCATCCATGTTCACGACAGCACTGGGGATCATGTATTCCGGTAGACGTTCCTTTAGAGACGCCCGCAGCTCGAGACTGGAGGCGTATTTACCAGGCACGAAGACAACATAGGCGACAAGCCGCTTGTCTCCCGGTTTATCTTCGCGCGCAACTACGACGGCCGCTTGCACGGCAGAATGCTCCGCCAGCACCGATTCGATCTCGCCCAATTCAATCCGGAAGCCGCGAATCTTTACCTGGTTATCCATTCGTCCCAGGTATTGAATGTTCCCATCCGGCAGAAACCGCGCCAGATCGCCTGTGCGATACATGTGAGCCTCAGAATTGGTACTAAACGGGTCAGGAACAAAGCGCTCCGCTGTTAGCTCCGGCCGTTGGAAGTAGCCCCGAGCTAACCCCTCTCCACCGATACAAATCTCGCCAGGCACTCCGATGGGGACTAAGTTGCGATTGGCATCAAGAACATACGTTCTTGTGTTGGCGATGGGACGGCCGATGGGAACTGTGCCATCGTGTTTGTCCCTGACCCGATACACTGTGGACCAGATGGTAGTCTCCGTTGGGCCGTACATGTTCCAGACCTCGCCACAGCACTCTACTAGCTGGTGGGCCAACTCCGATGGAAGAGCTTCACCGCCGACCAGCACCTTCAGTTTGCGGTCACCTTTCCAGCCGGATTCAAGTAGTAAGCGCCAGGTTGCAGGCGTAGCCTGCATCACGGTAGTGCCGCAGCGCTCCATTAGCTGCGCCAGCAGGCGTCCGTCGTAAGTCTGCTCCCGGCTCGCGACCACCAGACGTGCTCCGGCCAGCAGGGGCAGGTACATTTCCAGTCCAGCGATGTCAAAGGAAAGGGTTGTGACTGCCACTAGAACATCATTCCTGCTAAGCCCTGGCTCCCGCTGCATGGAGCAAAGAAAATTCACCACGCTCCGATGTTCCAATTGAACGCCCTTCGGCTTGCCCGTAGAGCCTGACGTGTAAATCACATACGCAAGGTTTTCCGGGCTGACGTCGGCAGGAATTTCCAGCTCACTCTCGCCTGTCAGAGCTTTCCATTCAGGATCTAAGCAAACGACAGCTGCCGAAGTCGATGGTAGCGATGATAGCAGCGACTCCTGCGTAATCAGAACTTTGACTTGAGCGTCGTCGAGGACGTATTTGATGCGGTCGCTGGGATAAGCGGGATCCAGCGGAACGTAAGCTCCACCAGCTTTCAGTATCCCGAGGAGCGCGACTACCATCTCCAGCGAGCGCTCGACGCACAAGCCCACGAGGACCTCGCGCTGTACTCCAAGTTTGCGCAAGAGGCTGGCTAATTGGTTCGCGCGAGCATCCAGTCGGGCATAGGTAAGCGATCGCCCTTCAAACTGGACTGCGATTGCTGCCGGCGTGCATTTTGCCTGTGCTGCGAGAAGCTCGTGCAGGCATGCATTTCTCGGATAATCGAACTCTGTTTGATTAAATTCCGCGAGAATCAATTTCTGCTCTGCATCGCCCAAAAGCGGCAGTTCAGAGACGCGGCGCGCCGGATCTGCAACCATTTCCTCCAGCAATTTACGGAAGTACCCGGCCATTCGCGAAATCGTTTCTACTTTGAATAAGTCGTGGTTGTAGCTAAACTTTGCATCCAGCCTTCCATCTCGCTCAACCACATTGACAGAAAGATCGAACCTTTCAGTCTTGGCTTCGATCTCCACCGGCGTTACTGTCACGCCTGGGATTTGCCATTGACGAACCGCAGGCGGGCGCATACTGAACGCAATTTGGAACAATGGATTGCGGCTCAGGTCGCGCTCAGGATTGAGTTCGTCAACCAGCTGTTCGAAAGGAAAATCTTGATGCGCATGGGCGGCTTCGACTGTCGCATGCACACGGTGCAGCAGTTCCAACACACTAGGATCGCCGGAAATATCGGTGCGCAGCACCAATGGATTGGCAAACAATCCAATGGCACTTAGCGTTTCTGGACAGCTGCGTCCCGATACTTCCGTCCCCAGCACCAAGTCATCCTGTGCGCTGTACCGCCATAGCAAAATGTTGAAGGCTGTAAGTAGAGCAGTGAACAACGTGACGTGCTGGCTGCGGCTCAGATCCTGCAAACGTTTATACACTGTTGACGAAATCTGCGTAGTGCAAGTGGCGCCCCGAAAGCTCTGCACGGGCGGGCGCGAGTGGTCTGTTGGCAGGTCCACGCTCGATGGGGCTCCGGCCAGTTGTTGCTTCCAATAGGCGAGCTGCGATTGCAGTTCGTCATTCAACAATTCTTCCCGCTGGGTTCTCGCGAACTCAAGATATCCACGCGATGCTTCGTCTGGATTCCAGGACTCGCCTCGAAGCCTGGCCGAATAACAAGCTGCGATTTCCGCAAACAAGATCTGCAGCGACCGTTCATCACAAATAATTCGGTGAACAATCAGCAGCAGAATGTGTTCTGAAGGAGAGAGCCGGAGAATCTGTGTCCGAAACAGCGGGCCACGGCTCAAATCGAAAGGCTTGCCGACCTCTCCATACAGCAGCTGCGAAACTCGACTATCTTTTGTTGCCGCGGGAATATCGCTGAGATCGAGTGATGTCGCAGCAACGGCGTCGCGCGGGAGGATCACCTGCACCGGTTCGCCATGTTCCACGTGGAATTCAACGCAGAGAATTTCGTGCCACCCGGCCACTGCATTCAGCGCACTTTGCACCGCATCTAGGTCCAGCGGTCCGTCCAGCCGCACGGCGAAGGCGGGGTTGTAAACTCCGTTGCCGGGTTCCAGACGATCCAGTACCCACAAGCGTTGCTGCGCAAGTGAAAGCGGAAACGAGCGGCGCTGTGCCTCACTCGCGCTTGACACGTGGGAGCCTGATTCCAAGGCTTGGCCTTCGGACGTGTTTGCCATACCTGGCTTATGGATCTCCAAGCCCAAACTCTGCATTTGATCTGCCAAGCCGGATTTGGAGAATCTGCAATTTCGTCATTTGGCCTGTTCGTAACTTGCTGATATTGCCGAATTTACATTTCAATCGATGTGTTTCCGCCAGCTTCTCTTTTCAAAATGCGCAAGAAGTTGCAGATTTCAAGTCCCTCGCTTCGGTCAGCGCAAGCGAGCTCGGCAAAGAGATTATAGTCGAGAGTTGACGGCTTCAGTAGCGGCAGGTCCTACTTTCCACATGACGACATTGTCTTCAAAACCGGCTCTGCAAGCGAGTATCATGGAGCGCGGTCTTATAGGCGGAAGGAGCATTTTGCGTATGAAGCAATTTTCGTTAATTTGCTTAGGACTCGGAATGTCGTTTCTTTTGGGTTTCGCTCAGAGCACAAAACCTGCTACGGTACTTCGCCACCGCACGAAAGCAAGAGCGGTGCCTTCGATCACGGGAGCAGCTCCCCGCCACGCGATTACAGCGCCAGATCCTAAGCTGCGTGTAAAAACCGGCAGTGTCGATGCCCAGCTTAACAGCCTGGAGCGCGACACCGTTAAATCTGCAGGAGCGCAGAGCAAGAACCAGAGCAATAAAACTGCTCATGCCGAGGCGCCGAAATCGAACGACACCGCTGCAGGCCGAAAGCCGATGAATTTTCGTTACCAGGCGCCGACCGGTGTTTCCAAGGGAAATCAAGCCAGCCAGCTGTCATCCGGGAACAAATCGCGTCCACAGCGGAGGTTTAGTTCCGGCGCTCGCTAGTTCCTTGGCTGCGTGGTTCATGCTGGGGCTGGGGAGTTGTTCCGGGAGTGGGGTCATCGTGAACTGGAGACGCCGAGCCGGACGGTAGTGCGCTTCTATAGCGAAAGGGGCACGGCGAGAAGTGGATCAAGGAGGGAAGCAGGCGGTGAAAATGGCTCGTCTTTCCTGTCACCGTTTCCGCTCCAACGAGATGCGGCTGGCGCGTAATGTCGCTCCAACGTGCGAGATCACAACTGAACTGGCCGCCCCCAAATGGCGGGCTGCATCGTTCGCCTTCTGTGAAGACTTTCGGATAGTCCGCTTTTTGTCGGTTTTGCTGCTGACATTGTTCTTTGCGTGGGTGCACCTGCTGGCCCAAACCTCAGTCACAACCTGGCACTATGACAATGCGCGGACGAGCGCGAACACGAGCGAGACCGTGCTCACTCCATCGAATGTAAACAGCACCAGTTTCGGGAAACTAGCTACCTTGCCGGTTGATGGCTTCGTCGTAGGACATCCACTATACCTTCCGAGCGTAAACGTTGTTGGACAAGGCGTGCACAACGTCGTGTACGTGGCCACTATGCATGACAGCGTCTACGCATTCGATGCTGACAGCGCCAATACCTCGCCCTTGTGGATGACTAGCATCTTTACCTATAGCCCGGCGGGTGCGACGTCGGTTCCAGCGACTGTGAAGAAGGATTCAGGAACCACTCGATGGACCGAGGTAGGCATCATCTCGACTCCGGTAATTGATCCTGTAACCGGCACCCTCTATCTGGTTGCGGAGACCTATGAGAACGGCAACGTAATCCATCGGCTTCATGCGCTTGATGTCACCAGCGGGCTGGAAAAGTTCGGTGGTCCGACTACGATAGCCGCGACCTACACCCTAAACGGTGTCACTACTACTTTTGTGGACCTCTACCAAATGAATCGGCCGGGGCTGCTGCTGGCCAATGGCCATATCTACATCGCCTTTGGCTCTAATTGCTGTAATGCCTACAGTCAGGGATGGGTGCTTGCTTATAACGCGACCACACTGCAGCAAGAAGGTGCGTATACCGCTGAGCCTGGCAAAATCCTCGCTTCCATATGGCAAAAGGGTGCAGGTCTTTCCGCCGACGGCGACGGAAACATTTACGCTGAAACTTCAGAAGGTTTCTATGCAGTAGGCACGAACTTGTCAATCAGCGTGTTGAAGCTTACCCAGACAGGAACCTCTCTCGCCCTAACCGACTGGTTCACTCCCTACAATCATCAATACCTCTCCGACAAGGATTTGGACCTGAACGATGGCGTTCTTATTTTGCCGGACCAGTTGGGGCCACATGAAGCGATCGCTGAAGGCAAAGAAGGCACAATCTATCTTTTGGACCGAGAGAGCATGGGCCACCTATGTTCGAATTGCACTACCGGGGACACGCAGATTGTGCAGGAAATACCCCAGGGCGCTGGCAGACAAAGCGGTACGCCTGTTTATTGGAACAACACCGTATATTTCACCGGTCAGTCCAGCCCTGTATTTGCGTACACACTTAGCAATGGTGCGCTTGTAATTCCGCCTTCCGCGCAGTCCATCAAGATGGGCGGTGGAGGACACGCCATCATTACGGCCAATGGAAATTCCAATGGGATTCTCTGGTTCATCAATGGAAATAAGAACCTGTGGGCGATGGACGCGATTACGTTGCAGACCCTGTACACCAGCAACCAAGCTGCGAACGGCCGAGACACTTTGCCAGCGCTGGCTCATTTCGCAACGCCCATTGCTGCCGATGGAAAAGTATTTGTCGGAACCCAGAACAGCCTTATCGTGTATGGACTACTCCCGCATGCCGGCTTACCCGACCTGACGGAGAGCAGCGTGACCAATCCGCCCGCAACTGTTCTGGACGGCAGCAGCTTCTCTGTCACCGACACGGTGCAGAACATCGGCAGTGCGCCTGCCGCTGCTTCGATCACGCGCTACTACCTCTCCACGACGACCTCGAAGAGCGGCGCTCGTCTGCTGACGGGCAGCCGCGCTGTGCCCTCGCTGGCCCCCAGCGCCACCTCGAGCGGCACTGTGACCGTGACGGTCAGTGCGGGTACGGCAGGCGGAACCTATTTCTTGCTGGCCTGCGGCGACTACACCCTCGTGGTCCCGGAAACAAACGAGAGCAACAACTGCAAGGCTTCGGCCACGCAAGTCACAGTGAGCGGTCCGGATCTCGTCGAAACGGCTGTAAGTGATCCGCCCAACACCGTAACCCCGGGTGGCACATTCTCCATCACCGACACCGTGCAAAACATCGGCAATGCGACTGCGGCAGCTTCGACCACGCGCTACTACCTCTCAACCACGACCTCGAAGACCGTCAGCAGCATCCTCCTGACGGGTAGCCGCTCGGTACCTTCGCTCGCACCCGCGGCAACATCCAGCGGCAACGCCTCCGTTACCGTCCCATCCACGCTGCCGAGCGGGACGTATTTCTTGCTGGCGTGCTCGGATGACACAAAACTCGTTTCAGAAACCAACGAGACCAACAACTGCAAGGCCTCGGCCACCACGACCACGCACTAAAACCAGTCCGGGTCTACGGCGCAGGGTTAGTCCCGGCGCTCGCTAGTTCCGTGGCTGGGTTTCAGTGGGTGCCAACTTCTGGTTTCGTGTCTGCGCAGATTGGAATGGAGATTCGGCAGCTTTCACCGGCTCCTTGAGTGAATATTTCAGCAAGCACCACAACGCGCGGACGCCATCTTTCCATCCGATCTTCTTTCCTTCCTCGTAAGTGCGCCCCCAGTAGCTGATGCCAACTTCATAAATCCGCAGCTTCCGCTTGGCGACTTTGACTGTGATCTCCGGCTCGAAGCCGAAGCGATCTTCCTCGATCGGAATCGACTGAATTACCTCACGCCGAAATGCTTTGTAGCAGGTCTCCATATCACTCAGGTTGATGTTGGTAAGGCAATTGGAAAGCAACGTGAGGATCGAGTTTCCTACTGAGTGCCAAAAGTACAACACGCGGTGGGGTCCGCTGCCGAGGAAACGTGATCCATATACCACATCAGCTTTGCCTTGAACGAGAGGATCAAGCAGGGTGGGGTAGTCCTGCGGATCGTATTCGAGGTCCGCATCTTGAATGATTACGTAATCGCCCGTTGCTTCTTGTATCCCGCGCCGAAGCGCTGCGCCTTTACCCATGTTGCGCGGTTGCAGAAACATCCGAACGTTTCGATGCTCGCTCTGCAAGTCGGCCAGCATTTCTCGCGAACCATCTCCCGAACCATCATCCACACACAGCACCTCCATCTCGAACGGGAGCGACAGCACGCGTTCTACTACAGAGCGCAGTGTGTTGCGCTCGTTGTAGATCGGTATGACCACAGATAGTTTCATATTTGAGATCTGCTCGAGAATCTACATCCAGCCCTTTCATATTATTGTATTGAAAAATTCACAATGTCCACAGGACCAGACCAGAAGCCTTGCCCAAAGGAAAGTGTAATTACTTCCAGGAACACTGAGAAATTACAGGAATTTTGTCATAGGGCATTTGCCTTAGCCTAAAGAAAATAATGCACATGCGGCGAGTATTCTATTTGTCAACTCGCCATTCTTACGCTTAGGTGCCGAACAAGCGGCAGGTAACGGCAGAATAACTGACAAATGATAAGGTGAACGACCTAACCAAAATGTCTCCTCAACGTGTCAGGATTGTTTTCAATCGACGCCCAGCTGCTGTTCTTGTATCGAAAATACTGGCATCGACCCAATCCGGTTCTCATAATTCCATTGCATCGGGCGCAATGATTATCAGTCGCTTGCGCTCTCCTGGAAATCTCCGACGTTTAGTGTGCCATGGCCGCGTTTTGCAACTCTTCATCAATTTATGAAGACAGCCACTCACGTTGGCATTTTGAGTGCTATGAATTTTGGAAGAAGTCGCAATAAATTTGAAGGTCCACCGGAACTGGGTGAGCAACGGTCTGTCCTGATGTTCGCGTAGTTCTTGGCGGGATGTTGGCGGACATTCATTAACCAGGGGAAATGCAATGAAAGAAAGAACAATCCGACTGGGTCCCCGTGAGCAGCAGATTACAGAATTGCTGCTTCAAGGCTGTGACAACTCCGAGATTGCCGGGCAGCTTCAGATGGCCCGGCGAACAGTGAAGGCACACTTCAATCGGCTGTTTATGCGATTCGGAATCACCGGCGGAATTAAACGAGTAAAACTAGCGACCATGCTATATCGGAGGCAGATATGTTCGGAGGAGAGCGTTTTGGCAGTCGAGCACCCAGCGCAACTGAACAACGGGTTATCGAGCTCGTTGCACAAGGGTTCAAGAACCGGGAAGTTGCGCAACAAATTGGAACCACAGAACACGTCGTCAAAAATTACTTACGGATCATCTACGACAAGCTCGGGCTTTGGAACCGGGTCGAGCTCGCCCTCTGGTATGAAGCCCGCAGACACGAATCCCTCGTCCATGCCTGACGTGCTTGAGAGCTGGGAACACAGCGTCCTCAACCTCGACCGGCAAGAACTGGGGCCGCAGGATTTCCTCGAGCATTAAACCGCAGTCATTTACCCTGAAAGGCCTTCGGCAGCACCGAGGGCCTTTTGGTCCCACACTGTGGGAGCCAGTTTTTATTGGCAGTCGCTGGATTCCAGATTGCGAAGCCGAAGGCCCGCATCGGGTGCGCCCCGCTTTGCGGCCGCAACCAGCAGAAGTCGTGCTTGATCGCAGCTCTTTGGAACGCCATCGCCGCGCGCATATAGTTCGGCCAGCAAGAGCGCGGCGGCCGGGTTCTGTTTGCCGACGGCTTTCCATAACCACTTGGCGGCTTGCGAGCTGTCGCGCGCTCCATTTTTCCCTTCGAGATAGCGCTGAGCAGCAGCCAGTTCATCCGTTCCAGCCGCGTCCGTTTCTTCCTTTGTGCGCTCTGGAAGCGTCGCCTGCTGTGATGGCTCGGAACGCAAACCGGCTTCCGAAAGCTTGTTCTCGCCTGCGCTTGTGTCGGGGGCCTTGGAAACTGTTGCGGGCTGCCGCTCTTTGAGCGCCTTGGGTTGTGAAACATCGCTTACTTGCGCTGGCGGTTGTAACGCAGCGCTCGGCGCAGACGCAGGGCTGGGCTGCGCCGACGATCGAGCTTGTGAAGAAGCCCATTGCAAATAGCCGAATGCCGCCGCTAGGATCAGTACACCAACCACTAAATACATAAAACCGCGCCTGGCGGGTGCTTGCGGCGCCTCGAAACTGCTTAGAGCCTTATCTCGCAGCCACTCCAATTCATTGTCGCCAGAGACCGTGGTAGGGGTGGTATCGGGCTGGTCAGATTTGTCCGGATCATCGCGGGAGTCCCGCTCAGCTTCAGGAGTCAGCGGCAGCCTGCAATATCCGCAGAACCGCTGGCCAATGTGGTTCAAGCGCTGGCAAACAGGACAAAGCAGTTGCTGCGTACTGCCCTCAACGGGCTTTGATTTCACTTCCCGTACTTCGGGGGGTAGCGGCGCAATCGGCTCTCCCGGACCTTCTCTTTGCAACTCGCGCAGCAGCTCTCCCACCGCTTCCTCTCGCCTCTCTGGGGGACTGGTGAAGTAAACCTGAGCCCAGCGTCCCAGATTGCGGCCCAGCACCGGATTGATTAGAGGGTTCAGCTCAGCCTTGGGCAGGGAATCGGCAGCTTCCGCAACATTTTCTAAAGCGGAATTTACCAGTTCTTCTGGATATGGCATAAGTGCTAAATCAATATTCCACTCTCGGCAAACCCGCTTGTCAAACCTGAGAAGCAGGAAAAAATTGCTGTAGGCTTAGGATGGGCAACTGAGCCGCGCGCAATCCGTGCGGATTCAATCACATGCTTCGCGATTTGCTGGCTCGAATTGGTCCTGCTGTGCGTCCCGCTGTGAAGCGACCTTTCCACCATCGGTTTTGCCATACAAATCGGCCCCCGGGCAGTAATAAAGTGCGGTATGAACATCAAGCCATACTTGGGTGGCAGGATTGCCCTGATACGTTGACGCGGGCGGCGGCTCCGCCACTCCAAGACTTACCAATAATTTCTCGAAAAGCGTGAGATTGGGCCCCGCAGGATGTCTTCGGTGGGCGTTTGTAGTTATGGCTTTTGGCTCCGAGGCACCATTGATGAAGATGGCCCCAAGTAAGACAACGAGTGAAAGCCCTACCCAGATGCTCCCCCGGTGCCTGTTCCACTGGGCATTCAACCATTTACTGTCTGGTCTGTGCTCCTTCAGCGATTCCCACCACTCCCGTGCCCTGCTGGCGGAAGTCCACGTAGATAGCTGGATCTCCTGCAGGCCCCGCCCTATTTCAGCGTGAATCGTGCGCACGGGAACAATTGCAGTGCTTAGCTCGGGCTCAGATTCGTCAGATTCAGCGGCCGGCTCTGCCTCGCTTTCAGTCTTGACCTGTGAGGCCCCAACCGGATCGGCCTCTGAGGCTGGAGATACCCCGATCTTCGTAGTATCGGGTATTACTTCGGATGTCTGAGCGTATTGAGCTGGCTGCTGGATTGGAGCGGCCGCGGCTTTTGTCGGTGTAGTATCCGTCGCCTTGGGCGAGAGTCTCTTGATGACTTCCTCCAGCGGCACAGGCTGCTCTTCCACCGGTGCGGTTTCTTCACGACTCCCTTTCGCATGATCGCGCAAATTGCTGGCCTGCGCTGATTGGGCCTGCTGCAGATACCACATTGACGCCAACTTGCTCTCCGCGCCCCGGCGCAATTCTTCGAAGCGTGCCGTTCCGCACTTGCCGCAAAATTTTTCACCTTCTTCAAGGCGGTTTCCGCAGCGGCAAATAGTCTCCGCATCGTGCAGGGTCGCGCCGCCCTCTGACTCTGCCATCATCTCAGAACTCGGTCTTGCGTCTTTCGGTTCCGAAGTTTGAGGCTCGCCAATAAGCCGTTCAAGTTCCGGCCTGAGTGTCTCAATCGCCTGAAGCATGGCTGCGTTCTCAGTCGTAACCGATGCGGCCCATTTATGTTGAGAATCACGTTCGATTGCGTCCGCCAGAAGGCCCGCCATCAGTTCCGCGATGTGTGCGTCGATTTCATGAAACGAATCTGCGCGCTGGGACCGCAGCTCGAGAACGCCTACAACTTTTGTATTATGCACAACCGGTGCTGCAATCAGGCTTTTCGCTCCGTATTGATGGCAAAGCTGAGCGAAAGCCGCAGGCTGTTTCTCCGTATCCGGAAGCTGCACGAGCTGTGCTTTACTGACGCACTGTTCCGACAGGCTCGAGTCAATGGGCACGCGCAGGTTTTCATCCTGTGAAGCTGTCCCGGTGGCTGCGCGATAAATTATCTCGCGTCCTTCGATGATTCCGATCGCCACAGCTGAAGCGCGGGTCAGACTCAGCGTGCGCGCTGCAATGAGGCGCAGCGCGGAGGACAGATCAACTTCTCGACCCTCAATTGCTTTTTGGATTTCTATGATTTCAACCAGACCACGAGTGGCGTTGCCATTCGATCCGTCAAGCAAGTGGAGCTGATCATTATGCTCTTGCAGTACGAAAAGGGCCTGCAGGAGTTGCTGAAATGACTCCTCGTCGAGTACTGGCTTGCGCCTCGCGCTGGTAGATGGTTGCGCCATGTGGGGCAGTACTCCACACACCGGCGGTGGAACCGGAAATGCTATTTTAATGCAATTGGCCATCCAAACCAGGAAGGAAAATGTTGCAAATGCTTGCTTCCGTGTGGCAAGCCTACTGATATACCAGTGGGTTCTGGCGAGAAATTCATAGCAGCTAACCTTCACTTTTGCAATAACTTACGATCGGTTGGCTTTGATTCCCTTGGGTTTGAACCAAACCAGCCGCTTGCTTCGAGCAACTATGCAGAATTCTGCAGCTGGCGAGTGTGGTTCCACAGTCTAGACCTTTTGGGCTCTCCTTTGGGTGGCACGACCCTCGCTCACTTCAGCTTGAGACCGAATCTAGTGGTTCTGGGCTGTGCTGGCCGCGCTTGGCGGAACCGAGTTTGCCGCCGCTCCGTAACGTGTGAGGCGCGGAAAGAACGGCGTCACTTCAAACGGCATTTTGTCGCGCGCAGATGTAATTGCAACCGGCGCCGTCTTGATTAGTTCAACGTGATCGTCCCAGGCGTTGAGACGCACGCGTCCGCCCAAAGGCAGCGCCGCAATCTGGTCCAGTTTGTTTGGATCGAGCGCTGGTGCAGAGCTCATCAGCCCCGCCATGCGCTCGATTGCGCCCTTATTGTCTGTGAGTTTGTTGCCTAAATGAGCGGTCAGCAACGCGGAAAGTGCAGGGCCGCGCTCGGCTAGTTGCTTGAGGAATAAACCCGCCGCATCGAGCTTTTGGCTGTACGGCGAATTCTTCAAAAGTTCCATAGCCTTTTTGTCGGCGGCAGTTTCTTCTTCGGGAACGTGTTTGAATCCCAGGTTCTGATAAGTCGATTCATCCGTGAATAACATCCGGTCGTTGAACGCATACTTGCTGCCAAGATTATGTCCGAGGACGATGTGCGCTAGCTCGTGCGAAAGCACCATTGCGAGGCTTGCCTCATCGGGAAGCACGTCGATCAGCCCACGGCTGACGATGATGGTTTGGCCGACGCTGAAGGTTTCCAGCGGCGAAGTCAGCATCACGCGGGTGCGCACCGGACGCGGAAGATCGATGTTGTTCGTGACCTGTAGATTCGTAACAACCGTCTGCAGAATTTTGTCGACTTCGCCTTCAGGCGCAAGCATGCCGGCATTTTGCAGACGCTCGATTACGTTGTCCTCCGCCTGCTGTTGCCATTGGCGCTGAGCCTGCAGAGGAGATGCGTCCTGTGCGGTGGGACTTTCGTCCTTCACCGAGGAATCCACGAGCACTTGCGTCAGCTCGCTATCTTTGCCGCCCTTTTGCAAGTTGTATCCCCACAGACGGGTTTGAGCCTTGAAGGCCATCTTGTCTTTTGAGCCGTAGCTGAAGTCGCCCTCTTCGCTGTAGATGTAGGCCGGTACCCAGTAGCCCGGGACAAGATTCAGACGCCAGCTATCCATGTGGAAGAAGTAGGCATTGCGCGGGCGAGGCGCATAAGTCCCGTTCAGGCGGACAATGTTGTAGTCTTGGTCTTCCACCCAAATGCGTCCCAGAAAGCGCCCGTTGCCAGAACCCTTCTTGGGTGTCACGTCGAAGACGATGCAGCGCACATCGCCCTGAAACTCGCGATGCACATATTTGAAATCGTAGTGACTGCGGTCAAAATCCTCGCGGTCGGCAAAGATCATCCACGAAAAGCCCATCGGCTTGTATTCGAACTTGAACAATTTAGTGATGCCGCCAAGCATTCGGTTTTGGAAGCTGGCCTCTTTAGAGAGATAGTCGCGGCGATCGACCGTGTCCGCCATATCCATGCGGCCGAAGAAATAATGATCTTGAACAGGCGACGGTCCCATTTGGTTATCGAGCTTCAGATTCTGTAGATAGGTTTCCACGAGCGGCGTACGAGTTTTTAGCATCTCCATCAAAGCGCGTTCGCGCGCGATGGCGCGGTCGACAACCTGGTCCATCGTCGTGGGCGCAGCAGCGGCAGGCGCTGGCGTCGTCGGAGGTGTGGTCACTGGCGCAGTCGCTGGCATAGTGGTGGCGGGGGCTGCCACTGGCTGCGGAGTCGTAGCCGGCTGAGGAGTGGCCCGGGGCGTGGCCTGCTCGACCGGCGGTGTGACGGTTGTTTGCTGTGCTACTGCATTGAGAGCGACTAGCAGAAAAGCTGCGAATATCCAATTCCAAATACGCATCGCTAAAATCCTCTCTTAAAGCGCCAACTGGAAAACCACATGCACAACTGCAGTAGAGTCTACAGGGACGCCATTGTGCAGCGCCGGCTTGAATCGCATCTGATTCGCGGCTGTGACGGCCGCTTCATCGAGCCCGTGACCCATGCCACGCACGACGCGATTCACGTGCAACTGTCCGTTCGCGCCGAACATGACTTCCAGCAGGACCTCTCCCTGTAATTTTAGCTGGCGAGCTTCTTCAGTGTAGACCGGATTCGGCTTAAATGTAATTTCTGCCGGTGTCGTTGCTGGTCCTCTGTCCAGTTGCTGCGGTTTGGACGAAGCTCGGGTGACCTGCTGCGCGCCGAAGGCTCCAGTCTCTATGCCCGCTGAGCCATGCCCGTTGCTGCGTCCATCCCCTTGACCCCCAACCGCGATTCCATTTCCAAAGCCTGCGCTCGCAACACTCCCCTTAATTCCATTCGCGCCGCCCGTACCGTTCCCGTAGCCGGCTCCTGGAGGCAGATCAAAGGATCCGCTGCTGGCCGCGACCAGGTGTGCGTTAGGCTTGCCTTGTCCGGGAATCCCATTGGGGTCGCCGAAGCCGCCGGTCTGCACTTTCTGCACGGGAGCGTTGACAGTCGGTGTGGCCGAGCTGCCGAATTCTCCGGTGTGCACAATCAGCGATGGTCTGGCGCCGCCTGGAATTTGCTTGAGCACCGCCGGGGTAAAGTTGTTCAAAGCGACTTTGGGAGGTTCCAGTTGTTGCGGCTGCGGTCGGGGTGCGCGAAGCTCAGGCGGGACCGTCAGCTTCGGTGCAGCAAGTGCGGCAGGTAGCAGCTTGGTTGGAAGCGGCCGTTGCGTTTTCATTTTCAACTGCTTCGGCTGCATGCTGGGCATCGGTATGATTTCCATCACGTGATATTTTTGCGCAAGCTGAAGCCGGTCGGGCCAGATAAGTCCGATGTTGATCAGCAGCAGAATCAGGAAAATTACTATTCCATAGCTGCTGGCGATCGCACGCCAGTTGGGCTTTCGCTCGGGCAGAAGCCCCAACCGAAAATCATTCGACACAGCCATCATTAGCTCCAAAAGCGGGGAACCCGAGACTGGGGACGTACACGGGCGAGATCTCTAACTTACGAGAGGCGCAACGAGGGGTAAACGTGCCCTGAGTTAATGTACTAACGTAATGCGGCGATTTTGCGAAGGAGGAAAGCGGGTTTAAAGTGGATCAAGCCTCGAACATTGTGGCAATTACGCAGTGCGTTTCCGGGCAAACGCATAAAAAACCGGGATACCCGCCAGAATTACCAGTGAACCATAGCCCGAATTCGGCCAATTACCGCGAAATGTGTAGTACAAAAGCACCGCTGCAGCCAGCACAAACAGGCAGGGAACCAGCGGATATCCCCAAACTCGGTATGGACGCGGAGCCTGCGGATCGCGGCGGCGAAAGAGGAACACAGTGCTGGCAGCCACCATATAGAACAGCCATTCAGCAAAAATCGCCAGCGAGAAGAATTGACGGAAGCTCCCTCCGAAAAGCAGCAAGATAACTGCGAGTGCTGCTTGCGCAATGATCGCAACCGAGGGCGTATGAAACCGGGGATGCACTTCCGCCAGGGCGGAGAAAAAATAACGGTCGCGCGCCACCGCAAATGGAATTCGCGCTCCGCTCATGATCGTGCCATTCATGGCGACCAGCATGGATATTGCCATGCCTGCCGAAACGATCGCCGCGCCAACATTTCCAAGTACGGCTGCGGTCGCATCTGAGGCCGGCCGTAGTGAGCTAGCGACCGCACTCGCCGGAAGCACATATTGCACGGCAGCATTCATCAGCATGTAGAGAATTCCGACCGTGGCCACTCCTACGATGAGCCCGATCGGGATGCTGCGCTCAGGCTCGCGAATCTCCCCGGAAACCATGTTCAGATCATTCCAGCCATCGTATGCCCAGAGCGCAGCGACCAACGCGGCCATAAATCCGGCCATCCCGCCTGCCGCGCTGGAATAGGTTCCTGCGAAATTTTGCCAGGTTCCTGAAGCATAGCTAAAGCCGATCAGCACGATGCTGAGAATGATCACAATTTTCAGAACTGTGAAAATGAGTTGAAAGTCGCCGGCCTTTTTCACGCCAACGTAGTTGAGCAAGGAGATGAGAAGGGCGGCGGCGACAGCCAGAAGCTGTCCGTAGGTGACATGAAACGGAACAGTGACTAAGTTCTTGGGCAGAAAGTTGAGCGCGGAAAAATTTCCCAGCACCCGCACGAAGCCGGTTGCCAGCGTGGCGATAGAAGCGGGCTTGGCAATAAGAAACCAAGTCCAGGCGTACAGAAATCCAGCCAGGGGGCCGTATCCATCACGGACGTAAACGTACTCTCCTCCCGCTTGCGGCTTCATGGCACCCAGTTCGGCGTAGGTGAGCGCGCCAAAAAACGACAGCAGACCGCCAACGAACCACGCGAGATAAACAAGTTTGGCCGAGCCAACCGCCTGCATCATGTCCGCGGGCACAAGAAAAATCCCGCTCCCGATGATGGTGCCGACGACAACGGCAATCGCATGGCTCAGGCGCAGGTCGCGCGCGAGCTCCGGCTGAGCTTCGGTCGCTTGTGGCATGGCCATCGAAGGAGGGAAAAGTATAGATGAAAAACCCCGGAAAGACTTTAGCCGCGAAGCGATCGCAAAGAGCGCAAAGAAAGAGAGACACAGGTTTTTCTTTGCGTCCTCGGCGAACCTTTGCGAGCTTTGCGGTCAAAAGCTCTTTTCCGCAGACTCGATGTAGTTGTTCACCATTCGCTTGATACCATCTTTCAGCAGCGCCACGTGAAAGTTAATCAGAAGTCCTACCGGAATATTCAGAAGGCGAAGGTGGGACAATAGCTGCGCCTCGTCAACTGGATGCAGCGCTTCTTTGCATTTAAGTTCCACTACTACTCGCCCTTCTACGACCAAATCTGCCCGAAAACCGCAATCCAGCTTTACCGCTTCATATATCAGAGGAACAGGCTTTTGGCGTTCTATTCGCAAGCGTAGGTTTTCCAATTCATACGCCAGGCATGTCTCATAAGCCGACTCGAGCAGTCCTGGCCCCAAGATGCGATGGATTTTGATGGCTGTGCCGATGATTTCAGACGTGAGTTCGCGACGATGCATTTGTGCCTCCAGGAACAAACCTCTAACCGCAAAGAACGCAAAGCTATCGCAAAGGTCGCGGAGAAAGATGTGATCGATGACCCGAGCCCTCTGTGGTCGTTGCACACACCACGATCCTGCGGTTGAAGGTCTTGCTGGGAGGCTAATCTGCAGTATCAGAAGAATAGAAAATCAGGCTCGCGATGTACCCGACCGCAAACGTCACCAACGTCCCAATCATCACGTACCAGGTCCACGGCACGGCGGTCCACAGCCAAATGTAGAGTTCAATCACGAATCCACACAGCATGCCAAGCATCGCCCCACTTTGATTTGCCCGCCGGGTCAACACGCCCAGCAGAAAGACCCCGAGCAGCGCGCCATAAGCGACTGACGCGATCTGTAATCCCACTTCGACCACGCGCCCGACTTTGTGCAGCGACAACACTGCCAATCCAAACAACACGAGGGCCCACCCGACCGTTGCAAATCGCGAAATCCTCAAGCGCCCGCCTTCATCCGTCCTCGGGCTATGCCTTAAATAAAAATCAAAAATCGAGCTGGACGAGAGCGAATTCAGCGCTGCGCTCAGATTCGACATGGCCGCCGCAAGGATAGCCGCGATGAGCAATCCCGAAATTCCGTGCGGCATGTGGCTGACGATGAACTGCGGGTAGATCCTGTCTGGCTTTCCGAAGCTGGCCGAGGGCACTCGGTAGTACGCATAGAGCATTACGCCGACCGTCAGAAACAGCGCGAACTGGAATAGGATTGCAATGCCGCTGGAAAGCAGAGCCGCAACCGACTGCCGCTGATTGCGTGCCGCCAGGAGCCTCTGGACGATCAATTGATCGGCACCATGGCTGGCAGTCGTAAGAAAAGCTCCGCCGATCAGTCCCGCCCAGAATGTGTAGGGCTTCCAGAAGTTTGGGCTGAAATCGAATGTCTGAAATTTTCCAGCGCTCGCAGCCACACTGTGGATCGTGCTCCATCCGCCGGGGACAAGGTGAACAATCGTGAACAGCCCCACCAGCGTCCCGCCAACATAGATGACAGTTTGGACCACATCGGTCCAGATCACAGCCGCCAGCCCGCCTTCGAACGTGTAAATCAACGTCAGGGCGGTAATGATCGCAATGGAGGCAATCTCGCCTGTGCCCAGCGCGATCCCAACCACAATCGAAACCGCGTACACCCGCACGCCTTCTGCCGCCGCGCGTGTGAGCAGAAATAATCCTGCCGTGAGCGAACGCAGCTTTCGGCCGAAGCGCCGCTCGATCAACTCGTACGCCGTATAGAGATCGCCTCGAAAATAATGCGGTAGAAAAACAAAGCTGATGATGACACGCCCTGCCAAATAGCCCAGAACCACCTGAAGAAAAGTGAAGTTAGTGTCGTACGCCAGGCCCGGAATGCTGATGATTGTGAGGGTGCTGGTCTCGGCGGCGACGATCGACAGCGCAATCGCCCACCAGGGAATGGTTCGGTCGGCCAGGAAGTAGTCCCGCAGCGAGCGCTGGCGCTTGCGGAAGCGCAGGCCGAACAAAGTAATTCCTGCGAGGTACAGCGCAATAATCGCGAAATCAATCTTGTCCAGTCCCATTGTTTCTGTGGCGCGGGCGCCCTCGCCCGCGACTGGATAGCGTTTCCTTGAGAGTATCGGGTTTACCCGGTTCCGCACCGCATCTCTGCAATCAGGTATCTACCTCGTAAATCCGATCTTCGTAGTGTGGGCTGTGATAGAACTACGCTCGAATGATTTTCCTTGGCATCGACGGCGGCGGCAGCAAGACGACGTGCCTCGTCGGTGATGAGAACTCGATTCTCGGCAACGGCTCAGCCGGGCCAAGCAACGTAATTCGCGTCGGCGAAGTCGAGACGCGTGCATCCCTGAATAACGCCATCCAGCAGGCGTGCGGGGCGGCCCGCGTGAGGCCTGCGGAAATTCATAGGACATGCGTAGGACTCTCTGGCGCTGCGCGGCCGGAAATCAGTGCCGTTGCTCGGCGGCTGCTCTCTGAAATGGTATCCGGCGAAGTTGAAATCGTCGGAGACACGACAATCACTCTCGCAGCAGCTTTCGGGAACGGCCCAGGAGTGATCGTGATAGCCGGCACAGGATCGATCGCCTATGGACGCAACACCGCCGGTGAGACTATGCGCGCCGGGGGCTGGGGATTCGCTATCTCCGATGAAGGCTCTGGCCATTGGATTGGCCGTGCTGCGGTGACCGCGGCGATGCGCAGTCTCGACGAGAATGGAAAATCACCGCTGCTCGAGCGAATCCTGAAAACCTGGAAACTGGAGAGCCGAGACGAATTGGTCGTCGCAGCCAACGCTACGCTGCCGCCCGATTTCGCCACCTTAGTTCCGTTGGTGCTTGCAGCCTCAGATGCCGGGGACGTAACTGCTTGCACCGTTCTAGAAAGCGCGGGCGCAGAACTGGCTCGGGTTGCCAAGATCGTTATTAGTCGTTTATTCCAGCAAGAGCCCAAGCCACGAGTGGCCATGTCCGGCGGTGTGTTTCAGAATTCCGTTCTAGTGCGCGAACATTTCTACAAGAGCTTACGTTCGGCATTTGCCGGTGTGGTTATTTGCGACGATATCGTTGATCCGGTTCGCGGTGCGCTGGAACTGGCTCGGAAGGGCAAATGACAGTAGCGCCGGCCTCTGGCCGGCTGTCTGGCGGGCGTCTCCGCCCGGCGATTGCCCGGAACATAGTACAGAAGCAGTAGTTGATTATGTCAGGTAACAAACGAACACCGGCCAGCCCGCCAGCGGCTACCCAAGCTCCAACTCCAGCTTCTCCCGATTTAGTTGCCGCGGCTGACGAGCCCGGCCTCGGCGAAGATCGCGCTCTCGCTTTGCTGAAACGCACAGATTTGCCCGCGGAGGCTCTCGTCAGACTTAGTAAAAATGCCAGCGCAATAAAGAGCCGAAAAGTGAAATTGGCTCTGGTGCAGCATCCGAACACGCCTCGCCACGTTTCCGTTCCAACGCTGCGGCATCTGTTCACGTTCGAACTGATGCAAGTGGCGCTTACGCCCACCGTCGCGGCCGACATTAAAAGAACCGCTGAAGACACTCTCATCACGCGCCTGGAAACTATTTCCTGCGGAGAGCGACTGTCCCTCGCCCATCGCGCTTCCGGCCGCGTTGCCGCGGAGTTGCTGTGCGATCCTGAGCCGCACGTGATTCTGGCGGCATTGGACAATCCGCGGCTTACCGAAGCAGAAACCATCCGGGCACTCATGCGTCCTAATGCGCCCGCACAGTTAGCGGAATCTGTTTGCGGGCACGCCAAGTGGTCATTGCGGCGCGAGATCCGCATCGCTCTGTTGCAAAACGAGAACACTCCGCTTGCCCGCGTGCTTGAGTTCGCGCAATCCCTGTCGGTCCGCCAATTGCGGGAGATTCTCCGTAACACGCGTCTTCCTGAGCGCACGAAGTCATATTTGCTGAGAGAACTCAACAAGAAGAGTGCAGATTCTCCTGCTGACGCGCTAAACTAAATTCATAGATGGCTACCGCCGATCAGACACTTAATGAAGTCTTGAATCTCGCGGCAACGCACTTCAAAGTGCCGAGAGAAAAGCTCGCACCCGACGACGACTTCTTTAAAATGCTCAAGATCGACAGCTTGCAAGCGCTCGATCTGCTCACTCGCCTCGAGCATCATTTCAATATTGAGCTGCCGGATTATGAGCTACAGGGAGTTTCCGACTTCCGCACACTGGCGAACCGCATTCAATCGCGACTCTAAACTTCGCGCAGCGTCGCAGCGTTAGCATATCAATCCGCGATAATACTGAATTAGTTATCAATTATCTCCGCTTCTTCGTATCTCTGTGTTCAAATAATTCTTTCGTGTTGAATCTTGACGAATATTCCTCGCTTGGCGCGGCCCTGCGCGCTGCTCTGGATCGCTGGGCGAACGAAACCTGTCTGATTGAAGCCGATCGCGACCGCGAAAAGACACGGCTCACTTACTTCGATTTCAAGGATCTTGCCCTGCCGCTGGCGCGGGCGTTCGAAGATAGCGAGTTCGGTCCTGGCGATCGCGTGGCGATTGTCATGAGCAATCAGTCGAAATGGCTGATTTCCGCTTATGCGGTGTTTTACTGCGGCGGAGTGGTCGTTCCACTCGATTTCAAGTTGACGGCGGCCGAACATCTGCAGCTTCTGAAGCACTCCAGATCGAAGTTTCTGGTGATTGAGTACTATCTTTGGCGCGCCATGATGCAGTCGCCCGGATTCGAAGACCTAAAGGCCATCGCCATCGTTACGGAAGCGCCGCTGGGCGCGGATTTGGCAGGAGCTCATCGCTGGGAGGAATTTCGCCGCAAGGGCGATCCCGTCTTTGCTCCCCGTGGCCGCAATGACGTCGCATGCATCGTTTATTCATCGGGGACCGGCGGCCGTCCCAAGGGATGTGTTCTCACGCACGAGAATTATTTGGAGCAATGCAAATCATTGACCGCCTGGTTCCCATTCTGGCCGGGCGTGCGGTACCTGAGCATCCTGCCGACGAATCACGCTATAGATTTTATGGTCGGCTTCATCGGCCCATTTGTGTGTGGAGCTTGCGTGGTACACCTCCGAACGCTGCGTCCTGAATATGTACGCGACGCATTTGTCCGCTACAAGATCACCTACATGAGCCTCGTCCCGATGGTGCTCAAAAATCTGGAGCGCGGTCTGAAAGCCAAATTCGACGAACTATCTGCGCCGAAGCGTTTTCTTCTGAACCGCATGGTCGCTCTCAATAAATTCTTCACTCGATGGAAGCCCGACCTGCGTTTGAGCCGCGCGTTGCTTCCGCAAGTCCACAAAGCTTTCGGCGGAGAGCTGCGCGTGTTGTTCAGCGGCGGAGCATTCATGGAGCCATCAACCTTGCAATTCTTTTACGATCTGGGAATGCCGGTGGCAAATGGATATGGGCTGACGGAGGCAGGCACAGCGCTTACGCTCACCGACTTCAAACCTTTTCGCGCGGATACCGTCGGCAAACTCCTGCCTGCGAAGGCATCGGCGAGGTTGCGGTACGCAGCAAAACTGTGATGTCTTACTACCTCGACGACCCAGAGCTTACGGCAGAGACGATTGTGAATGGATGGCTGCTCACCGGCGACCTCGGCCGCTTTGACGGCACCGGCCATTTGCAGCTCTTCGGCCGCAAGAAAAACATGATCGTCACCGAAGGCGGAAAAAATATTTATCCCGAGGACATCGAAAACGTCTTCGACGGATTATCCGTGAAGGAATACTGTATTTTCGCTGCCAACTATTTGTGGCCGCAGAAAACATTTGGCCAGGAGGTACTGGTTCTGGTCATTCGTCTAGAACCGGGCCAGGAATTCTCTGACAGTCTGAAGAATGACATCATCGTGCGCAACCGGCGGTTGCCCGATTTCAAGCGCGTTGGTGGATACTTGATCTGGGACCAAGACTTCCCTCGTACCGCATCGATGAAAATCAAACGAACAGTTTTGGCGGATGAGATCGGCAAGAATCAAAATTTCGAGAGCATTGTGATTGAACTGTGAGCGACCGCTTCTTGGCAGTCATCAATCCGGCTGCCGGCGGGCGGCGCTGCGGCAAGCTGGTTGGGCCAGCACTGGAGGGTTGAGCCGGTCGAGACATTGGTCCCCGGCCATGCTAGTGAACTAGTTCGATCAGCGTACGAACGCGGGTTTCGAAAATTCATCGCTGTCGGCGGCGATGGGACATCTTACGAGATTGTTAATGGCTTGTTTCCTCGAGTGCATGGCGCCGGGCGGCCTACGCTGGCGTTCCTGCCATTGGGCACCGGGAACTCGTTCCTGCGCGATTTCAGCGATCAGGGGGTTGAGTCCGCCATCAAAGCACTCCTGGCGCAGCGCTCACGGACTTGCGACGTGATGCGGCTCACGCATAAGGATGGCTTGCTGCACTACATTAATCTTCTAAGCATGGGGTTCTCCGCAGACGTCGCGACCTTGCGGGCGCGGCGATTCGGTGGATGGGGAGAGCTCGGTTATCAACTTGCCATTTTTCTTTCTCTTGCGCGTTTTCGTCGCCGTCCCTTTCCGCTTCGCGTAAATCGAGAGGAATCTCTTGATCGCCGCCCGTGCCTGTTTCTGACTTTCAGCAACAGTAAATTTACCGGCGGCACTATGATGATCGCCCCTCAGGCTGAGATTAACGACGGTTTGATCGAATATGTGCGCTGGGGACCGATTAGCCGTGTCGGGCTGATTCGCAATTTGCCTACGCTATATGACGGCACACACGTTAATCATCCTCTAGCCGAACGCCGAGCCGCAAAGAGCGTCGAGTTTCAGCTCGATGAGCCTGTCGATGTAATGGTGGACGGCGAAGTGCTCAGTGTTCAATGTCAGCGGCTTGATGTGCTGCCTTCCGCGCTCAACGTCGTGGTATAAAAAATATCTCCATGGCCAGGGCAACGGCGTCCAAAGCGCATCCGACGAAAGCATCAGCTCGCCGCACAATCATGACAGCTCTCCTGATTGTGGTGGCGTTCGCGCTGGCGGCGTATCTAGGCTATCGCAAGCGTATTGGCCGGCTTGATGCATTCGCGCAATGCCTTTCTGCGAGGCAGGCCAAAATGTATGGCGCCTACTGGTGCCCGCACTGCGCGGACCAGAAGGAAATGTTTGGGCGCTCTTTTCGCTACGTTTCGTACATCGAATGCGGAGTTCCAGGCTCACGTGATGAGGCGAAATCTTGCATCGAAGTGGGCGTGAAGCATTTTCCTACCTGGCAATTCAGCGATGGAGAGCGGCGGGAGGGAACGCTACCGCTTCAGGCTTTGGGTGAAAAAACTGGATGCGGCTTGCCATGAGCACAGGCTCGCGGCGGCTTCTGCTGGCAATTTCGCTTCTCGCGATTGCCGGCATCGTGGTCTCTTCCGTTGCCCTATACCACCACTACGGCAGTTCGAAGACTTCCTATTGCGATATCGGAGAGAACTTTAACTGCGATGTGGTGAACCGCAGCACCTATTCAGTTGTGCTTGGCGTTCCCGTCGCGTTGATTGGAATTATGGGCTACGTTGCTTTGCTGGCACTCTCGACGGTTTATCGCAGCAAAGCTGAAACGCCGCTTTTTCTGTTAATCTCTTCGTTCGCAGGGCTGGGGTTCGCGCTCTATCTGACCTACATCGAAGGATTCGTTCTGGCGGCCTGGTGCGTTCTTTGCCTGTCGTCCCTGGGATTGATATTTGCCATCTGCGTACTCTCGTCGATACTGATGGCAAAGACCGGGCGCAGTGCCTAACGATTCTCTCTTGCCCTTCTATTGTTTGTTCCTTAAATATTTGTCAAACCACTCGACGCTCCGCCGGATTGCATCAATGCGGTTCTCGCGCTTCTCAAACCCGTGTCCTTCGTTAGAGTAATAATGGGCGGCAACAACCTTGCCGTCTTTCTTGAGAGAGTCCACCACCTGCTCCGCCTCTTCTTTCGGAACGCGGGGATCGTTTTCTCCCTGCAACACCAGCAGAGGGGCTTTCACATTATGAATGTAAGTGATGGGCGAATCCTGCTCATAAATTTTTCGATCCTTCTCAGGATCTCCGAGCAGGCTTTTTTCATACGCCTGCAGTTCGGCATCTTCGTGCTGCAGCATGGTGAACCAATTGATGATGCCGTACTGCTCAACCCCCGCCGCCCAAACATCAGGTGTCTTGCCGACTGCCATCAGGGTCATGTAGCCACCGTAAGAGCCGCCGGTAATCCCAATCTTCTTAGGATCGACGTAGCCGGTCGATTCCATAAACTTTGCCGCATAGACTTCATCCTGCAAATCGCCTCCGCCCAAATCTTTATAGTTTGCCTTTTGAAAATCGGTGCCATAGCCGGTTGATCCACGGACGTTGGGTGCAATGCATATGTAACCGCGGGAAACGAACGCAGCCACTTGCGGGCTCCAGTAATCGACGTGCTGGCCAGTGGGGCCGCCGTGCGGCAGAACCAACGCAGGATCGCTGCCGTCTCTTTTCAGGTTGAACGGCACCCACATTAGCGCGCTGATCGTTTTGCCATCGAAGCTCTTGTAATGCACGATTTGCGCAGGCGGGAGAGGTGTAGTTTCGAGACTGGCAATAGCAGAAAACGTGAGCTGAGCGGCACGGCGGCTCGCGATATCGTAAACCCAGATGTCGGCGGGACTCACTGAGCTCTCATGTGACAGGAGTAACCGATTTCCATCCGGTGAAAACGCCGTTGGCGTGCTGACAAAAGAGTTCAGCCCAGGCGGAAGCTCGATCTTCTCAGCTCTCATGCTGACCCGATCCACCAAATAAGGGTCAATTCGGCCGTCTTCATTCACAATGTAGGTGAATGATTTTCCATCGCGCGAGAAATCTGCCGAGCCCGCCTCCCATTTTGTGTCGGTCACCCAGGTCAATTTCTTGCTGGCCACATCGAGCAGAGCGACATTCTGAAAGCCATTCTTTTGAGTCGAAGTAATCAAGAGCGTCTTGCCGTCCGGCGAAGCCGAAGAGGCGGCAAACAGAATCTTGCCCTGGTGTGCTGTTAAATTCTCCAGCTTGCCGGTTGCGATATCAATGGCGTACACATCCGACTCTGGTACGCCACTGATCTCGCTGCGATTCGCAAATAGAGTCTTGCCATCAGTGCTCCACGCAACAGCGCTCCAGGAATAGGTCTTGGACGATTCATTCGTCAGCTTGTGGACTTTCTTGGTTGCCCAATCCAGTAAAGCAATGTCATAGACTGTGGACTCCTTCGGCTTGTAATTCAGAGCCAGTATCGCGCTATTCGGTGACCAGATGGCGCTTTCTTCGCGAATTTCAGGAGTGTTTGTGAGGTTTGTGATTTCGCCGCCCTCAGCAGGAACCGTGTAGATGTCCCACAGTTCATTGCCACCTTTGTCCTGCTGGTAGACGATCCACTTGCCATCCGGCGACCATGCCGGGTTGAACTGGCGATCGTCAGATTGCGCGAGCTGAATAGGCCAGCCTCCGGCTGCGTTCACCTTCCAAAGGTTCAGTCTCCCTGACATGTCGGTGGTGAAGACCACTTGTTTGCCGTCCGGAGACCACGCACCCCCGGCAATATTGCGTGTGTAATACAGATCTTCGATGGGGACCGGGTGCGCCGCCGGGTTCGACGCCGAGGTGACGGATTTGGGATCAGTGATCTGGCGGTCGTCAGGAGAAGACGCAGGACAAATTTGGATAGTCAGAGCTATGACGACAAGAATTCGCAAAACGCGCATCTCGCCCCCTATGGGCTTCCAAGAAAAAAGATTTCAGGACCGGAATAGAAAACAAATTACGCAGAGCCTTCTGGAGCGAAGGCACTGCGCGGAAAGAAGATCTTTAGAAATCCGGAGCGGCTTGTGCGGCAGTTAATGCCGGCGTCACTGCACCTGGCTTAGCCCGGTATAGATGAACAAGCCTGCAATCACCAGAAACACAAGGCCCGACGTAGCGCCCAATACTTTGACCAGCGGATTGATCTTGTTCACTTTGGCCATGAGTTCTCTCTGCTGCTCGGCCATTTGCGAGGCAGACTCATCCAGGAAAAGTTGATCGTCTTCCTGCATGGTGAGGGTACCGCGGTAAATCAGAAGAATGATGAGAATACCGGTCAGAACGCCCCAGCCAATCAGCAGCCACATGAGATAGGGAGGCATAGGCCACCTCGTAACGATGTCGAGCCGGTCCCGAAGAATCTACCCAGGTGTGAGGCGCGACCCCACAGCCGGCTTCGGGTAAGGGCCCCACGCAGATTATAGCCCTGCTTGGCAAGTCCCTGCCTGGTTTGTTGGTTGCGACCAGGACGGGAGCATGCTCATCTAACTAACAGAGCAGTTTAGCGGGACCTGTATTTACACCTTCCTGCGGATGTGGTTTTGTTATAATCAACTAGTTCTTACTTGAAGGAGATGCAATGGCCACGACAACAGCACCCGAAGTAAAGCCTCAAGAGAAAAAGACTGCGCCCGTTTCGCTTACGCCAAATGCCATCGCTAAAGTGAAGCAAATTATGGCGCAACAGAACCCCGTCCCTACCGGCCTGCGGGTGGGCGTGGTGGGCGGCGGTTGCTCGGGTTTTTCCTATTCCATGCAGTTTGAAAATGCCTCGGGGTTGATGGATAAGGTTTTCGACATGGACGGCCTGAAGGTCTACGTTGACGCGACCTCGGTCATGTACCTGAACGGCTGCATCGTGGATTACGTCGAGACGCTCGAGGGCGCAGGTTTCAAGTTTGAAAATCCCAACGTCAAGAGCACTTGCGGCTGCGGATCTTCGTTCAGCGTCTAGAGTTTCATTTTTCCCGATTTCAGAAGGCCTCATCGCCGGGTGAGGCCTTTTCTGCTATGCTCCCACCTCTCTACTGAGAACTGACAACTGCGAGAACCGGTTATTTCCGGCCCCATCAGGAGGAGCTTCATGCTTGCGTGTAGTCTTGCCTTCGCATGTTCGTATGCCATCGCCGCTGATCGCCAGATTGCAATCACCATCGACGATCTGCCGGCCGGCGCCGCCAATTCGATGTCCGCAGCCGAGATCAGCCAAATGACGGCAAAGCTGCTCACACCTCTGCGAGAACAAAAGATTCCAGTGGTCGGTTTCGTGAATGAGAAGAAGTTGTACAAGACTGGAGAAGTAGACGACCGGATCAAAGCTCTCAACATGTGGCTCGACTCCGGTTTTGAGCTGGGGAATCACACCTTCAGCCACGCGTCTCTCAATCGTGTGGGACTAAAGGCATGGGAAGAAGATGTCATTCAGGGCGAAACCGTAACCCGAATGCTGCTGAGCCAGCACAATCTAAAGCTGAGATATTTTCGCCATCCATATCTCGATACTGGTCGCGATCTCCAAACGCGCCGCGAAGCTGAAGCTTTTCTCGTAGATCGTGGCTACCGCATCGCACCGGTCACGCTCGACGCCTGGGACTGGATGTACGCAGGCGTTTACGACGACGCCCGCAAGCGCGGAGACACGGCTCTGCAGCAGCAGTTGCTCAGTTCCTATCTTTCGTATACGTCTTTCGTATACGAACGAGGTGTTCGCGTATTCGGAAAAGCAATCCAAAGATCTGATCGGCTACGAACCAAAACAGATTCTGCTTCTGCATGGCAATTGGCTGGAAGCCGACCACATCAGCGAACTGCTCGATGTGATCCGCAAGCGAGGATATCGCTTCATTACCTTGGAAGATGCATTGAGCGATCCGGCTTACAGCTTACCCGACGACTACATCGGTGAAGAGGGAACGGGATGGCTCGATCACTGGGCGATCACGCGTGGACAGCCGCCACAGAATGCGCCAGTTTTTCCGCAGTGGGTGATTGACCGATCGAAGGCATTGCCTCCGCATCCACAGCCGTAAGCAACTTCTTAGAATTCGATTTGCGGCATTGAGAACTATTGCTCAGGTGGCGGCTGTTGTTGCGGCTGCTGCGGCTGAATCGGTTGAACTGTGGGATTCTGGGGTGAAATTCCCATCTGTATTCCTGGGGCGGTGCCGGTTGGCTGCCCCGGCTGCCCGGTCTGACCAACCTGCGGCGCAACACCTTGCAGCGGCGGTTGCGCGGGCGTATTCAGCAGACCTCCGCGGTCGCTGTTGGGATCGTAAATAAATTGCCACTGGTCATAGTGGTTTTTCTTGTTGAACACGCGAATAGTTTCTTTCTTGCTGGTGCTAACGACACCCACAATTGGCCCTCCGCCGAATGTTTGTGGCGTTGTGGTCTTGGTTGCTGAGTTCGTTTGACTTTGTGCGCCGGAATCTGACTGTGCGTTGCTCTCATCGCCCGGAGGATTCTGCCCTGCGGCATTTTGATTCTGGTCTGAAGCGTTTGTACTGCCGGCGCTGGTGTTCGTGGTGGCACCAACGGCACCCACAGGAGAAGTTTGCGTTTGTCGCGGTTGCGTGCCGAACCCCGGAGCGGCCCCACCTAACGTCGGCACGCCCGGAACAGAGTTCAAGGCACTCACAGGAGTTGCCCCGGCAATGCCGCCCCCGAACGCAGTCTGCACTTCGCCCAAATGAAGTGGCTTGAAATCTTGTCCGGTAACCGGATCTTTATAGCGCTTGCGCAGAAAGCGCATGTTGTTCGTGTTTTCCAATTCCTCGATGCGCGTCGGGTAGCGCCCGAATTTCTTCACATACCGGCGTATCGCGCGGGAATACTGCACACCGCGATGGATCAGCTCTTCTTCCCGATCCCGCCGGATTTGGAAGGCTATGCCGGGCGCAACTGCGGTGGCTGCAATCGCCAGCACCGTGATGACCAGCATCATCATGAGCAGAATGTAGCCCTGCTCGTTACCACTTTTTAGCCGGGATGGAATTGTCGAATACACGTGCGAGGAAGAACTTCTATCCTTGGGTGAGGGGAATGCTTTGGCGGTTATTGTTCAGCACATCTTCTACTTCAACCGCCATCGGCGAGATGCGAAGAACTTTGTAGCGCCGGTCGACAATGTCGCCTTCGGCCGCGATAAACACATCCTCGCCCTGCGATAGAAAAACTCTCTTCGGCTCGCCGGGCTTATTTGCGAAGCCGAAAAACTTCAGTGTGATCGGCGGGGGAGGCGGAGGTCCCTGTGGAGCCGGCGGAGGTGTATTCTGCGCATGATCTGTCGTGCCGTTGCTAACTGGTTTTGGAGGTTCTATCTCAGCACGAAAGATGTTCCGCCCCGTCCCTTCATATTTGGTATCCTCGCTAGCCTTCAACCAGTCATAACGCAGCGTCGGATCGAGCGAACGGGGAACGGGAGTTGTTTTTCCGGAAGTCTCCGCACCTCGCCGAGCTGGCTGTCTTGTGGCCGCGACCGTAGATGCTACCGGCGGCGCCGCCGCCGGTGATGAGCCCGGGAAGAAGCGGACTACCACCAGCACTGCCGCCAACCCGGTCAGGCTGAGGGCTGCTATCGTTTTAGTCCGGTTTTCCGTTCCAATCTGCATTTAAGCGCTTGCCCTCAAATAAGTTTCCAGCTTCAACTGCAACCTCACCACACCGGCTTGCTCTCCGCCTAGTTGGATGCTGTCGATGATAAAGAATAATGAATCACGCTCCACTGAGTTCATGAAGCGCGCAAGCTGCAAGTAATCGCCGGAAAAATCTGCTTCGATTTCGATGGGACGAAGTCCGACAGGCTCCGGATCTTTGATCTTGTACTTAACTTCGCCAATTTTAACTCCGGTTTGCGCTGCCAGCTTGCCGAGCGCTTCGGAAATGGCGGAGTTCTGCGCCGGCAATCTTGTCTTGTAGAAATCATCAATTTGCTGCCGCGCGGCTTTGATCTTCTGGTCGATATTGCGTAGCGGCTCGACTTCGCGTGTCTTCCGCTGCTGTTCTTTCCATAGCCGGTCGAGTTCTTCTTTCCGGGAACGCTGCGAGCCGACAATCGGCGAAAAGAACACTGCCGCCATCGCCACATCCACCAGCACGAGAACCGCGATGGCGGCCTTCAACTTCTGCCGGGTGTCTGTAATCTCCGCCATTATGGTGTACTCCGCTTGGCTTCGCTCGTGGCGCCTACTTCCGGGACGTACACTGCGCTGATGTCAAACTGCACGTTATCTCCAGGAGATTGCGACGTTTGGTTTCTCCACTGCTGGATCCAGGTCTGCTGGAAGCGTTGAGAGCTCTCCATGCGGCGCACCAGTTCCAGAGCGCGGTCACTGGAATCGCCCGCGACCACCAGCTTGATCTCCAATTGATTGTCGGGCGCCAGCGCCGGCTGAATCGAGATTACGTGTAGGCGTGGCGGCATGACGCGTTCCAGATCCTCAAAAACTTTGGTCCACGAAAAAGACTTGCGCTGAAACAGTTCATTTAAAAACTGGGAACGGTCGCGAGTGCTGCGGTTCTCCGGCAAGCTCAAAAGCCTTTCCGCTCTAGCCTTCTCCTCGTCGCGTTCGGCAATCTGCTGCTCCCGCTGCTTGATCAGATTGCGATCGCTGCGCGCGGCCAAAAATCCCATCACCGTCATATATATCAGCAAGAGCGTGAACACACCCAACCCCGCGAGGCCCACACCCCAGCGCATCCAAAAACGCCGAGCATCCTGGTATGGCTGAGTCGCGAGATTGATATCAATACGCATTTGCTATGAAACCAGCGCTCCTACGACTCCCGCCATCCTCCACTTGGGAATCGTGCCAACGCTTTCCCCCAACTGGGAAGAACCGACCAACTCCCGAACCTCAGCTCCAGTTTGCGCGGTCAATGCGGGCGCAGCCCCGCCCAACTCGGGAAGGCCCGCCACAAAGATCTGCTCGATGTCTAAATGATATGTGTCCTGAAAGAAGACCACCGAAGGGTACACTTCCTCCGCCAGTTGCTCGCCTGTGATGTTTGCTCCGCGCGTATTCTCCAGCGTTCGGAATAGTAAAAGGCGCTGCTGATCAAGAATGGCAATACTTGTTGTGCGGGCATCTACTTTGATCACAAGCGTGGGCCGGTCGGCATCGGCCGCCCCCAGCGCCGCCAATGTTGAGGGCATCACCACGCCAGGGCTGTAGCCAGCTTCGCGAAATGCAGATTCGTACTCCTCGACCACACTGGTCAGCGCGACGGCAGCGATCAAACGCAGTCCGTTATTTGACGATTGAGCGTGATAGGAAACTCTCGCCTTGTCCATGTCAAAGGGCAGTGCTTTCTTGAGCCGGAAGCGCACCACACTCTCCGCCTCCTGGCGATTATCAGGAAGCGTGTCAAAATCGAGGAGCACCACGCGCACAGCCGCATCGGGCAGCACCGCCACGAGATCACGAGATCGCCCGCCGACGCTCCCCAACGTGTTTCGAACCGTTTGATAAACGGACTCCCGCTGCCGTAAGTTGGCTTCGAGCAGATCCGGAACCAGGCTTCCGGGCGACAGTTCATGCGTCGCGCACATCTCGACCGAATGGCCGTGTTCCGAAATCCGGCCCGCCAGCACGCGGTCAGCGGCAATCTCACAGGCCAGTTTCGGCCTCGATCCTGAATTGAAGCTACGGCTCATCATGTACTGTTAATCTATAAGTAAAACCCTAGGATAGGTCAATTGCAATAGCTGGAAGGGCACTGACCGCGATGACAAAAGGACGCTACCCTCGCACGATTCGAGGGTGGTTCCCACGGCTACCGCATGCTTTCGATAAATGTGACCTTATTGATCTCCTTCAATGTCGTCATGCCCAGCCGGACTTTGTCGAGCGCCGACTCGCGCAGGAAGCGCATACCCTCTTCGCGGGCGGCGCGCCGGATTTCCGAGGTTGGCTTTTTGGCCAGAATCATCTCGCGGATGCGGTCACTCAAATCCAGCAATTCGTGAATCGCACTGCGCCCGCGGAACCCTGTACCGGCGCACTCGATACACCCCTGCCCTTCGTAGAACGGCACCTTCGACCACTGCTCAGGATCGAGACCGCTGGCCTCAAGCACGTCCGGCGCATAATGGACCGCCGTCCGGCAGGAATTACAGATCAAGCGCACCAGTCGTTGCGCCAGAATGCAGTTCAGCGCCGAAACAAAGTTGTAAGGCTCCACCCCCATGTT
The DNA here is from genome assembly GCA_003225455.1 of Acidobacteriota bacterium. GTDB lineage: Bacteria > Acidobacteriota > Terriglobia > Terriglobales > Acidobacteriaceae > QIAB01. The sequence goes on from QIAB01000035.1 coordinate 48,430, forward strand.
CAGAAATCGCCCGATCACGTCGACCACGTTGTTGGCGTGGACCGTAGTGAAAACCAGGTGGCCGGTAAGCGCAGATTGAATGGCAATCTGCGCCGTCTCCGTGTCGCGGATTTCACCGACCATGATCTTGTCGGGATCGTGGCGCAGAATCGATCGCAATCCACGCGCGAATGTCAGGCCCTTCTTCTCGTTCACCGGAATCTGCGTGATGCCGCGAATCTGGTACTCGACCGGATCTTCGATAGTGATGATCTTGTCTTCATCGGTCTTGATTTCATTGACTGCGGCATACAGCGTAGTTGTTTTGCCGCTTCCGGTCGGGCCTGTGACCAGCACCATGCCATACGGTTCAGAAATGTAGCGCCGGAACTTGCGCAGGTCTTCTTCGTCAAATCCGACAACATCCAGCGTGAGCTTGTGAAATTTCTCGCTCATCGACTCTTTGTCCAGCACGCGCAGCACGGCGTCCTCGCCATGAATCGAGGGCATGATCGAAACGCGGAAGTCGATAGGCCGCTCCGGCTGGCCGTATTTCACGCGGAAGCGCCCATCCTGCGGGACACGGCGCTCAGAGATGTCCAACTCGCTCATCACCTTGATACGTGAAATGATCGTGGTGTGGTGCTCTTTGGCAATGGGTGGCATGGCCTGGGTGAGCACACCGTCAATGCGGAACTTGATCCCGACCGAGTCATCGCGAGTTTCAATGTGAATATCGCTGGCGCGGCGTTGTAACGCGGTGAAGATGGTCGTATCCACGAGGCGAATGATCGGGCTCATGTCGCCCTGTGTGGTCAACCTGTCGATGGAGATTGTCTCATCGCCGCCCGCCTCGTCTTCCCGGATCACATCCAGGGTGAAACCTTCGCTTGCCTCCTCCAGAACGCGCTTCGACTGTTCCGTTTTCTTGAGAATCTCGCTGATCTGGCCCAGAGTTGAAACCTTGGTGACAATGCGCTTGCCCAACAGCAAGCTGATCTCATCGATCATCATCAACTGACTGGGATCAGCAATGGCAATCGCCAATCGCCCATCCTGGGTTTCATCCAGCGGTACGAAGTTGTAGCGGAACATCAGGTCTACGGGGATTTTCTTGAAAAGATCGTGGTGAAGCTGGAAGTTATGCAGATCCACGAACTCGCAGCGGTAGCGGCGCGCAATGTCCTGAGCTTTCTCGAAATCGTCAGGGCGGGCCGGTGATACCGGCCTGCCGCCATTGCCGCTATTCGCCAGCGCCGCTTTGTTTTCCGGTGTCGTTCTCGCCATTTCCATCTACTTGGCCCGATCCTTTAATGAATGTTGGATCCCAAAGTAAAGATCGGCAGATAAAGTGAAATCAGTATTCCGCCGACGACCACCGCCATCACAATCAGGATCACAGGCTCAATCAATGCCATCGCCGCTCCCAGAGCGGTCTGTACATCTTCTTCATAAAATTCCGCGACCGAATTCAGCATCGCGGGCAAAGCCCCGGTGGATTCACCGACCTCAATCATTTCAACTGCCAGATCGGGGAAGATTTTCCGTTCATCCAGGCTTTTCGAAAGCGTCTGCCCTTCGCGCACGCGATCAGTAGCCACTGCAACGCTGTTCAGGATCTGCCGGCTGCCCATGGAAGCTCCAGCGGTTTCGAGCGACGGAACCAGCGGCAAGCCGCCTGTCAGCAAAGTGGAAAGCATTCGCGAAAAATTTGCCACCTGGTACTTGAGCCAGATACCTCCCAGCAGCGGAAGCTTCAATACTGCTGCATCAATTCTTTCCGCGCCACTATCTGTGTTCTTCCAGCGCCAAAAAAATAGGAACAGCAACACCGACGCGACGGCTACAAATGGCGCGTAACGCTGGGCATTGGTGCCCACTGCCAGCATAAATACCGTGATGGCGGGCAACTGCGCATTAAGATTTTCAAAGAGCTTCGCAAACTGGGGCACTACATAGGTCACCAAAAATATCAGCATGCACAGCACTACCGCCACCAACAGTGCGGGATAGACCAACGAAACCGCCAGCTTCTTCTTGAACGTCAACGCCAGACGCTGAAAGGCGATGTAGCGCGACAGCACCTCCTCCATGTTGCCGCTCTTTTCTCCCGCCATCAGCGTAGTGGTGTAAATCTTGGGGAAGGCGTGTTGGGCCCCGAACGCGTCGGACAGTGACTCCCCCCCTTTTACCCTGTCCCGTATGTTCTGTAAAAGAGCCTGGAGATTTCGATCTTTTTGCTTCTTAATCAGCAGATCCAGCGAGTTCAGGATCGGCAGCCCCGCCTTAATCAAGGTAAGGAACTGCTGGTTGAAAATCACAAACTGACTCTGCTTGACCTTGCGCCCGCGGATCTGCAGCTTTCCGCCGACAAACAATCCGCGAGGCTTCACCCAGTAGACCAGGTAGCCCTGCTGCACGAATCGTTCGCGCACCTCAGACTCTGAGTATCCGCGTTCCACTTGCTGCGCCAGGCGGCCACGCTCGTCAGCCAGCTTTACTAAGAATTCAGCCATCGAATCCGCTTACTCCACTGCCCACCCAAGTCTAGCATTCAAAGGCGTTAACCTACTGTTAATCTAATGACACCGGAGGCTCCATCCCGTATCCGTGGTAACCGAATGTCACAGATTCATAAACAACTGGAAATAGCTGCAAACAAAGATGTATCGGCTCACTGGCCGAAATCACTTTCGATCACTTCCGTCCCCGCCGGCGCCGCAAAGCGGAACCGCTGATCTGTCACCTCCACATTCTCCTTCTGATCGCTGAAACGGTATTCGGTAATTGAGCCGTCTATTTCTTCGATGATAATCCTCGCGATCTGGTGACTCGGAGTAATCTCCAGCATGACTTGGCTGACGCGGTCCTCCATTGCCTTCGGTATACCTCGCAGCACCGTGTCGCCAGAGTCTAAGGGAGCCACGTCCGGTGCTACCGATAAACCCTGTAATTCTTTCTCCAGCCGCGCCTTACCCAACAGAAATCCCAAGGGAGATCGCAGGTCGTCAAGCTTGCGAACCGGGGTCCTTCGAACCTGGCGATCACCTGGGATATAGAACCAGGCATCCTTACCGTCGCTCAAAAACAGCTTCTCCGTCGGAGAACGGTATTCCCAACGCATCTTGCCCGGTTTTTTTAACCAAAGTGTCCCAGACTCGACTCGTTCTATGCCTGACCCACGATAGATTTCGGCAAACTCGGCCTGCAGGGTATGTAATCGGTTATATCGCTCGTCCACAGCCCGCGCCAGAGCACGGACATCTACAACCTCAGCTCCAAGTAGGGGGGGAATCAGCAAAACGGCCGCAGAGGTGAGAAAAATAAAAACTCGCTGCACAGATCTAGTCTTAGGTTTGAGGTGGACCAACAATGCGACAGCCCCGTCGCATACGGACCTGAATGCTATTGTAATCCGGCTTCCTGTCTCGCGCTCTCCAGTTAGGCGACAAGAACCAATTACAGGTCTTTTTAGGCATGGAGTGTCAGCAAAACTTTCTGAGCAGTAGCGCCGCTTACGCCTGATTTCACGGCTGTGATATAGTTCCCATCAATTTCGGTTGGCAACGTATCCTGTAACCTACTAGTGCGTTGCCAACTCCATAGGATGTGCAATTTCTCCCGAAGCGCTTGCAGCGGAAGCGCAGCATTAATGCAGTTCCCGGAAAACCTGCGGCTTCGGCCGCCAAAACACTAAGGAGTGCCGCGATGAAGAAACTGCTGCTGTTCTGTCTTATCCTCTCGACAACCTTCCTCTACGTAGCCGTGGTCTTCGCCGATGACGCAGCCAAGTCTGACACCGTGAACGGTTGGGTCAGCGATTCCAAATGCGGGGCCAAAGGCGCGAACGCAGGAGCCGAAGCCTGCACGAAAAAGTGCATCGCTGCTGGAGAAAAACCTGTGGTAGTCAGCGACGCTGATCAGAAAGTCTACAGCGTTGAAAATCCCGATGCCCTCAAAGGACATGAAGGCCATCATGTCGCCGTGACCGGCCACGTAAACGGCGATTCCATCCACGTGATGAGCGTCAAGATGTTGTGAGCTTTTTTGACCATCGGAGGCACAGAGGGATTTTGAATGAATTCCGTGCTCCTCTGTGACCTCTGTGGTATCGAGGTTACCGCAGTACGCCTTCCAACGGCGAACTCGCGGTCGCATAAAGCTTCTTCTGCATCCGTCCTGCGAGATAGGCCTGACGACCTGCAATGACTGCATGCTTCATGGCTTCCGCCATGAGTACCGGATCTTGCGCATTGGCAATTCCAGTGTTCATCAGCACAGCGTCGGCGCCCAGTTCCATTGCGATGGTTGCATCAGACGCCGTCCCAACTCCCGCATCCAGAATCAATGGCACTCCGGTGATCATCTCCCGCAAGATACGAATGTTTGCAGCATTCTGAATTCCCAGCCCGCTGCCGATGGGCGCGCCCAGAGGCATCACCGCGCTTGCCCCAGCATCCAGCAACCGCTTGGCAAACACCACATCATCTGACGTATACGGAAGAACCGTGAAGCCTTCCTTTACCAGCACTCGAGTAGCTTCGAGCGTCGCCTGCACATCTGGATAAAGCGTCGCCTGGTCACCAATGACCTCCAATTTCACCCAGTCCGACAGGCCTACTTCCCTCCCCAAACGCGCCGCCCGAATCGCCTCATCGGCGGTGTAGCAACCGGCGGTGTTCGGCAGAAGGAAATATTTTTTCGAATCGATGTAATCGAGCAGTGACTCCTTGCTGCGATCCAGGTTGATGCGGCGCACCGCCACGGTCACCATCTCAGCCTCGCTCGCTTCTAAGGCGCGCGCGGTTTCCTGAAATGATTTGTATTTTCCCGTGCCAACGATGAGCCGCGAGCGAAAGTCCCGCCCGGCAATCATTAGAGAGTCCATCATGCCTCTATTGTAATGAAAGCAGGGCGAGGTGGGCGCTTGAGACAAAAACGCGGGGCACGAGGCCCCGCGAAAAAAGGTATTGCGCGGAAAGCCATGCCGCAGCAATCAAACACACACGCTTGTCCAAGGCTCACCTGCGCATCGGGATCACCTTGTTTTGCCGCTCTTAGGAACCAGTTGAGGCTTTTTGGCGGATAATTGTTTTCTTGAGCGAGTAGGAAAGGCAAAAATAAGGTAGCAAGGACGACCAGCAAGGGTCTCACGACTGCATCCTGAAGCAACAATGAAGGCCAGACACGCATTACCCAAGCATATTCTATGCTGAGATCAGACACGATTACACTCACGATCCAGGTCAGTGAGTGCAACGGGGATTTTGCAACAGTAATCCTGAAAGCTCGTCAGGAAAGTCGTAAACTCATCCAGCAGGACCGAACTGGCGCGCCACCTTCAGCGAACATGTTGAACCTACACCTTTCGTCCCACCGTACTGCAATTGTATTAGCGCTCTTTGGCTTCTTTTGTGTGACCGGCCGCTGTCTTGCCCATGACAATGATCTACTGTGCAATGATGGAGACGGCAGTTTTCATGCGGAATCTCATACTGGTGTGACTGTGAGAGTGGGAGCTGCGCGAAACGGGGAATTGGCGACGCGGAAGTGTGAGGCAACTCTCAGTTGGAACAAGCAAGCAGTCACAGTGGCGACCAGCGTGACGCAGCTCGACCTTGATGTGTTCGGTGTGGACCTGGGCCTGGGCGTACCAGTTGCGGCGTG
>QIAB01000035.1:54114-69437 GCA_003225455.1 Acidobacteriota bacterium
ATGGAATACCAACTGTATTCTCTGGAAAAGCCGCCACGGCTTCTGCGGACCATTACGGGAGGGGACTTCTTCAGTGCGGCTGATATAGACCTAGATGGCCGTGTCGAAATCTGGACAGATGATGCCGTCGCTGTAAACGGCTTCGAGAACCTAAGCCTAGCCGAATTCGATTCGGCACCGACAGTGGTTCTCCGTTTTGTGCGCGGTGACCTAGTGGATGCAAGTTCCGAATTCCAAGCTTATTTTGACGACGAGGTCACGCGGCTGCGAAAGGAACTTGACCCAGACGACCTCCGTGATTTCAAGAACACTGATGGCAAGTTGTCTCCGAATGCGCCATTGCCGGTAGACCGGCTACACCGCTTGCGGGGAGTAAAAGGCAGAATATTGGAAATTGTCTGGAGCTATCTCTACAGCGGCCGCGAACAGCAGGCGTGGGGCGCGCTCGCCGAAACGTGGCCCGAGCCCGATGTTGAGCGGATTCGTGCAGCCATTCTGAACGCACGTGCACACGGCATTCTCGCTCAAGTTACTCGCGTATCTCCGGTATCTCCAGGAAAGCGGGGGAAACATGTGAGGATCTTCGACGCGACAACACAATCAGCCGGAGTCAACCTGGAAGTGATCCCACCCGAGCCCATCATGCTTAGACGCCCCCCTCTGCCGGGAATTGCAGATCAAACTTCATCGTCGTCGGAGTTGCTACTGGAGTTGATAATCGACTCCGCGGGGAAAGTGCGGTCAGCCGAACCAAGTGGAAAAGCGACATCAATGAATTCGACCCTGATCCATGCGGCTGCAGAATGGAAGTTTATTCCTGCCCTCGATGCCGGTCGACCCGTTGCTAGCCGGACCCGACTGGCGGTTTCATTGAGGCAATGAGCTAGAAAAATCGGTTCTTTGCGTAACCAGATGGGATGAGAAGGCCGGTCTCCGACGGGATGCTGTACGCTCTCAAGTTATCGACGCGCGCTCGAAGCGCAAGAGATAACGGAGACCGGCAATGAAGAAGGTTAGCATCGCAGCATCGAAGCACATCAGGAATTTTTCTGAACACAAGTTGACCATCGGCCTGGACCTAGGGGATCGCGTGAGCCACTACTGCGTTCTGGATGAAACCGGGCGCATCCTAATGGAACAAAAAGTCTCCACCACGCCCAAAGCGCTGCAAGCGACATTTGGAGCTATGCCGCGCAGCCGGATCGCGCTGGAGACCGGGATGCATTCGCCGTGGGTGAGCCGACTGCTGCGCGAGTTAGGGCACGATGTAGTCGCGGCGAGCAATAACCTCAGAGCCTGGCGAGCGCCATCTTGGCAGCGTGATAACCGCACATGCCGTGCACTCCACCTCCGGGTGGGGTGGATGCGGAGCAGAGGTAAATGTCTCTTGCCGAAGTGGCATAGTGACGCCATGTGGGTCGAAATAGAAATTGACGAAGGTCCATAGCGCCGCCTCCGATGTCGCCACCGACTAGATTGGCATCCCTATTTTCGAGTTCCGCAGGCGAAAACGCCCGGCGCGCCAAAACGCACTCACGGAATCCCGGCGCGAAGCGTTCAATCTGGTCTTCCAGTCTCTCCAGCATGTCTATCTTTGACCCGTTGGGAACATGGCAATAAGCCCAGGCCGTGTGCTTGCCTGCGGGGGCACGCGAGGCATCGAATAAACTTGGTTGAGCCAGCAGGACAAAAGGACGATCTGCATACTGCCCGTTTTGGACTGCTTTCTCCGAGGCGGCAATCTCCTCAAAACTCCCGCCCAGATGGACCGTTGTCGCACGCAAACATTCGGGAGCTTTCCATGGGATGGCGCTCTTCAACGCGAAATCAACTTTGAATACGCCGGGTCCATAGCGGAAACCTGCCAGTTGGCGCTTGTAACTGTTCGATAGTCGTTGCCCGGCAATATTAACAAGCTGTCGGGGGGTTACATCGCAGAGAATTAAGTCATAATTCGACAATGCTGAAAGAGACTCAACACGCGACGATGTCCGCACCGTACTTCCGAGGGTCGAAAGATAGTGGCACAGCGCATTTGTGAGGGACTGAGATCCACCGCGCGGGATGGGCCAGCCAACGGCATGCGCCGGCAGTGCCATCAGCATGCCAAACGCAGCACTCAAGGGTTGATCCAGGCTGAGAAACGAATGGGCTGCAAGTCCTGCGAACAGTGCTCGAGTCCGCTCGCTTCGAAACCGGCCAGCAACTGTTCTCGCGGAGAGAAGAGCACTTATCCCAAAACGCGCCATCAGCCATGGATGTTTCGGAACGAAGCGGACTGGGCGCAGTACTTCCGGAATGAATTCAGGCCATCGTTCAACGAACGGCCGCATGAGCCTGTCCCAGGCCTCGCCGTCTACCCCAAGCGCAGCTTTGGCGTCTCCGAGATCCTGTTCCAGCATGATTGCTGTGCCATCGTCGAGCGGATGAGCGAGGGGCGCCGGAGAGCGAATCCATTCGAGTCCGTATTCACGTAGGGGAAGCGACGAGAAGAATGGTGACCCTGCAGCGAGCGGATGCACCGCGGATCCAAAGTCGTGCAAGAAACCGGGAAGTGTCAATGCCATGCTGCGCGCCGCGCCGCCGGGTGTTGGTTCCGCCTCGAGCACTTCTACATGCCGTCCTGCCTGGGCCAGGACGATGGCTGCCGACAGTCCATTCGGACCGGAGCCGACAACACACGCGTTACGGCTCATCACCAATCACCCTGCGATTTGGCGGTTCTGCACAATTCGCTGTCTGCGGCGCTGTTCCGCCGTATTACTAGATCATTGACGGCGAGAGGCTGCATTATTACCTCGGCGAGACGCTGGGCCATTCGAGCACTCTGATACTTTCGTCAGGCTCTCGCTCTAGCGTTGGCGCGTACAGGCCCAAGAATTGCCGGCGCCACCACACTCCGGTTTTGCGTTTTTCTGCCATCGTTGTGAACCAGTATTGCCAAAGCACCGCACGAACCTGGCGTGGCGGGTCTGGTGAAAACGGATTGCCCGCGAAAAGAGAGAGTACATCTCTGTCGTTGGAGAGCAGCCGTACTTCAGTGTTCGGTGCGATCGGATACTCGCGCCACGATCCCAACGAAGCGAACCAAAGGTTCCAATCAAAACGCGGCTGATACGGCGCATAGATTCTCGGCGGCCGATTCAGTTCCTGCGGTTTGTACTTAAATGGGTATGCCGTCCAGTTCTGTCCATCAGCGGAGCCCTGGAACTCGATTTCATACCGTCCACGGGTCATCACCGCGAATAGGCCATATTGATTGGCAATGCGAAACGGCTCAACGGCAGTCACCGGAGAAGTTGGTAATGGGAGCCGAGCAAACATCCACACCAGTTGCGCTGTAGTCACATAAAAGATCCAGGTCAGCATCACGGCACTGCTAGAAAGCTTCAGGACATGCCAGGGCCGGCGAAGCTTCTCCATCCAGTGTCTTACATCTGTCACTGCTGAGCTTTCCGGACTAGCGGTGTTGGTGGATAATTGCGTTTTCCACCGTTCCGGCAAGATAGCCAACCCAAAGCGATCATCAAGCAGGAGTACACCCATGGCGAGAACAAGATAGTTCAAGAATGTGTAATTAGCTGTAAGGATTATGCCGATCTGCCAGGGGGTCACAATGAAAAAACAGACAATTCGCCAGCGCCGCGGTAGAAACAGTATCCATACCAATCCAAGTTCCAGAGCCAGCGTGGCGTAAACGGTCGCGGCATGAAACCAATGCGGTAGGTGCTGTACGTACCATCCGATCCAGGTCGGCAACGGTCCGTTTTGATAGTACTCATCCATGGCCGTGAAATTTCGCCACTGAGGATCTCCACTGAGGAGCTTGACCACGCCGGATTCGAAATAGATGCGAAACCACTCCCATTGCAGCAAGAACAGGCTGGCGCGCGAGGCAGCATGCGCTCCGCCGAGTCCTGGGCGAAGTCCAGGCGGCGCAACGAATAAGGAAATGAACCCAGCCTCAAGCAGCATCCCATCCGATTGATAGCTAGAGAAGTCCTGAGCTGCGGCAACGAACGATAGAAAACAGACGAAGCAGACCAGCAGCATTCCGCGCGGCCAGACATTGAATGCCAACAACAGAGAAGCGGCCATGCCCACCCAGCACAGCGCAATCAGCATAGCGGATCCGCTCGAATACCATAGCAGCGTCGGCGCATACCATACCCGTTCCCACGGACCAAGTGATTGCGCCACCAGCTGAAGATATCTGCCTGCGGGAAGAATTCCCTCCGGGCCGATGAGGCCACGGATCTGAAAAATCAGAGAGAAGAATGCGGAAAAGTAGATGAAACCGAGCCCGCGCAGAAACAGCCAACGAGGGATCAAGCGGCCCCGAACCCGATGCTCCCCGTCAAATAGCCAAGCGATCGCGGACACCGGAGGCCAGCTCATGACCGCGGCCAATTATATGAGTTTCCGCACATGAGTTCGCGGTGCGCCGATGGCATGCCGACGACAGAGCGGAAAATCCGCCCACAGGCGGTTTCCCCATCTGGAATTTATGAGGTAGCTAGATAGCTTTAGTCATCTTTGTTTTTCTGCGTGCTATCCTGTTCGCCGTTTCAAATCCCTCTCGGAGATCCCGCATGAGCGTCTCGCGTCGCGATTTTCTAACCACTGCTGTCGTCGGCTCACTCTCATTCGGATTGCATGGGCAGGGAAGAGAAGAACAGGAGCCTAGGCCAGCAGGCGCGCAGGCCGGGGGCAAACGCCCGATCATCGTCTGTGCTGGGAACGGTTATAACTATCTGGACGACGCCTACAAGTTTCTCAAGAATGGTGGTGACACGCTCGAGGCTGCGCTCAGAGTGGTGAAAGGCCCGGAGGATGATCCCAAGGATGACAGCGTGGGCCTTGGCGGTCTGCCCAACGAGGAAGGTGTGGTGGAACTCGATGCTTGCTGCATGCATGGACCTACGCGGCGCGCAGGTTCCGTGGGCGGAGTACGAAACATCAAGAATGTTTCGCTCGTCGCCAAGGCCGTGATGGAACATACAGGGCACGTGATGCTTGTAGGTGAGGGTGCGGAACGGTTTGCGGTCGCACGGGGCTTCGCGCGTGAAAATCTTCTTACCGAGCACTCAAGGAAAATCTGGATGCTGTGGAAGGAATATCACTCGACCGACGACTGGTGGGGTCCGGGGCTCGCCGATCCCCATTTCCAGCCGCCTGCGTTACCGCCTCACTCCGAACTCTGGCCGGAGCGCCTGCGTAAACTTGCGGAAATGGCTTCCGGCATCGGCATTGAACCCGAATTTCGTCAGTCGGCAATTTGGAAGGTGTTGTTTCCGCCCACGGGCACGATTCATTGTTCAGCTCTGAATGAAAAGGGGGAAATTTCCGGCTGTACGACAACCAGTGGACTGGCTTTCAAACTTCCAGGACGAGTTGGCGATTCCCCGATTATCGCCGCCGGGTGCTATACCGACCAGGACGTAGGCTCCGCGGGCGCGACCGGCAGCGGGGAAGAGAACATCAAGGTCGCCGGGGCGCACACGATTATCGAAAATATGCGCCATGGCATGTCGCCGCTTGAAGCCGGAATGGACGCGCTAAAGCGCATCGTGCGGAATTACAACAGTGACATGAACAAGCTGCGCTTTGTAGATATGACTTATTACGTTCTGCGCAAGGATGGCGCGTACGCTGGAGTTTCACTGTGGGAAGGATATACGCCAGACAAGCCACACAAAATCGCGGTTCACGACGGGAACCTGCGGGCGGAAAAAACAGTCGCGCTGCTCAAGGGATCGTCACAGGAGTTCCCACCGTTTCCACCAATTCCCGAGGATTTGAAGAAGGATTCGGAGTATTTGAAATAACTATCGCTAGCTGAAAAGTTCACCCTATCCCGAGCCGGCGCTGCGCGAGACGATTAAGGTGGCTCCTAGTCAGCCTACACGCACGATCAACCCAAGACGCCAAAGACCAACGACCAACGACTGACGACCGCCCTACGCGAACTTGACCTTCACATCGGGCCCTTTCTCCAAATGAATGCTATCGATGAAGCGCACCTTGCCAGTTCGCAGCGTCATGATTACCGATGAGGTCCGCGTGCCTTCGCCGAAGAAGCGGACGCCGCGCATCAGAGAGCCGTCGGTCACGCCGGTAGCGGCGAAGATGATTTGCTTGCCAGGAGCGAGATCTTCTGCAGTGTAGATCTTGTTTTTATCTTTAATCCCCATGCGCGCGATGCGCTCTTCGAGTTCAGGCTTGTCGATAACCAAACGGCCGAGCATATATCCATTCAGGCACCGAATGGCGGCCGCAGTAATCACGCCTTCGGGCGCTCCGCCTGACCCCATAACGGCATGTACGCCCGTCCCAAGCACCGCCGCTGCGATGCCGGCGGAAAGATCTCCATCGCTGATGAGCCGGATGCGTGCCCCGGCGGCGCGAATTTCTGACATCAATTTTTGATGACGCGGCCGATCGAGCACAATGACGACCAAATCCTCTACATCGCGATCCAGCCGCTTGGCGATGTTCTTCAAATTGTCCGCAACCGGCGCGTCCATCTCGACGGCGTTTTTGCAAGAAGGCCCGATCACAATTTTCTCCATGTAGCAATCAGGCGCATTCAACAAGCCCCCGCGCTCGGATGCCGCCAACACCGTGATGGCGCCCGGGCCTCCGGTTGCGCAAAGATTCGTTCCTTCCAGCGGGTCAACCGCGATATCAACTTCTGGCACGTCGGTTCCATCTGGAAATTCTGCGCCAACTTTTTCGCCGATATACAGCATGGGTGCTTCATCGCGCTCGCCTTCGCCGATTACAATCGTGCCGCGCATCGGGATTGCATCCATGGTCTTGCGCATGGCCTCGGTCGCAACCTGGTCGGAGAGATGGCGTTCGCCCTGACCCATGGTGCGGGCAGATGCAATCGCGGCGGTCTCAACTACACGCAGAAATCGCGACGCCAAATCGCTCTCAATGTTCTCGCCAAAAGTACGGGCTTTCGGTTCAGGCTTGGTATTTGTGGTAGCCATGAGTGCCTCCATCTATCAGTGCGGTCAATGACTATAAACCAACCAGCCACGATGCGAAAGTTTGCTGCCATCACATTGCTTCTGACTCCTTTCCCTGTGAATGACAACAGGGATACGACTCCATAAGCTTCTCTGAAGATGGAGATCACAATTCAATTTCCAAGTACACGTTCTGCTTGCTCCATAAAAACGGCACTCTCGCCAGCCAATATTTGCGATGAATCGTATTTCGGGCTCGAGGCCAGTCGTCGTCGGGCAGGATTCGCGCCGTGGCAGCGAACTCTGGCCCGGTGATCTTGCCCCGCATAGTGCAGGGCGCGATTCGGACTTGCGGATTATTCCGGATGCGTTTGTATTTTCCCGAATCGCTTCGCGTCATCACGTACAGCTTGCCATTCTCTTCCCCAAACCATACTGGCGTATGCGCAACAGAGCCGTTCTTTCGGAAGGTGCCTATAGAGATGTACTTCTGATCGTGAATCTCGGCTGGGACAGTCATGAAAAACATTGTACGCAAACGAACACAGCTTGCTGGAAATCCCTAGCGGCCGGAAATGCGCCTTTCAAAGCAACAGTTCCGGCGCCCATCCCGTCATACAAGCGGCAAATGACGATGCGTTAGCAGGCCGTGTCTAAAATCACTTCGCGGGTGATCTTCAAAATGTCCGTGCTCACCAAAACTAAGCCACTGTTAAAATCTCCGAAGGACCCGCACTTTGGTCTTTGGCCTACTTCTTGTCTATCTGCACAGTCAGGTCGAGATCTGGAGCAATGACGCCTTTCAGATACTTGCCTAGAAATTCCTGGATCAAGGAGCGGGTCAATTCGATTCTGAGTAGTGCACGTTCAAATGTGCTGTCGTCTGGTTTCGAGTCTCGAGTAAACCTGCTCGAAACGAGGCCTACGTCGGTAAAGCTCATGTGATCGGCCCCCTTCATCACCGCGTAATAGGTATTGGATTCGCTGCCGACGTACTCACGAGCTCGGCTCTCACCCGAAGCGTGCTCTTCGGTGGCAAGGAACAGAAACGGCTTGTGCACTGGAACGGGGCGAACATCCGCGTTCATGCCGGGATAGGTGGAGCCGTCCAGGTTTACACCGGCCAGAATACGGGACTCCTCCTGCGTAGCCAATGCTGCGGTCGTTCCACCCATCGAGTGACCTACGATTCCGACCTTGGACAGATCCAGGTGGCTATGCCAAAAATGATCATGCGAATTCATTTTCTGGAGCTGGTCGAGGACGAACCGCACATCTGCAACTAAGCGTCCGCGAACCTACCCATGGCCACGCCTTGGGTTCGTCGATCGCCTTCAGCGGGCCAATAGGGTGTGAATTTGAGTTCATGCCCGTCCGGGAACACCGCAATCAAAGAGTCAGGGGGGTGATTGGTGGCGACCACGATGAATCCACTGCTCGCCAGACCCTCAGCGAGAACTGTGTAGATGGCCGGCACGACACCTGAGCCATGTTCCAGAAGAACAACGGGGAAAGGGCCGCCTTCAGCGATCGGTGCCAAGAGTCTGGCGTGCGTGCGCACGAGACGCTGGAAATCCGGTTGCAATTTCCACTCCTCGGCCACTGCATCCGCGGTCTTCTTGTCCATGTAGGGTGCAAGTGTGAACGTTCCCCCCACTGCCGGATACCACATCGTGACTAACAGATCCCGGCTACGGTGCGCGTCTATCAGCACATCAGTTCTAGTGCCTACTAGATAGCAGCCATTGGCTTGAGGAAGATCAAATCCTGCTTGGTCTGCATCAGAAATCTGAGAGAGCAAAACAAGGAGAATCAGCACGAAAATGGGGGAGGCAAGGAATCCAGCTCTGTTGATCATTTCTTCTTATTCCCAACGGCGACGATGGTGTCCCTTTCTAAGACGCGCAGGGGTCAAGTTCGTAAGCGCTGCCCCGGCCTTTGACATGTATCCCGACCTACGCCCATCCCGTCATACAAGCAGCAAATGACGATCTTGAATCCATCTCGTCAACCGCGGCGGAGCAATCAACTACGCCTCCCGAATCAGGCGGAGCTTCCGGTCAGCCGCCAGACCCCGTCCACATCCAGCCTGAAGTTGCAGAGTTATCGCGTAGTTCAAAAAAGACTCTCCGCGAACTCGGCATATCTAACCGACTCTCTGCGGTGAAATTCTTTGCACGTACACGCTCAGCATTGCCCACAGCCCAGTTAGTGTGTTACAAGCCAAACATGCGCAAATGGATGCGCGACCGGCTGAAGCGGGGTAAAAAGGATTCCGGCAAGGCTGAAGAGAAGACGGCTCCTTTGCAGCCGGCGTACTTTGATGCGGAATCTACAGCGCCTGCTACCGCGCCAGAACAGCCCGAAGCTGCCCCGATCCCGCATGATGCCCAGCAAGAGCCGATCCCAGCGCATTCAGACGCAGCGCGCGTCCCCGAGATATCAACCCAGGGCAAAGGCGGGGATCCCCGTAGGCGGCGCAGACGCCGTGGAAGAGGCGGACGAGGTCGCGGGGGACGCTCGTCACAAGCTACCTCAGCCTCGCAACTGCCCTCCGCTCAGATCGTGCAAAGTACTGCGACACGCTCCGCAGTGAAAGAACAACCGCCGCCCGCAAAAGCTCCACCGCAAGTGGCAACCCAAGCTCCCAAAGGGATAGTTGTCCTCGCGATCGGCCTCCCCGGATCGGGCAAGAGCTCGTGGTTCAAACGGCATAACATCACGCCGCTCTCCAGTGATATGTTGCGTTCCTTGTTATTCGATGATCCTACTGAGCAGCGCTACCAGGATCTTATCTTTTCCAATCTGCGTTCGATGTTGAAGGCGCGACTGATCGCGCGGCGCCCAATAAGCTACGTAGACGCAACCAATCTCACGCCACACGAACGGCTCAGCTGGATAAAATTAGCGAAAGACTACGGATATGAAGTTCATGCCGTATTCTTCGATGTTCCGCTGGAAGTCTGCCTCGAGCGCAACCAGAGGCGCCAACGTGTGGTTACGGAAGATGTGATGCGCCGCATGGCTGCCAAACTGCGCCCGCCGGCTTTTGATGAAGGTTTTACGAAGATTACAGTGGTGCGCGTCAAGCAAATTGCATAAAGGCGCTTATCCTCGCCGTTTTCATTGCTTATTGCTTAATGTAGGGCAGCAGTTCCTTGAACGCCGAGGTTCCGGAAGAGCGCATTAATTCGTAGATCATCATTTCTGTCGAAGAAATGACTGCGCCGGCATCCCGCATTCGATCGAGACCAACTTTCCAATTCCATTCCGTGCGAGAGCCGACCGCATCCGATGCGACATGCACAAGGTAACCCTCGCGCAATGCGCCCAGAGCCGTCTGCATCACACAAATGTGGCTCTCCATCCCGCAAAGCAAGATTGTGTTGCGATTTCCGGGCATCCGTTTCAGCATAGAGCAGAAGACATCGCTGCCGAAGCAGGAGAATACTTGCTTGTCGATAGCCCGCGCGTCCGGAAGCAGGGAGGCGATTTCGGACACCGTATTTCCCAATGCCTTCGCATACTGTGTGCTCATTAGTGTCGGAATGTTCAAAATCCCGGCAGCGCGAATCAGCAGTTGCGAGTTCTTGAGCAATCGTTCTTTCTGAACTATTGGGGGCAGAAGCTTCTCCTGGATGTCGATCACGATGAGCGTGCATCGAGCGGGCTCCAGCACACGGCGCGCTACTTCGCCGTATTCCCTGGCACTCGGACTGACGTTGCCGAGCACAGTCGTCATTTGAGGATTCTCCCACAGGATTCTATCCCGCCGAAAAGCACGAACCAACGCGAACTTCCGCTGGCCCTTTATATTGACCGCCATGCACGCAGCCCATAAAATCAGAACTGCGGAGCGGTTCCGCTCGGCCTAAACTGCCCCCTCGTTCAACGGCAGGACAGCTGACTCTGGATCAGCATATCGGGGTTCGAATCCCTGGGGGGCAGCCAACAAAATCAATCGTTCAACGACACAAACGACGCAGGGCTGACGCGATTACTGCCTAAGCGTCAGCATTCCCAGTATCGCCTGCTGCTTCGCGATAAGCTGCTGTACGCCCATCCGTGCCAAGCCAATCATTTTGCCCAACTGGTGTTCATCGAAGACCTGGTGCTCCGCCGTCGCCTGCACTTCCACAAACTTGTATCCAGCGGTCATCACGAAATTCATATCCACATCGGCGCGTGAATCTTCTTCATACGAAAGGTCGAGCAGAATCTGGCCATCCACAATGCCCACGCTCACGGCTGCGACATAGTCTCTGAACGGAACGGCCGTAAGAGTTCCAGCTTCGACGAGCTTCTCCAGGGCGAGTCCCAGAGCGACGAACGCTCCTGTGATTGATGCCGTCCGCGTGCCGCCATCGGCTTGAATTACGTCGCAATCAATCCAGATGGTGCGCTCGCCCAAGCGATCGAGATCAACGACTGCGCGCAGCGAGCGACCGATCAGCCGCTGAATCTCATGGGTGCGTCCGCTGGGACGGCCTTTTGTGACCTCGCGCGGCGTGCGGGTCAGCGTGGAGCGAGGCAGCATCGCGTATTCGCTCGAAATCCATCCTTTGCCGCTGTTGCGCAGAAACGGCGGCACGGTTTCTTCGACCGAAGCGGTGCAGATGACGCGCGTATTGCCCAGCTCAATCAGCACAGAGCCTTCAGCAGTATTGATGTAGTTGGGAACGATATTCACTGGGCGCATCTGGTCAGGCGCGCGGTTGTCGGAGCGATAGTGCATCGGGAAATTCTAGCAGGGGAGAGGAGTCAGCAGTCAGCACTCAACAAAAGCTGGAACTGATCTACTCATCCATAAATGCGATCAAGTGTATGCTCGGGGAACGTTCCTTCTGTCCCCTAGATTCCCCCGCGTTTGAGCTGGTTGAGATTAATGCGCGATGGACGTTCTGTAGCCAACGCAAAAGCTGGGCAGGCCCGGATTCGTTTTTAGCGGTAGGGCTTGAGCTTAACAATCGTCTCTTCTGCGTTCCGCCGAATTGCGGGGTCAGTACTTTTGTCGCGCATCTGGCTCACCCAGCGCGTAGCGGCATTTGCTTTAACGTGCATCTCGCTTGGCTGTGCACCCTCGATTCGCCACTCCAAAGGCAGGGGTGACAACGTACCCCTTGTACCACCACATCACCTGCGGGACATGGGTCGGCGTGAAATGCAGGGTGACGCTATCAATATGCCCTATATCGTCGTAGCCCAAAACAAAATAGTTTTTTCTACTCTTATCTTCGCTTACGGCGTATCGTCTGGCGATCACCACCACGAATGTTGGCTGAGACGGTTCACTGTGCTTAGTGAAGAGCGCGTCGGCTTGGGCCCACCCCGGAGGCGTAAGTCTTGCACCTTCGACATCCATCTTAACGAATTGCTCCACGACGTCCCCTGGAGATGCCGCCCACGCCTTCACCAATCCAAGTAACAGCATGGTTCCAACTGCGCCAGTCAGCAGGAATGTTCTTTTCTTCATGGCCCTCACCGGATGGTTAATATGGTTTAAAAGGATTCGGCATCAGCGAAAGCAAGTTCCAGACTGGCTCTTCAAGCATTGCTGGCGGAATGCTGATCGCTGCTTGCTTCCCGTCCCCTAGGTTTCCCACAACGTGATTCAGTGATGTCGTCTCAGAATCGCGAGGGTCCGGTCGGCATTCTTTCTGATGGCCGGGTTGGTTGTCTTATCGCGCCTTGCAGCGACATAGCGTATAGCAGTTTCCACATTCAGCCACAGAGTACTAGCGGGTTCCGTGATCTTCCATTCCGACGATTTAGCCTTTCCTGCGGATGAGTTCGACCGATCGAGGGTGACGAGATGGTAGACGGTGGTGGTCTCGAGAAACCCCGATGGCGGTGCTGTGTAACGTAGCGCCGAGTCAATGCTGCCCAAGTCTTCAAAATCGTTGTAAACCTCCGCACGATCTTCCTTAACTGACACTTCGTAGACTGAATAGTCTTTTGAGACAACAACCACACGCTTTTCGTGCGGCATCGGCACTGGATGAACGAAGAATCCATCTGCTTTCGCCCAGCCTTCTGCGGTCAATCGTCCGCCTTGAGTCTCCATAGCGAGGAATTCCTCGACCACCTGCTTAGGGGCCTTGGCGCTGTCCGCCGGAGCCTGCGCCATGATGGGAATTGCTGTGCATATACCCAGGACGATTGAGATTGCGAGGAGTTGCTTCATGCTACCGCTCCTCTGTACTTGCTGAGCGCTATTGCGGATCGAATTCTCTGCAAATGCACGGTGCCCCAGGTTCGCGCCCTGGTTTTGGGCGCTAACCTGGGCAACACTTTACCTAAGTTCCGGCGCGGTGTAGGTTTTCTCATGCCCCGCGGTCTCCAGCGTTTTCAGGAATCCGGACAGTCCCACTTTGTAACTTTATTTCTCCGCCCAGGTTAGCGCCCAGAACCAGGGCGCGAACCTGGGGCACCAAGCTGTTACTGCAGTTCTGCCGCAAGCTGATCTACCGCCGAAACGTCGAAAAACTCCGACAATTCTGCATGCCCGGCCAAAGTGTCTCTGCTCTTGCCGTCCACCAGAATCCTAATGCGATTTATTCCCGGAATATTTGCCGACAGGGTTCGCGTCATCGACACGATCGTGAGCTCTTCCACCAGAATGCCGGATCGGTGCCCATCGGCAAGCGCAGAGTTCACATCGATGACCGCCAACCCCGGATCGACAAGATACACGTCGTGCTGCTCAGCTCCGGTCGGCAGCGCATGAGAAGATGTTGGATCCAGATAGTGCCGCAGCAGTGCGCGCAGCAATTCTTCGGCACGTTCTTGGCGTCCCGAGGGAAGCGGGATGCGAGCTGCCTGCGGCCGCAATGCGCCGCTATCGTCGTGTGCAACGTACAGGGTTACTTCCTCGGTCGGCCCCTCGACAGGCGCTGTCACGGGATGGGTGTACGCGGCTGGCTCAGTAGAGGCGACCCGTCCTCGCGTACGCCAGACGTAAACGCTCATTCCGATCGCCAGAGCCAGCATGATTCCCACTGCGATCACCAGGTGGCGAGGAATCATCGCGCGGTCCCCAATCTGTCGCGCACCGCGAGCACACCGGAAGCGATTGACTCCGATATCAACTGCTGATACCGCGGAGAGTTCAATTCGGCGATTCCACCCACCGGCGGCGCAACCTCAATCGCGATTGCCGCGGATGTAATGTTATTCAACGGCCGCAGCGGCGCCACCAGCGATCGAACTGCAACCTGCCTTTTCTCGAACTCGGCCGCGAGACTTGCTTCAACGATCTGGCTCGTCGCGCGCGAAGCCGACTGAGCGGTATCCCAATCCAAAAATGGCCCACGGCTCTCGGCTCCAGCAGGAAGCATTGCCATATACAGACGAATCCCGTTGCCTTCGGACGAGGCGTGCAGGCAAATGTAAACTGCCGGATGTGCGGCATTGGTAAGTGTCGCGCGTTTATCTACTGTCAACGAAACATCGCCATCGCGGAGAAGTTGCGTACTCAGTCCGTGAGCTTCGAGCTCCTCTTTCAAACGTCGCGCAAAGGTGAGGGTCACATCTTTTTCGGCTAATTGATCTGAAAGCGCCGCGCCACGCTCCTCGCCGCCGTGGCCGGCATCGACGACTGCGAAGTATGGAACTGAGGGGTTCAAGTTGGCTTGAGGAGGAACCCCGGCCTGCGGTTGCGGAACTGCAGCAGCGCTCGCCGGTTGCTGCACCGGTGTAGCGGACACAGCTTGTGCCGGCTTTTGTGGCGCAGAGGCAATCGTAATCGTCCGCCCGTCGTTGCTGAAACTGGCGAACAACGGAGCGTTGCTGTTGACAGCAATTTCCGCGGCGCCGTTGCTCTCAAGATAGCTGGCGGAAGGAATAATTTTACTGTCGAACGTCAATGTCTGCGAGCCGGGCGGTACCAGGGGCTCATGGGTAAAGACCATACGCAACTTGCCCGGTTCCGTGGCGATCATCGGGTTTACCGGAGAGCTGAACTCCATCACCAAGTTGGGTGGATTTGCCCTGTTAACCTGGGCGGTGAAATGAACTGAAACATTTCCGATGAACAAGCGCCGGGAGCTTTCCCGAAATGTAACCGGCGCTCCGAGAAACTGCGGCAACAGTGTGCTCAATGAGGCGAGAGGCACGAGGCCTCTCCCGTTTTCCAATTTGAACTTTGCCGCAAGATCAAAATCGCCGCCACGGATTCGAGCCCGCGTTTTCTCGGCAGTGAATTCGCTTTCAACATTCCCAAAACGAAGCCTCCAACTCGCGCGGTCGCTTCTAGCACTCGATGCTCCGAGAGGCTGTAGGATTTCGAGCAGATCCACGTACTCTTTGCCATCCCGGTCGCTCACGTTAAGGGTGTAATTTGCATTG
>QIAB01000035.1:69512-93664 GCA_003225455.1 Acidobacteriota bacterium
ACGATCTGCAGACGGAATCGCCCCAAACCTGCGGCCGAGAGCCCCGTCGCCACCAGCCTATTCGAGTGCATAGATCGTCAGGCCGCTGAGCAGCTTGGGATAGAAATCGGTCGACTTCTGCGGCAACACCTCGCCCGCAAAAGCCACGTCGCGCACCTGTTCGGTACGAACTGGATTCATGAGAAACGCGATATTCGCCTCGCTCCGGCGCACCCGACCGAGCGCATCGCCCGTCTCACGAATATAGCTAATATTCTGTTGGTTCAGAATTGATTCCTCAGAAAGCCCAAGCACACTTTGCAGCAGGCATTTGTGCAGTTGCACGACATCGAGCGTCTGCTGCCGCAGAGAGAGGCCGGCGAAAAGTTCGGAGTCGAAGGCCTTGGGCCGATCCAGCAGAAACGCGCGTTCCGCCGAGACTGCCAGCAAAGCCGTGCCTGACCGGCCTGCCTCACGCAAAATTCCGGTGGCGCGCCCGGCATCAATCGCGGCATCGACTTCCTCCACACTGAAATANNGGTGAGAACGATTGCAGGCCGTGCACAATGCGATGCGTAGGCAGGATCACCAGGCCGGGGCTGTCCATGTTGATAAGGGTCATCATGACTAACTCATGCGGAGCACTCTCCGCGTGACCCAAGTGCGCCAGAGCATCGCCGGAAGAGTGCTCGCGAGGAGCTCCCGTCACCGCAGCCAAAGCCGGCATGCTGCGCCGTTCGTTACGATAGTTAAGCGCGGTTTCGTACCGGTGATGCCCATCTGCGATGATCAGCTTCTTATCTCGCATTTTGCCGCGCACCAGGTCAAGAAGGCTGCCATCGGAAATCCTCCAGACGCGATGGATAACGCCGTAATCGTCACGAGCTTCGATGTCAGAAGGGTTTTCCACAGAGAGCAGGTCTTCAATTTCGCGCCCAGGATCACTGTAGAGCATGAAGATTTGCCCAAAATGGGCGCGAGTGGCCCGAAGCAGCTCAAGGCGATCCGCTTTGGGTTTGGCCAGTGTCTGCTCGTGCCGAAAAACTACGCCGGCGGAATAGTCTTCGATTCGGCCGAGGGCGATGAATCCCTGCCGCTCCGCTTCTTTGTTCCCACCAGGAATTGCAAAGCGTTGCGAGTAAACGTAGATCGAAGGCTGTGGGTCCTGAAAGAAAATGCCTTGACGTCGCCAATCGCGAAAAAACTCCGAGGCGCGAGTGTAAGAGTTCTCTCCGGGATGGCCTCCGGCGTGCTGCTTACCCAGAATGATGCGGACAAGATTGTACGGACTCGCTGCGTAGTAACGATCCTGCATCTCTGGTGTGATCTTGTCGTATGGCTGAGTTACTACGTCAGCAAGCGCAACGCGTGCAGGATCATAACGAAGAGCGCGAAAGGGTTCGATGTGAGCCATGACTGGAGAATTCAGATTTTACAGGAGTGCTCCCTCGCTGGAGATGATGTCGGCAGCAGCCCGCCAGGAGCAAGCAAACTTTTGTGCAGCAAAGCCATCAAAAATTCGACAAAAACGTGACACCACGACTATGGGAGCTATGGTAGTATCTGCGGCAATGAGGTAATTATGGCCCGCCATCGAGGGCGCGGGTCACCTCGCCCCCGAATCCCAGACCGAAAGCGCCAAGCGGCTCCTTTTTGGACCTGTCACACACTTTTACTGTCCACACCTTTTTCTGTCTGCCTGCTTGCATTTTTCGTGTTGATATTTGGATTTTCGGTTCCGAGCACGGTCGCGCAGGGCGTCGGCACCACGGATGAAGTTCACGTAAACCCGCGTGTGCAGCCGGATCCGTTGCCACCCAAAGACGCCCAGCCTGTCGGGAGTTCCTTCAACACTCATTCGAAGCCTTACAAGAGCGAATCCGATCTGGTCCTGGTCCCGGTCACCATCACTGACCCAATGAACCGGTTGGTCACTGGCCTGGACAAAGAGAACTTCAACGTCTACGAAGGCAAAGAGGCGCAGGAGATTAAGCACTTCTCCAGCGAAGATGCTCCCGTATCTCTAGGGGTCATTTTCGATATGAGCGGCAGCATGAGCAGCAAGATCGAGCGGGCCCGCGAAGCCGTAGTGGAGTTCTTCAAGACCGCCAATCCGCAAGACGAGTTCTTCATGATTACATTCGCCGACAAGCCGGATGAAGTTTCCGACTTCACACAGTCGATTGAAGATATTCAGGGCAAGCTCGTTTATACGATTCCAAAGGGTCGAACGGCCTTGCTGGATGCGATCTATCTCGGTGTCAGCAAGATGCGGCAGGCAAAATACCCGAAGAAGGCTGTGCTGGTTATCTCTGACGGTGGCGACAATCACAGCCGCTACACTGAGGGGGAAATCAAGTCGGTGGTGAAGGAAGCAGATTTGTTGATGTATGCCATCGGGATTTACGACCGCTACATGTCCAGCCCTGAAGAGCAATTGGGCCCGGCCCTACTCAGCGAGTTAACGGAACTCACTGGGGGCAGGGCGTTTACCATAGATAATCCGAACGACTTGGGAGACGTCGCTACAAAAATTGGGATCGAGCTACGCAACCAATATGTACTCGGCTACCGTCCAAAGAACCCGACGCACGATGGAAAATGGCGTAAAATAAAAGTAAAGCTGGTTCCGCCAAAGGGGTTGCCGCCACTTCGCGTGTATGCCAAAACGGGTTACTATGCACCTTCGCAATAATCCTCTTTTGTTTCTTGTAGTTGCCGTCTCTTCCTTCAGCTTAAGCGTGAGGGCGCAGACTTCGGACGCGCAAAATACCGCGCCAGCCAATTCCACGCAACCGGCTCCGGCCCAACCGCAAGCCCAACAACCGCCTCCGGCCCAACCGCAAGCCCAACAGCCGCCTCCGGCCCAACCGCGAGCCCAACAACCGCCTCCGACCCAGCCTGGTTCGGCACCGCCTGCTTCGACTCAGACCCAGACTCAGCCCACTCCCACCCAGACTGCTCCGGCAGGACAACCCAGCCCGGCCCAGCCTGCTCAAGGAGCTCCGCCCTCCTCAGGTAAGGAACCGAGTCCGCAGGCCGGTGGTTTCGTCTTTCATACCCGTGCCCAGGAAGTCATGCTGCATGCCACTGTCGTGGATGACAAGCAGCACATGATCACCAATCTCGACAAGACGGCATTCACGGTTTTAGAGGATGGCAAGCCGCAGACCATCACATCGTTTCGCCACGAAGACATACCTGTAGCTCTCGGCATCGTGATCGACAATTCCGGATCTATGCGCGAGAAGCGCGACCGGGTAAACGCAGCGGCGCTCAATCTGGTTCGGGCCAGCAACAAAGATGACCAAGTGTTCATCGTCAACTTTAACGATGAGTACTACCTCGACCAGGATTACACCAGCGACATAAAGAAGTTGCAGGAGGGCTTGGAAAAGGTCGAGGCGCGCGGCGGAACGGCGCTTTATGACGCGCTGGTAGCCTCTGCCGACCACTTGAAGAAGAGCGCCAAGCTGCAAAAGAAGGTTCTGCTGGTAGTTACTGACGGCGAAGACAATGCCAGCCGGGAGTCGCTCGAACAGGCGGTGCGACGACTTTCCGAAGAGAACGGCCCGACCGTTTATGCCATCGGCATTCTTGGCGAGGAGAAAGCGCGCCGCGCCCGCCGCGCTTTGCAGACTGTAGCCGAGCGAACTGGCGGAATTGCCTTCCTGCCCAGGACGGCGGACGAGGTCGATTCCATCAGCCGCACCGTGGCTCACGACATTCGCAACCAATATACGATTGGTTATCGGCCGAGCACTCCCCAGACTGTGACCGGATATCGCGCGATCCACGTCGACGCTCGTGCCCGAGGCTACAACCGGCTCACCGTGCGCACGCGCAGCGGCTACTACGCTGGTCAGGAACAAGCCTCAGGCGGCGGGCACTAGCCGGGAATTGATTGCGGATTGCTCAATTGACGCATTTCCCCCGCTTCCGTACCCTGTAGGGTGCAGACGAAAACCCTCGACAATAGCTGCCTGCGCATTGCCGACGACATCACAAAATTGGTCGGCGGGACTCCCATCCTTCAACTGAAGAGGCTTGTTCCCGCCAATGCGGCGGATGTTTTCGCCAAGCTTGAGTACCTCAATCCTGGTGGCAGTGTGAAGGACCGCGCAGCCATAGGAATCATCCGTTGCGCCGAGGAAAATGGCGTGCTCAAGCCCGGCGGCACAATCGTCGAGGCGACTGCTGGAAATACCGGAATCGGTCTGGCGTTGATCGGCGTGAATCGCGGCTATAAGGTTGTGCTATTCGTTCCCGAACGTTTTTCCGAAGAAAAAATCATGATCATGCGGGCCCTCGGCGCCGAAGTCATTCGCACTTCCGACGTTGAGGGCATGCAGGGAGCCATTAAGCGGGCCAACGAGCTTGTCGCGCGCGATCCCGACGCGTTCATGGTCGGTCAATTTGAAAATCCGGCCAACCCCGAGTTTCATTACGAAACTACAGCTCCGGAAATTTTCGAGCAGATGGAAGGCCGCATCGATGCGCTGGTCATCGGCGCGGGAACCGCAGGGACTTTTACCGGCGTTGCGCGTTTTCTGAAAGAGCGTCTGCCGAAAATTCTTGCCTATGCTGTCGAGACGCAGGGTTCGGTGCTTGGCGGCGGGCCTCCCGGCCAGCACAAAGTGGAAGGCATCGGCGCCAGCTTCATCCCCAAGAATTTCGACCGCTCGGTTTGCGATGGAGTGATGATGGTCAGGGATTCCGACGCGTTTGGCATGGTCAAAGAGCTGGCGGCGCGCGAAGGAGTTTTGTCGGGTTCGAGCGGTGGCGCAAACGTGTTCGCAGGGTTGCAAGTCGCGGGGAAGCTTGGGCCAGGGAAACGCGTGGTGACCATGATCCCAGACTCTGCGGAAAGATATTTGTCAAAAAAGATTTTCGAAGGCGGGATTTAATAATTTTTGAATGCGGAAGTTTATAGAGAATCCTCTCAGGGTACGCCTTCGGTCGAATCTGTTTCGAGCCGATATGAGCAGCAAGCAACCCGGTTTTGCCACACGCGCGATCCACGTCGGGCAGGAGCCTGATGCTGAAAGCGGCGCCGTCAGCCCTCCCATCCACCCTACTTCCACCTACGTCCAGCAAGAGCTCGGTAAGAATAAGGGCTATGAGTACGCCCGCGTTTCCAATCCCACGCGCACTCGCCTGGAACAAAATCTCGCAGCCCTGGAAGGTGGCATCGCCGCTCCGGTCTTTGCCAGCGGCATGGCAGCGATCAACGCCATTTGCTCGATGTACAAATCGGGCGACCATATCGTGTGCGGTCACAATCTTTACGGCGGCGTGCCCCGCCTCTTCGATCAGGTGCTGGCAGACTTTGGGCTGCAGTTCACGTATGTAGACACATCAGAGGTCCGCAACGTCGAGCGCGCCATTCGCAAGAACACCCGCATCGTTTACGTGGAAACACCCACGAATCCACTGATGGCACTAAGCGACATCGAATCCATCGCTCAGGTCTGCCATCGCAGAAAAGTCGAGCTGGTCGTCGACAATACATTCATGTCCCCATACTTCCAGCATCCGATCGCGCTGGGAGCGGACATGGTCGTCCATTCGACCACGAAATTTCTCAATGGTCATAGCGACGGCTTGGGCGGGGTGGTGGTTTGCACCACGCGCGAGCAAGCCGAAAAGCTGGCGTTTCTGCAAAAGGCCGCAGGAGCGATTCTCTCTCCTTTCGAATGCTGGCTGGTGCTGCGGGGAGTGAAAACTCTCCCAGTGCGCATGGAGCAGCACGACCGCAATGGCAGATTTGTTGCCGAGTTTCTAGTAAGACATAAAAAAGTGAAGCAAGTCTTTTATCCCGGCCTTGCGAATCATCCCCAGTATGAACTCGCGCAGCAGCAGATGTACGGTTTCGGCTCGATGATTACGTTTGAAACAGGCTCTCTCTCAAACGCCAAGAAGATGCTCCGAAAAGTGCGCCTTTGCTCGCTCGCTGAATCCCTGGGCGGAGTAGAAACGCTCATCTCACATCCTGCTACCATGACCCACGGCTCACTCGGCGAAAAGGGACGAAGAGAGATCGGCATCACCGACGGCATGGTACGCATCTCCGTGGGAATCGAAAACGTCGAAGACATCATGGACGATCTGGATCAGGCGCTGGCCGCAATCTAAGAGACAAATCGTCCCAATGGTTTTGAAATTGTCATCCTTACTGAGCGAAGGAAGTAACCTGCTCTCTTCTGAGCGTAGGCGCTGAATCTGAGCGCGGCCAAACTCCAGACATTACTAAAGTCATCAGATTGGCGGCATTCACCATTTCTCATCACGCAACTTCCGCTCATACTGCGGGTCCACATGTTTGTACGACATGTGAGCCGCTTCGCAGGGGAGACAGAGACATGCGACGAACGCTGATCAGTGCAAGTTTTTTGCTGTTGGGGTCAATGCTGGCATTCGGCCAGAGCGACGCTGCCAAGGATGCCAGAGATCTTCATCAGGACCGGCATGACATTCGGCATGACCGCCGTGATATTCGTCACGATCGCCGTGACATCCGCCAAGATGAGCGCGATGTGAACAAAGATCGCGTCGAGCGCAACGCGGAACGCCGTGATATTCGCCGCGACGAAGCCGATCTCGCCAAAGATCGCCGCGAGATGCGTCAGGACCTAAGAAAGGGCGATAAGGCCGATGCGGCAAAAGAACGCGCTGACATTGCCCGCGACCGAAGAGACATCAATCAAGATCGCCGCGAAGTGCGTGCCGAAAACCGCGACATCGCCCACGACAGAGCCGATATCCATCGCGACCACCGTGACATCCGTCACGACCGCCGCGGTATTCGCCATGATCGCCGTGATGTTCGCTCGGATCGGCGCGATCTCCGGCACGACCGCCACGACAGAGACTAAACTCACCCGCGTTGGAGAAGGCGGCGAGGATTCTCGTCGCCTTTTTATTCTCCTAGGAAGACTCGAAATGTCATTCGTCGATGAGCGAAACTAGCGGAGCGAGAGCTGTTGTAGGCCGTCGCCGCCAATTAATCGCTTACTGGCGGAGTAGCTCGGGCTGAAAGGCACTATTTACGATGATGGCGGAGAGGGAGAGATTCAACCACGGGCATTTTGACTAAGTCTAGCTCTTATGCACTCTTAGCGATTAAATTCCATGAAAATAAAGCGGATAGAGGATTGTCAAGCAGGCACATTCATGGACAGCAGATGACAACGAAACCACCCCAAAATGTGCGAACTCGGTATCATGGTATCATTCGCAAGCCCAGCTCTTACTTGCTTTGAAGCTCGAGGATGTGTGTAGTGCATGCCATTATTTTCTTGACTCCACATCTATATTCCTCATGCTCTTCACCCCGCACTGCTTCAAGAGCCAGTGGCGATCTTGAAAAACGGGATTGTGCCCTTCTTTCACTTTTCGCATGATTGTGCGTTTCGATACTCCCAGCCGCTCTGCCAGTTCGTTTGCGTCGAGAGCCCGCCGCATGCCCCTTAAGACGCTGGCCAGACTTTTCAACTGATATTCGCTATCGAAAACAGATGTTTTCATTTGTTGTGTACCGACTATCTCGCCACAGACCGATTGTTTTCTCTTACCAGGATCATTTTAGAGCCTACTTTCGTTCGATGGGTTCGGGCGAGAACGGTTTCTGGAGCAGGCGATGTACACGGTACAATCCCCCCAACGCTCGGCCACACAAAAGCCGATGCCCACGAGGGCTGACCCAGCCCCTCAACCTCAAACTCGATTGTGACTCCTTGCTCCCCAAGGAACGCCCGCGATTCTCCTAGCATGTGTTTGGGGAATTGGCGAAGGCAAAATGCCGCCCTCAAGCTCAACATCGATCCATTGATACGGCGTGGTTACGAGCCAGGAAATCTCGCAATTCATAGCTTCGTGGCGACCCAATTGGTTTACCCATGATCACTTGGAATCGGGAGAATGGCTGGTCCCAGTCTTCCAGATGAATAGTTTAGATACAAGAATTGACACCTGGTCGCAGAAATATCAAGTAGGGAGCCTTCGAGGCCTTTACGCTCGTTGAAGTGCGATCCCGGCTTAAAGGTCTTAATCCCGGCGGAATTGAGGATCCAATTGCTACTGTTGGGGAACGTACCAGAACACTGCGCCCTTCGCGATAGATGGCAAACTGAAAGTGACGGAGTCCCCATTACGAACGCCATGAAGCGGCTGGCTTGTACCCAGGAAGGGAAGAACGTATCCTTCATCACCAGCCTTGGATTGGACCACTACTTTGACCCCGTCCTGCGGAATCTGGACCGGATTCGATCCGCCCCGAAGTCCGCTGAAATTGGCGAAGAAGCAGTTGATGTGGCCGTCGGACGTGCGCGCAATGGATGTCGCTATATGAGGCGGAGCCTCGATCCGTACCTCCTCGCTCTTTCCCACAGCGTCAAGTAACTGCTGCTGCGAAGCAGGGGAAGTGCGTTCAAAGTCCCGCTCCAGAGCCTGTTCGTAGGTTCTTCCCGGACACTCTGGGAACCGCACAACGTGGTCCGAGGCATCGAGTCCAGTCGCGTCCCTTCCCGTGATCACCAATCGTTTCTTCTGGACGAATTCCCGCAACCAGGTTTTCTCGTCGTCGCTTAATTCCCGAACATCCGGCAGCACCAGCGTTTTTCCCTGAAAATCTGCAAGCGTGCGCGGGGTGACAATCTGAAATTCAAGGTGTTTCTGCATCATCAGAATCAGGATTCCGCGGTACGAGGCGATGAACTCCTCAGCGTGAAAATTGCGGGTTGCTGGTGAGAAATAGACGCCAATCGGATCAATCGGGCTGCGAGGCAAATAGAACGTCTTCTCGTGTTCACGGATCCAAGAGAAGATCCTTTTGCGCGTAGAAAGATCATTCGATCCCGCCATCGAATGTCCGGGAGCATCCCAGAAATTTGCCCCAGCCATCACCTGCGACATAGCCAGGTTCATCATGGACTCCCGGACGTCAACCTTCTTATCTCCATCCCACGAATAGTTCAGAATCCATGTCGGCTTGCCTTGAGCGAAGGCTCGAAACGAATGCATCCCTACCTGGTAGCGGAACCAGTCCAGAGGATCGCGCTCTGACGCCATGTGGCCGCTATCTCCGAACTCGTATTCGTGCGCGATCGCGTCTACGACCGGATACAGGCTGTAGACATCGGCGCCAACTCGGACCGCCTCCTCTTCAATGCCTGGATAGATCTCAGGAATCGTCTTGATCTCCGGGTTTACTGATTTCGCATTCTGATCGATCTCATGCATGAAGTCGGTGAAGGTTTGAATTCTGAACTCCACCCACTTGCGGAAGTTCGGGTCGGAAAAATTTCCGAGTTTCAGTTCGTGCTTAGCGTCGAGCCCGGTTTGCTGCTTGAAAGCCGCGACAGTGTAGTCATCGAAACTCGCCCACGTATCTTCCCAGCCTTTGAAATGCGTCATCCAGTAGGGAATATCAACGTAAATGCCATCGATGCCGGTTCCCGCGATCTGCCGAACACGCTCCATGTAGATCTTGCGCCATTCCATCGCGTAGGGACTAGCCCACACGTCTTCGTCTCCTTTTTTGATCCAGAATTCTGTTCCCCCTCCAAAGATCGCCGGCTCACCGGTGATCTTGCGCTGCAACCAGTCGGGATGATCTTTCGCCATTGTGTGCGGAGTTTGGTCAGCATGGGCCGTGATGCATTCTGTTCCTGCGATGTAGACGAACGCATAATTACCCACGCGATGCGCTTCCTGCGCGACCGCGCGAATCGCCGCCAGCTTCTCATCCGGATGTACAAAGCTCTCGTAGCGTCCGGGAATGTCGTTATCCACTTCGATCCCGAAGACTCCGCTTTCCTGCGCGCGCTGAACAATCTGAACCGCGTCGCTGCCCTTGAGTCCATACGCGCCGATGCGAACGTAGTTGCTCCAATCCTGTTCACGGGCCGGCGGAGCAGCTAGCAAGCAGAGGCCAACCACGAGCGCCAGGAATAAGATCACTGCTGCTCTTGTCTTCATAAGAACTTGCATCAGCTCCATTCGATTAACACGCTAGCCGCCGCCAGTGGTATCGTTTTGCTCGAGGCCGTTCGTCGATCGCAACGTCAAACTTCCGTCCTCGTTCAATTTCTGACGGCATGCCCAACGCACCGGATAGCGTTGGCTCTTCACCTCGATTTCGGCCTTCAACCGAAGCCCTTTCCATTTCGTTCCCTTGGGCAGCACGAACTTCGCTTGCCGGACCTTTCCCGGCAGGGGATACCCGGCATCAAGGCACCCGGCAGTGTTTACTTTCTTGTCTTCACTGAACACGGAGATTCGCAGTACGCCGGGAACAGCCGCCACGCCGTCGTTCACAAAGCCGATGATCAATCCCGGATAGCCTGCTTCTTCGTAGCTCCACACCCACGACGGGCGAACGCGATACCCAACCCGTTGGGCCAGTTCATCCAGTGCGTCAGGGAATTGGTGATAGTAGTTGAGCAGGCGATCGGCTTGAATGCGGTGCCAGTTCCACAAGGAGAAGTAGCAAGGCGCGACGTCCTGGACGTGGTGAATAACATTGTCGGAGTATGTGACGCCGTCATCCATCCGCAAGCTTTGCGGCGAGCCATCCGAGATGCCTACCTCAACCGAAACGCCCGTCCAGGGCGGCCGGTTGCTGAGCGATTCGATCTGCTCGTTTTCGATGAAGATGGTGTCCGTGCGCAGCCAGTTGAGACTGCGAATCGTTCGGTCGACCAGCTCCGAGTTGCCAACTTTGCTGAAATCGGGTTGGGTGTTGGTCAGCATCGGAGTTTTCTTCCAACGCTCGGTCTGATACTGGAGCATGCTCACAAAGGTATTTTCTGCGGTCACATTATCGGGAAAGGGATTCGACTCAAGCGGCCACGTGTGCCCTTCGCCCCAAAAGCCGTACATGAACGTGTCCACGTACTCCACGTCAGCATGACCGTCGTACGCGTCCGCGAGTAGATCGACCAACTCGCGAAATGCGGTCTGGAATGCGGGATCATCATAGCGAGGCTCGTAGCGCGTTCGTTTTTGCCAGTCTCCCAGCTTTACCATCGGAATCTTGTCGCGCAGGAATTCCGGGAGGGGAAAATCAGGAATGTCGGGATTGCTCATCATTACGCGAAAGCCCACCCTCTTCTGATATCTCCGCGCCATATCAAACGTCAGCTTCCAGTGCTCGCAGAAATCCAATTTTCCCGGCCGCCGTTGCACGTCTTTCCAATTCACGCGAAGGTAGAGCTTTGTTCCGAGCGGAATCTTCACCAGTTTCTCGATCGACTCAGCCAGGACTTCTCCCTCTTTCTTAGCGGGACCCACTTCGTCGCAAACATATGTGATAAGTCCCATGCCATAATTTGGGACGATTTCGCGCGATGGTGTGAGGGCCATGACGACATTCCAGCTGGGATAATCATCCGCGGAGAATGGGCCCTGATAAAGCCGGTCGGAAACAGCAGGCCCCGAGCCGAAATCATATCGGTCGAAGTTATGCGGTGGGATGTGTGCAAGCGCGCGCTTGGTATCGATCCCCAGGGCAGCTAAGCCGCCTGCAGTGACGCCGGTCTTCAGAAAGGATCGACGCTGCATTTCTGCCCGGTCTCCGCAGGCGGTCTGGGCGGACCTCGATAATGCCGAAGTCCGCCCGGTCACCAAGAACACTCTTTTAGAACTGGAACCGCGCCCCAAACTGCATTCTGCGGAAAGTTCCAGGACCAAAGTTCGGAGTGTTCACGATGGTTCCAAAGCTGCCACCGGACCCCGACGGGCCGTCCCAGTAAGTGTTCGGGATGGCAAACCGCGGGGTATTGGTCGCGTTGAACATTTCCGCGCGAACCTGGAGCTGTTTGCCTTCGCGAATTGTGAATTCCTTTGAAAGCGAAAGATCCAGATTGCGCACGCCAGGCCCACGCAGATTGGAAAAAAAGCGCGGCGCGTTGCCCGGGATATTGTCGCCCGGGTCGGCAAAGCAATCCGGATTGAGATACGGTTGTCCGGTAATCGCAGCCTCAGTAAAGTTGATTCCAGTCCGCAGTTGTGAACAGACGACGTTGGGCCGCTGGTTGCCGTCCGCCAGCCGCGGGCTGGCCATAGGTATGCCAAGTGGCTGGCCGCCCTGGAGAGTGATGAAGCTGGACAGCGACCAACCACCCACTATGCCGTCTGCCACGGAGTTCATTGTTTTTCCGATCCAGCGACCTTTGCCAACTGGCAGGTCCAGGATGAAGGCGGTGGTAAGCCGATGCGTCACGTCGTTGGCACTGACTGAATGCTCTGCCGCGAGATTGTCAAGCACTTGGGGATTGTCGATATAAAGGTTGCCGACCCAGCCGTTTGCCCCGGTTGAAGAATCGTCTGTCCCTTTGGCCAGAGTGTAGTTACCTTCAACACTGAAGTAGTGACTTGCGCGCTTCTGAAACCGAAGTTGCAACGAGTGATACCAGGAACTCGCAGCCAACAAGGGCAGGCCCTGAAATGTGCCGTCAAATTGAGGATAGGGCCGCAAGAGGTTCAACTCTGGAATTTCGGCGTCATTGTAGATCGAATCTACCTCGTTGAAGATGGGGCTTGACGGACAATATGACGCTGGTGAACCAACTGCAGCAAAGAAGCATTGCAACGGATTAGCCACGGTTGTGTTCAGGTAGTCGGAGACCTGGTTGTCATTAGGATCGTGGGATGGGTTGAGTTCCGCGACCAGCGCATTCCGCACCGAGGAATGGAGGAAGTTACGGTTACGAGTGCTGTTCGTGCCCGCCCATGGCAAGTGCGTGCTTCTGTTCGCGGAATAGTCTGCCGCGATAACTACACCGCCGGGCAGCAAATGCTGGAGTCCCAAATTCCACTGGTAGATCTCGGCATTGCGCGCCGTTCCGGTATCCACGTCATTTCCGTTGTCGAAGCCCCATTCAGCAAGGTCACCGTACTTTGTCCCTTGCGGTTGAGTTAACCCGGATGGAAAGGGGTTGGCTAGAGATGCGAATTGGCTCTGAAAATTGTCTTTGGTGAAATGGATGGCAGCTGATTTTCGAAATGCTGTTCCAGAGTACTGGAAGTTGGTGGCAACGCTCATCCCGTAAAACACTCCTGCGCCTCCTCGCAATACCGTGTTGTTGGCGACTTGATAGGCGAAACCAAGGCGCGGGGCGAAATTATTTCGATCCACCGTCATGTTTCGGCGACCGGGAAATACAGTCGTACCAGGTACATTGCCAATTTGTCCCAACTGCTGCACGAGCGCGGCTGACAACAGGCCGGTTTGATCGCGATCCACTGGGATGCTGATGCCTGTGTCGCCACTGAAATCACTGAACTGGATGCGATTAAACCGTTCCGAATAAGGTGTGCTCCACTCGTAGCGCAAACCCAAATTCAGGGTCAGTTTCGAATTTACCTTCCAATCGTCTTGCACAAAGACAGCAGTCTCTTTGGATTTGTTTGCAACGGCCGGAAGGATATTCAGTTCGCCGCTATAGGCGAATCCGGTCAAGATTGTGGCAAACGAATTCCCTTCTCCATTGTCGCCGAGCCCGGCATTAGGCTGGGAGGCAGTCACGTCTCGAGAAAAGTTGAAATCCCCGGTCGGATAACTCGGCTGAAAGAAGTTGTTGTAAAAAAGTCGCTGCTCGCCCCCGAACTTGAGCAGATGGTTTGTCTTGGACCACTCCAGCACCGACGAATAGGTAAATAGCGTATGCGCAAAATTCGTGTTTACACAGCACTGACTGAACAACGAAGGCTCCGGATCGGTGTCGGTCAGAAAGGCCGACACTCTGTTCAGGCCGTTGCCCGCCAGGATAGGAGGCAGGCCGATACTCTGCAGCGTCGGGTAATTGTTTGGCCTAACCGGCTCTACAACTCTATCCAGACTAGCGTGTCCAGTCCAAAGCGTCCTGGGTGAAATCATCCAGTTATATTCCAAGGCAGCATTGTGCACATCCGTCGTATCGATCAACCCGTCGTTGAAATCGCCGTTCCCCAGCACGGTGGGGGTAGTAACCAACTGGTGGCGGCGACTGTAGCGTCCGCCGATCCGCTGTGTGGAGTTCATCTGTTCATCGACTTTGACATCGAACTGCCAGGCGGGAGCATTCGACAGGACGACTTGGCGAAAGTTGGGGTCGGGAAAAGTTGCGCCAGGAACGTTTGGTTCGGGATACAAGTTGAGAATCGCCTGACCGATGGGATCAATTTCGCTAGAGGGAATCATGTCATTGGGAAACTCCGGGCGCACACAACTGCCTCCCTGAGGGACGCACTGGGTGGGATCAAAGATAGGTGTGCCTGTTTGCGAGAAATCACCGGATCTTTCCGCATCGGTGGGAACATATCCTTCGAGGTTCACCGGATCTTTTTCGCGCGTTTTTTCAAAGTCGACAAAGAAGAAGGTCTTGTTCTTAAATATCGGGCCGCCCAGTGAAAATCCGTATTGATCGCGCGTATGGTCAGGTTTTTCTCCTGAATTGAAGAAATCACGGCTGTCAGTCGCGGAACGCTGCCCGTACCACCAGCCGCTGCCGTGAAAAGCGTTGGTTCCCTGCTTGAGCACCACATTCAGAACCGTGCCGCCATTGTTGCCGAACTCGGCGCTGAAGCTATTGTTTTGCAGCTTGAATTCCTGCACGATTTCCACGGAAGGCTGGTAGTACACATTGCTATTACCGCCTTCACCTTGCTCCGGAGCGCTGATGGGACTTCCGTCGAGGCGCACTTCCGCAGTCGCGTTTCGCTGACCATTCGAAACAAAATTTGTTCCACTGGGATAATTGTCCTGTACACCAGCGCCAGCGGTTTCGGTTACGCCACCGGCAAGAAAAACCAGTCCAAACATGCTGCGGTTATAAAGAGGAATATCGCGCACGTATTCATTTGTGACATCCGTCCCGAGGTTTGCGCTTTCGGTGTCGAGGAGCGGCGCCGCCTGGCTCACTTCAACCGTCATGTTTACGCCAGCAGGAGCGAGAGTGAAATCAACCGTGGTCTGCTGGTCTACCTGCAAAACGATGTTGGTCTTTTCCTGACCACGGAATCCTGGCGCTTCGGCACGAAGCACGTATGCATCTGGGCGCAAGGCGGGCAGAAGATAAAGCCCCTTGGTGTCCGTCTTGGCGGTAGTGCTGATGTTCGTGCCGACGTTGGTGATGGTGATCGTCGCATTCCGAATGACGGCGCCGCTCTGGTCGGCTACCGTTCCGCGAATCTGCGCGGTGTAACTGGCCTGCCCCCAAGTCGGCGCCGATAGCAAGAGCACCGCTAGCAAGAACAAGACCAGAGTGATACTAGCTGCGACTGACCACAGACAACGCCCTTGGAGAGACATGGCAGCCTCCGTCAGCCTGCTTTCATTTGATTACGATTGAATACTATTGCTTTCGTTTGTGTACGAAGTCAAGCCAAATCTTCCTGGCCTGGCCTTTCCCATGGATAAGAAATGGGTGGAGCCCGTGTCCGGTTTTAGCGGGTGTGCGGACTTCGGAGGGCAATGAGCGATACCTGTTCCAGGTCCGGGTAGTGATCGTCTTTGTCGGCTTTACGCTCCACAGGTGCAATTTGCTGGATGGTGCTCCGAGCCGGCAACACCGGGCCAACATACTGCGAGTACACCTCGTCAAATGACTGCAGGTCCGACAAGTCGTCGACATAAACATTTGTCGCGACTACCTGCTCAAAGGTCATCTCGGCTTCTTCCAGGTTGTCGAGCAGATTGCGCATGGTCTGACGCAATTGGTGAGGTGTCGTAGAAGCATAGACGCCACCGTGCGGTCCTGGGATAAAGCCACTCTTCGCGGAACAATACAGGGTGTCTCCTGCAAAAACGCAGGGACTGGCCGTGGGGCTGGGAGGCATGTTCTTCGGGCGCAATGCTTTCCGTTGATGGAGGTCCACGACCGCTACACCGGTGAACTCAATGTGCGCTCCACCGGGCAGACTCGATACCTCGATGGTGGCGCGGGCCGGGGTGTTGCCAAATTCAAACCGCTTCGCGTAGTGCTCGTTCATGACGCGCATCGGAATCTCCGGTTTCAGGTAAGGATTCACGAAAACCATGTTGCTGAGTTCCAAGCCCGCGGCCTTCACCACCGCGTCCAACCGGTCGAGCGCGAGATCGACCTGCGCCGCGGGATCCTCCGGAACTTTCCCGCTCACAGGATCGCTCCCGGCCATGCTCGAAATGAAAAGCCGATCGTGGGTGAGAATTGCAGGGGAAGCCCCGTCCGCTGACCCGTAATTCCGTGGATAGATCGCTCGCCGTCCTGTCAGATTGCGCAGCGCGACAGCATTGATTTGAATAGGCGGCTCCGGAAGCCGGGCAACGCCCAGCACCGCGCGGGCCGGCGGGGTCTTCCCGAAGTATTCCGCGAAGACTGCGTTCATTTCTGAATACTTGCTAATGTCCTCGAGATAGACCTGCGTGTAAACGACGTGTTCCATCGTCAAACCTGTTGCGTCGACGATCGCCTTGATGTTATCCAGCGCCTGGCGAACCTGGGCTGCGAAATTTGCCGGAGAGCTGCCATCTGGGCGGCGCGGCGACTGCCCGGAGATGTAGATGTAGTCTCCCGCATCTACGCCGGGAGAATAGAAGCGATTCGCAGAAGCCGACATCTGTGCGGGAACGACAGCGTGCACCTGCGGCTGCGCCATCGCCGTCCAAGAGAGCAGAAATCCAAGCAGCAGCCAGCGCATTTGATGGAAGGTTCTCATCCGAGCGATTCCTTGGGCTGCTTACGCCGCAGCTTTTTTCCGTGCCGCGCCCAGAATGCCACGTAGTCTTTGTCCCACAATAATTTCTTCCCCCGGCTTGATGGTCATGGAAACCAGCTCGATGTGGTCGGCCTCCTTGGGTTCCTTTGGGTTCGGCTTACCCTCGCGAACCGCAGTCACCAGGCTTGGATTATCCGCTCCAAGCACCTCAATTACAGGGTTTCCCACGCGCAGCTCCTGCACGCAATCGGCAATACTGTATTGCCAAGCCTGCTGGTCCCAATAGATCCACAACGTTGGATAACGGTTTCCATCATCTGGAATGAACGTATCTGTTCTCACGCCAGGAACCGTCTCCACCAGCTTCCGGATTCGATCGACGCGGCCATTCCATTCAGCATAGAGTTTTTTCTCATCCAGATTCAGCCAGATCTCTAGCGCGGTGAGGCAGCCGATTACCTCTTCTTTCCCGACCTTCATTGGCCGGCAAACGGCCCCTTCCCGCGGACTGGAATTCAACAACGCTGCCTCAATCAAGTCCTTTCGGCCGAGCAGCAGCCCGCTGCACTGAGGCCCGCACAATCCCTTGCCGCCCGAGAAGCAGTACAAATCAATTCCCATCTTCGCGTAGAGTTTTGCATTGTCCACAGGCGGAATTCCGGCCGCATCATCCAGCAACATGGGAACCCTGTGCTCTCTCGCAATCGCCAATTCTCGCTGCAGCTTTTCACCGAGATCGGTGGTGTAAATCATGGCAGTGTTTTCGTTGATGGCGTTGGCAATTTCTTCCGGAGAATAGGTAAGCACCAGTTTTGCGCCGGTCAACCGAATGGCGCTGTCGAAGGCGCTCCGCCCTCCCGCCATGATCACCTCATGTTTCAGTCCGGTGGTATCGGGGAGTTGCCAGATGCATTTGTCATCTGTGCCGGCCATACATGCTGCCGTGGCCGCGGCCATGGCGCCAGCAGCACCGGAAGTGATGATCCCGGATTCCGCACCCGTCAGTTCCGATAAACGGCGTCCCACTGCACGCTGCAACTCGAGCATGTTGACGAAGTGCTGGGCTGCTTCCACCTGCGCCTGCCGAACTTCTGGAAACTCCAAAGATCCACTGAGATACGTCCACGTGCCTCGGCAATTGATGACCGTCTTTATTCCGAGTCGGCTGTAGACATTTTGCCGGAGGTCGTTGCCGAGAGCCGCGGCGGCATACGCGTAGAAATCGCGGGCTGTGATCTGGCTCAGCAGCGGGGCAGCCGCCAGTAATTTCACGAATGATCGCCGGCTGGAATTCCGAATACGCATTGCATTACCTCCTCAACAACGCAGTTCAGGACTCAATCAAATCAGAGACGAGAACGGCTAGTCTGCATCCTCGGGCGGCGGAATCCGCGACCGCACCGCGAGGATGTACGCCTTGGCTCCAGGCTTGTTCTGGTTGTAGAAGCCCACCGTACAGTTAGGGCGAAAGTAATAAGCGTCACCCGCTTTGGCAGGATAACGGCCTTCAACGCCGTCCACTCCGCTGCCAGCGACCATCTCGCCCTGACCTTCGAGAACGAGATAGATTTCTTCTGCCGTTTCGTGATGATGCGGAAAGTTCGTGCCTCCGGGCGCAAAGTTCATCCAGAAGAGGCTGGTCACGACGTAAGCTTCGTCAATGGCGTCGCGTCGTCCACTGCGAGGACCCACAAGTAGCTTGTACAGAACCGATGTGGGATGTCCCTCGACGGTTTCTTCCTTCACATCGTCCAGGTTGACAATCTTTGGCTGGGGCGATGGGGTGCCGATGGAAATTGATGGCGGAATCCTGAACGCCATACGCAAGACCCGCATGGCTTTTTGAGAACGGTTCTCAATCGAATGCTTCACGCCCGGCGGCAGATACGTAAAGTCGTCGCCGCGTATCTCGTGAGCTTGCTCCCCATAGTGCAGAATGCCGTTGCCCTCCAGAACGAAATAGATTTCTTCTTCGCGATCGTAGAGCGCACCTTGGCAACTGCCGCGTGCATCGACTGTGACCTCTCCGAAACGGGTAACGCTTCGCAGAATTCGATTCTCCGCATCGCCTTCCCCGAAGATGGGTTTGTAGCGGCAACTTCGGGATTCGGGAGCAGCAACGTGCTCACTTAAACGCGGGACGTACCGATGCAACCACGTGGGATCGATTTTCCGGTCCTGCGCCATCAGATCCGATGCGACCAGCAATAGGAGCAATAGTATCTTCACCATGATTCACGTGGTGCATTCGCACCGCCTCGGCCGTTCGCGAAGTGGGTATACCATAGAATTTGCTTGACGCAAATTCAAATCTTTCGTTTTATTGGGTTTCGTTTCGCTTTGGGAGAGAGGCTTGAGGATTCGTGCGTGAACCTACGGAGGGCAGTGCCTGGAAATACATAATCATGACACCGCATCTTCTGCTCGCAAATCACATAGGACATCTCGCCTTGATTTTTCTTCTATGCTTAACCGGACAAAAAGTGGCTTTGGCGGAGCCGACAGGTCAGCCAAGTCCGAAGAATCAATGTCGCGTCGAAGCCGTGGACTACAAGGGTTGGCAGGCCCAGCAAGTCTCGAATCGGTGGGTACAATTAATCGTCGTGCCGCAGAATGGGGGACGCCTGATGCAAGTAACTTTTGGGGGGCACCCCTATTTGTTCGTCAATCCCAGGCTCGCAGGCAAATATTTCCCGCCTAACTCGAGCCAATGGTTTAACTACGGCGGCGACAAGCTGTGGCTCTTACCCGAGGGCAACAACGACGAGCAGCATTGGCCGGGCAACTCCGATTTGATCGACGACGGTCCTTTCTCCTTTCGAAAGCTTTCAGAAGGGCGACAGTGCGAGATCGAACTTACGGGCCCGGCGGATCCACAAACAGGAATTCAATTTCAACGGACGATCCGCCTTGCCGGCGATTCCCCGGCTATTCATTTTCGTGCGTCCATGAAGAACGTAACCGGGCACGTCGTCGAATGGTCCATGCAGTCTGTCTCGCAGTACGATACGGCGGACCCACGCTCTCCCTCAGGTTTCAATCACGATTTGTGGACGTTCATTCCAGTGAACTCATCGAGCGGTTATCTGAATCGCTACCACGTACGTTTCGGTCCGGCACAGAATTCTGCAGTCACGGTAAGGGACGACGGCCTTTTCACCGTGCACTATGTCCACGTGGCCGCCGAACTGTGGCTAGACTCTACCGACGGATGGCTAGCGGTTGTTGACGGCAGCAGCAAGTACGCCATGGTGGAACGCTTTCAGTACGAACAGAGCAAGAAGTATCCGGGCAAGGCATCCGTCATCTTTTGGACAAACGGTCCTGAAGTGAAATTGAGCGACGACGGAACACCTTTCCTGACCGCAAACTCGGACGATCAGCCCTATTATCTCGAAGCTGAACTGAACAGTCCGATGTGCCGGTTGTGGCCTGGAGAAGCCTGCGACTTCGAAACGGAATGGTTCCCCACACGAGCCGGAGAAGAATTCCACGGCGCGGCAGACGCCGGCATTCTGATTCACCCTCTTCGCGCGACGCGTCGGGATACGGGCAAGATCAGACTTTCAGGTTCGTTCGGCGCGTTTTTTTTGGGTCGCTTGGTCGCGCATTTTTACAATGAGCACGGTGCAGGCCTTGGCACATTGCCAGTAGCTGACGTGAATCCAATCGAGCCAGTGTCGCTTGAAACTGAAATTGTCCCACCAGGAAAGCCTGCGCGACTCTCGCTGCATCTTGAAGACGAAAATGGGATCGACCGGGGTTCTCTCCAGGAGCTGCAAGTGGCTGAGGGAGACAATCGCTGAATGCGGTCGCCCCCTAAAATCTTCATCCTCCTGGTGCTAGCTGTCGTGACCAGCAGGCCACCGACGGCACAGCAAGTCCAGCCAGCGACCGCAGCCTTTACCACCGTGAGCGAACAAGATTTGCTGGACCAGCCTCCGGGCTCGAACTGGACAACCTACAACGGCGACTACAGCGGACGCCGTTTCACCAACCTGCATGAAATCAATCTCACCAATGTTGCAAAACTCCGCGCTGCGTGGATTTTCCATCCCGGCAACTCTGAAAGGCTCGAAGCGACGCCTTTGGTCGTGCACGGCATTATGTACGTCACGTCAGCAAATGACGTGTTTGCCCTCGATGCACGAACGGGACGCGTTCTGTGGCATTACCAGCGGCCACTGAGTTCGGGCCTTCTCGACGATGCCGCAGCGCACAAGAACCACGGTGTGGCGGTGTGGAAAGATT
The DNA here is from genome assembly GCA_003225455.1 of Acidobacteriota bacterium. Lineage (GTDB taxonomy): Bacteria > Acidobacteriota > Terriglobia > Terriglobales > Acidobacteriaceae > QIAB01. The sequence continues at coordinate 90,420 of QIAB01000035.1, forward strand.
TTGTTTACTCCGAAACGGACGACGCACACTTGCTTTGCCTTGATGCGCGCTCCGGAAGCCTGCGGTGGGACATCCAATACGCTGACAAGAGAAAGCATTACGGCGCAACAAGCGCTCCGCTGGTAGTGAAGGGTTCAGTCATCGTCGGCACCTCCGGCGGTGACTCAGGCGTGCGTGGCTTCCTCGCTGCCTACGATGCAATCACTGGAGTCAAGAAATGGCATCTCTGGACCATTCCTGGCCCTGGAGAGTTCGGTTCCTCCAGTTGGCCTGGAGATTCCTACGTGCACGCTGGTGGCACTACCTGGATGCCCGGGACCTACGATCCAGAACTGAACACTCTCTATTGGACAACTAGCAATGCAGCGCCTGATTTCGTAGGAGAATCCCGTCCGGGAGACGACCTGTACACCGCCTGCGTTTTGGCCATTGACGCCGATAGCGGAAAATTAAAATGGTATTTCCAGTTTACTCCGCACGACGTTTACGACTATGACGCGAATGAAACCCCGTTGCTTGTGGACATTCAAGACAACGGCAAAACTCACCGCCTTCTGCTGCAGGCGAACCGCAACGGCTTCTTCTATCTTCTCGATCGCACGAATGGCAAGTTCCTGCAGGCTACTCCCTTCGTGGAGAAAATCAACTGGGCCAGCGGAATCGACGCCTCCGGCCGCCCAGTACTCTCGGGTCGGATCCCGACTGCGGAAGGCACGAAGATCTGCCCCGGCATCAACGGAGCGACGAACTGGTTCTCCCCTTCCTACAATCCCGATACCAGACTCTTCTATGTAATTGCTCTAGAGAGCTGCAATTTGTTCTTCGCAAAACCGGAACCCTTCACAAAAGGATTAACCTACTACGCCACCGGCACGAAGCATCTGCCGGATGAGCACTCACAAAAGATTTTGCTGGCACTTTCTGTGCCCGATGGAAAGCCGGTCTGGCGTTATCCCCAGATTGGGCGGGGCGACTCTTGGGCCGGAACGCTCGCAACCGCCGGTGGACTGTTGTTTTTTGGTGACGACGCCGGTTCTGTGGAAGCGGTCGAAGCCGCAACCGGCCGTCCACTCTGGCACTTCAATACCGGCCAGACCCTGTATGCCTCGCCCATGAGCTATGCGGTCGATGCAGTTCAGTACGTTGCAATTTCGGCAGGGAGCGATCTGTTCAGCTTTGCCCTGCATTGATCACGCGTCAATTGGGAGTCTGTGAACGTCAGGAACCGATACGCTGGATCGTTCAGATGAACAATGATGAAAGCGCGAGCCAGGTGGTCGGGGTAATCGAGCAGCGGTGGATATCGGACAATCCACAACGGCAGCAACAGCAACACGGCGAGCGCGACGACAAGGAATTATAACTATGTGCGGAAGCGGTTCAACCAGAATTTCCTTTTCGACTTCGAACACGGTGAGCATTTTACGCCCCTCTCGCTTGCCCTGACGGACGTTATTGAATTGAAACAAATTTCATCGGGAGTGCCTCCCACGGAATTCTGTCGGGTGACTTGTAGGCGCGTCGGTGAATGGGCTATTGATTCCATGACAATGTCGGCTCCCAACCCCGAGTAAAGTTGGTGGTGCTTATCCAACCAACGGGCTCGGAGAAAAGGAGCCGAGCGATGATTATTATAGGAGTAGATTTCCATCCCGAGTTTCCATCCCGAGTTTCAGCAAATTGCTTCGGTGGATACCGACACCGGAGAGTTCCAAGAGAAGCGGCTGACGCATCGCGAGGAGGCAGACAGATCGGCAAGATGCGCAGCTGATCCTGAAACTGATGCTCAAGGATGATTTTCCGCAGATCTGGGTGCCGAGCTGGGAGAATCGGGATTTACGGCAACTGCTGTGGCACCGGCATCGCATGGTGCAGGCACGCACTCGGATCATGAATCAACTGCAAGCCGTTGCCCTGAATGAAGGGGTTCATTGTAAGCAGCGGTTGTGGCGCGAGCGCGGACGGCAGCAACTGGAATCCTTCCGGCTCGCACCGTGGGCGAGTCGGCGATGGCACGATCTGCTAGAACTGCTCGATCGACTGAACCCAACGATCACGGAACTCACCCAGGCGATCGAGCGAGAAGTGGAAAAGTATCCCGGGGCACGGCGACTGATGACCCACCCCGGAGTGGGTCCGTTAACCGCTCTGGCTTTCGTGCTGATCATCGGGGAAGTAGAACGTTTTCAAGGTGGGAAGCAGATTGCCAGCTATCTGGGACTGGTACCGCTGGAAGACTCCAGCGGGAAAAGGCGACGGCTGGGGCACATCACCAAACAGGGGAGTTCGATATTGCGCTTTTTGCTGGTGGAGGCGGCACACGTCGCAGCGCGCAGCCTGCCGGAATGGCGCAGCCAGTACTTCCGCCTGATGATGCGCCGGGGACGCAAGATCGCCAAAGTCGCCTTGGCCCGGAAACTGGCCGTTCGCTTGTATTGGATGTGGCGCAAGCAATCGGATTACGAGCAGCTCAGAAACTTCGGTTCGCACGCGGGACAGCCCGAAAGCTGCAATGGTGTGCAGTAGAACATCGAGCTATTGATTAGGCGTCCTGCTCCCCAACACCGGGGAGTCTGAACTTGTAATCATGATCGCTGTCGTGACCGAAGAGATGCATGGGTCGGACTGAGTCCGGACCCGAAACGATTAAGAGCGAGCCTACGGTTGGAAAAAGCAAAACCTTCAACGAGAGCGAAATGGCGCTCTTTTCTGAGTGCACGCTGTAGTGTGCTCAAAAAGCCGGAATTATGCCTTGGCGTTAAGGATGATGATCGAATCTCGTAGCCGGCTGAGTTGCTTGATCTTGCCTTTCTGCTTTGCGGAGGTCAATCCGCCCGTGAATCGGCCAAGCGCATCTCGGGATGGCCGAAACCACGCTGGAGAATTTGGTGATCTCGATTCGGTTCGGAGTGTTAGTGGCACTTCGGGCCGGGCGCTGTTGCGTTATGAAGCCTTTTCTTCCCTGATAAGTCCCGCCTTGCGCAAATCGGCAAACACCGCCCTGGGGCAAAAAGGCCTGCAGGTCGGCATTCAGGATGCTTGCAGCGGATCAAGATAGCGGATGCTGGCCAGTTCCCGGCTCAACGTAATTGACTAATTCGGCTCCGTGCTTGTGGGCGATCTGCTGCGCTTTCTGTGGAAGATGCCCTTGGGGAAGGGGAGATGAATGGATTGGAAGCAGGAGTTGCTGCAACGGCTGGAGATCAACAGGCACGGAAGGCACGGGACCATCGGCGTGCATGGCG
>QIAB01000035.1:93692-94358 GCA_003225455.1 Acidobacteriota bacterium
GTTGGCGGTGGAACCACTGCGTGCACTAGCGGTGGCTCCGCGCATCCCGAATGTCAAGTGCATAATTCCGTGCACTTGACACTGCCGACATTGTCAGAGATGCAGCTTCGCATACCCGCCTTAGCTTGCTTCAGGATGGGGATGTTGGGGTCGGCATCTTTCCAGAGTGTGAGGAAGTCCTGGTAGGCTTTGCGAGACCGGACGGGTCGCTGGATAGTGCGTAGGCACGGGCGAGGCCGAGATGCGCCAGGGCGCCGATAAGCTCGTTGGCGACGACGCCGGGGTGGTCAAGAATCTTCTGAAACTCTACGGCAGCGGCGGTGCCCTGCTTCGCTGCTAGATACGCTTCGCCCCGCAGGTAAACGGGGTAGAGACTGGAACCGAGTCCCAGCTCATACGGCGCAGTCGCGACTAGCGCCTCTAGGACCTTGCCAATATCGCCACCCCACCCCGCCGCTGCCTGCGTGCGTGCTGGGCCAGCCAATCTTCCCAGAGCAGTGCAGCGATGATTTTCGAGGATGGGTTCGAGGGAGAACTGGTAAGCGAGTCGGGGAAACCAGTGCAGGCGTCAGTTGCTCGCTGCGGCTGCGAGGAGTGCGGCGGCTCCGAGGAGTTTTCTACCGTGTATACGGCACCCGCGCACGCTCAGTTTTTTTGCTGCACCCC
>QIAB01000035.1:94433-99017 GCA_003225455.1 Acidobacteriota bacterium
CCTTTTAAGGAGTCCCTATATGTATGGTATATATAGGAAAGGGGGGTAGGGGTTATCTTTCTTGTCGCTGGTACTAGGAAGGGGTTATAGGTACGGATGTAGGTACATAAAGGCGGTTATAGGTACGTATGCGGGTACATTTAGGTACGAATAGATTACGAGTTCCAGCACACTTCATGACAGTCTTTATGATACCAATTCTTATGGTTGACGAGCCCGAGGATACTTAACTGCTCCCCGAGTTCTCCACGCCGCCAGAAGCATTCTGAACAGAGAGTACATAGGGCGAGGGTCGTCTGTAAAATCTTTATGTATTAAATATACTGTCGAACAGTTCTCGCAGCCTCGGGAAACGAAGACGTTATGGTTATCTATATCTATATTAAATATAGTCACAGGCATCGCGAGGCGACCAAAACGTGGTGGCCGAAGCAGAGTTAGATCGCAACCGCCAAAACTCCCCCGTATGCCAACTGACGCATTATGAAAAGCCGCCCCGCCTTCGGGGACCCAGGAAGCCAGTCATTCCTTCCTGCGGAATTCTCGCAGAGCGGTCCTCGCCGTCAAGAGTTCGCTTCGCCGCAAAAAACGCGCTCTTGACGGCTCCGGGCCGCTCTGCACACTTCTCCGCTAAGAAGGAATGGAGGTCTCTGGAATGGGCGTTGCGGCGCGGACTCTACTGCTTCTTTCCGGTCTCAAGATCGTTAACACACTTTGCAAACTGTGGAGTGAGAAGCATGGCAGGTTCACCTTGGGGAAAGTCCGCAGTCTCAGAACGACCTTCCTCCAAGGAGCTAACTCAATGACTAGCGCCAAGTATATCGGGAGGGATGTTCACAAAGAAACGATTTCGATCGCGGTGATGAACAGCATGGGGAAGCTGCTCATGGAATCGATCATCGAAACCAAGGCAGGCACTATTCTGCAGTTCTTTGCCGGCTTGCGAGGGGATATGCATGTTACCTGCGAAGAAGGAACCTGGGCGGCGTGGTTATATGACCTGCTGAAAGCGCACGTCACGGAGATGATAGTCTGCAACCCGCGAAAAAATGCCCTGTTGAAAGACCGGAACAAAAGCGACCGCATTGATGCGCGAAAGTTGGCCGAGCTCTTGCGCCTCAACTATCTCAAGCCGGTCTACCACGGAGAACACGGCCTGCGCATGCTCAAGGAGTTGTCTCGTACCTACCTGGCTATCAGCAAAGATCTGGTGCGGGTCATGAACCGGCTGAAAGCACTGTACCGAGGTTGGGGCATCGCCTGCTCGGGCAGATCAGTTTACGCAGCAAGCTACCGCGAAGCCTGGTTGAAGAAGATCATCGAACCTGGCGTGCGCCTGCGGGCTGAGTATTTCTATCAGCAACTGGACACGCTACTACGGTCGCGCCGCGAAGTGCGTCGGAATCTGCTAATCGAGAGCCGAAAACACAGCGCGACGAAGATGCTGAGTCAGATTCCAACCATCGGTCCGATCCGATCGGCTCATTTAGTCGCGCTCATCCAGACGCCACATCGTTTCCGAACCAAGCGGCAACTATGGGCCTACAGCGGCTTGGCCGTCGAGACCCACGACAGCGCGCAATTTCGCTACGTCGATGGACAGTTGTTCCGTTCCCGCAAGCCGCAACAACTGCGAGGCCTGAATGAAGACCACAATCATGATCTCAAGAACATTTTCAAAGGCGCCGCCCAGAAGGCCACGGTTGGCGCTGGGCCATTCCGCGAGTTCTATGAGCGTTTGCTGGCGAAGGGAATTAAACCTTCCATGGCACGCCTGACTGTGGCGCGCATGATTGCTGCCATCACGTTGGCTGTTTGGAAGAAAGGAGTTCGATTCGATCCAGAACAACTGAAACTACAAGCAGCTTAAGCGTCTCCGCGGAACCGTCGCTCACGCCAGGAACTTCATGCTGGCCCAACGGCTCTGCAGACGCACGGGTTCGGGGGAGAGTAACCAATCGGCCGTTCGGCTGCGCTGAGAAGCGCGAAGTCTCAGGACTGACCCTTTGCCCCCTCGGATAACCCAAGAAAGCTATAGGCCACGAGTCTCCGATAGGACCATGGTTGCCGTCCTAAACCCAGGTTGCTTGTTACCGTTTCATTGAGCCGGAGCTGGGAGCTATGAAAAACCTTGGCGCCTTGAATTATGCTGCCGCGCTTAACAGCGCGGCCAGACGGTAACGGCGCATTCCTCAGCAAGTAAAAACCCTTCTTGAAGGGCAGCAGTTTGCCATCAAATGAGCGGTGCCCTTCGGCAAAAATCGTAACCGTGATCTTTCACAGGCCCATCGAGCCCTGCCGAATTCGGCGGCCGCGAATGTCTGATGGAGCGAGTGCGAGCTGCCATCAATTCCGGTTTGCCGGACGAATACACGAGGTGAGATCTTTCCGCGAGAGCGTAAGACCCAAATACCCCAGAAAGAGATGAGATGAATGTCTCTAGCTCCGGCATCAATGTCTCGAAGAATTCTGCAACATGCTGCTTCGTCCTCCGCAACTGTCCTTCCGCTAGCGTCTGCCCCCTCCAAAGGAGTTGCAAATATCTTTTGACAAACAAGTGACACAATCCGCGCATCCGTTCCACTAGCGCCGAATCAAACGTTTCAAACGTACTGAAGACAGTCTTCACGAACACGCCGCGCGGACTTTGGGTAGAGATCAAGGCACAACAAGGACATTTTTGGAGCGAGCCTGATTCAGGTTTCCATGGGTGTGTGTGTTTGAAACCGATGGAATCGGGAACGCTTGAAGAGCGACCGAGGAGCAGCAACTAGAGATCAACAATAAGGAGAAATCATGAGTGGGGGTTCCAAGTTTCTCACCTAATAACCAGTCAACTCACTTAGTGCAGTCACCACGGGAATTACTCACAAAGCCGTTTCCAATATCACCCAATCAAGGAGTCACTCCGATGAAAACAAGCTTACTCTCAGCACGTCTTGCCTTTGCCGTCGCCATCGCTTCGATCGGGATAGTTCCGCCCGCGAAAGCGGCAGCAGGCGATAGCACTATCTTCTTCATGACCCAATCCGCAGGTGCCGTGTCCTGCCTCGACGGCGCAGCTAACGGACGGGGCACGATAAGCGACCTGGGGCCGGTTCAGAACATGCACGTTGAGGTCAACAAACTTCCTGCAAACACGGAGTTTACGCTGTTTGTCGTCAACACCCCGAACGCACCCTTCGTTCCTGCATGGTATCAGGGCGACCTGAAGACCAATGCAAGTGGCAAGGGTGTAATAGATGTGACTGGAATCTTCAGTGATGAGACCTTCATTCTGAACCCCGGCGTGCCTGCGGTCCCGGTCAACCTATCCCACCTCGGGATATGGTTTGCCGACCCGGCAGATGCGGCCACGGCTGGGTGCCCGGACACTGTGACGCCTTTCGACGGCGACCATAACGCGGGCATACAGGTGTTGCACACCAACAACGTTACCGGCTCTTTGGGACCGTTGAGTCGGATAAAGTGAGCCGGTCGCCTTAGAGTGGCGACGCCTCTTAAAGGCTCTCAGACGTTTGTCAACCCGGCCATTCGAAAGCGCGGAGTTTCCAAAAGCCTAGGAGCTCCGCGCTAACCTTAGCTACTCTAAGCCTAACCTACTCCCACCTGTTTTACGCGATGAAATCCTCAAAGGTGTGTCCAAAGGATAGGTTCGGCCTTGTGGAAAAGCGAACAGTTATCGGTGCGGAAAACAGGCACTGCTCTCACTGCGGGGCGCTCACCCTCTGCACCAACGCTTGAAAGCGTCGATCACTGCGCACTTCAACAAAATGTGAGTCCTGCCCGATCCCGATCAAGTCGCTCACATGCGCTTCCTGGGCCTTTTCCAGCCAATACAGTGCATTTTCTTTGTCCCTCAAGCCGGAAAATACCACCGCCAGATCCAGGGCGGCATGTGTATATCCGGGCCAGAGTGCTTTTAATTCGGCAATTATCTTTTCCGCGTCGGTTCGGTTCCCAGAGGCTGCATAGGCATATCCAAGAAGCCCGCGTATTTCCCCAGGCGGACCTCCCAACTGCAATGCCCTCTTGTATTCGGTAATTGCCTCGCCGTATAGCCGTTTGTCCTGGTATGCAATGCCGAGTACGGCGTGCGTCACCGCGGAATCAGGCTCCAGATCCAGAGTCTTCTTAGCTTGCTCGATTGCCCTATCATCTTGACCCACCTCTTGGAGGATCTTTGCCAGGTTGGCACCCACAACGGCGGACAGTGGGTCCAACTCGTATGCCTTCTGCGCTTCGGCCAGCGCCTGTTCTTTGCGGTCCCTCAACAGCGCAAGGTACATGGAATACCAGTGGTGGGCGGGGGCATAGTTGTGATTAAGCTCCAAGGCACGCTTGAACTCTCTGTCTGCCCCTTCCCAATCCCGATTGAACCGGTAAAGGATCCTCGCTAGAGAGTTGTGTGCCTCGGCCAATTGATCATCCAGACCGAGCGCTTTTTGAACTTGTTCCCGAGCAAGCTGCGGCTGGTCAGACAACTGATAAATGTCCGCCAAGCCTGTATAGGGCAAAGCATAACTTGGGTCGCTTTGGATTGCCTGCTTGAAATAGTAGGTGGCCTTTTCCAGGCCATCGGCG
>QIAB01000107.1:0-2545 GCA_003225455.1 Acidobacteriota bacterium
CGATTTCAGCGCTGACGAGTGGACGAAGCTGACGGACGGGACGGGTAATATCCCGCTCGTCGCCGTCATCTGGCTTGGCAATCGGGATGCAAAGGCAATGCTCGCCGCGCTGCCTTCGGGTTCAGGTGAACAGATCAATGTGCTAGGCTACCCATTCTGCTTCTGGAAGTCGCACCACAAAATAAGCCGAAACAATTCACACGTGTTGATTCGCCATTAGAACGGCTCCATGGCATCTACGGGCGCGCAGCAAGGCACCAAAGCGCCGTTATGAAGATCAGAAGCTTTTTGAATTGATTGGCCGAAAGTCTACGATTCTGGCCGAACCCACGCGGCTCTCCTTAAAGACTAAGGCGTTGGCACGCAACCAGTCTTCCTCGGGCGCCGGCTCGCCTACCTCATGCACCTTCACAAACATGATTCGCGTGCGCCCCGCAGCCAGCTGATGTATCGAATCCGGCACCCGACGAGTTCTTAGCTGTCCAACCCATGATGCCAGTGCGGCAGATCCGTTCGAGTAACGCGCAATATCAAGTACGCCGCTTGGAATGGAATGAACCAGAATTAAGTCGGACGGACGGCTATCCCCGCTGATCGCACGTGCGATCTTTCGCATCGGGAGCCAAGGAAATCGATTGCGGTAAATAGTCAGGACACTCGGCGCCCAAGCGAGGACGATGAGAACCACTATGAGAAGCCTGACGCGACGGCCGAAACAGGCGAGCCCTACAGCGGCGAGTAAATAGGCCGCTGGTAGCGCTGCGATCGCATAGCGCGTTTTGGCAACCATGTAGGTGTGCTGGACGAAGTCGACCGCGAAAGGGGCTGCGCAAGCGGCGGCGAATAGTAACCAAAGCAATAATATTCCCCGATTGCAGTTGTGAAAGCGCAGTCGCCACAGCATTCCGACGCCCACGAAGGCGAACAGAATTAGAGCGGAAATATAGGAGGCGCGGTAACCGATCCACGGTTGGCGAAATAGCTGCCACGAGAAAGACTGCGCGACCAGCTCGAAAAAGGCGCCCAGTCGATTAAACCCCGCTGGTTGCATTTTCAGCCAGCCCTGTGTAACCCGCCAACTATTAAGACTCTCGGGCAGTCTTAGATACCACGGAAGGATAACCAAACCGGTCAGGATTACACATTCGGCCAGATGCAGCCGCACCAGTTTTCCCGGTCTTACTAAGAGGTACGCGACAGTGGCCAGCCATGGAAACAAGAAGAAATAGTGTGTCAAAAATCCAGCCGCCGAGGCTAGACACCAAAGAGCATAGGTGGCGATGCGTTCGCCGCGCTCCTGCAAGAGCAGCGAAATCCATGTCGTTGCGAGCACGCACAGCCAGAGGAGCGAGTACATGCGCCCTTCCGTTGAGTAATAGATCGCCAATGGTGAGAATGCAAATAGGATGCAGGTGGGCAAAACTGCTTCCGGCCCGCCCGTGCGGCGCGCAACACCAACCAGCAATGGCAGGCAGGCCAACGAGGAAGCGATCGAAAACATTCGAAGCACGATATCGCTCGTGCCAAAGATCAGCGTCCAACAGTAAAGCAAAAGGTAATAGAGAGGCGGGCTGGTGTCGGAGAGCAACACTGCTCGGACAACTCTAGCCGGACTAGATGGCGGCTCATCATGCTTGAGGTAGCGCTGGAACTCCTCTGCTGGAATGGGGTGGTCAGGCTCCACAAAATCGCCCCGCGCCCGGTCAGCCACAGCGGCCGGATGCTCGAGGCTATGGCCCGTTGCGATCGCTAGCGAAAAAACTTCGTCGCCCCACAAAGGGGACCCTTGAGCGACGCCAATCCTCAGAAGTGCACCGAGCATAAAGACGACGAGTAACAACCACAGGTCTCGCCGTCCGATTACGGTAGTTGCTTCCCCACGCTCCGCCCGGGAGTTAATCGAGACGTACGGCGATGTGGATAATTGCTGTGCCTTCGAACCCAATGTGCGTTTGAACATCGTATGCTTTTACTGCAGTTATTCAGCACGCTGGTAGATCTGAGTGCCTTCAATTGAATACACAAGCTGCCAGACCACGGGATCGCTCCTCACCGCAGGAAGAGCGTAGCGACGCGAGATATCCAGGAATTTTAGCTCATCTATGATGACGTACGAAACGGGCACCGATTCGAGAAGACGCCGCGCACGCACTGGATCGGACTCCATTGGCGGGAGTACGGCGCGTCGGCCTGTGCGCAGGTAACAGAAATGCGGCGCATTCGTAGCGACGATCGCGTCCGGCGGCGCGTGCCCGTCGATCCAGGCCGTGGCTTCCTCCCAAGCCCGCCAAGAGTGGTCGTGATAAAAGAAGCGGGCACCCACGCTGCCTCCTCCAGGAACAAAAGTCGCACCATGCGCGCACGCACGCTCACCGAATAGCCACAGTGCCGCCTGGGCCTGCACGGCGACCGTGAGCACCACGACGCTTGCGAGCGCGACTCGTCCGAGAGCGGCCACACGACCAAGTTCCGGTAGGCGCAGCACTGTACCGATCCGAGACAAGGCCAAGACGGCTGCAATAGTCAGGAATGGAGCCAGCGGCGA
>QIAB01000107.1:2580-10822 GCA_003225455.1 Acidobacteriota bacterium
AACACCATAAACCAGGCGCCACGGCGAATCAAGACGACAAGCCCGGCTACGACGAGCGCCGCGAAGCCGAAGATCGGCACCGAGACGAAACGGAGCGGGATCAACGCACGTCCGGGCAGGCGGTGCTGCGCCCGCTGCAGAAATCGGCGCCAGAATTGATCCGTCGTGCTCATCGCCTCGCCGAGGGCCGCCGGCATTTTAGCGAAATTCGTCACTAGCCGCGTCATGAGCGCACGCCTGTCCGCTAGTCCCCGCTCCGGTTGGAACGGATCTACCAAGAGGATGTTCTCGGCGTAAGCTACGTTATAATACTGGTAGGGTGCCCGCTGATACTCGTACGTCGGCCGGATGTATTCGTCGCTTGTGCGCACTCGCTCCACGTGCGCTTGCCATAGCGCGATGGTCACCACAGCAAACGCGCCACGCGCGAGCGCCAGCGACCAGCGGCGCCGTATAAGCGCCTCGAGGAGCCAAGCAGCAAAGAGCACTACGCCAGCTGTGCGTAGGAGAAACCCTGCCACAGCAAGCACAAACGACGTTGTCTCGCGCAGCCATTGCCGCGACGCCGCCGGGCCGCTGACGGCGACAAGCGCGAAGACTACACTTACCAGAGCGAACGGAAGCTCGGCGAATAGTAGGTCGGACAGGAAGATCGTATAAAGGTGGAGCAGGCAGAGTGTCGTCGCCGCCAACGCGAACCAGGGTCGCAGATACCTCTTTGCCAGGGCTAAAACGGCCAAGGCGTAGGCGACGAAAATTACAAAATACAATTTTCTCAACCATGCTCCCACTATGTCGGGATTAGTTGTGCCCAACGCCCATTCGTGTAACGCAACGACGGCAGCCAGAAGCGGCGGATATTGTAACGCCTCGGGCGAGCCGGGCTCGCTCAAGATTCTGTAACCGTGTCCGCTAGCCAGAGAGGTGCCGAGAACGTAGTAAACGCCGGCGTCCCAACGCAGGTCTATAGGACCGGAGAGGCGGGGCACCCAAAGCAAGAGCGCGATAGCAACGACGACAGCCTCAGCCCAATACCGGGTATTCCACTTGCCGATTCTCGTCTTGTCGCCACAAATGGTTGCTCGCTCATTTTGAACCGCCTCATTCGTGCAAGGATCGTCCTTCACCTTGTTTCTCGGTTCAGTTACGAACCGGCCTTCGACTCTGCTGCTCCAAGAGAAGAAGATGCACGCAGCGCTCTACGTTCGGCCACCAGATTCATCAAGCCAAAAAAGAATCCGGCTAGAAGTGTTTGCCCTCCAAGCAGCAGGAAAAGGACCGAACAACTTACCAGACGGATCGTCACTGCGGGTCGAAGATTGCCAAATCTCACCAACGACCATTGCCGGGTTGCAATGATTCCGAGCACCACGCCGAGAGCGGCGAGCGTGATGGCAATCACCATGCATCGTTCCAGCGTTCTGCGTTGTTGCAGGAACCCGAATCTGCTTCCGACCGGGTGCAGACCCGTCTCAACCGCCATTAGCTCCGCGAAAACGAAAAGTAAAATGGATTGGTACCCGAGGACTATGGCCGAGGTCGAATACATCAGTGTGTGATAATCGAACGTGATCGACATCACGTAGAGCGGGCCGGGAAGCAACAGGCTCGAAACGATCATACCGCCAACCAACAGAATCACACCAGGGATTCCAAAAAACCATCGGGGACTCATCAGGAGATAAAACCGAAGACTCCTCCAGCCATCCCGGTACCAGCGAAGGTGCGGAGCCCGGTCTCGGCCATGGGGAGAAAGCGTGATGGGGACCTCGGTAATGCGGAGATCGTGCAGCCGTGCCTTGACGATCATCTCGAGGGCAAATTCCATCCCGCGACTTTGCAGCTGCAATGCTCGCACCGCTTCCCTCTGGAAACCGCGGAGGCCGCAATAGAAGTCGCCACATTCCTTGCAGGAAAAAAACAGACGCCCTATTGCGGTCAAAAACGGATTGCCGAAATATCGGTGCATAAATGGCATCGCGCCCGGGACAATGCGGCCCCGAAAGCGGTTTCCCATGACCAGGTCGTAGCCCGCGCGCAGCTTTTCTACGAAGGGAAACAAAGCGGAAAAGTCGTAGCTTTCGTCCGAATCTCCCATGATCACATATTTGCCCTTCGCTGCTTCAATTCCCGCCGCCAACGCCGCACCGTAGCCACGAGGGTTCGCTCTCACAACTTTTGCATTCATGCTCTTGGCGAGCTCAACGGAGCCATCCGTGCTACCATTATCGGCAATAATGACTTCGCCGGAGACATCGTACTCGTTCAGAAAGAGTTGCGCTTTCTTAATGCAAGCCGCTAACGTGCGAGCCTCATTGAGGCAGGGCATCACAATGGATAATTCTAGTTGCACGATGTTAACCTGTGAGAGGGAGTGTGTGTGTCGAGTCAAAGTACGCGGCTAGCTAATAGGTCTGCAAGATGAATTGCCACATCTGTTTTCTTTGTTTCGTGGCTAATGTCTGCGGCACACTGGACTTGAGCCCGAGGACCACCGAAATCCCTGCAAACTGTCGCTAACTAGTTCGACGCACGAGGCTCTTAATGCGGCAACAAGCTCTTGCGCCTCCACGTCAAGTCAGCTTAGTGCGCAGGGTTGAGATTGCAAGTTTCAACCACTTGTCTGCTTAGCCCGGAGTCGAAGACGCGCCCGCGCCTTTTTTGTCGTTTTGCTCGCGTGTGGGCTTCCGGCGCAAATCCACGTACGCCCCGGCGTCGCACGTCTGTTTGAGCCAGATGCCCAGGAGCACACGCCAATAGCCGCCGCCCACGCGCACGAGACGGAATGAAGAGGCGCCCATTCCAGGGGAACGATTGATCCACGAGATAGGCACTTCCTTAACACGGTAGCCGAGGATCAGCGGTTGAAGTCCGGTCTCGGCATTCACGGCAAACCCAGGCTCGCGTAGTTGCATGCTCACCACAACCTCCCGGCGCATCAATTTGAGGTTGTTTGTGAGATCGCGAAAGTTCCGCCGGAGAACCAGCCGCGCGAGCAGGTGAAAGCCACGATTCGCTACGATCTTGAGGAAGGGGTAATTGAGCAACACGCTATGACGCGAAAACCGGCTACCCACGACAACGTCATAGCCCTCGACAGCGCCGTCGAAAAGGTCGCGAAATTCGGGAAGAAGATGCTGAAAGTCGCAGTCCATTGATAGGACGTAGCGTCCGTTAGTTTGGGAAAATCCTTGCGCGATGGCACGGCCGACGCCACTCGGTGGATTCCGATGGAGCGGTTTAACGCGCGCATCCTCCTTGCCAATTTCCTCGATAACTGTCGCGGTTCCGTCGTTGCTCCCGTCGTTAACCAGAATAATCTCGTGCACATAGTCCCTGTACAAATCAAGTATCCGACCCACCAAAGGGCGGATATTCATCTCTTCGTTGTGGCACGGAATCACGAAGGACACCGCGCCTCGCAATGATTTGTGCGTAAAGAGCGGCGCACGTGGCGCGTGCTTCCGTCCCGGCGGCTTCTGCGCGTGGAGAAAGATTGAACCAGCCATTGTCCGCACGCCGGGCGCGTTCTCAAGCAGGATGGAAAGATTGCGCAGGAGCCAGATCAGGCGGCGTGTGAGCGGGGGAAAAACGAAATCGTTATAAATGGCATAGGCGCTGATGAAACCGATCTCCGATGCAAGATTATGAATCTGAGATCGGCTAAGAAGGTGCCGCGGATCCGGCTTACCTAGCATGCGCAAGAAAATCCGGCGCAATTGAAGGATCGGATTCCTTGGATTGCTTTCATAAAAGACGAGTTCGCCTCCCGGCGCAAGAAGCGCGTGCACCATGGCGAGGAGCTTCGAAGCGTAGCTCCGGTCGAGAAGGTCCATTGCAACCACGTAGTCAAAGCCCCGACCGCTAAGGGATTCCGGGAGATCTGAGACCGCTAGAAGCTCTACTTCGCGTTCAACATCGAAGGGAATTTGGGCGCACCGTTGGAATGTCACCACGGTGATCGGATTTTCGCCGCGCGAAACCCGCAGGAGCGCGCGTGTGAAAAAACCCTGCCCGCAGCCGAGCTCGAGAACAGTCTGGCCCGGGAGGAGGTGAACCGCGTGCCGAAAGGTCTGGGCACGCCACAACAGACGATCTTCGGCAATCGGATCGTGCTTCCGCCAGTAAGCGTCCCGATATTGTTCCCGAACAGCAAGTGCCGAATGAAACGAACTGTCTTCTTGCATAAGACCGACACTGAATGTTTTGTTATCGGACCGCGAATGCTATTTTGGAATTCAAAATATGATGAATTTGGATAGATCGCGACACCGAACGGCGATCTGGCTTGCGATGGTCAATTCCCAATTGCAGTATCCAACCGACGCGAGTGAAGCAATCGAGCAACTTGAAGCGAGAGCGAGGCGAGTTCACGCTGGTGATCTCTTTCGCGGCCGGACAAGTGTATCGGATGGGAACGGATCTCCTCGAAGTTCAAACGCGCATGGCGCAATAATGAAAATCTTGAGGCTACATTAAACATGGAGACTCGGTTGCCCGCTATTAGCCTCATAATCCCGGCATTTAATCGCCCTGAGTTGCTCAGCAAACTTTGCCGAGGCGTCGGTACGAAGTGGTCGTGGTCAACGATGGTTCGAAAGACGCCACTCCAAAGGTTTGCGGCAATTTCGCGTCGCGGATGGCGACCGAATTATCCGGGGAGGCAAGGGTCCGCCGATCGCCAATGGAAAGGGAGGCGATGCGGTTTTTCAATATTGCGGGAAACAGGTTCTTCGCAGACGTCTTTTCATTTGTACTCGGTCAACGCTTCGAAGATAGGCTATGTGGCACGGAAACGCTGTCGTGATTTCACGCTGGGCGGCAGGGCGCGAATTCTTTGGCGATTTCGATTTTCTGTTTGGCGCAGCTAGGATAAGACTAAGATTGTTTCCGCAGTTGCGCGGGCGCTACTTACAAGTAGTGCCAGTGGCGAAGGTGTCGATCGAAATCGAAATTGACCAGCATGACGACTAACGCCGTATTCACCTGCATTGCTGAGCCGACGAAGCAGTTATTAGAGCAAAGCGCTCGATTGTTGATGTCGTTGCGTTGGTTTGGTGGCTCACTTGCACAAGCGCGATTCGTCCTCGGCTGTACGGCCCCGATTCCCCGACAAGCGCTAGAATTATTCGATGATTATCAGGCAGAGATGACAACCGTTGAACGATACGATCCGACTCACGGCCATTCGAACAAGATTGCCCTTCTCGGTTCGCCAATATTGGCCGGGCACGACGTCGTCGTGCTGTTAGATTGCGACACGGTGTTCGTGCAGGATCCTGCTCGTTGGCTGAGTCGAGACCTGGTTGCCATCAAACTTGCCGATTTGCCAACAGTGTCTCTTGCAGAACTCCAGGCAATTTTCCGTCACTTTAAATGTCCAGTTCCTTCGCCGCGTTACCACCACGAATTAACCGGCGATGCGTGTCTCGCTTATTGCAACAGCGGCGTCATGATCGTTCCAGAAAAATATCGGCAGCGACTCGCCAACCAATGGGATTACTGGAATCGACAGGTCCTTACAGCCCCAGAAACATTGCGTTTCAATCGTTTGCACACAGATCAAGTAAGTCTCGCGCTCGCGCTCGAGAATTCTGAAGTTCCATTTGCACCGTTACCCGTCGAAATGAACATGCCAGCACATTTCGCCGCCGAGGTCTATCCTCCAGCGTGGCAAGAACTGGATCCCGTCATCATTCACTACCACCGGCTTTCCTATCCCGACGGTTTTCTCAAGCCATGTGCGCTGGGGCAATGCACGCGGCGGATCGAAAGCTTTAACGCGCGGCTGCGGGCCGAAGTGCGTCCGCGGCTCTCGATTTCCCCTCGACTGTCGGAGACCGCGCCCGCAGACCAGAAGTTGGTGCCAAAGGTAGTGGTGGGTAGCGGCTGGTGGTGCGCCGATTCGCCGCACGACTGGACGATCGGCTCTCCGGCCACGCGATCGGTCGCGTTCTTCAACATCTGGTACCAGCAGCTGATGCGCTGTTTCAAGCCCGAGTGCGTCGTGATTACCGATAGTGCCTCACCGGTAAAACCCGACTATCGCTCGTACCCAGCCATTCGTTGGATCGAGCTGGACCGCAACTATGGTCACGCGAACGACCTGCGCACTGGTCGCATTCGCACCAAGTACAGCGGTTTTACGCGCGCGGTCATCAACGGCGCTATGTATGCGCTCTGTTGCGATGCGGATTTCTACGTTTACGTCGAGCAAGACTGCTTACTTAAGGGAGAAGATTTCCTCAGCCATGCGGTCGGGGACGCGGCTGAGGATATTCTGATGGGCCGAGTCACCGAAAAGGGACGCGGCTTGGGGGGCACCCCCGCGGCGCCCATGCCCCAGCAGAGCCTTGTCATCGTACGCAACGTGGGATTGGCTCGCTTCATCGAGGGAATCGTGAACGCGCCGTATACCGACGGGGAGCTTTCTCCAGAAAAGGTCATGCATGACCGATTGGCGCCTATTGGGTTTCTTCGGGTACCCTATGGGCGCTCACGTCCTATCGATTTCGAGCGCAGCCATTTCTACGCTCAACACCTCAATGCCGATGAATTGCAGCGATTCCTCTCGTTGATCGGGGTTCGACTGCGCGACCAGGAGTTTGCCTTCCAGCAATAACGAGCGTGATCACGAACGCCCACTCCCCGGCGGTGACCGCTCTACCGTTGGTGTGCACCGTCGTCGAGAGCGACGGTCCTAGATGGAACCACGGAAACACGCAGTCGCCCTCTTCAGGTCGTTACTGCGCCGCGGTGGAACAATGGCGGCGTGCGAGCGCGCGGCTTATTTCCGCGGCGAAATTGCGTCGGAACCGGCGGAAATGCTCGCCGCTCTCGGGGTCGTGCTAAAAGTATTTAATGGGGAGAGCTGCGACGGTCCCGATACGCTCATTCCAGCCTTGCTTGACCCTGAAGAGACGAAGTTCCTCGTCGTGCTCGCCCCGGAAATGATGGTAAAAGGTGATTTCTCCGACTGGATCGGCGACACGCGCTTTGCGGCACAACGCGCGCCGCGCGGCCGATTCAGTCTCGAGGACTTAAAGGCGGCCAGGGAGGCATTCGGCACTAGGTTCGTGCTCTATGATACCCGTGCGCTCTTCGTGCGCCGGGATATCGCTCGCGCGCTCGGCACTGAGTGGACCGCGGCGCTAAGGGAAGTTGGGCGTGTGCTCGTGCAAGGAAAGAGCCTGTCAGTAGCGGCTGCGGAATCCCTGGCCCTTGGCATCGCACTTTCAAAGCTTCGGATCGAGATGCGGGAGCTCCCGGGGGACGGCGAGTTAGTGTGCGCGAACACAGAAATCGCATCCGAGAACGTCGTGGACCTCGCTCGGACCTCCCGCCACTTCAACTCAGACTTCGACAATGCATCGTTCTGGAACGAGCGGTATTTAGCCAACCCCGAACTCGGGTCGGGCCTCGGTTCACGCGCCGCGTCGCGCGCGCGCAAGACTGCGCTCATTCAGCACATTCTGGAGCGGGAACACAGCGGTTCCGTCCTCGACATCGGATGCGGCGACTTGGCCAGCGTGGCGGAGCTGCCCCTCGCCGATTACACTGGCATCGACATTGCCGAGACCGTGATCAAGGCCAATACTGTCCGCCACCCCAGCTGGAAATTCCTGGCTGGCGATTTCCTAAAGCTGCGCGACCAGCGCCGTTTTCGTGCAGACCTGGTGCTCTGCTTCGATGTGCTAATCCATCAGCACGAGTTCGCTACTTATGAGGCGTTCGTCAGGGCTATTGTTGCGAGCTGTGGCGGTGTAGCGCTTGTCGGGGCTTTCCAGACACCTCCGCGGCCGCAATATCGCTCGGAAATAACCGCCTATCACGAGCCAATCACGCGTACATTGGCGCGCTGCGGAGTGAAAAGCATGCAGATCGTTGCCAGCTATCGGGATACAGTTGTGGTCGAGTTTGCGCACGTCCAATCGCTTTGCATCTGAAGCTCTGTCGCGCGCACCTTGGCTGGGGATTGGCAATATCGCTACTTTGCTGCGATAGGTCGGATTGATGGGAACTTAACAGCAGGGACCTTGCACATCCGCCATAGGGGAGGTGTGTTCAGAATCGATTTTACGATGCGAAATATCTATGATACGCATTATATTGGATCTGAGTATTTGCCTGTTTCTTGAAGCGAAAACACTTGAAGCATCCATCGACCGGCCACGCCCCTGTATGCATCGCTGGCGCGCATCGTTCAGGCACGTCGATGCTCGCGAAGTTATTGCATAATTGC
>QIAB01000130.1:0-12000 GCA_003225455.1 Acidobacteriota bacterium
TTCGCCGGCCGCGCGCGCATAAAAAATCTGATCGTTTCGAACAAGGCCCAGAGCAAACGCATTCACCAGCGGATTGCCGGAGTAGCAGGGCTCGAATTTCGTTTCGCCGCCCAGATTGGGGACGCCGAAACAGTTACCGTAGGAGGCAATCCCACTGACCACGCCTTCGAGGATGGCATGATTCTTGTGAATCTCTTGAGTCGATGTAGGCGCGGGCGTCTCGACCGTGCTGGCGTCAGCCAGAGAAGGCGGTCGCTCCACACCCATCGTAATGGCACCAAACCTCAATGAATCCATCACCGCCACAGGCCTCGCGCCCATGGTGAAGATGTCGCGCAGAATTCCGCCCACACCGGTCGCGGCTCCCTGAAACGGCTCGATGAATGACGGATGATTGTGCGATTCGATCTTGAACGCGCACGCCCAACCATCTCCAATGTCAATAATGCCAGCGTTCTCTCCCGGTCCCTGCAACACGCGACGGCTACGGGTGGGCAAGCGTTTCAAATGCATGCGAGAAGATTTGTATGAGCAGTGCTCGCTCCACATCACGCTGAAGATGCCGAATTCGGTGATGGTCGGCTCGCGTCCGCCGAGCAGTTGCTTGATCTTTTCATATTCCTCATCCGTAAGCCCGTGCTCGCGGACAAGATTGGCTGTGACGGCAGGAGCAGCTAGAGAAGTCATGGGATGTATCTATTGTCGCATCTGCGGGAAACTGAGGAAAGAGTGAGTTGTACAGGGGGTCCCGCTGATAATCCTTGCTATCCGCTGGCTAGTGAGGCAGAATTCCGGAAATTCAAGGAGGGTGGCTCTTATGTCCAAGCCTGCCTCACCCGGTTCCTCCGATCCGCGGATAACTCTTTAATCGCGCTCGCCATGCTGGCGATGATCGCGGTGCCTGCAGGGCTCGCGCTCCATGCGGTACACGTGCCAGTCGAAACGAAGCCTATACCTCCGGATGCTACGCCTTACGGATACACTGTCAGCCTGCTGCTGTTCATCATTCCGATCATCGTGATCGGATGGTGGTTTGTTCCACAAGAAGGCGTAAAAATTCCTAAACGAGCGTTCTGGCGGACAATCCTAGTTCTGTTTATCGGCGGTAGTTCCCTNNNTCACCTACCCCAACCATGCAGCCACGCTGGGCGTTCCAGCGCCAGCCTTAGGCGGATCGGTGCCCATTGAGGAGTACGTATTTTACTTGACCGGATTCATAGCGGTGCTGCTGATCTATGTTTGGCTCGACGAATACTGGCTGGTCGCGTATAACGTGCCGGACTATCCGGGGGAAGCAAAAAAGATCCGGCGGCTATTGCAATTTCATCCCACATCTCTGGCGCTTGGGCTGGTCCTGATTGGACTTGCCATCACGTACAAGAGGTTCGTCGCGAACAGCCCCGGGTTCCCAGGGTATTTCACTTTTCTGGTAGCTGGCGGCATTGTTCCAGCGGTCAGTTTCTTTCCATCTGCGCGGCCATTCATTAATTGGCGCGCGTTGAGCCTTACGCTGTTCATGATCCTGCTCATCAGTATGTTTTGGGAAGCGACCCTGGCGGTGCCTTACGGCTGGTGGGGCTATCAACCACGGTGTGTGTCTGGATTGCGGCCACGTACGCAACAGTGATTGTCTTCGAGGTGGTCAAGATCTGGCAGGCTTCGGAGAGGACGGTGAGGGACGCATTCCTGGGCGTAGGTGAGGTTCCATCACGAAAGACACAAGCAGCGGGTAACTGAGGCGCGCATCATCTATCGCTGCGCCCGGCTATACTTGTCTGTTCCCATGAAGCCGGTCATTGTTGGCACTGCCGGGCATATCGATCATGGCAAAACCGCACTGGTCAAGGCTTTGACCGGCATCGATGCGGATCGCCTTGAGGAGGAAAAGCGCCGTGGAATTACCATCGATATCGGTTTCGCTCACCTCGACCTTCCTGGCCAGACAGGCGAGAATCTACGATTAGGATTTGTCGATGTTCCCGGGCATGAGCGTTTCGTGCGCAACATGCTGGCGGGTATTGGCGGGATTGATCTGGTCCTGCTGGTGATCGCCGCGGATGAATCCATTAAGCCGCAGACCCGTGAACACTTCGACATCTGCCGCCTGCTTAGCATAGAGCGGGGCATCACGGTATTGACCAAGTCTGATCTGGTCGACTCCGAGACTCTGGAAGTCGTCCGACTGGAGATTGAAGAGTTTCTACGTAGATCGTTTCTTGATGCGGCTCACTCGCCCATCATTCCCGTAAGTTCGCTGACCGGTGCGGGACTCGATCAACTCAAGCAGGCACTGATAAAAGCTGCCGCAGAAGTTCACGCGAAGGACTCAGGCGCGATCGCGCGCCTTCCTGTCGACCGCGTGTTTACGATGAAGGGTTTTGGCACAGTCATCACGGGAACATTGATTTCGGGCACAATTCACAAAGACGATGAACTGGAGGCTTTCCCCAGCGGACAGCGTACGAGAGTGCGCGGCATTCAGGTCCACGGCCAAAGCGCGGAGCAGGCAAGCGCGGGCGAAAGAACGGCACTGAACCTGGCAGGAGTCGCGACCCAACAGCTCGAGCGTGGCATGGTTTTGGCGCTGCCCGCCAATTTTCATTCAACCAATCGGCTCGACGTTTCTCTCTCGCTCCTGCACTCGGCTAAACCGCTCAAGGATCGCGCACGCGTGCATCTGCACGCCTACACGTCAGAGACGATTGCCACGGTTACGCTCTACGATGAACGGCAGATTGCGCCGGGGCAGACTGCATTTGCGCAACTGCGTCTGAATGACCCCGTGCTGCTGCTGCCGGGAGATCGCTTCATCATCCGGCAGTTTTCTCCTGTGGTGACCATCGGCGGAGGAGCGGTGTTGGACGCAACCCCGTTGCGCAAAGCTGAAAAAAGCGTGCAGCAGAGGTTCCTTGGAATTTTGGCATCGAGTGATGCCCCTTCCGTGTTACGAGCGCGAATCGAGCGCCGTGGCGGTGGTGGGCTTTCGCTTACCGAGGCCGTTGCTGAGACCGGATGGCGCCGCGAGCAGATTAATAACTACTTGCGTGATCCTATTGCTCACGACGCAATTATTCCCATCGGAGATTTGTTAGTCGCGGCAAGTGCGATCGAGACAGTGAAATCAGTACTGGCAAGCACACTTGCCAAATTCCATCAGCAGAACCCGCTGGTGGCGGGCATGAGCAAAGAAGCTCTTCGCGAAGCCCTGGACGCGGAGCCGGGAGTCTTCGGCTATGTTATCGAGTCTTTGGCGAATGCCAAAAAGGCAGAGATTTCCGGAGAACTCGTTCGCCAACCCGGCCGCGGCGTAGTGATGAAAGATGAAGAGGCGGAATCGAAGCAGATTATCGAAAGGGCGTTCGCCTCAGCCGGTCTGAAAGTTCCCGCGTTGCAGGACGTGCTTGCCGGGCTCAAAGTTGATAAAGCACGGGCACAAAAACTGGTCACACTGCTCTTGCGGGATAAAGTGTTGGTAAAGATTTCGGACGACTTGGTCTTTCACAGCGAAGCGTTGCAAGGCCTGCGCAGGCAGCTGGGGGCGGAGAAATCGAAGTCTCCGAAGATGAACGTGGCGAGATTCAAAGATTTAACCGGGGTGAGCCGG
Source organism: Acidobacteriota bacterium (assembly GCA_003225455.1). Lineage (GTDB taxonomy): Bacteria > Acidobacteriota > Terriglobia > Terriglobales > Acidobacteriaceae > QIAB01. The sequence goes on from QIAB01000130.1 coordinate 3,605, forward strand.
AAATACGCGATCCCCTTGCTTGAATACCTGGATCGCGAGCGCATCACCCGCAGAGTAGGGGATGAGCGCGTAATTCTGTGACCTTCAACCGTGTAAATCTCTATGTGAAAGCACAGGGGAAAGGACTCTTAAAAATTCTTCTTCAGGTCCATCCCGCTATAGAGACTCGCGACTTGGTCGTAACCATTGAACATCAACGTCGGACGCTTCAAGAATTCGCCTAATCGGCGCTCCCGGGCCTGACTCCAGCGCGGATGATCTACATGCGGGTTGACGTTGGAATAAAACCCGTACTCGCTTGGCGCGGCTTTGTTCCAGGTATTTACCGGCTGCTTGTCGGTAAAACGAATCCGCACAATTGCCTTCGCGCTCTTGAAACCGTATTTCCACGGAATCACAATGCGCAGTGGCGCACCGTCCTGATTCGGCAAGACCTCGCCGTACATGCCGAAACCAAGCAGCGCGAGTGGGTGCATGGCTTCATCCATGCGTAAACCTTCGACGTACGGCCAATCGAGAACGGGTACACGCTGACCCGGCATCTGGTTGGGCGCATAAAGTGTCGTGAACTCCACGAATTGTGCCTTGCCTAAAGGCTCAGCGCGTTTGATCAGCTCATTCAGCGAAAACCCGACCCAGGGCACTACAATCGACCAGCCCTCGACACAACGATGGCGATAAATGCGCTCTTCGGGTGTGGCCATTTTGATGATCGTGTCGACATCGAGCACTTGCTTCTTTTTGACCAGACCGTCAATGGTGACGGTCCATGGACGGGTTTTAAAGTCTTTCGCAAGCCCGGCCGGTTCATACTTGTCGGTTGAGAACTCGTAGTAATTGTTGTAATTGGTGACGTCTTTGAAAGGCGTGATTTTTTCGCTGGTAGAAAAAGCGCTTTTCTGAATACCGTCGATCTTGGCATTGGCTTCAGCGATCGTAGACGGCGAAAATAATCTGCTGACTGCGGGAACACCCAGTGCCGCCCCCGCAATCGCCGTACCTGCCAAGAACTTGCGCCGGTTCAGGTACAGGCCCCTCGGAGTAATCTCAGATGAGCCCATATCAGCGGCCTTTTTGAGCAACATAGGACTGTGCCCCGTTTAATTCTACGGCTGAGTCACACAAATGGATTGCCAGTCTTCCTCTCAGATAGGACGCACACTGCGCGGAAAAGTTGCACAGAACCGATTCCTTGATAGGCGCTGAATATTGCCGTATCTATCGGCCTGATTGATTTCAAAGCCCTTATCCGCCCGAGCCGCGCAGGGCGTCACGCACTTTGCGGGAAAGCATTTGGAGCGTGAAAGGCTTTTGCAGGAAGGCGGTGCCGGGTTCGAAAACACCCTGATGCATGATTGCATCTTCGGTGTAGCCGGAGAGATAAAGAACTCTTGTTTTTGGACGCGCTTCGCACAGTTTTTTCGAGAGCTCGCGGCCGCTCATGCCAGGCATGACGACATCGGTGATGAGCATATCAATCGATCCCTGGTGCGCGCTAGCGATGCGCAACGCAGCCTCACCATTTTCCGCTTCTAGAACCTGATAGCCCTTGGCTTGCAGAGTTTCCCGGACTAACTGGCGGACAGATTCTTCATCTTCGACGAGAAGAACCGTCCCCGAACCGCCGCCCGCTGCTTGCGAGGCCGGGGCTGAGCCGCAGGGTTCTGCGGAGTCTTCGACCCTCGGGAGATAAATGCGAAAAGTGGTCCCGCGGCCTAGTTCGCTCTGGGCGAAAACGTACCCGCCGCTTTGTTTGATGATGCCATATACGGTGGAAAGGCCGAGTCCCGTGCCCTTTCCCTTCTCCTTCGTGGTGAAAAAAGGTTCAAAGATTCGGGACTGGGTTTCGCGATCCATGCCGTGACCAGTATCGGCGATGGATAGCATCACGTATGGACCGGGCTGAATGTAGTTGTATAGACGCCGGAGATCATCTCCCAAATGCACATTGCTGCTTTGGATGGTGATCTTTCCGCCATTGGGCATGGCATCTTTTGAATTGACGCCAGATTCATAATGACCTGCTCAATCTGGCCAGCATCGGCGCGCGTTCGCCCTAAGTCATTTGCCAGGCGCGTTTGCAGCTCGATATTTTCTCCGATGAGCGGACGCAACAGACGCTCCATCTCTCTAACAATCGTGTTCAGGTCTACCACTTTGAGTTCAAGAAGCTGTTTGCGGCTGAAGGCGAGCAGTTGCCGAGTGAGCGTAGTGGCGCGCTCGGCTGCCTGCTGAATCGCCGCTATCTTCGGGTAGAGCGGACTATTGCGCCCGGTGTTCTCGAGGAGAACTTCGGTGTATCCGCTGATCACCATCAGAAGATTGTTGAAATCGTGGGCCACACCGCCAGCAAGCCGTCCTACGGCTTCCATTCTTTGGGCCTGGCGGAATTGATCTTCCAGCAAGCGCCGTTCGGTTACGTCCTCAGCGATTACTTCCAGCACTTGCTCAGCGACCTCGGGGCTGGTGACGGCCCGGCCACTCAGGCGGACCGTGATGGCGTTGCCGTTCTTGCGCTTCCAGCGAACCTCAATGTTCTCCAGCCGTGCGCCGCGGTGAAATTCATTGATTAGGCGCGCGTATTCCTCGGGATCGGCAAACACATCAAGCTTGGGATCAAGCGACAGGACCTCTTCAATTGAGCTGTAGCCCAGCATGGCGATAAGCGCGGGATTCACGTCGAGGAATCTGCCTTCCATGCTGGACCGGTAGATGCCATAGACAGCCGACTGCACCAGCGAACGGTAGCGCGCTTCGGAGCGCCGCAGAGCTTCCTCGTGCCGTTTGTGCTCGATTGCGCTGGCAAGCTGCTGAGAGACGAACGTCAATATGTCGCGATCCTTCTCACCATAGCGGACGTTCGCCGTGTAGCTCTGGATCACCAGAACTCCGAACACTCTGTTGGCAGCTTTGAGAGGCACACCCATCCAATCCAGAGAAGGCGCACCGATCAATTCGACCTCGCCTTGCTTTACCAGCGAATCGAATACCTCGGGAGTACACAGCAGGGGCTCGCCGCTGCGGAGAACGTATTCCGTGAGGCCACAGCCGAGATGTTTGGGCGCTGGCCGTGGATCTGCTTCGTCTACAAAATACGGAAAGCTGAGCAGTTGAGTTATCGGATCGTACAACGCAATATAAAAATTCCGCGCATACATCAACTCAGAAACGGTGGCGTGAATCGAGCGATAGAACTGGTTCAGGTCTTCAGCTGAACTGGTCTTTTCCGCTATGCGATAGAGCGCCGAGCTCAGGGATTCCGCGCGTTTCTGTTCGGTGATGTCGCGGTACAAGACGTAGGCAGCGACTTGCTCTCCCCCCACGACAACTGCTGCCCCAGAAACGAAGACATCAACCAGCATGCCCCCCTTCCGCTGCCTCTTGGTCTCGAGACTTACCTTTTGCCCTTGTCTGAGAACGTCGCCAATCCACTGCGTTTCCGAGCTGCGGTCGGGCGGAACGATGAGGGAATCAATGCGCCGGCCAATCGCCTCTTCCGGTGAGAACCCGAACATGCGAGTGAACTCGCCGTTGATGCGCACGATGCGGTGTTGGCCATCGAGAATGCTGATGGCCTTCGGCGCGCACTCGACCAGTTGTTCGAGATAGGCTTTCTGGATTTCGGGATCATCGAGGGTGGGCGCTGATAGGCCCTCGCCCGTCCGGGAGAAACTAGGAGTGCCGCGATGCAGCGCTTCCTTCAGTTGCTTGGCCCGCGGCGGCCGTCGCTGGCCGGGTGATTTTCTCACCCATTTACACCCCCCAATTCGGTCCCAGAGGCCGACTTCGGGATGGTAGAACGCCAGGTTATAGCCAGAAAGTTACAAAGGTAATTGGCGGGTAGTGCAATGGCGCTGTGGTCAGGTTCCCGCGGCCAGCATTTCGCAAACCCGGCGGATGGCTTTACGCTGTTCTGCGCCGACGGCAAGAAATTCGAAACCGTGACGCAGGCCATCACGATAACGCACCAGCGCGCGCAGCTTGATTGGATATGCTGCCATGGGCAAGGAAAGCTCCATAGAAACAACTTCGCCGATTTGGAGTTCGCCGGTCAGTGTCGCGCCGATGCCGTCTTCTCCAATTTCGCTTGAACGTCCCCACAGCGAAAGATTGGCGGAAGGCCGGAAGACATTTACCGAAAGTCGGACGTCGATTGGATGACGGGGGTAGCGCCGCGAGCTGCCTGCCTGCGGGGTAGGATTGGGCCCAGTGCCGCTCATGCTTGTCCCTCTCTTGCAACCTGCTTGGACGAAGATGGCAGATGAATGCGAACAGCGAGAAGATGAACTGGTACAGCTCCCCCGAACTATGTGTGAAATGAACTGCGATGATTATCCTCGAAGGGCAGCGGAGGCCCAATCACTCAGCGAGCCTGGGTACCAGCAGAGGCAACAGCAGGAGAGAATCCTGAAGGAAGACTTATGTCGTGCCACCGGCCGATACCGGAGACGCCACTGCCCACTTTTTGTGCAGTGAAATTCTACTTGCCAGACGGTACTACTCTGGTTACTATGCAGCCATCCTCAGGAGCGTCCCTTGGCTGCATTCTCTATGAATATCGGCGAGACCATCCGAAGTTACCGGCTGCAAAAAGGCATGTCCCAGGGCGATATCGAAAAGCGCACCGGCCTGCTGCGCTGCTACCTTTCGCGGGTGGAGAACGGACACACCATCCCTTCCCTCGACACGCTGGCCAAAATCGCTGGCGCCATGGAGCTTCCGCTGTCGCAGTTCTTCTCTGAGTCCGGCCACGCCAACGGCTCGAAAGGCTTGCCGCAACTCTCGGATGACGAAGTCCGCTTCCTCAGCCAAATCCGCCGCTATGCCGTGAGCTTGAATGACAGCGACCGCAAGCTCGTCCTGGCCATGGTAAAGAAGATGGCCGCAAGCGCGGGAAGATAAATAGCCCTTAGCCTTTTAGCTCTTAGCCTTTAACTCTTAGCCACCAACTTATTCAGCCGCTACTCCCCTTGTTCGTCGGGTTTAACGTGTATGCGGTTGCGCACTACCATGTGAGGCACCTCGACGCCGGCGATTCGCTTATTCTTCATGGGCAACGGTTTGGTAACCGGAACGTCAATTCCCTCAGCCATTCTGCTTTGGCTGGAAGGTGCCAAAAAAAACAGAGCAGAACGGCAGCCGCGAACACGCGGAACCCGAATGCCGACTCAAAGCGGAGTTCCAAGCCGTATTCCATGACGTTCGAGTTGCTGGTGTACCGACCATAACCAACTGTTGCTATCAGGCCTTGATTACAACAAATTGATAGGCTCAAGGCCTGCGATAAAAGAAAATCACCGGTCCGGTGGATACTCGAAAATCATCTTGGGCGCGGCCGAACAGATGCGTTTGAAGGAAGCCCCTTCGAACCGCCAACCGAGTAGTGTTGTGTCCATCCAGCTTTCGCTTTGCATCCCAGGCCGGGACACGCTTGCAGGAAAGCCACTCCGTAGAGAGCGCGCGCAAACGGCGTGAACCGTCCGCGGACAAGATGCGTCTGGAGGCCGCCCATAATGGTCCAGAGGTGTGCCGAACCACTTGAGCCGGTCAACACACACGACTGGCTTCCCCCTGAATAGCAGAAAGGAACCTGCGCCGACCCGAAATAGCCAGCCTCCTTGACTGCAATGGATAGCCAGGGCTTGACGTTGTGGTCCTCTGAAAACTCATAACCGTGGAAGTTAGAGCGGCTTCCGCTGCCAAGATCTAGACTTCCATATGAGTAACCGAAAAACATGTCTGCGCGAGGATCGGGTTGGGCGGATGCTGGAGGGAACAATACGGCGAACATCCATGATAGGACTAACGCTTTCAGCAACTTACCTTTCATGCTTATTCGGGTGCAGCCCCAAGCGACGTTTAGATTCAGAAACAAGGCAACAGGTAAGCCACGATTTCACTCCAGCTCTGCTAAGGGCTATCCATGATCTGCAAAATAAGCATATGAGGAATTGAGGGAGCAACGAATCGGAGGCGAAGAAATGGCGCAAACTTGTGCTATCCCTGATTTCGCCAGTTAGTAACTTAAGAATTGTCACCTCGTTACCGTATTCCGCGTAGCGAGGGCGTCTCAGATGTTCATCGTTCTCATCGGCACGAACGAACTCCCAGATGTCGGTAAAATCCATCACCCTCTTGGTAGTCTGGAGGAAAGCCATCACATCCAACTGACGGGGATTGCCATCGGGGGGAGCGCAAAATCGTACGGAGCCCCGGTTGTGGCCGAAGGACGCCGTAGATCGAGAGCACGACCGCTGCTGAGTTGCGCGCCGGCCGAGGATGTTGAAACGATTCGGCATCTTTCAATCGCTACTCATGTGTGTCGCAAGCCATGTTCCCGTCATGACGTTCCCCTTGCAAGCGTCAGGTGGCGTTAACGACCATGAGCACAGCAGCGGCGCCAGCTCAAACATGAAATCGACAAAAGCGTGTCATTTGAGAGCGCTCTATCTCCCATCCCGTCAAAAATACCGAGCGATCAAGCATACTTCCGTCCAGGTTGAGCGCACCGCACAGTTGCCGTCAGGGACGGTGTGCGATTCTGTGATCAATCTGCAGCTTCAGGAACAGAAAGTTCATCAGGCTCCCGCATGAGTTCGTCTAGTCTTTGATTGATCTTGAGAATAAGGCACACCAGCTTTTTCGGATCGTGTTCTTTCGAGGCAAGTTTGCACAACCTGAGCAGTTGAGGGCTTTGCGTGAGGTCCGTCATCGTGCCTCCACTTCTGGTGAGGAACAGACGTACATTGATACAGCAGCAAATTCACGGCCAATCGCCTCCGCGAGAGCGGTGCATTTCCTACAGTGCCAATCGCTGAAAGCGAAGCTCTTAGGAACCCCTTGTAGATCGAACTGGAAGAAGCGGTAGGCAAAATCTACGCGTCTGGCTTGGCACTATTGATGACACGCTCGGTAGTTATTTCCTTCCTATGTCCTTTGCGGACGGCCTAGACCATTTCTATCAATGCAGCGAGAAGCGCGGCACGTTTCGGAAGTTGAGCGATAATGATTGATTCATGCTTTGCGTGCGCTCCCTCGCCGACTCCACCCAGACCGTCGAGCGTCGGAATGCCAAGCGCCGCCGTGAAATTTCCATCCGAGCCGCCGCCGACCGCCGCTTCTTCGAGCTTAAAGCCAAGCTGCTTGGCTATGCCGGATGCCTTCTTATACAGCGCCACTACACCCTCGCTGCGTTCTAACGGCGGACGGTTCACCGCGCCTGTGATCTCTAACTTGCAGTTTCGATTGAACGGCTTGAGAGACCGCAGTTTGCGGTCGATAAAAGGGGCATCTTTCATCCGCGCCACTCGCACGTCCACAAAGGCCTGCCCTTCCGCCGGAATGACATTGGTTCGCGTCCCTCCATGCACGACTCCGACACTCAGTGTTACTCCCCGCTTTAAATCCACAAACTTGGAAATTTGAAGAATCTGTTTCGCCAGTTCAACGATGGCGCTCTGGCCTTTTTCAGGATCCAGACCGGCGTGCGCTGCTTTCCCGGTGATCTTGACTGTATATTCTCCAACTCCTTTGCGTGCTGTCTTCACCGCCCCCTTCAAGCCGTATGAGGGTTCAAGCACCAGAACTTCTGCGCAATTTTTCGCAACGCTTTCCGTAATCCGACGCGAAGAACTGCTTCCCACCTCTTCATCCGATACGAGCAAGACGGTAACTGGCCGCGGCATTGCATCGTTGTGCCAGCTCCGGAGTGCAGCAATGGCATGCAGCATCAGCGCGATGCCGCACTTCATATCGAAAGTCCCCGGCCCGTACAATCGTCCGTTTGACGCTCGGCAAGGCATTTCCGCCAATGTGCCTAGCGGATAAACCGTATCAAGGTGTCCAAGCAGCAGGATGGGCTTTCCCCGCTTTTGTCCCTCGAAATCCACCTGCAAGTGATCTCCGAAATCCTGCGCGCGATGGAACTTTGCATGTCCACCGAGGCTTTCAAACCTCCCGGCAAGCATAGAACCCAAACGGTCGACGGCCTGCTTGTTGTCGCTGGGAGATTCGATTTCCACCAACTGGCGGATGGTCTCGGTAATTTCATTCCCCCGCTCGACGAAATACTGCAAGCGGTTGGATATCCCGCTGTTTGGATCAGCCATGGCGCGTGGTTTTGTAAGCTGCGATTTTCTAGCCATGAATCCTTTCCGGAATCGGCAACGAACAGTGCCTGCGCGAGCGGTACAGTATAATCGTTGCGCCGGATAAGAACCGAATGACCGACACTGCTCACCCTGAGATCGACGCTCCAACGCCGGTTAAAACCACACTGGATATCAACGAAATTTGCCGCATTCTGCCCCATCGTTTCCCGTTTTTGATGATCGATCGCGTGATCGATCTCAAACACAAAGAGCGTATTGTCGCCATCAAGAACGTCAGCATCGATG
>QIAB01000130.1:12013-14392 GCA_003225455.1 Acidobacteriota bacterium
CATTTTCCTGGCCTGCCGATCATGCCCGGAGTGCTGATCGTTGAAGCCATTGCTCAGGCCGGCGGGGCCCTGTTACTGACGGAAGTAGAGGATCGTGATCAAAAGCTGATGGTATTTACCGGTATCGAGCGGGCCCGTTTTCGACGGCCCGTCCTGCCCGGGGATCAGCTCCGCATAGAAGTTGATGTGAAAACCTGGCGGGGAAACGCGGTTCGCATGGAAGGAATTGCCTTTGTCGGCGATAAGCGTGTAGCCCAGGCCACGGTAACCTGCCAGCTTATTCAACGCTCTCGCGGCGTGTCGAACGCGGGAGACAGTTCCGGCGACTCCGGCGGGACCGACGGGTCCTGAGCCGACCTTGCGGACAAGCCCTGTTCACGTGGCGACGGGGCTATGCCCGTTCGTGTGGCGATGGCACTATGCGGATGATTCAAGCACTCACGCCAGAAATGACACGCTCCGCAAGCATCCATTCGACAGCCATCATTGATCCGAGCGCAAAGGTGCATCCCGCGTGCACTGTCGGGCCATATTGCAGGATTGGCGGAAACGTCGAATTGGCGGAGCAGTGCCAGCTCATTTCGCACGTTGTGATCGAAGGCCCAAGCAGGATTGGCTCACACAATCAATTTTTTCCATTTTGCTCAGTCGGCATGGCTCCGCAGGACATCAGCTATGCGGGCGAACCAACTCTCCTCGAAATCGGCGATCACAATGTGATCCGCGAATTTGCCACCATCAATCGTGGCACCGTGAAGGGTGGCGGGCTGACTCGTGTGGGCAGCCACGTTTTGGTCATGGCTTACGCTCATATCGCACACGATTGCGTCATCAGAGATCACGTGATCCTGGCCAACGCAGCTACGCTTGGTGGTCATGTGATCGTCGAGGAATGGGCCACGGTCGGCGCTCTCTGCCCGGTGCACCACTTTGTGCGCATTGGCGCTCATTCATTTATTGGCGGAGGAACCACCATCACAAGAGACGTTCTCCCATTTTCGAAAACTGCTGCCGCCCGCGACAGTCATGCATACGGACTGAACGCTATAGGGCTAGAGCGCAGAGGCTTCAGCAAAGAGCGAATTCGCAAGATTCACCATGCATTTAAGGTCCTGCTTGCCTCGAAGCTCAACACCTCGCAGGCTCTGGAGAAGCTCAAATCAGAAGCGGATCGAAGTGAAGATATTGACATGCTGATTCGGTTCGTTGAAGAGTCCGAGCGAGGAGTAATTAAATAGCACTCATCAAGCAGGCCGTCTAAGTATTCCCGCTGGTTCTTGCCATAATCGACTGGCTGGGACCAGCTAAACGAGCCACATTGAGCGTGTTACTGGTGTAATGGCGATACTACGCCAACAATAAGTTGACACCACCCACGTTGACGGGGTTATGTATAGCGAGAAACTGTCATACGAGACCCAACATTTCGTCCGCAAAACACATCTGAGATGCCTGACCCTCCGGGATCGTTGTGACGGACTCAGCGTGGCAAACGAGTGTTTCAAAGGAGTGTCATGCGAATTCTGCTTTACAACCCTGACAACGGCGTCACCCGCAACTTCATGCCCCACCTCTGGATGTTCTTGCTCCAGGCGCTCACTCCTCCCGGGCATGAAGTTTTGCTGATCGATGGCAATGCCCAACCTATGGACGAAACCCAAATTGCACAATTCGTCCGCGAGCAGAACATCGGGCTGGTGGGTATCGGTGCGATGACCAGGATGGTCGCCAGGGCGTATCGCATGGCTGACGCTATTCGGGCGACGGGAGTTCGCGTGGTCATGGGAGGGCCGCACGTGACCGAAGAGGCCGATGAAGCTCTCGGCCGCGATGGTGGGCCGCGCCATGCCGATGCCGTTGCCTTGGGAGAAGCCGATGAGACCTGGCCGCAAATCGTGGAAGATGCTGTTCGCGGTGAACTAAAGGAAATCTACGCCCCCGTTGATGGTACGGGCAAGGAGCGCAAGCCTTCCCTGCATCCCTATCCCGCGATTCCATGGGACAAGCTTGATCTCCGCCAGTTCAATCTCGTCCCCAAACTGATGCACCCCTTGCTCAAGAATTTCCGGGAAGGCTGGGGAACATTTCGCATCGTGCCGGTTGAATCGGGACGAGGCTGTCCTTACGGCTGCGAGTTCTGCACGGTCACCGGATTCTTTGGCGACTCCATTCGCTTCCGCACGAATGAAAGCGTGGTCAATGAACTGCTCCTGCTGAAAGCCCGCGCCCGCAAAGAACAAGGCCAGATTGCGGTTTTCTTCATCGACGACAACTTTGCGATCAATATAAAGCGCACCAAGTCACTGCTGCGTGACATCATCGCGGCAAAAGCCCAAGTCTTTTGGGTGGCGCAGATCAGCGCCAATCTTCTGCGCGACG
>QIAB01000016.1:0-22182 GCA_003225455.1 Acidobacteriota bacterium
ATTCGCCTGCGCTACACGATTCGCCTGCGCTACACGGGCGAGGTGATCGATCTGACTACCGCGTACGATGATCAGGAGATCATCCACACCGATCCGGTGAACTATGACCGCAGCTACCTGAACACGACTGTTGGCCGCGCCATTTTGAACGATCATTTGCCAAAGGCTGTGCCGGGTGGCAGCGAGGCCATGCCGTACATCAATGGCTTGCTTAAGAAGAAGGGCATTGGGCAATTGGTGAACTATTGCTACCTGCGGTTCGGGCTGGAGACTACGGTCAAGATGCTCGATGAAGTTAAAGATCTCGGGTTCCGGTATGCGACGAGGGCCGGACTCTCCATCGGCATCGATGACATGGTCATTCCCGACAACAAGAAAGTCCTTGTCCGCGACGCCGAGAAGCAGGCGGTTAGCGTCCAGCAGCAGTATCTCGACGGCGCGATCACCAACGGCGAGCGCTATAACAAAGTCATCGAAATCTGGTCGGCGATTACGGAAAAGGTCGCTGACGAGATGTTCGGCGATATGCAGAAGCACGACAAAGAAGGCGTCATCAATCCGATTTACGTCATGGCGGATTCCGGCGCTCGCGGATCGAAGCAGCAGATTCGCCAGCTCTCCGGCATGCGTGGGCTGATGGCCAAGCCTTCGGGCGAGATCATCGAGTCCCCGATTACGGCCAACTTCCGCGAAGGATTGACCGTGTTGGAGTACTTCATCTCGACGCACGGCGCGCGCAAAGGTCTGGCTGATACGGCGCTTAAGACCGCCGACTCCGGCTATCTCACGCGCCGTTTGGTTGACGTGGCTCAGGACGTCATCATCAGTGAATACGATTGTGGCACGGTAGATGGCATCTATGTCTCCGGTATCGTTGAAGCTGGCGAGATCATCGAGCCATTGCGTGACCGCATTGTGGGCCGCGTCTCGCTCGAAAAACTCAAGGACTATGACGGAAATGTCATCGTAGACCTGAACCAGGAGATTACCGAAGAGCTAGCCAGCTCCATTCAGGCTGCCGGCATTGAACGGGTGAAGATTCGCTCGGTGCTGACCTGTGAGTCAAAACGAGGCGTTTGTGTGATGTGCTATGGACGCAATCTGGCTTCGGGCCGTCTGGTTGAACTGGGCGAAGCTACTGGCGTGATTGCGGCGCAGTCCATCGGTGAACCTGGAACGCAGCTCACCATGCGTACCTTCCACATCGGTGGTACGGCATCGCGAGTCTCCGAGCAGTCGCGGCTGGATGCGAAAAACACCGGCACGGTCCGATTCATCAATGTGCAGACAGTGAAGTCCAAGACTGGCGATCTGGTGGTCATGAACCGCCAGGGTTCAATCGCCATAGTCGACGAAAAGGGCCGTGAGCGCGAACGCTATACGGTGGTGTACGGCGCAAAGCTCAAGGTCAACGAGGGCGATCAGGTTCAGCTCGGGCAAGTGATGGTCGAGTGGGATCCTTACACCTTTGCTATCCTGACTGAAATCGGCGGAACCGTGCAGTTCAAAGACCTGCAGGAAGGGGTCACGTTGCACGAGGAAGTCGACGAAGTTACCGGATTGTCGCGGCATGTGGTTGGCGATTCTCCCGACGAGAAGCGTCAGCCAGCGATCGTGATCAAAAGCAAGAGCAGCAAACGCTACCTCATGCCCTCGCGAGCTCACCTGATGGTGCAGGACGGCGATACGGTTTATCCGGGCGACGTGCTGGCCAAGATTCCGCGCGAGACCACCAAGACGAAAGACATTACGGGAGGTCTGCCGCGCGTGGTCGAGCTGTTCGAGGCGCGCAAGCCGCATGAGACCGCGGTCATCAGTGAGATCGACGGCACGGTCAAGTTCGGCGAGGTGGCGAAAGGCCAGCGCAAACTCTACGTGTTAGCCGATAACGGCACAGAGAAGGAATACTCGGTGCCGCGCGGCGTTCACATCAACGTGCAGGAGGGCGAACGCGTGAAGGCGGGAGAACCGCTCATGGACGGCCCGCTCAACCCGCACGACATCCTGGCGGTTCTCGGCGAGAAAGAGCTGCAGGCTTATCTGGTGAACGAAATCCAGGAAGTCTACCGCCTGCAGGGCGTGAACATCAGCGACAAGCACATCGAGGTGATCGTTCGCCAGATGATGCGCTGGCGCAAGGTGGAAGACGTCGGCGATACGAAATTCCTCCTGGAAGAACAGGTGGATAAGTTCGCATTCGCCGAGGAGAATGATCGAGTCATTAAAGAAGGCGGGCGTCCGGCAACCGGCCGGCCGCTGCTGCTGGGCATCACCAAAGCCTCGCTCTCGACGGACTCGTTTATTTCCGCGGCGTCATTCCAGGAGACCACGCGGGTTCTCACCGAAGCCTCCATTCAAGGTAAGGTCGACCACCTGCGCGGCTTGAAGGAGAACGTCATTGTGGGACGCCTGATCCCTGCCGGCACCGGCATGGAGTACTACCGGAACGTACGCCTCTCGCCAGAGATGGAAGAGGCTGCCGCCAAGGTGCAAGAGGAGGTCTCTGCCGCTTACGAGGAGGCCGAGCGCGCGCTCGAGCTGATGCGTCACGAGGGCGAGACCGAGGAACTGACAGCGGAGTGACCCAGCAAGGCGAAAGGGCGGAGCGATCCGCCCTTTTAGTTTTTGCTTTAGCGTCTTAGTTCCCCATGCACGCCAACGCCAAACGATTGCCAGATCAAGAACGCAACCACATTTCTGAGTTGCAGCCAGTACCCTCTCCGGAGACTGTGGCCGCACTTGTGTTGCGTTTCATGCGCTTGTTGCGGCTTGCGTTCTGGCGGGCGTTTCAGCATGACGCCTTTGCCATTGCCAAAGCTTCCGCTTACTCTTCCATCCTGACTTTTTTCCCGCTTCTTCTGGTGGTTGGTTCGGTGCTCGCTACCTCGCGCAGAACTGAGGCATATCTTCGCGAGATTTCCTATGCGGTCGGACGAATTCTTCCCGCGGGCAGCGGCACGGCTCTCGCCTATTTGAAAGGCACGGCGCAGCGGCCCGAGGGGTTGCTGGTTACGGCTTCACTGATCACTCTGTGGACCGCTTCCGGCGTAATGATTTCCTGGATGGAAGGTTTCCGCCGGTCTTATGAGCTCCCGAAAATCTGGGGGCTGTTAAAAGAGCGCCTCATAGCATTTTCGCTGGTAATCCTCGCCGGAATTCCGTTGATGTTCGCCACTGTGCTAGTCGCGTTCGGGAGCCGCATTGAAGCGCGCATAATATTTCATCTGAATCATGAGTACAGTTACCTCATTCTCTTTATGTGGACGGTGATCCGCTGGCTGATTGCTGGGATGACCAGCGTCGCTGTAATCGCCCTGATTTATCACAATGCGGTGCCGCGTACGCAGCCCTGGCACAGTGTTCTCCCCGGGGCGACTCTGGCCACCGCGGTTTGGTTCGCGGCGACCGCTTTGTTTGGCTGGTATCTGCAGCGCTACGCCGACTACAGCATTATTTACGGATCGCTGGGCGTGGGCATTGCGCTGCTGGTGTGGATGTACATGATTTCGCTGATCATTCTAGTGGGAGCGGAATTTAACGCCATGATCTTTCCCCGTTCGCGACTGGGTCAGGAACTGGTTGCGATGGCCAATCGCAAACTGACAAATGGCAGCAGCGAACGGGCACGATAATATTGCTCGTTCGTCATAGCATGTATCCGAGTTAACGACAGCTTGAAGCGAAGCAAGTTGGACCCAACTCCTGCCGATCTATCTTCCAGTTCTATCCGAACATCAGTGCGCCGCGCCAAAATCATTTGCACCATAGGTCCTGCCTGCAATAGCGAAGCCATGCTTCGCGAGTTGATGCGGCTGGGGATGGACGTCGCCCGGCTGAATTTTTCTCATGGGACACACGCCGAACACGCGCGCAACATTGCGCGCCTGCGCCGGGTGGCCAGGCTTGAGCGGAGGTCCATCTGCATTCTTCAGGATTTGCAAGGTCCCAAGATCCGCACTGGAAGCCTGAAAGGGCACGAGCCGGTCACGCTGAAAACCGGCTCGCGAATAACCATTACTCCGCGTGAAATTGCTGGCACCGCAACTCTGATCTCAACTACTCTCGAGCGTCTGGCGCGCGAGGTGAAGCCTGGGGCGCGAATTCTGCTATCTGACGGGCTGATCGAACTTAGCGTTACACGGATTCGCGGTGACGATGTGGAGTGTGAAGTGATCAACGGTGGAGTGCTTGCCGAGCATCAGGGAATCAATTTGCCCGGCGTGGCGTTGTCGATTCCAGCGCTCACAGATAAGGACCGGAAAGACCTGGAGTTCGGGCTTAAGCACGGGGTGGACATGATCGCGCTTTCGTTTGTCCGCTCTGCCGCCGATGTGCGCATGGCGAAGCAAATCATAGCGGGTCAACGGAGTGATGTTCCGGTGATCGCAAAATTAGAGAAGCCGCAGGCGCTGATGCAATTGGAAGAAATCTTCGAGGCAGCCGACGGCGTGATGGTGGCGAGAGGGGATCTAGGCGTGGAGATGCCCCCTGAAAAAGTTCCGGTAATTCAGAAGTATGTGATCCGCCGGTCATCAGATTGGCGCAAGCCCGTGATTATTGCTACGCAAATGCTGGAATCTATGATCGAGAACCCGCGCCCCACACGGGCTGAGGCCAGCGATGTGGCGAATGCGATATTCGACGGCACAGATGCGGTAATGCTTTCCGCCGAAACCGCCAGCGGGCTTTATCCGCGAGAAGCGGTGGCCATGATGGCCAAGATTGTGCTTGAGGCGGAGAGCAACATGGCTGAATTTACCCAGCCTCGCCGTCGTCAGCAGCGTCGCCTTTCGATCGCCGAAGCAATTTGCGAATCGGTGGCTCATGCGGCGGAAGACCTGCATATGGCGGCAATCGCCGTGTTCACCGAGTCGGGGAATACTGCGCGTCTGATTTCGAAGTACCGGCCGGCGACTGAGATTTACGCTTTCAGTCATGCGTCTGCGGTATGTAATCGCATGAATTTATTATGGGGTGTGCATCCGTTGCGGAGAGGGTATTCGCTTACCGCCGAGCAGATGCTCTTAGCCGCCGAGCGGGAGTTGTTGCGTAGCGGGATTGTGAAAAGCGGGAATGTGCTGGGCGTGGTTGCGGGAACGCAAATGGCCTCGGGGTCGACAAATTTTATGCGCTTGCACGTTGTCACCGCCGAAGAAGAACGCAAGGCCTCACAGAAAAGGCGCAGGGCGAAGGGCTAAACCAATGGCTCAGGAAATACTTTCCGTTGCAATCTATGAGCCTGTCGCGGGCCAGGAGGAAGCCTCTCTAGCAACTATGCGCGATTTGGTCGGGGTGCTCATCGAGCGCGGCTACAGTCGGGACGCACTCTATGGCGATGGCAAAGGGCAATACGTGTTGTTTCGCTGGTGGGCGTCAGAAGCCACGCGGCATGCGGCACATGAGGATCCGGATGTTTTGCGCTGCTGGGCGAAGCTGGGGAATGAGATTCGAGTGATCAAGGTTTACGAAAAGCTGGAGGAAGTAAATCTGAGATAATCCGGCGTGAATATGGCCGCAGAATTTTTTCAAGATAAATCGCTGGATCCGCCAGTCAGCGGATTTCTTCAGCGTGCTGCTGATCCTGCGGCAGACGCGCTGATCATGACTCACGGCGCGGGCTCGAATTCAAAGTCTGCGTTGTTGATCGCTCTCGCAGAAGCCTTTGCGGGCGCGGGTTTCACGGTTTTGCGCTGCGACTTGCCTTACCGCCAGACGAGACCGTATGGCCCTCCGCGGCCGGGCGATGCCGAGCGTGACCGCGCGGGGTTGAAAAACGCGGTCGCGGCTATGCGTGAGATCGCCCATGGAAGAATTTTTTTGGGCGGGCAATCTTATGGTGGACGGCAGGCCACCATGCTGTGCGCCGACGAAAGCGAGCTGGTCGATGGCCTGCTCTTAACCTCATATCCCTTGCATGCGCCCAGTCGGCCGGAGCGTCCGCGCATCCAGCATTTGCCAAGTCTCAGGACGGCGGCATTGTTCGTGCATGGCACGCGGGATCCGTTTGGATCGATCGAAGAAATGCAATCTGCCTTGAACTTGATTCCAGCGAAAACAAAGTTGTTGCCTGTGAATGATGTTGGGCATGAGTTGGGATTCAAGGGCAAGTCGAGGAATGAGGACTTGGCCGGCAGAGTGCTGGAGGAGTTTCAGACATTCTTCGTGTGACGATCCGCCGAGCTTCGCTCGGCCTGGACAGCCGAGGGCGGCTGTCCCCACGCGAATCGTGGTCGGCGGTTGTCCCTACGTGAATCGTGGTCGGCGGCTGTCCTACGTGAATCGAGCTAATTTACCCAACCGGATTTGGAGCCGCCATTCTTCTTATTCATCTCATCGGGAGGAATGTAGTTTCCGTGCTCGTCAAACTCCACAGTGCGGTTGTGTTCGCGCATGTAGACTTCGAATTTTCTGGCGGCGCGGCGGCGCTTCCAGCGGTAGAAGGCGTTGCGCAGGCTAAAGTACTTCTCTGATGCCCCGAAGGTCAGGCCGCCTTTTGGCAGAAATTTGATGTACAGAAACCCGAAGAGCAAGCCTCCAAGATGGGCGAAGTTCGCTATGCCGCCCTGCGCAGGCTGGAACGTCGCAATGATCACGAGAAAAATCATGATGGCCACCATATACTTGGCTTTCATCATGTCGCCGTAAAGCATGCCGAACGCCATCAGGATGCCATAGACGCCTCCAGAAGCTCCCATCGTAGTCGTAGCAGGTGTGACGCCGGGCAGCGGCGAATAGGCGACGGCAATCGTGACCAGGGCCGCTCCTGCAATGCAGAATAAATAGAATTCGATAAAGCGCTTCGGTCCCCAGTCTTGTTCTTCCTGCGCGCCAAACATCCACAGCATCAGCATATTGATCAGGACATGCCCAACGCTGCCGTGGAGAAAGGAATATGTCAGAAGCTGCCAAACCATTCCGTAATGGACTACCAGAGCGGGTACCAAGCCGGCATAAAGCTCAAAATAACCTTTGCCGAGTGGCGTGACGGCGCCAAGCAGGACTTGCAGAAAAAAGATAACGACGCTGGCGATGATGATGCGCTTCACCCAAAAGGTGAACGGGGGAAAGCTTAGCGTTAGTGTGCGCCCACGATACATGAAGCAGTGTTTAGTCCTTAGTTCTCAGTAGTCAGCAAGATCCTCTATGACGTAATCCTATCAGCTTACGTCTCATCTTTCTGGCGTGGGCACGACTGGTAGGCTCCGATGGCCTTCCGCATCAATCGCACGAACTGCGAAAACTACATTATCCTTCGAGATTGGGAGTGTGGCGCGCGTTACATTGCCCACATCTTTTGCGTGTTCCCAATCTGGACTCGCAGTTGCCCGCCATAGCACCTCGTATCCTGAAGCGCGAGGCGATTTATCCCAGGTCAACGTCGAGTCGTTCTCGAGTTCTTTGGTTAACAAGTGAACACTCGTTGGCGGCCCGGGCGCTGACGCCAGCGCTGCCAGCGTCGCAGCATTCAAACGCGCCACGTTGGCCACATAATCGAAATTGACGAACTTGGCCAAATCGCCGTATTCGATGCCGTTTTCGGTGCGCACGTTCTGATGCTGGTGGTGGTAATCTTCGCGGTACTCGGTAAACCGGATCCCTGCGAAGCCGTATTCATTAAAGGATCTCTGGTCGCCACCGCGCAAGTAACGATCAGGACGGAAGATGAGCAGCGGAGATACATCGCCCGAATAGCTTCGAGCGACTTCGGCTATGTAGCGAGCCAACTGCCGCGACGGAGAGTCGTTTTCCCCCGCGAGAGCACGCAGTGTGCGCAATTCCCTGCGCACGATCTCGTCTTCTAAGACGGTTGATGCAGGAGGACGATAGGGATCAACCAGAGCGGAAGGTATTCCTTCTGAGAACACCCGCACGGTACGCGGATCCTGTTGTGGGCTCTTGTCGCCGCCTACGATGTCATTGTTCAGAACCGCTTCGATCTGCCACTCATCGCGTTTTTGATCGGCCATTGAGGCGAAATGATGGCTGCCGTTCAGCCCCTGCTCCTCGCCTGCAACGGTTAGGAAGATAATCGTTGCTGGAAACTTCAGCTTGCTCAGAACGCGGGCGCACTCCAGGCTCACAGCCGTGCCGCTGGCATCGTCATTGGCTCCAGGAGCGGCTCCGGTCGTATCCAAAGTGTCGCTATTACGGGAGTCGTAGTGGCCTGTGACCAGGACGACTCGCTTCGCGTTCTCCGGATCGGTACCTTTCAGGAGTGCGTAGACGTTCGTAATCTCTGTGGGCTTGGGAATCCGATCTGCGGGTGCCTGAGTGAAAGTGTCGGTTCTTACTTCGAGGCATCCTCCGCAATCACGCGAGTAGCGTTCGAATTCGCTCTTAATCCACTCACGTGCTGCGCCGATGCCGTGGCCAGCCGCGATGGAAGAAGGATCCTGCGCAGAAAGCGTTAGCCGCGTCCCAAAGCTCACCAGTTTCTCTATGGTCGCCTGAATCTGGTGCGGCGAAATTTCCTTCAAAGCGGCAGTTATTTTCGGATCGGCGGGCAACTTGGGTAGCGGGAACTCCCTCTCTTGAGCACCGAGGCCCAGGGGAATAGCGGCAGAAATAGCAAAAGGGAGAAGCAATTTTACGCGGATTCTAGAGTGAGGCATGTTAGTCCACAGGACGATACAGGACAGGCAGAGATCGCAAGCTCCCGGCCACTTGACCTCTGGCCGTGGAGAAACTAAATATTAACAGGTGACGTCCTAACCACCCGGAGGCAATCATGGTTTTTTGTCCAGAATGCGAAAACGATCTCGACATCGAAGAAGATGATATTGATGAGGGCGAGGTCGTTTCCTGTCCGGAGTGCGGCAGCGACTTCGAGGTCATCACAATCAACCCGATTGAGTTGAAGCCAGTGGAGGAGGCGTACGAGGAAGAAGAAGAGGAAGAGGAAGCTGAGGACGGTGACTTCTCCTAGGCTCCACGCGAGCTCTCGTCCCCTTCAGTTTTTGACCTTCCGCCGCGTTTTTGGCGTGGTTCTCCCAGGATTCTTACTTTTCGCGTTGTGTTTGTCGGGACGGGAGGCGGCTGCTGCTGAAGGCAAGCGCGACAAACCCAAACCGTACGCATTAGTTTTCGGAACAGTCTGGACACCGGACAATCGGCCTTTGTACGGCGTGAAGGTAAAAATTCGCCGCGCCGACAAGAACAAAGCTCAGTGGGAGTTGTATTCCGACCATAACGGAGAGTTTGCGCAGCGGTTACCTGCGGGCAGGGCTGATTACCTTGTATGGGCCGATTTGAAAGGCTATAAGTTCCCAGATGGCAAGCAGTTACACGCGGGCGACGAGGTCAAGGTCCACATTGAAGGCGATGAGCGCGTGGATATCGGTTTGCATCTAAAATAAACAGAGACTCTCATAGGGTGCTGGGACGTGAGGAGTCGGGGAGGACCTCATGAGAACGCATCGGATCGTGCTTTTAGCTGCGCTCATCGGCCTAGCCGCAAGCGTGCTTGGCTATGCCCCTTGCTACGCCAAAGACAAGGGTGATTCGGGCCGGCTGCTGACGGGAAGAGTGACCGACAAGCAGGAAGCGCCGCTAGGGGGCGCGGTCGTTTATCTCTCGAACACTCGCACGCGTGCGGTTAAAACGTTTATCGCAGGGCAGGACGGAGTCTACCGCTTCCCCGCGCTTTCCCCGAGTATCGACTACGAAGTCTACGCGCAGTTCGAAGGCCACAAGAGCGATACCAAGACGATGAGCCAGTTCGACACGCGGCCGACGGTCAACATAAATCTGAGGATTGATACCAAGTAAGTCGGCGCGGGCATAGAGAACATCCGCAATGAAACCGCGCAACGCCTTTCCCAACGAAGTTAGTAGATTGAGCCGCCGGCTTGGGTGGAGCTGAGAAGACCGGCGTCGGCGGAGACAGTGTACGAAATGCCGCCTTTGCCGCTCCAACGGCCCAAGTCAAACGATCCGACCGAATTGATCCGGTACACGCTGATGTTGTCGTAAGTCAGCGGAGTCTTGACTTGGCACACCTGCGGGGCGCCGGGAGCTTGCATGAAATACACGGTGCTTGTGCCGACAACTGTGGCGCTGCCGGTCGGAAGGATCAGCAGCGCAGTTTTCTCATCAATAGCGATGTCGCGGGGAGCGGACGACCATCCGTCGAGATAAATGCGGCACATGAAGGCAAGATCGCGTCCCATGCGATCGCGGGTGACGAAGTGCGGATCGCCGATGATGCCGGCGAGGTTGGCGATGTTCACAAAATCGCGATCGAGGGTGATGTAGCGGTTGAAGGGGTCGGCAAGCGCTTGGCTGGAAGTCACGCCTTGGCTGGCGAGAGCCGAATAGACGAACTCGGTGAGCACGTTCATGCCGGCACTGGTCCCGCCGATGGGGACGCTACGCGCCATGAGCGCGTTCAAACCATCCTCGACGGGGGTGCCTTTCCAGAAATTGATGTAATTAGACTGGTCGCCGCCGGCAATCCACAAGGCTTCCGCATTCTGAATAGTGGAGATAACGAAAGGATCGCTGGCTGCGGTGCGGTTGGGAATGATGAGGGTGGCGACAGAATTCTCATTCGGGCAGAGCTGCTGAATATAAGGATTGTAGGCGTCGGTGCCGGTGGCGCGGATGACGAGGAAATCGCCATTGCCACTGCGACCGCACATCCATTGGAAAGCGGCATCGACATCGGTGCCGCCGCCCATGAGGACGGCGCCGCCGGTGGTTGTGGTGGTCACGTCATTCGGATTTCCCACCCGAAAATATGAGTACTGCTTGGCGGCAAAGGCGGGGGCGATGAAACAGAGGGTGAATAGGGCTGCGGCAACAAATCTAGACATGGCGACCTCC
This sequence comes from Acidobacteriota bacterium, assembly GCA_003225455.1. Classification (GTDB taxonomy): domain Bacteria; phylum Acidobacteriota; class Terriglobia; order Terriglobales; family Acidobacteriaceae; genus QIAB01. Next base: position 10,825 of record QIAB01000016.1, read on the forward strand.
TCGGGGCACAAATCATAGCGTGCAAGCCCGAGGCCCAGCAATCGGGAAAAAACAGGAGCCGGGTTCCCGACTTGCGGCCGGAGCGAGGGAAACGTGCAAGCGTCTGTGTCTGGTTGACAATGCTTCTGACCACCACGCTGGCGTATGCGGGAGAATCCTGGGCGATGTAACTGGCAATGGCCTCGAGGTCCTGGAAGGCGCGCCGTGACCAGGCTACTCGGGGAGCCATTTGCTGAGGCGGGTTTCCACCTCTTGCTGCGATAGCGTGCCATTGACGCGAGTGTCCTCAAGGCCGCGACGCACCTTGCCGAGCACATAGAGATGGTATTGGATGTCCTCGACCGAGCAGTCGTCGGGGAGCTTGTTCAGCAGCTGCTCGACGTCTTGTTTTGCTGTGCTCATTCTGCCTTCCAGCATAAGGATAGCACTTGGGCAAGCAGATCCTTCGCCAAGAACGCTCAGGATTTCGGCAGGAGGCCCCGTTTCGCTCACGCCCGCAAAGAGGGTGAGTTAAGCCCTGTTAGGTTATTTACGGCAAGGATGATACCTCGTCTCGTGGGTGAAGGCGTTTACGCACTCGGCGAAGTTTTGATCGTCCAACAGGTTTGCCCCAGAGAGAGTGCTTTCGCGAAGGCAGAAAAGAAAACTGATGTCGCAACTCTGTGAGCCGACGGCGCCAGAGATGACGAAAGCGCAGCGGGATGCATTTGTGCGGTTGGTGGGCTTCGGAGTCGGATTCGAACCGGCCTCTCCCGAAGGTATCTTTCCCACTAGAAGATCCGTTGCCCATGACAATTTCTTTAGCAGCAGTAATTCTTGTCGCTAAGCGCTGCATGTAGCGTTTACTGATACTTCTGTTATGCCACTTCTTGAACTCTTGCTCGTTGGTTAGCCATTTCCACTTTGCGGGATCGACGTGCCCGAATTCCAATTGGGGACGGCGTAGTGCCGAGCAGATTTTCGCAAAGGCTTGCTCATGGTTGTCGGCGTGAAATACCGAAATTAGTCTAGCGCAAAGCGAATAATTTCGAAGGTAGTACTTTACAGATGGGAAAAGAAAGCCTGATGAATCGAAGTCGCGATCAGCGAAGTCATCATCGAGGACAAGCGGAAAAGGAAGAGATCTCTGAAGTATTCGAATCGCGAGGTCGAGGTTTGAAAATTCCAGGGTGCCATTGCTGGGCTTGACGTCTATCAAGGCGAGACAAACATACTCCGTGATGATAGGCTCTCTATGTGCTGGAAATCGAAACGTCATGTTGGAGCATGCCTGAGACTCCCCCACTGTCGTGGCCAGCTTAGGAGTCGCTGACTCTGCAGCGAGGCAACGAGTTCGCTTACGAGTCGCCTTCAACGTATCCATCAGGCCAGGGGTCGCCAGACAGAGAACCTCCGCTAAGGAGCGATACGGGAATTGAACATTAGAGAATATTCGGGAGTAGTCGGTGTTTTCTCCAGTTCCCAAGCTTGCGATGCTCGCAAGCAAGTGGGATGACTCTTTCTTGGTTCCAGCATCGCTCTGCTTTTGCGCTTGTTGGATGAGGTCTTCGGCAGATACGGGCCTAACTGGAAGACCCTTTGGACGTTGATGTCGCTTGTCAAAGGTTCCTGGCCAGTGAACCACTCCCGAGCGTGGATTCAGGAAAAAGGCATTCACGGACTTACGGTTGTGTATTCTGTTTACTCGTCTTCGCTTAGCCGTATCGCGGGCTAACTTACGTCTCCAGAGCCCGCCCCGATAGTAGAGACCAAATAGTGTGGAAACGAAGTACGCGACGGCGACCGGCAGAAGGATTCCGAATATATTTTTAAAAAAGACCCTTCTGGAGAGCGCCATCTTCCTCTAGCTCCTCTGCGCAATGCTCCGATACCGGACGCGAGAGAACACGAAAAAGCCACGATGTACCAGCATACGATCAAAGAAAAGAGGACCAAATTGACGACGAAGAGGCGCGAGTTCAGGTAGAACTCTTCTCGGCGTGCGACGTCCGCATAGGCGAAGAACAGAATACTCACGAGAGCGAACCACGCGAGATTGCCGAAGACAACCCGAGGCAATCGTTCGCGAGACGAGTATGTAATCGGGGCAGACCAAAAGGGCCAGCCTTCCTTTGGCCGACCCGTAACGATCAAGCGCCGCCTGTAAAGCAGGATTCGAAGCAACCCTAGGCAAATTGCTGCAGGATACAACTTCAGGATGTCGTGTGAGTCAATTGTCGTTAAGCCCGGGATCGCGAACTGTCGCGGAGCTTTGGCCTTTTCGAATTCCAAATAGGCTTGATCAAATTTGAGAGAAGCTTCGTTGTAATCTTTTTGATCTTTATCGAATTTGGCTCTGAGACCTTTAATGTTACTCTCGAACCCTTGTTCCAGGTTTTTCGTATTGCCTCTCTTTTTTGTGTGGGTGGCCGAACGCTTAAGCTGAGGCAAGGCCGCGGCAAGAAGGCTGATCTCGCGAAGAGCCCGCTGATCCGCTTTGAGGGTATGAGCCAGCAGTATGCGCTCCTTGGACCTCTGACTTTTCGCATCGCCAACTATCGCGTGCAGTTTTGGGGGTGGGTCGAACGTGGAGGCAATTACCACGAAGTGCGCCAGCAGCAACGCTACAAAAAATCGTGTAACGAACGTATTGCCAGCCTCGACAATTTCCTGCGGAGCCATATCCTTTGCGGGGAGACATTCTATACCCAGAATGCAAGTGAAGGGCTTTTTAGTAAATCGTTCACGGGTTTCCGAAACTCGGGTAACCATCCTAGCGTATTCCTTGCAGCTAGGGTGGGATTTTGCCCTTTCGTCACCAACCGATTAGCCGGGTTCCGGGGACCAGATCGAAATGTTGGTCGCGGCTCAGCAGGCGCGGGGTCTGCTCTACGGATTCACCGGTGGGTTCAGCAGGTCGCAGTAGTCCACTCACCGTGTTGACCTCGACGTTGGCTTTTTTGTTGCCGGAAAAGGTGATGTCGGGCCGGATGAGCAGCGTCTGCGTGCCGTTCGCGACATTGAAAGTGCAATTGAAGCTCATCGACTGCACGCCGCGCTCGTTGCATCCGGTTTGGTCGAGTGCGTCGGTGAGGCTGACGCTCTTGTCATAGACCTGGTCGGCCAGATGCGACGGCAGGGATTAAGATGGGGAGCTATCATACTCAGAAATTCGCTTGAAGTAATGATCTTTGTGTTCTTCCAGAACTTCGGGAAATGGCGTTGGTTGCCTGTGACCAGGTAGTCTGCGCGAGCGGCATCCGCACATTCAACGAAGATGTTGTCGGCAGGATCGGCCGTGATTTGAGCCAAGCGCGATGGTGAGATGCTGTAGGCATGGTTCCTGATCAACTGGAGGAATTGTTGCCGAAGACTCCTGCGGATCTTGAGTTCAGGGCGGGCGAGAACTATGGCGTATTCGGACACAATGGCATCGGAAACATACCAACGAGCGGGCTTAGTCATAGCAAGCAAGACCACGGTCCGTTGCAGCCCCTCCGGTTTGAGTGCTGCGGACACGACCACATTGGTGTCAATCACCAGGCGAAGGGGAATCATCAGCGCCTGGATTTTCGGGCTGTCTTGATGATCTGATCGATTTCCCTGGCGCCCAAGCGGCTCGTGCCCTTTTGCCTGGATTCCTGTCCGAGGATGCGAAGTACTTCCGGCTCAGGAACTGCTAGGCGCACATAATCCCTAATGCTGAGCAGTACGGCCCGCGGGCGGCCACGCTTCGCGATGACAAGCGACCGGCCCTCGTCTTCGACGCGACGCAGTAGCTTGCCGAAATTCGCCCGTGCGTCTAGCGCGGTGACGACAATTCCATCGTTCATAAACTCTCCATTTCAATTGCTTAAACTGTACAGTTAGCGTCCGAGAGATGTCAATCATACGCGCTAGGGCCAGGACCGAAGATTCCCGATTCTTAAAACGTCGGACAGGAATCCGACTCACATAGACGGTGCTCGCGGGCGAGGGCCCCATTCGACTTCGCTCAGGGTGGGTCCGCGCCACATGCTACGCATCCTCCTCAAGTTGAAACCGCGGTGTTGGGGCCGTCGAGCTTCGCTCGACCGGACAGCCGGGGGCGGCTGTCCCTACGTGTTCTTTGGGACAGTCATGAAGGTGAGGATGCCCGCGCTACTTCAAGCGGTCCTCTTTACTTCGTGCACTTTGGCGGGCTGATATTTGCCGGGTTCGGCGCGCGAGGCGATGGCCAGGCGGTTCCAGGCGTTGATGGTCGCGATGGCCAGAGTCAGGTCGGCTAATTCTTTTTCGCTGAAGTGGGGCGGACTTCTTCGTAAACCTGGTCGGGGACGTGGCCCTCGGTGATGCGGGTGACAGCTTCGGTCCAGGCGAGAGCGGCGCGTTCGCGGTCGGAGTAATATGGCGACTCGTGCCAGGCATCGAGTCCGTAGAGGCGCTGCTCGGTTTCTCCGATGGCGCACAGGTCTTTCCAGTGCATGTCGATGCAGTGAGCGCAGCCGTTGATTTGCGAGGCACGCAGCTTTATGAGGTGAAGCAGAGGAAGTTCGAGGCCGGATTGATGAAGATAAGTTTCGAGGCCGAGCAGGGCGTGGTATCCGCCGGGAGCGACTTTGGCGCCGTCGAATCGGGGTTGCTTAAGAGTCTCCTTTTCTTATTTCCATTTGTTTATTTCTATTTGGATTCGAGCAGAGAGGGATCGGATCTAGGTTTTGTTGGTCGAAAGAAAATCAAAGAAGGTCGGACAAGAGTGTCCGACCCACACGGACACTTCTTGCGGGCGAGGGCGCCATTCGACTTCGCTCAGGGCAGGTCCGCGCCAGATGGTACGCATCTTCCTGAAGGGTCTTGAACCGTAGGGGCCGTCGAGATGCGCTCGACCGGACAGCCGGGGGCGGCTGTCCCCACGTGTTTGTTGGCGGGCGAGCGCCACACACTAGCCCAGGTTGTGCGTGGTGGCGAACATAGCTAGTTCCAGGCGGCTGGAGACGCCGAGCTTGTCGAAGACGTTGCTGAGGTGGCGCTTCACGGTGTCTTCGCTGATCGAGAAGTGCTGTGCAATGTCCTTGTTACTTTTTCCGGAGCGAATCTCGGCAACAATTTCCAGCTCACGCGGGGTGAGCCCATAGTCTCTTTGAGTGGTCCGGGCCCAGGTGGAGAGGGTATCGCGTCCGACCCAATATTCTCCGGCGTGAATGGCCTTGATGCTCTTGAGCAGAAGCTCCGGGGGCGATTCTTTCAGCACCACGCCCCAGGCGCCGAGCTGCAAGGCTTGCAGAATTTCTGAGCGCTCAATGCTGGCGGTGAGCAGCAGAGTGCGGATCTTAACTTGGTTGCGGTTGAGCTCTCGGAGAGTTTCCAGGCCGGGAACCCTGGGCATGGCCACGTCGAGCAGCAAGACGTCGGGCTTGAGTTGGATAGCTAATTGGACAGCCTGGTTGCCGTCAGCCGCTTCGCCCACGACCTGGAAAGTCGGCTCGGTCTCGAGCAGGCGCTTTAGGCCATCGCGAAAGATGGTGTGGTCGTCGGCGATGATAATACGGATACAGTCGTGATCGTGGTTATGCATGAGCGGCAGTCTTCACCTGTGGGAAAATTATTTCGAGGCGTGCGCCCCGGCCCGGGCGAGAGTCGATAGTGAGTTCGCCGCCTAGGGCTTTTACGCGTTCTTTTATTACGGTCGGTCCGTGGCGGTTGTTTTCGAGTTGGGCGAGGGAGAATCGTCCAACGAACTGGAAACCTTTTCCATCGTCGTCGATGGAGAGCTTCCACGCGCGCTTTTCGGGACTCAGCCGCACGACGACGTGCTCTGCGCCGCTATGGCGGGCAACGTTTACCAAGGCTTCGCGAACAATGTGCGCTACTTCGCGCGCAATTTCTACCGGCAGCACCAGCTCGCGAACGTCAGAGATGAAACGCACACCGATACCGGTATCCTGACGGTACTGATCGATAATGGTGCTCAGCCACTCGACGAAGCGGTTAGGATCGAAGTCCACCGGTTTGAGCTGCTGAATCAGCTGCCGCAGGTTGGACACCTCGCGTTGCACCAACTGCTGAATATCGAGGAGTTCGGTGGGAACATCCTGAGTATGCCGCGAGGCACGAATGCGCAAGGCGTAGAGGCGAAATGCGATAGCGTGCAGGGACTGGATGACGCCATCGTGCAGGTCGCGAGCCACGCGGGCACGCTCATCGGCTGCGGCTCGTGAACGCAAGCTGCGCAATAGATATATGTTGTAAACCGCCGGCGCGACATGGCGGATGAGATCGCGGAGGAAGCGCACTTCGGCCCGGCGGCTAAGGCCGGGGTGTGGCTCGAATAAGAAGAGCCGCGCCGAAACCGCCGGTTCGATGGCAAAGGAGTTCACCAGAGCAATGCGAAAGGGATGCTCCGAAGAGAAGCTGGCGGGCACGGCGGAGGGGCGAGCGACCGGAGAGTCTTCATCAGAAACAAAGTCGTAGCTTCGACCGCCGCGAGTGCGAGATAGCCGTAAGGTATCGGCAGGCAGAGCGAAAAAGTAGCGGCTTCGCTCAGAGGGGTCCAGGGCACGCCAGGTCAGAACCAAGCCTTCGGCCGTGCTTTCTGGTCCGGCCTTCCACAAGAAAGCGCCAGTGGCATCCTCGAACGCCAGAACCGCCTGCTGGGCGCGAAACAGCTGCACGATCTCGTGCAGCACCGATCGCAGTGTGCCCTTTAAACCAAGTTCGAAGCGAGCCTTGCTGCTGACGCTGGTCAATGCGAAAGCTTGCGCGCGAAGACGCTTTTCCTGCTCCGCAAGATAGCCAATCAGGAAGGCGAATATCGCGAGATAGGCTGCGCGCATAATAAGCGTATTCAGGTCGTACTGCCCCGCAAACAGGTTTGAAATCGAGCTGGAACGCAGCGCTGCCGCTTCCGCCAACAGCACCGCGATGCAGGCTGCGCCGGTCAGCAGAGTTTTGTTCATCCCCCAGCGATAGGCTGCGGCCAGCAACACGAATCCAAAAAACAGGAAGAAAGGACTGTTGGGACCTTCGGTAAACAGGCTGATGACGCTGGGGAAAAGGATGTCAATGGCGTGTATGCCAAGAGATGTCTGACTGGAGACGACCGGGCGGCGGCGAATCGCAATGTAAACCCCGACGGCATAGGCGACATACATCAGCAGCAGAGCATAAGCGAGGCCGGCATAGCGGCGGGGTTGGGTGGAATCATAGTAGATGGCGACGAGCGCGCTTACTGCCAGCACAATTCGAACTGTGGCCAGGACGCGCTCGATACGCCGGGGTTCGCCCCCAATTCCGAGCAGAGAGACGCCCGGAGAAGGTCGTACGGTTGGAAACAGCGCGCCCATCATCGCACCCATGACAAATCGGGGAAAATTATATATCTGTTTTGTGTGCGGGCGACGCCCTGAGGTGCTGTCGAAGGGACTATATCCGCCGGCTGACTCTTGGCCGTTAACCCCGCATCCTGGGGTCTTGGCCTAGTTTCCGGTTCTCAGTTCTCAGTTTGAAGGAAGCGACTCTCAGTTAGCGAGGGTCTTTGCGATGGCGGCGCGGAGGCTTTCGTACGGCAAGACTCCGGGGTGATAAAGGGCGACGCGGCCGAAGCGGTCGAGCAGAACGAGAGTCGGCGTGGTGCTGCAACCGTAGTTGTTGAAATTTTGCTGGCTTACGGGCACCGGAATGCCCGTTAAACCAGGGTAGAAGTGCTGCCAGACCCGGTCGATCCAGGCAAGCTCGGTTTCCGGATTGGCCGACTCTCCCTGGGCGGCGTAGCCATAAAGCTGAGTGGGGGCCATGACCGCCAATCCCTTCGGACCGAATTCGGAGCGGAGCTGGGTAATTATTGGACCCTCGGACTTACAGTCGGCGCACCAGTGAGCCCAGAAGAAGAGCAGCACGGGTGATCCTTTCAGCGTAGTCAGAGAATTTGGCTTTGGACCCAGATACTGGGCAAGGTTTAGCGCAGGCGCAGGCTGTCCGGTGAGGCTGAGGAGATTGAGATTCTTTTGCAGGCGGGCACGGATTGAAGTAGCACGATAACCTGCCAGATTATGGCGAAGCACCGCGATCGCCTGGGAGCGTTGGCCGCGGGAGGCGAGCACCTGCGCTTCGACTTCTATGGCTGCTCCGAGCGCGTTTGGAAGATGCGGTTCGGCATCGAGCGGCCGTTTCAAGAGTTGCTGGCGAGCCTGGGCTTCTATCTGCTTCGCGTAACTTTCAGCGCGGTCCGGTTGGTTGCCGTTTAAATAGCCCCGGGCCAGCCAGGAAAGGCCGTCCAGGTACTCCGGCGTTTGTCCATGCTGGGCGCGGTAGCTGTTGAGCGCGCCTTCGGCCGAGTCCAGGCGATTTTGGACAACTGCCGCGTGAACATCCTCTGCGATTCCAGCACGGGACAACGGCGTGACAATCAAAAAAAGACTTACCGCCGAGAGAGCGAAGAGGAACCGTGAAGAATGGAGTGGAGTAAGTTTCATTCAGAAATATAGATGATGAGGGTCGAGGAAGAAAGTTGCAAACCGGGGTGTGCTACCGCGTGCGGTCGCCCTCTGTATGCAGCCTTACCTTTTCAGGTCACCGAAGTAACTGGAAATGGTTCAATAACTTGCGACAATTTTCTAGATATTTGGGCAGCGCGTAAGGTACAATGCTTTTGCGTTTGATCTTGCGGTTTTTTGCAATTCGCAGTATCTCCGCTCCACAGCGTGACCTGCCTGCAGAAGTCCAGCGAGTAACTCAGCGCGATATCAACACAAAGGAAATAAGCAACACCTATGGAAACAGGAACAGTAAAGTGGTTTAACGACGCCAAGGGCTATGGATTTATCAGCCGTCAGAACGGCGAGGACGTGTTCGTACACTTCTCGGCGATTCAGTCGAATGGATTCCGCAGCCTGCAGGAAGGTCAGCAAGTGCAATTTGATGTGGTGAAGGGCCCGAAGGGGTGGCAAGCCGAGAATGTGAAGGCGCTGTAAACCACTAATCACAATTCCGGACAAAGGGCGGCCGAAAGGCTGCCCTTAGTTTTTTGGGGATCACAACCACACCGGGCACAGGCGAGGACAGATTAGAATGAACCATTCCAAGTGGTGCTTCCGAGTGACAGATTTTCGAGAGGTCAGGACGAGCGATGGCAATGAGGATCGGTGACCCGGCGCCGGATTTTGAGCTGCCTGCAGTGGAAGGAGAGCGGGAGCTTCGAGTAAAGCTCGGCGACTTCCGCGGCAAGAAGCATGTTGTGCTGACATTTCATCCCGTAGACTGGACCCCGACTTGAGCCTCGCAGTTGCCGGCGTTCGACTCCGCCCGGGAGAAGTTCGCCGCGCTCGATGTCCAGGTTCTGGACATAAGCGTAGATTCCATTCTCAGCCATATTGCGTGGCAGAAGAAAGACATCGGCATGATGCACTTTCCGCTGTGCGCCGATTTTTACCCGCATGGAGAGGTAACGCAGAAATATGGCATTCTGCGGGGCGGTCCGCCTATCCCGGGAATCTGCGAGCGGGCTGCTTTCGTAATTGATAAGAATGGAATACTGGTGTGGGCGAAAGTGTATCCGCTGGATCAGACGCCGGAGATGGATGAGTTGTTGGGCGCGGTAAGGGAGATTGGGTTTAAGTAGTGCGGCAGCACGTCCAGAGGTGGACGTGGACGTCCGCTAGTACAGAGTGTGCGCGAGAACTGTTCTTCCGCCCCTTCGGGGCTTGCTCATTTTCCACTTTCACCCAGGGCTTGCGCCCTGGGCTGCATTCTGTCGCCGCTTCGCGGCTGCATTCTGGCGGTTTTGTTCCACTCGGGCAATCACACAGACTCTACAGTTACGAGAGACTAAGCGGGCTTCGCACGGGGCACAAACAGCGCTTTGCCAGCCCAGCGCAAGATCCGCCATCCCACTGCAGCTCCGATCAGAATAGTGGCGAGCCACAAAAGGACCGCCGGCAGATAGAAAAGGAATGAGGCCATTGAGGCGGCGTAATCTCCAAGGCCATCCAATCCCTGCTTGGCTGCAAACTTGAGTTGATACAACGGACGCCAATGCAGACCAAATACCTGTGCTTCCTCCTCTGCGCGAAGAGAAATCGTCAGCGCGACCGCCTCGACTTGCTTTGATAGCGCTTCGAACTCCGCTTGCTGCCGTTCGATTTCTCCGCGGACCGAGTTCAACTTGTCACTGACTTCGAGCGTGTCTTTGACGTTCTTGGCTTGTTTAAGAATCCCAAGATACTGCGCCTCCTGAGCGCGCAGATTGCGTAGACGGGCGGCTTGGTCCACATATTGCTTGGTGAGGTCCTGGGCTTCGAAATGCTCGCCGTCAACACGGATGCCCATTTTGCGAATTGCCTCATGGACTTCCTTGAACTTCAATTGTGGTACTCGGATGGTTACCGACGCTGACTGATTTTCGTCTGCGCCTCGGGATTCTGATGTCACCGTAAATCCCGTGGCAGCATCGGCGAGTTGTCGAATTCTCTCAAGGACTTCTGACGGGCGCGATACTACTAGATCCATTGCTCCATTCTGTATCGTCCACTGGAGCGGAGATTCAGTTGTGGCGAAAGCTGCGGCGTTTCTCAATCTCGCAACCCTCGACGCTTGGTCTGCCGCATTTCGTGACCGCATCAGATTGGGAATAGACACGAAGACTAGCCCCGCAAAGACCAAGATTGCACTTGCGATCCAGCTTGCTTGTGACCTGCTGACCGTCAGATTGGAGAGGGGCATTTGGGTGTTCTCCTTTGTGAGAAGAACGGGCCTTGAAACAGGACTTGCGAACATTTTTTGTCGCAGATGCGAAGTCAGGGAGAAGGGCGAGGCGCCGCCTCTCCATCACCAACCCGTTGCCATTAGGTTTCGCGCCGCCTTGAATCCGCACTTTTGATATTTGTCATACGCCGCCGCGGCGCGATCGCGAATGTTCTCATTGCTCTCCCCAAGAATCCAGCCATCAAGCGCGCTCTTCAACGTGTAGGCCTCAGGCGCCATTAAGTTTGTGGTCCACAATAATGGATATGCGCCCGAAGCCCGAAGTGCCGCTGCGAAATAACTTTTACTTGCACAGGCGAGAACGATTGCCTGCCGACGAGAATTATCCTTTTGCCGAGGAACTCTCGGCAGTGACCAATCCATCAGTCCATCATGTCCAATGTAAGCCACCAACTGGGAAGCGCCGCGAACCTCGAGCTTCACTTGTTGCTTTCCGGCCTCGATGTTTATCTGCTCCCTGGCGAGACCCGCTGCTGAGTCCAAAAAGTCGAGAATGGCAGTTCGGATTTCGCGACCTCGATACGCGTCAGCAATCAAATATACATTCTCAATACGATGCTTAAATACGCAGCGTTCGAGAACCTCATATTTCGGTTCTTGACTGGAGGAGATCAGCTTCCAATCGGCGCTTCGCGCAAAGAA
>QIAB01000016.1:22272-45591 GCA_003225455.1 Acidobacteriota bacterium
AAACGTGCACCGTGCGTGGAGTATCCTGCGCGGGTAAAGGGACATTTACGAAAAGTAGCGCGATGAACAGTGTTGCGCGACGATGCGATGTCACAAACATGAGGCACCGCGGTCAGATATCCAAATTCTTCACATCCAGCGCGTTGTCTTCGATGAATTTGCGGCGGGCTTCGACGTCTTCGCCCATGAGCGTTGTGAAGATGGTTTCGCACTCGGCGATGTCTTCGAGTCTCACTGAGAGCAGGGTGCGGCGCTCGGGATCCATGGTGGTTTCCCAGAGCTGGGTCGAATTCATCTCGCCCAGGCCTTTGTAGCGAGTCCTCTCGTAGCCGCGCCCTCCGGCTTCTTTGACGTAGTCGAAGAGCTCGCGCAGGGTGGCTTTCTCGGCCGTTTCAGGCTCGATGGACTTCTTTTTGGGAGCTGCCTTGGTCTTCTTTTGCGCTTTTTCTATGTCCTCGCGCTCAGCATCGCTCAGTTCTTCGCCGTCGCCATTCGCGGGAGCGGCTTCAGTTCTGGCTTCCACCACGAAGGGCGGCTCCGAATACGGCTCGATCTGCTTGAACTTGGAGAGTAGCTGCCGATACTCCGACGTCGAAGCCAGTTCCCAGTTGATCAGGTGCTCGGCACCCTGGGAGTTCACATAGCGCACTTCCCAGAGATTGTGTTCTTCGTCGAAGCGGCTTTCGACTGCCTTGAATTGCCGTTCTTTCTGGATCTTCTTCAGTTCCCGCTCCAGCTTATCGACCTTCTTCGGCGCCGTCTTCTTATCGCCTTCGAAATCGGCGCGCTTAGCGAGATCGAGCTTGGGGAGCAACTCGGTGACAGCTTTGTCGCGCAAACGCTTATCTACCTTGTCGAAAAATCCGAGGTATTCCTTAAGCTGGGCCATGAACCGCGACATGGTGGTGCCTTCGAGCTTGGCGGCGCCTTCGCCATAGCGCACGGTAACGCTGTCTGCCGCGCGCTTTAAAATGATCTTGTCCAACTCGTCGTCGTCCTTGATGTACTGGAGCGACTTGCCCTTTTTGATCGAGTAGAGCGGCGGCTGCGCGATGAATACATTGCCACGCTTGATCAGCTCCTGCATGTGGCGGAAGAAGAAAGTCAGCAGCAGGGTGCGGATGTGGCTTCCGTCCACGTCAGCGTCGGTCATGAGGATGACCTTGCCGTAGCGCAGCTTAGACGCATCGAAATCTTCTTTCGAGATTCCGGTTCCGAGCGCGGTGATCATGGCACGAATTTCTTCGTGGCCCAGCATTTTGTCATAGCGGGCTTTTTCGACGTTGAGAATTTTCCCTTTCAACGGGAGGATGGCCTGGAAGCGGCGGTCGCGGCCTTGCTTTGCGGTGCCGCCGGCGGATTCACCCTCGACCAGGAACAATTCGCAGCGATCAGGCTGGCGCTCGGAACAGTCGGCCAGCTTGCCGGGCAAACCACCTCCATCAAGCGCGCCTTTGCGGCGGGTGAGATCGCGGGCCTTACGCGCCGCTTCGCGCGCGCGGGCAGCATCGATGGCTTTGTTAATTATCTTGCGTCCCGCCGTCGGGTTCTGCTCCAAGTACGCGCCCAGGCGCTCGTTGACGAATGCCTGCACGATTCCCGCGATATCGGAATTCAGCTTGCCTTTGGTCTGACCTTCAAACTGCGGCTGCGACAGCTTCACGCTGATGACTGCAACCAAACCCTCGCGCACGTCATCCCCGGTCAGATTCTCTTTTACATCTTTGAACAGGCCCATCTGCTGGCCGGCGTAGTTGATAGTGCGGGTCAGCGCCATGCGGAAACCGGAGAGGTGCGAACCGCCATCGACGGTGTTGATGTTGTTGGCGAAACTAAAAACCGACTCAGAGTAGCCGTCGTTGTATTGCAGGCCGATCTCCATGACGACACCGCTGCGCTCGGCTTCCATGTAGATGGGCTTGTCGTGCAGAACTTGCTTTCCGCGATTCAGGTGCTTGATAAATTCCGCAATGCCGCCGTTGTATTTGAACTCGACAGCTTTCGCCTCGCCGGTTTTGGGATCAGTGGTGCGTTCGTCAGTGAGCGTGATGAGCAGGCCTTTGTTGAGGAAGGCCAGCTCGCGCAGGCGTTGGGCCAGGGTATCGAAGTTGTACTCCGTAACTGTGAAAATGCTTTTGTCGGGAAGAAAACGGACCTTGGTGCCGGTCTTTGCTTTCACGGCGCCGGTTTTCTTCAGCTTGCTGGTGGGCTCGCCTTTGGAGTACGTCTGCTCCCAGGTGAAACCATCACGCCAGATTTCCAGTTCGAGTTCCTCGCTTAGCGCGTTCACCACGGAAACGCCTACGCCGTGTAATCCGCCGGAGACTTTGTAAGTTGAGGAATCGAATTTGCCGCCGGCATGCAGCTTAGTCATTACAACTTCGGCGGCGGGAATTTTTTCGCCGTCGATGTCCATGGAATCGACGGGAATGCCGCGGCCGTTATCGATCACAGTGATTGAATTATCCAGATGAATGGTGACTTCGATCTTGTCTGCGAAACCGGCGAGCGCTTCGTCGACGGAGTTGTCCACGACTTCGTAAACGAGATGATGCAAACCAAGCTCGCCGGTCGAACCGATGTACATTGCCGGGCGCTTGCGGACAGCTTCCATGCCGCCGAGCACTTTGATCGAGTCGGCGGTGTAGTCACCGTTGCCACCATTAATGGCAGCCAGCTTCCCGTTTTTTGCTTTGGTTTCGACGATGGGAGTTGTGATCTCTTTCGTGGCCATTCCGCTCCGTGGAGAGGCCGGAGTTGAGCTCTCTCCGGCGCGCCTTCCGATGCACCCCAACTGCCTCAAATTACTGAAATTACTGCCGTTTATGGCATCGGAACTTACATTTAATTCTACCACACCGAGGCTCACTTTTCGACCCCAGAACCGGGGAGGTAATAGGTGGATTTTCTGTGATTTACGCGATTCGATGCTTTGCGCACTCCGCGATCCTGTGAGCGTCGCGTGTAGGAGCTATTTAACGTAAAACTCGCTAAAGAAAAGCCACAAAGAGCGCAAAGAAGGTCAACTCACGATGGGGACGAGCTACCCCAAACCCTGATAGCATACTGCAAGGAGATACCCTCTTAGCATGAGTGTTCCTGTCTCGCAGATGTGGACGGTGGCTTCGTACGTGATCCGGCAAAAGCTGGCTGGGCGCAAGCAGTATCCGCTGGTGCTGATGCTGGAGCCGCTGTTCCGCTGCAACCTGGCGTGCGCAGGGTGCGGAAAGATTCAGTATCCGGCGCATATCCTGAAGCGGCAGCTCACGCCGGAAGAATGCTTCAAGGCAGTCGATGAGTGCGGCGCGCCTGTGGTTTCCATTCCGGGTGGAGAACCGCTCATGCACCCCGAGATCGAGAAGATCGTCGCGGGGCTGGTTGCGCGCAAGAAATATATTTATCTGTGCACGAATGCTCTATTGCTGAAGGAGAAGATTCGCCTCTTCAAGCCCACGAAATATCTGACCTTCAGTGTTCATTTGGACGGTGAGCGCGAGCACCACGACTTCGCGGTATGTCGCGAAGGTGGGTACGACATTGCGGTTGATGCCGTTCGCGAGGCACTGCAGCTTGGCTTCCGCGTGACGACGAATACTACGTTGTTCGACGGCGCAGATCCCAAGAGCGTGCGCGCTTTCTTTGATGAGATGATGAAGCTGGGCGTGGAAGGCATGATGCTCTCGCCTGGATATTCTTATGAGAAGGCGCCTGACCAGCAGCATTTTCTGGGGCGCGCGCGCACGCGACGGCTGTTCCGCGCGATTCTTTCCAATCGCAAACCGAACTGGCAGTTCAATCTTTCGCCGCTTTTCTTAGAGTTCCTGATGGGCAAGCGGCATTATCCCTGCACGCCCTGGGGTATGCCGACCTACAATATCTTCGGCTGGCAGAAACCGTGTTATCTGCTTCAGGACGGCTACGCCGACACTTTTGATGAGTTGATTCGCGAAACCGAGTGGGCGAACTACGGGACGGAGTCGGGCAATCCGCACTGCGCGAATTGCATGGTGCACAGCGGATATGAGGCTTCGGCCGTGAACGACACGTTCGGATCGCTCAGCGGTTTCCTGGCGACCGTCAAAGCTACGTTCTCTCGCTATCCCGATGCCGGTGCCTTGAGATTGCTCGATGAGCCTGTCACTCCGGCGCATCCGCTCGTGCAGATTGCTACGCCAAGCGCATCGCTCGAGGAAACGCGCGTATGACCGGCAAAGCCGCCGGCCACGTTCCGCAAGACTCAGCGGAGCAAGCCGACTCTTCCGATCCAGATCAGCTTGAAGTCGTGCCTGGCTGGGGACACGAGAAGCTCGAGGGTTGGATTCCCGAGCTCGCGAGCGAGCAGGAGATTCGCGGCGCTCTGGAGAAAGCTTTCGACTATCGCGGCGACATCACCATCACGCGCAAAGATGGCACCAAGATCGAAGGCTATGTGTTCGACCGGCGTAGCGGTTCGACGCTGTCTGCCTCCGTGGTAAGGCTCTATCCGAAAGACTCGTCTCAGAAAATCTCGATTGCATACGCCGATATTGCGGCCCTTGCCTTCACTGGCCGCGACACCGCCGCGGGCAAGAGCTGGGAAGCGTGGGTGAAGAAATATACGGCGAAGAAAGCCGCGGGCGAGAAAGACATTGCGCTGCAGCCCGAACCGCTGGAATAAGGAAGCACGGGCGAGGACGCCCGCGCCTACATCGGTCATCTTGACTGCGGCTGGTTCCCCGAGAAGCTGAGCTTCTCAATTAATTCTTCAATTTCATCCTCGCCACCGCCGATAAACGTAAACGAAACCGCGCAGCCCTTCTCCAGCGTGACCAGGGAAGTCTGATACATAATCAGTGAGCCGCGCTGCTTGCTGAAATCGCCGCGCACTAGATGCGTTGTTCCAAGGGCAAAATCATGCGGCTCGTTCAGGGCAGAAAAGCCTTTGGCGGTCGCCAGTTCGGTGATCGGCCCGAAATAGTCGGACGCCGTCTTCAGGCCGGAAAAGGACGACATTTTTTCTGCCGCGATTACTACGGCGGAGTTGATGGTACTACCGGTCGCTTCAGGCGGATGCTCGAAGACGGAGAGCAACAGCAGCTTGCCAGGATCGTCGCCTTCCCGCATGTCCGTGGTGCGATCGACCCAGCCATAGGCGAGCTTATAGGTGAATGCGAAAAATGCATTGCGGTATGCACCATTCGTGAGCACGCCCAGCTCGGTTTTGGGGGACTGGGCCGGTTTCGAGGAGGATATGCTTGGCTGCTGCGCCAGCGCGAGGAACGTCAGCAGGAGATGCAAAGCAAAGATTCGAGGCTGACGAAACCGGGAAATCACACAATTATCGTATAGGAAATCTCTGATCCGGGACTCGCTCGGCGGAGATCCCTATGCGGCTTGGGCCGAGCTCAGAGGCGAGGTGCAGTGGGCGCAGCGGCGGGCGTCGATGGGGACCTCCATCTTGCATTCGGGGCACTTCTTGGTCGTGGGATCAGCCGGGGCGGGCGCTTTGCGCATGCGGGAGACCAGGGCGTTGATGGGCGTCACCACAAAAAAGTAAACTGCCGCGGCGACCAGCAGAAACGAAACAGCCGCGTTGATGAAGTCCCCAACGGGAAAAACCGAGCCGTGGATGGTGAAGCTGATGGCGGAGAAGTCAGGCTTGCCCGCAATGGCGGCGATGAGCGGCGTGAGCAGGTCTTTAGTGAACGCGGTCACCACTGTGGCGAAAGCCGCGCCGATAACCACGCCGACTGCCATGTCCACTACGTTGCCACGAAGAATGAATTGCTTGAAGCCGCTGAGCATGGGAGGCCTCCGGAGCGAATGGCGGATTTACTTTGAGTCTTGACGTGTGACGTTCGCCACCGCATTATCCGTTCTGAGGATCACAAGCATACGTCAGCGCCGCCGAGTTTGTCATAGAAATTTGCCGTTGGAAGGGATCGCTAATGTCCGCCGAACAGAAGACCCGTCTAGCCGCTGAACTCGATTATTACGCGGCTCACAAACGCGAATGGCTGAAAGAGCACTGCGAGAAATACGTGGTGATCCAGGACGATAACGTCCTCGGCTTCTACGCCTCCTTCGAGGCAGCGTTTCGCGCCGGCGTCGGCGCATTCGGAGTTGGACGGGATTTCCTTGTGCAGCAAGTGCTCGAGCATGAGCCGGTGTATTTTGTGTACTAGCCGAGATCATTCCACCGCCGCCTCGCCTTGTTGCGAGAAATGAACAAGTGGGACAATCTTGATGGCAGGCTAAGGGTGCGAGGTTGCAGCGGGATGCCGATAGAGCCAGAGAGACCCCGCAATTCCCGCTGCACTGGCTAGAAAGAAAAGAATCAATATCCCAACAATCCACGAAGTGATGCTAGTGACCCGATGCGGATGTTTCAACCATTCTTCAGTGTTATGGAGAATCTGAAGGTGCTCATTTTGCCCGACTGTCGTCCCGACAGCCAGCGTGGGCCCAGCGGTATAACCCTCCAGTGGTTTGGTCAAACCGAGCTGATCTTCCAGTAGTGTTTTCTTCACCAGCGTGCGTCGATAATACTCGTGGCCTTTCCGGATAGTCTTGATTCCGATTGCCGAGGCACACATCCCAATAAAGAACACAGCCGCGACAGCCAGGTTGACAGGCGAAGCACTTCCAAACTTCAGCAGACCCGTAGCGATCGCAACAAGACCGCTGTTCAAAGTGAGATGATACGCTGTCCGGTCCCAGTTGAGCCTAACTTGAAAGCGGTACTCTTCAAGGGCGATCTTGTAGAGGGTAAGTAATTGCTTGGTTGAGAGTAATTCAGGCACAGTCGCCTGTCCGCAAAATCACATTCTACTCTCGTAAAAGCTGAGGACCCTTAAAAAGGTAGGCGTGAATGTACGTGATCCCGCAGCCTGAAGGTCACGGATTATTTGTCTGGGCAGAAATTCTAGTTTCTCGATGTGATTCCGGTCGAAGCTAAAGGGACCGTCGTGGATCGCGGTAAATACTCCAATAAACTTGTGCGGGCCGTTGTCCTCCATCCAAGTCTTGCCCACATAGTTGAGCGGCACACCCTGGATACCTAATTCTTCTGCGAGTCGCCTTTCTGCGGCCGCTCGGTAGGACTCTCCCGCAAAAAGATAGGCAGCCACGGAAGAACCCCAATAACCGGGATGGCGGGTACGAGTGGTTGCGAGCTGCTGAACAAGAAGTTCGCCGCGTGAGTTGAAAACTAGGTCGTGGGCAACGCGGAAGTTGACTCCTTGTTTAAAGACCTCATGCCTCGGGACGACTCCTGTTGGTACGTCATTCTGATCTACTGCGTCGATTAGCATCTCTTCGCTGACCGCAGCCATCTGTCGTCTCCGTGGTCAATTATATTTGACATAATCGTCTATTTGTCAAATATAATTAATGACCACGTATGGCATACGGTGCTGACTCTGCGGATTTTGCTCGCGCATTTGGGGATGCTCTTGACCAGTTCCTGCGAGAGAAGGGGATCACACAGAGCGACGCTGCGGCGCAGCTTGGGCTAGACAAGACGACAGGAAAGGCTCGACTTAACACCTATTGTCACGATTCCCGGAAGGGCTCGCGCCCCACGCCCGACGCAAGGATTCTCTATCTCCTATGCACTAGGCTTGGCTTTGATTTCAAATACAGGGGCTACAAGATAAGCGCTGCAACACTCAATGGAAAGGGCCTCAGCCTAGCCGAAAAACCCGTTGAGCAGTTACTACTACAATTTGATGGTCAATTTAATTTGACCAACCAGACGGGAACTGCCTCCATTAGCGTCAAGCGACCACCGGGTCGTATAGAGGTGGCACTCACGCTAAAGGGAGCATTGTAGGTTTATGCATTCTCAAGTGGCTCCTGCGCGCTATCATGTGCACCACTAGGCGAAGCCCTCAGATACGCATCGGCATCACGATATACCGGTACTTGTAATCCTCGCCGTTCGCGGGGCGGAGCTGGCCGGCGGATTGGGCGTCTTTCAGCTCCAGCTTCACTTCTCCGGTGCCGACGGCTTTCAGGAAGTCCAGAACATATTGCGCATTGAAGCCGATGGTGAGCGGGTCGCCGTTGTAGTTGGTTTCGAGGGAGTCTTCGGATTCGCCGGTTTCGGTAGAAGAGGCCGAGAGCTTCAGCTCGCCTTTTTCCAGCTTGATGCGGACGGCGCGGGAGCGCTCGTCGGCGAACTGGGCCACGCGGGAGATGGCGGCACTCAACTCTTCGCCGTTTACGGTGATGCTTTTGCTGTTGTCTTTGGGCAGAACGGCGAGCTGGCGCGAGGTCAGAAGCCGCGGACCGATACGGAAGTAGAGCGTTGATTCATCTTTGGCGAAGTCGATTGTCTCGGTATCGGTGCCATCGAGCAGGGATTTCAGCTCGTCCATGGCTTTCTTGGGGATGAGCGTTTTCATCTCACCGGAGATGCCGTCAAATTTCTCGCCGCTGCGCTCGATGTGTGACAAACGATGGCCGTCGGTAGCGACCATGGTGATGGACTCAGGCTTGAGCACCATCAGCGCGCCATTCAGGGTGTAGCGGGATTCTTCGTTGGCGATGGCGAAACCGGTTTTGGCAATCATGCTGCGCAGCACTTGCGCCGGGATCTTCATCACTCCGGCAGTGGGAAATGCGGGGAGGCTGGGAAAATTGGAGCGCGCCATCCCGACCATCTTCGTATTCGACCGTCCGCAGCGAATGCTGACCCAGTGATTCTCCAGCAGCTTGATCGTGATATCGGCATCAGGAAGCAGTTTGACGTAGTCGTGCAACTTCCGGGCAGGAATGGTGCACGAGCCTTCTTTCTTCACTTTCGCACTACAAGCAGTGCGCAGACTAAGGTCGAGATCAGTAGCCGTCAGAGATAGCTTGTCGCCCGCGGCTTCGAATAAATAATTCGAGAGGATCGGGATGGTGGTCTTGCGCTCGACCACTCCCTGGGTGGCGGTCAGTTCGCGTAAAAGTTCGAACTTGCTGACTGTGATTTCCATAGTGGCTGTTCCCGCCGCTGAGGCTAAAGCTTCTGCCGGCATACCCGAATCTCCCTGCTACGTTGAATACTTCCTTATATCAAAAGAAAAACCAATAAAACCAGCAGTAACAGTAGGGGGCTGGGAAAAGTGGAAATTTGACCCAACTGTCTGACGGCCCATGCCTTGCGGCAAGAGTGCCATTTTAAAACCAGTTCCGGATTTGGCGGTGGGGAGGGTAGAAGCTGGCCACATCCGGAGATTTCATCCTGCTCTTACACAAGTTCCACACTTGGTGCACAACGCATGCGACGCAAGACCCTGCTGCTGAGTGGAAATTCGTGCACAAACCGCTATTCATCCGCCCAACTGCTCGGTCAATTTATTGAGCAGCCTGTTTAAATCCTTATCGTCTTTGCGCGCTTTGTCGATCTTCTCGACCGAGTGCAAGACGGTAGTGTGGTGCTTGCCACCGAATTGGCGTCCGATCTCCGGGAGGGAGGCCTCGGTTAGGTGCTTGGCCAGATACATGGCAATTTGCCGGGGATAGACGATAGCCCGCGAATTATTTTTAGCCTTGATCTCGACCAGCCTGAGGCCGAACTGCTCGGCCGCCGCTTTCTGAATTGATTCGATGGTGACCTTGCGGGCCTGGGAATCGATGAAATTTTTGAGGACCTGCTGAGCGTAGGGCAGGGTGATCTCGGCGCCGATGAGGGATGAGTGCGCGACCAGGCGAATGAGAGCGCCTTCGAGCTCACGGACGTTGGAGCGGATGTTGGAAGCTATGTAGAGCGCGACATCGGTCGGTATAGTGACTTTTTCCTGCTCAGCCTTTTTCTGGAGGATGGCGACCTTGGTTTCGAGGTCAGGAGGCTGGATATCGGCGATCAGTCCCCACTCGAAGCGGCTGCGCAGGCGGTCTTCAACTTCGGCTAGTTCCTTCGGTGGCCGATCACTGGCGATGACGATCTGCTTCATCGACTCATGCAGGGCGTTGAAGGTGTGGAAGAACTCCTCCTGGGTGCGCTCCTTTTGGGCGAGGAACTGAATATCATCGATCAGCAAGACGTCGACGGTGCGGAACTTGTCGCGGAAGCTGGTCATCTTGTCATAGCGCAGCGAGTTGATCATCTCGTTGGTGAACTTCTCGCTGGAGACGTAGCAGATGGCCGACTGCGGCTGGCGCTGCTTGATCTCATGCCCGATGGCCTGCATGAGGTGGGTCTTGCCCATGCCGACGCCGCCATAGAGGAAGAGCGGGTTATAGGCCTTCGATGGCCGCTCCGCGACGGCTTGGCACGCTGCGTGCGCAAATTGATTTCCGCTGCCGATGACGAAAGCGTCGAAGGTGTAGCGCGGATTCAGTTGCGCAGCGCCATCCCAGTCGAATCGAGACTGCGAGGCATGGCCGGCGGAAGAGAAGCGCGCGGAGAGGCCGCCATCGTGGCGAAGCGGCGTGGAAGCCGGGTCATCCTCGGGGGTCACGAACTTCACTTCCTGGAATTCCATGCCCAGGTTGTCGACGGCTTCCTGGATGAGATCGGCATACTTGTCGCCAACGTGGCGGAACTCGGCCGTGGGTACGCGAATAAACAAAACGCCATTGCTGGAATGGCTGAAGCGGGTGGGCTTGAGCCAGGTGTCGTAGGAGTGCCGATTAATCTTTTTTTCCAGCGCATCGAGAATGCGCATCCACGGATTCGGAGCTAGGGACGGAGTTGAAACTGACATAAACAATTTTCGTGGGCCTGCCCGCCAGGGCCAGCGCCGGTATCAACAAATCCTGCAGAAGACTTACTTTTCCAGCAGAGCAGCCTCGGGCTGGGCGGGGCAGTTACGCTGGGGCTCGGGAAATTTCAATCAGCTGGATCAGTTCGGCATAGTAGCACAAAAATTTTAGGTTTGTGGAAATCTTCGCCGAAGAAATTTTTCTTATCTGGAAGATTCAGAACCTTAAAAAAATTTCTGTCAAGTGCTGAGTTTATAACTGCCGCGCGGCTTGTGCAGTACCGTGTTCCTCTTGAACGGAACCGAAATTCAGAGAAGTTTGCGAGCTGAGAATGAGCGATATGGAGATTTTACGGCAGCAGCGCAGACATTCAGCCTTTCTACTGTCGATCCTCGATACTTGCACGTGCGCAGTTCCATGATTCCCTTCTACGTAGCAATGCCCCTTCGTAAAAGGCGCATGCCGTGTAGAGCAGGGCGCAAACGAGAATGCTGAGTGCGAAAATAGTGAGCATTCCTACCGTGGATCCGAAGAATGCTCCGGGCCAAAACATCTTTTGCTCCACAAGTATCATGAGATTGTTTCGCAAGAGCATGGCAGCAACGAGAACCGTCCAGAATAGTGTGACAAAGACCCACCGTTTTATTGCCTGCACTACGTTTGAACACGTCTCCCATGCCAGCGCGAACTCGTTTTCAGCACTCGACGGTCGCAGAGAACAATGCTTGGAAGGCCAGAGGGTGCGCAGCACGCTTGCGGATTTCACGAGTGATACTGTGACGACTACCAACAAATACAGGATGAGTAGTCTAGATGCCAAAGGCAGGTGGTAATTGATCGAAATTGGATCCCAGCCAATTTGCGGACCTTCTTGCATGTGTCCTCCGAGCCTCGTCCTTCAGTCTGCAGTCTGCGTGAGCCAACCAGTGAATTAGACACCACTGTGAGATCGTCTGCGGCAGCGTGATTGCTCATAGCGCTCAAAACCCAGACCAACGGATCAAATGAGCGTTATGGCGAGGTTTCGCCAACTTGTTTGCCGGGTTGCAATGGGTCATTTATACTCAACGTTTGTTCTCCAGCACATATAGGAATCAGGAGCAGCTATTTTTTCATGCCCAAGCGCACATTTCAGCCTAACCGCCGTCATCGCTCGAAGACGCATGGATTTCGCACGCGCATGAAGACCAAGGGCGGGCAGGCCGTGATCTCGCGCCGGCGCGCCAAGGGCCGCAAGCGGGTTTCAGTTAAGCCAGGGTTCCGCGAGTAACTCCCGCTTGTTCCGGAATTGCAGCAAACCTGAGTTTGGATCCTGAGCTGTGAATGCCATCACGCCGAATGGCAGTCCCGGTTTGTCTGGTTCGGGGAAGCGGATGAGGTTTCCGCGTGGCGCGCGGCTGCTTCGGCACGCGGATTTCGAACGCGTATACAAGCAAGGGCGGCGGCACTTCTCGGCACACATGACTGTGTTTTATTTGCGCCGTTCAGAAGGCGCGGGCCTGCGGGTGGGCTTTACGGTTAGCAAGATGTTGGGCGGGGCAGTGCAGCGAAATCGAATGAAGCGGCGGCTGCGGGAGGCGGTTCGGCTGGAGGCGGCGTGGAATAGCGCTGCCGTAGATGTTGTGATCAATCCGAAGAAATCAGTGGCAACAGCCGATTTCGCCGCATTGAGGACGGAGATAAGCCGCGCATTTGAAGTGATCCAGAAATCGGTTGGCAGATGATGAAAGACTGGCGGGTGAGGGCACCCGCCCCTACGTGGCCTGTAGAGGACGACGATTTGATCCTGAATTACCATGAGACGTTAATTTTCTATATGCGTCGTTTCAGCGCGAAGAATCTAGTTTCGTATTTGTTGCGGATCTATAAGTTCGTGATTTCGCCCATGTTTCTGCCAGCCTGCCGCTACGTCCCGAGCTGCTCGGAGTATGCGATCGAAGCAGTGGAGCGCTATGGCGCGTTTCAGGGAAGCGCGATGGCACTGTGGCGCGTGCTGCGGTGTCACCCATTCGTGAAGGGCGGTTACGATCCCGTAGTGAAATCTAGAAACGCCGGTCGCCTTTCGGCGGAAGTCTGCAATCACTGAGTAAGCCAATTTGCCTGAATTCCCCAATCCTCAGCAGGACCCCGGAATGGAGCGGCGGCTACTGCTCGTGTTCGCGCTCACGTTTCTGGTGATCGTGCTTTTTCAGCCGGTACTGAAACGATATTTGCCGCAGCCCGCGAGCCCACCGGCCCAGAATCAGATGCAGGCTGCGCCTGCGAACAATCCGCCAGCGGCTACGCGATCCCAGGCTCCAGCGCCCGTTATGAGACCGGCAAACGCGACGAGGCAAGCGCCGTCAGAATCAGAATTTGTTGTCGAAAATGACTTTTACAAGGTTACCCTGAAGAATCGGGGCGCGCAGGTCAAATCGTGGCTTTTGAAAAAATACGACGATGACAATGGGCATCCGCTGGACCTGGTGAACGCTGCCGCGGCGGCAAAATACGGATATCCGCTTTCGCTGTGGACCTATGACGAGAGTCTTAGAAACAAGCTGAACTCGGTTTTATATGTTGCATCGCCGGATCGCGAGCCCCAAAGTGATGCGCTCTCCAAGACCTTCAATGCACCGGCGCAAATCAGCTTTGAGTACGCGGATCAGGATTTGACGGTGCGGAAGGTCGTGCGCTTCGAACACGGTTATGTAATCCACATCGAAGCGTCAGTTCTTCTTGGAGGCAGTCCTGTTGCGGCATTTCCGGCGTGGCCTGCGGGTCTAGGCGATCAAACAACTTTGGCCGCGTATCACTCCGGCCAGGTTGAATATCAGTACAACAACAACACGGAGCACCTCGATCTCAAGAAGATCAGTGGTGGGGGCACGCTGCATGGTCCGTTCAATTGGGCGGGAGTCAGCGACTCGTATTTTTCGACGACATTTATTCCCGACACTGTGGAGAGCACGAGCCTGATTACTTTGCGCAATCCGCTGGACGTGCCAAAGGATCCGCAAAAGCCGGGCGAAACTCAGCAAGCAGATGTACTCGGCGTGGCAGTAGGCAGTCCTAGTGGTCCGACCAGCGAGCGCATATACGTGGGGCCAAAGTCGCTCGATGTGCTGGAGTCGATTCCAGTGCCGACGATAAACGGAGCTGAGAAGGATTTGCGCGCGGTGGTGAACTTCGGATTCTGGGGTGCAATCGCGCGGCCGCTCTTTCTCTGGTTGCGTTGGACCTACCGTCACTGGGTCCCGAACTGGGGCTGGGCGATCGTAATTCAGACGGCGATTATTACTCTTGCACTGTTGCCCTTGCGCATTTCACAGATGAAATCAGCGCTGAAGATGCAGAAAGCGGCGCCGCAAATCAAAGCGATCCAGGAAAAGTACAAAAAGTACAGCATGCGTGATCCGCGCAAGCAGGAAATGAACAAAGAGATCACGGATTTATACAAAAGGGAAGGCGTCAATCCCATCGGGGGCTGTTTGCCGCTTGTGATTCAGCTCCCGTTTATTTTTGCTTACTACAAAATGCTGGGTGCAGCGATTGATCTGCGACATGCGCATTGGCTCTGGATACACGATCTTTCGTCACGCGACCCATATTTCATCTTGCCGATTCTGTTGGTGGTCAGCATGGTCGCGACCCAAAGAATGACGCCCCAGGCGGGCATGGATCCCGCGCAGCAGAAAATGATGAATGTGATGATGCCGCTGATGATGGGTTTTATATTTTTCAATCTCGCCTCTGGCTTGAATTTGTACTACGCGGAGAGCAATTTGATTTCGATTGCACAGCAGGTCATCATGAATCGCACCGCGCTGGGACAGGAAATGCGCGAAATGGCTGCAAAGAGGGCAAGGAAGAAGGATAAATAGCTTTCAGCCAAAAGCGCCATCATCGCAGAAACACTTGCAGGATAATGTTGATACCTAGACTGATAGTTGAGAGCTAATAGCTGAGACCTGTTGCTATGGCTATTCCCGACAAGATCGGCGCAGCAAACGAAATTAACGAACTCCTATCCGGAATCGTTAAACATGGTGGCTTGCGGCTGAAATACCGCATCACGGTTGACCCGCCGATGGCTGAAGAGCGCGATTGGGAAAGGCCGGAGATTCTGGTGGAATTTTCCGGGCCGGATTCGCCGCTGCTTTTGGGACGCGGGGCTGAGCTGCTGCGAGCCATCGAATTGCTGGCGATCGAGATGCTGCGTTTGCCGGGCAACGAGCATGAGAAAGTCTGCTTCGATTGCATGAATCATCGCTCGATGCGCTTGGAAGAACTGCGCATCGCGGCGAGCGTGGCAGCGGAGAAAGTTCGCAAGAGCGGAGCGCCGTACCAGTTTGCCCCTATGTCTTCGCGGGAGCGGCGCATTGTGCATCTTGCGTTGCGGGACCACGCCGATCTCCGTACAGAAAGTCAGGGCGACGGGCTGCGGCGGTATGTGGTAGTTTATCCCTCGGACTATAAGGGCACCAGCCCTCGGCCGCCCGGCAGAACCATACCTTAGCGTCGCCGCCGTCGCTCGTCCGGCCAACCGGCCTCCCCGCTACAATTTAGCAGTGAATCTCGACGATACGATCGTTGCAATCGCAACTCCCCCGGGGCGCGGCGGAATTGGAGTTGTGCGAATTGCCGGCGCTGAGGCACGGGCGATTGCCTTGCCGATGCTGCGGCTGAAACAGGAGCTTGAGCCGGGACGGGCGAGTTTCGGCGAGCTGATTGAACCGTGCGGCTCGGACACCTCTTCGAAAAGCTCAGGGCAAGCTCTCGTCAGCAAAAACGCTGGGGCCGAAGTTGGAGCGACCACAGTAGGTGTGGACCAGTCGCGGGCGGGGGCGTCCGCGCTACGCGAGCAACGGATCGACGAAGTCGTAGTCACTTACTTCGCGAAGCCTCATTCCTATACGACCGACGAGATCGTTGAAATTTCCTCTCACGGCTCGCCAGTGGTGCTGCGGCATATCGTCGAGCTGGCGATTGCCCGCGGTGCGCGGCTGGCGGAGCCTGGGGAGTTCACGATGCGCGCTTTCCTGAACGGGAGGATTGATCTTACGCAGGCGGAAGCGGTCCGGGACCTGATCGAATCGCAGACATTGTTTCAAGCCAAAGTCGCGGCGCAGCAACTCGGAGGCGCGCTTTCGCGGCGCCTGCAACCGATCAAGCAGAAGCTGGTCGAACTGATCGCGCTGCTCGAAGCTGGGATTGATTTTGCGGAGGATGATGTAGCGGTTCTGCCGCCGGACCAAGTCATAGAGAGGATCGCGAAGATCCGGGCGCCCCTCGCTGAACTGGCCGGTTCCTTCGCGTACGGAAAAGTTGTGCACGAGGGACTCACGCTGGCGATTGTCGGACGCCCGAATGTAGGAAAATCCAGCTTATTCAATCGACTGGTTGAACGTGAGCGGGCGATTGTTACCGCAACGCCGGGCACCACGCGCGACCTGGTGAGTGAGACCGTTGCGATCGGTGGAATTCCGGTGAAGCTGGTTGATACAGCCGGAATCCGGCGGGCGCTGGATGAAGCGGAAAGCATCGGCATTCAAAAATCGATGGAGGCGCTTGCCGATGCCGACCTGGTGCTGGTTGTGCTCGATTGCTCGCAGCCCGTAACGGCAGAAGACGGCGAGCTTCTGCAGCAGGCAGCGCAGCGGCCTGCGATTGTTGTCGAGAATAAAGTTGATGTCCTCAGCTCTGAGTTCTCGGCTTCCAGTTCTCAGTTGTCAGTTGGCAGTTCTCAGTTGCGCGCGGTGAGGACGTCAGCGATTACCGGGGAAGGGATTGCTGAGGTTCGAGGCGAGATTCTTCGCCACGTGGGCGGAGAAGCCGGCGGCTCGGCGGAATCAGGATTTCTCACCAATTTGCGGCATCAATCGCGGGTGCAAGAATCGATCGCCGCGCTGGATGCAGCAGAGGCAGCGGTTCGAAATAACGTGCCGCATGAGATGTTATTGCTCGACCTCTATAACTCCCTGCGAGCACTGGATGAGATTACGGGCGCAACGACCACTGACGACATTCTCAATCTGATCTTCAGCAGCTTCTGCATCGGGAAATAAGTAAATTTCTTGGAAAATTTGCGGCGAGGTTGGTACATTCTCTCCGGTGAGGCGGCTTTGTCGCTGGTGGTAAAGCTCGAAGATGATCTTGGTGAACGCAGCGACTGGATCATGCTGCATGGCGTGATTCCCTCCCGCGAAGAGCGCGATTTTCCCTGCCTGCGCTGCATTGATCCGTACGGCAAGACGGTTTTCAATCATCTGCAAATGGAAACCTTTCTGGCGGAATGGGAGCGGGTGCGCGAGCGGGCGCACGATGAATCGCAGAAGGAGGCCTGGGAGAAGATCAAACAAATGGCTCAAACTTGCCAGGCGGACCGAGACCTGTATTTAAGATTTGTGGGAAATTAGACCGCCAGGATCATTTCGAGAGCAGCGCAAGAGCTTCGCGAAACATGACCTCGAACGCCCTCCCTTTGCCGTTTTTCGAAACAGCCATTACCGCCTTCTCCGCGCTTGCCCGCTGATAGCCGAGATTCTGCAAGGCGGACAATACGTCTTCTTCGGCTGCGGTGAGCGATGGAATCGCAGTGACCGCGTCTGCGCCTGCGGGCGGCAGTTTATCGCGCAGCTCTAAAACCATGCGCTCGGCGGTCTTTTTGCCGATTCCGGGTATTCGCGTCAGGCGCGCGACATCATTTTCGCGGATTGCTTTCACCATGTCATCAGCCGCCATGCCGCTCAAAATTGTGATCGCCAGTTTAGGTCCGATCCCGCTGACTGTGATCAGTTTCTCGAACAGTTGCTTTTCCTCCGGGCGCAGAAATCCGTAGAGCGCGATGACATCCTCGCGGACATGCGTATGGATATGTAACGCAACATTGCTCCCCAAACTGGGAAGATCTGAGAAGGTGGGAACGGTGATGGTCACGTCATATCCGATACCGCCAGTCTCAACGACGGCCTGGTTCGGATGTTTTGCCAACAGTGTCCCGCGAAGATGGGCAATCATGTCGAGATATTTTAGCCGAACTCAGAACTGGGAACTGACAACCGATAAACCGAGGACTAAGAGACCGCTGAAGAATGGAGAAAAGTGGATTCCTCGTGTGCTGAAGCACACTCGGGGTGACAGAAATGAAGCGCTTATCGGCATGAGTAAACTCATGCCCTTCCCAATTTCGTGCGTTTATGCGAAGCGGTCGCTTGCTCGTAGGCTTGCGCGAGTTGCACGACTGTGGCTTCTGCACAATGTGAGCCGACGAACTGCAAGCCGATTGGGAGTCCGGACTGAGTGAATCCACATGGTACAGAAATAGCTGGAAGGCCCCATACATTCATCGGGCGAGTGTTGCGCAACAGCACGAGCTCGCGCGGGCGAAGGAGATCAGGATTGGCTTTAAGTTCTGAAATTGCGGGTGCTGGTACTGGAGTGGTCGGGGTTACGAGCAGGTCTACATCTTTGAAGACCGAGGCGATCTTTCTCCGCTCCTCTGTAAGTGCATGCTTCGCCTCGGCTGCTTCTTCCGGAGTGATCTTTTCGCCGGTGCGTATTCGCCGCAGCGTTTCCGGCTGGTAGAGTTCGGGGCTTCGCCTGACAAATTCGGCATGGTAGGCGTAAGACTCGGCTTTTTGCAGAGTACGGTCCGTGGGGACGTCCAATGTAATGTCGCTGATGTCCGTCATTGTGCTCAGTACTGAAAGCGCCTCTTGGAATGCGGAGTCGATTTCCGGGTCCAATTCTTCACACAAGAATTTGCGAGGTACGCCGATTCGAAATTTGTGTGGTGGCGAGTTTTCGAGCGGAACGGTAATGTGACTGCTTTCACCGGCAATTGCCTGGAAGATAATCTCAGCATCTCTAACCGTTCGCGCGATCGGCCCGACATGATCGAGCGATTGCGATAGCGGGATCACACCGCGGGTGCTGACGCGTCCATAGGGCGGCTTTAGACCTACGACTCCGCAGAGCGCGGCTGGTTCGCGGATGGAGCCGGCAGTATCGGTCCCGATCGCGCCGTAACACATGCCCGCAGCAACTGCCGTCGCCGAGCCGCCAGAGGATCCTCCAGTGATGTGCTCGGGATTACAGGCATTGCGGACTTCGCCGAAATAACTCACAAGCGAACTACCTCCATACGCGAACTCGTGCAAGTTCTGTTTGCCGAGCAGCACAGCTCCAGCGCTCTTCAGGCGCTTTACGACTTCGGCATCTTCCGCTGGAACACGATCTTTGAACAAAGCGCTGGCAGCCGTGGTGCGAACACCAGCAGTGTCGATCACATCTTTTAACGCAATCGGAATGCCGTGCAGCGGCCCACGCCACTCCCCACGCTGAATCTCAGACTCAGACTGCCGCGCCTCATCCAAAGCCGAATCAGCCGTAACCGTAATGAATGCGTTCAGCTTCGGGTTCAATTCTTCAATGCGCGCCAGGCACTCCTGGGTGAGTTCTACCGGAGAGACTCGGCGGCTGCGCAGCAGTTCGCTTGCTTCGAGAATGGATCGCAACCAGCTCTCCTCCGGACCACGACATTACATCAAATGCGCACGTGGGGTCTCGCGAAGAACTATAATCAATCCATCTTCTCGGCGGAGGTCGAGCTAGCGCCATGGCCCAGATGACAGTGACTCCCGTCAGCACCCAGGGTTTTTTCCTCGATGGAAAATGGATTGAAGAAGGCGACGTAGTCGAAATCAAAGCGCCGTACGACGGCAATGTGATTGCCAGTGTTTTTCAGGGACGCCGCGAACACGCCGATGCAGCCATTAAAGCCGCGGTCAAAGCATTCGGAACCACACGCAGGCTTCCCGCATTCGAGCGTCAACGAGTGCTGCGCCGCGTGGCGCAGACGATTTCCGAACGCAAGCAGGAATTTGCCCGCACTCTGGCGCAGGAGGCAGGTAAGCCTATTAAGGCTGCGCGTACGGAAGTCGAGCGCGCGGTGTTTACTTTCACTGTAGCGGCGGAAGAGAGCACTCGCATTTACGGTGAATACCTGCCGCTCGATTGGCAGGAGTTTACCGCGGGACGATGGGGAATCGTGCGGCGTTTTCCGCTGGGTCCGCTTTCCGGGATTACTCCTTTCAATTTTCCTTTGAACTTGGTCGCTCACAAAGTTGCGCCCGCGATTGCGGCGGGGTGCAGCATGGTGCTGAAGCCGGCCCCGCAGACTCCGCTCTCAGCGCTGCTTCTGGCCGAGGCGGTGCAGCAAGCGGGCTGGCCGGATGGCGGACTGAACGTGCTTCCGCTCTCGAACGAAGATGCCGGCGTGCTCATCACTGACGAGCGCATCAAGCTGATCAGCTTTACCGGCAGCGCGCCTGTAGGGTGGCAGATCAAGAAGAATGCCGGAAAGAAAAAAGTCATTCTTGAGCTTGGCGGAAACGCTGGGGTGATCGTCCACAGTGATGCCGACCTGCAATACGCAGCCGATCGCTGCGTTGCGGGAGGTTTCGCTTATGCAGGTCAGACCTGTATCTCAGTGCAACGCATCTTGGTAGAGCGCTCGGTGTATGGGAAATTTACTGACCTGCTGCTCGATGGCGTGAAGAAACTGAGACTTGGAGATCCTTTAGAAGAATCGACTGATCTGGGTCCACTCATCCGCGAAAGCGATGCGGCTCGCGCCAGCGACTGGGTACAGGAGGCGGTTCGCGGCGGTGCGCGCGTGCTCTGTGGCGGGCAGCGAAAAGGTTCGGTGCTCGAGCCTACTGTGCTGACCGGCACGCGCCCGGAGATGAAAGTGAACTGCCAGGAAATTTTCGCGCCTGTGGTCACGGTCGAAGCATACGATCATTTCGACGATGCGGTGCGGCTGGTGAACAGCTCGCCTTATGGTTTGCAGGCCGGACTTTTCACTCGCGATGCGAAGCTGCTGTTTAATGCGTACGAGGAACTTGAGGTCGGTGGTTTGATCGCCGGCGATGTGCCCGCGTTCCGCATCGATCATATGCCGTATGGTGGAATCAAAGATTCTGGATTGGGCCGCGAAGGCCTGCGCTACGCGATTGAAGAAATGACCGAACCCAAGCTGCTGGTCATGAATCTGCGATAAGTCTTCTTTGCGATCTTTGTGTTAAGAGATTTAACTGCAGAGGGCGCGGAGATCGCAGAGTCGCCATCAACACGACCCGAAGGTCGTACGCGGTAAAACGCATCACGTTCTGGAATCCGACGAAGCCGCCTAGGTGCGATGCGGGCTGCTATAATCGACAGTTCTTTGCTCGCCATCGTTATCACGTGTGACCGCTTAACCCAAGCTGCATGAACCTGGGAGTTGTAGCCACTCCCACTGCACTGGAACGTTCTCATCGATGCAGATTTTTCATCGCAGTACGAACACAATTTCCCGCGCCACCATCTTTGGCGCGATTTTCATTGTCGCCGTGCTGCTCTGGGCTGCCATTCAGTTTCAGCGCTCACCCTACGTGACCTATGCGGGAGTTGCCCGGCCGCAGCCCGCGCCATTCAGCCACCAGCATCACGTTGCAGGCCTGGGGATTGATTGCCGCTATTGCCATACTTCGGTCGAGACTTCGAGTTTTGCTGGCATTCCTCCTACCAAGACCTGCATGAACTGCCACTCGCAGATTTGGACGGGAGCGCCCATGCTGGAACCCGTGCGCGAGAGCTTCCGCAGCGGCAAATCGCTGGTGTGGAATCGGGTGAACGATCTTCCGGATTTCGTCTACTTCAATCACAGCATTCATATTAATAAAGGAGTAGGCTGCAACACCTGCCATGGTCCGGTGGATCGCATGCCGCTGATGTATAACTACGCATCGCTGCAGATGGAGTGGTGCCTCGATTGCCACCGTGCGCCGGAGAAATATCTGCGGCCGCGCGACCAGGTATTCAACATGCGCTATGAGCAGCCGTCGAGCGGGAAGCCGGTGACTGTGGATGGAAAGAGCTATATGGATCAAGTTTCGTTGGGTATGGATCTGGCACACAAATACGATTTGCGTACAGTGGGTGATATTACGAGCTGTTCGACATGCCACAGATAGCAGACAAGTCGATGGAGGGACGGGCGTCTCGCCCGTCCAGCCGGGCGGGGACGCCCGGCCTCCATTAGCAAGATGTACTGAACATGGATCAACAAAGCGAGAATTCGAGACGCGAGGCAATCTGTCCGAGCAAGAAAAGCAAGCTCGACCTCGCGACAGCGCGCGCGCGGATCGAGGAGACGAAAGGTCCTGAGTATTGGCGCAGCCTGGAAGAACTCGCCGGCAGCGAGGAATTCCAGGAGATGCTGCACCGCGAATTTCCCAAAGGCGCATCCGAGTGGCTGGATTCGGTTTCGCGCCGCGGTTTCCTCAAATTGATGGGAGCTTCAATGGCGCTGGCTGGCATGACCGCATGCACCAAGCAGCCGCTGGAGCCGATCGTTCCTTACGTGCGCCAGCCCGAAGAGGTCATCCCCGGGCGGCCTCTGTTCTTTGCCACGGCGTTCACGTTGAGCGGATACGCCAGCCCGGTGCTGGTGGAGAGTCATCTTTACCGTCCCACAAAAATCGAGGGCAATGCGCAGCATCCGGCGAGCCTGGGTGGAACGGATATCTTTGCGCAAGCTTCGATCCTGGGGCTGTACGATCCCGACCGCTCGCAGACGATTACATACTTGGGCGACGTGCGTACCTGGGGCGACTTTCTGAGTGCGATTCGTGGGCCTTTGAATGTGCAGAAGGGATTGCAGGGAGCCGGGATTCGCATTTTGACGCAGACAGTTTCTTCCCCGACGCTGGCAGATCAATTACGGTCGGTGCTCAGGCTCTATCCGCAAGCGAAGTGGCACGTTTACGAGCCGGTGAATCGCGACAATGTTTATGAAGGCGCGCGCATGGCTTTCGGCCAGCCGGTTGAGACGAGCTATAAGTTGGACGCCGCAGATGTAATTCTCTCGCTCGATGCGGATTTCCTTTCCGCTGGATTCCCCGGGCAGGTTCCTTATGCGCGCGATTTCGCCAAGCACCGCGATCCAGATTCCGGGAATATGAGCCGGCTGTATGTGATCGAGAGCACGATGAGCGCAACCGGGGCGAAGGCGGACCATCGGCTGCCGATGCGGGCATGGGAGATCGAACAGTTTGCGCGCACGCTGGCCGGATCGGGGCTGGGCATCAGTTCCGGGGGTTCCACGCTGCTGAACGCGGAGCAGGCCAAGTTTGCTGGAGCAGTAGCCAAGGAATTGCAGAACCATCGGGGATCATCAGTGGTCATGGCTGGTGATCACCAACCTCCGGCGGCGATCAATCAACAGCTCGGAAATGCCGGCAAGACAGTCTTCTACACCGACCCGGTGAATGCCAATCCGGTGAATCACACCGAGTCCCTGAAGGATTTAGTTTCGGACATGCGCGCCGGCAAAGTGGACATGCTGATCATCATGGGTGGCAATCCTGCCTACGATGCCCCCGCCGATTGCAACTTCGCCGACGTGCTTAAGAGCAGCAAGGTTCCGTTGCGAATTCATCTCGGCCTTTATCAGAACGAAACTGCTGAACTTTGTCATTGGCACGTGAACGAAGCACATTATCTCGAAGCCTGGGGAGACACGCGCGCTTACGACGGTACGGTCAGCATTGTGCAACCACTAATCGCGCCCCTCTACAACGGAAAAAGCGCGCATGAGCTGTTGTCGTTATTGGCGGG
>QIAB01000017.1:0-2991 GCA_003225455.1 Acidobacteriota bacterium
AACCCTGTCGCAGAGGCGAATCGGATGGATGAAATTCAATTTGCTGATTCGGAACGTCGTACGGAGTTGCGATCCCGGCTGGTCCCGAGTTGTAGTTATCGAACCGCCAAGCGAGCAGCGTGCCGTCGCGGTGAACGCCACTTTTTACATCGATTACGCCCGCAGGGCGGAAGTAGGCCCAAGTAAATTCCTCCTCGCGAGTCCAGACCAGCTTCACTGGTTTACCGGCAGCCTTGGCCAGGCGCGCGGCCTCCACCGCAGCATCTCCCATGTGTTTGCCACCGTACGACGAGCCAGTGTCGGGTACGATCACACGCACACGTTCAGGGGAAATTCGGAAGGCCTGCGCTAGTTCGTCGCGCACAGCGAATGGGCGCTGCGTGCCGCTCCAGACTGTCAAGTTGTCCCCATTCCATTCAGCGAGGGCGGCCCGCGGCTCCAGCGGAACATGCGCGATGTAAGCGACCGTGTAAGTTTGCGCGAGCGTTTTGTCCGCACTAGCCAGTCCTCGCTCGATGGAGCCGGAAACCTGCCGGTCTCGTTTGCCCTCGCCTTTGACTGCCGGTTCGGGATTTGTTCTCAGGTAGTCGTAGAGTTCCGACTCAGAGGGTTGGGGTGTTGCCTTCCATTGCGCGCGCAGCGTGCTGAGGGCGCGATTTGCGGTGTATTCGTCAGCGGCGGCAATGCCGACGAAATCGCCATCCCGAACAACTTTTGCTCCTGAGATTTTTTGCGCAGCGCCGGCATCAAGCGAGATGAGCGTGGCATGAAACGCATCTGGACGAAGGACTCTTCCATAAAGCATGCCGGGACGGGTGAGATCGGATGTGTACCGATGACTTCCGGTTACCAATGCTCGGCCATCCACCTTAGGGACTGGAGTTCCGGCGATCTTCCAATCTTTTGCTGGAGCGAGCGGGGGATCAGCGGGGATGGTCTTCGCAAGCTGTTGGCCTTTAGTGAGCGCGCCGTAGCTAATAGATTGTTTTGTCTTGGTGTCGAGAACTTTTCCATCTGCAGCGGTCAGATTTGCGGGATCGGATTGCCAGCGTTTGGCCGCCATCTCGATCAAAAGTTCTCGGGCGGCGGCCGCTGCGTTGCGCAGTTGATGGCCCATAATTGGCGTGGTCCGGCTGCCGAAAGTTCCGGCGTCAAACGGCGTGAGTGCTGTATCCGCCATCACCAGATGAATCGCAGAGATTGGAACGTGCAACTCCTCGGCCACCTGCTGCGCCAATGACGTGCGGATGTTCTGGCCGATTTCAACTTTGCCGGTGTAGACAGTGATGGCATCGTCTCCACCAATGTGAATCCAGGCCTCGAGAGAGTTTGGAGTATCTTCGGAAGTTTGATGGCGTGCGCCGCCGGATTCTTGCCCAGCCGATGACGGACAGAGGCCGACCAGCACGCCACCGCCGAGCAGCTTCAAAAAATCGCGGCGTTCGAGATCAAAGACGTACTTCAGGCGATGAATCGAATCGTGCTGGCAATCTTCGTTTAGAAATTCAGAAATTTGATTCATCGGTCTTTTGCCTCGCCCTGCTGAGATTGCTGGCCGGTTGCGACCACAGGCTTGATCGCTTTGCGTTGCTCCCGCCCGTTGGCTACTTGTTTGCCGCCGCAGCCTGCTGCACAGCCGCGACGATCCGCTGATACGTTCCGCAGCGGCAGACGTGTCCCTGCATGCCGCGGGCGATTTCTTGCTCGCTGGGATGTGGCTTGTTGTTCAGCAGCGCCATAGCGCCCATAATCATTCCCGGCGTGCAGTACCCGCATTGGAATGCTTCCCCATCGAGAAAAGCTTGCTGCACCGGGTGCAGCCGGCCATCTCGTTCAAGGCCTTCGATTGTCGTGATTATTTTTCCCGCCGCCAAGCTCACAGGAGTCCGGCAGGAACGGATTGGTTTCCCATCCAGCAGAACGGTGCATGCTCCGCATTGTCCTTCGCCACAGCCGTATTTTGTTCCGGTAAGGTCGAGACGGTTACGCAAAACCGAGAGCAGAGGTTCGTCATCGGGAACGTCGAGTTGGTGACTGGCGCCGTTTACTATGAGATTGATCGACACAAGATGTCCGGAAGCGTCCGCAGGAGGCTGTTAAAAGCTAGCCCGGAAGTAGACGCGCGGCGATCTCCCCTAGTTGCTTCCAGCACGAGCGAACTATTTCTTTAACTCTGCGGCTTCATTCTTCAAGCGAACATAGCGCCGCAAGAGAATTCCGGCGTAGCTCAGGTGAATGATCCAAGTTGAAATATATGCCGCGTAGAGAAATTTCATCGCGAACCCCGCGGTTCTAACAGCGCCTCAAGAGCCTCAGTTTCTTCAATTTCACGTCGCATGCGCTCGAGATGGTAGCGCGCCCAGCAAAGCAGCGCGGCCAGGCAAAGGAAGGCGAGCCAATTAATCAACAAGACGTGCATCATGCGGGGATCGATCGATCCTCCAGCGCCAATTACTGGTTGCGGATGCTGAGTGCGGAATATCCAAATCGAGAAATACACGAGGGGCACATCAAGCGCGCCGAAAACTGCCAGCGCTGCCGCAAGCACAGGGGTTTGACTGCTTGTAGAAAAACGGCGCAGCATCAGGTAGCTCAAGTAAATCAGCCAGAGTACAAGAGTTGACGTGAGGCGCACATCCCAAGTCCACCAGATCCCCCACACCGGCCGTGCCCACAGCGGGCCCGTGACCAGAACCACCGTGCAGAAGACCACACCTACTTCCGCTGAGACGAGGGCAACCGCATCTGCAGCAGGATTGCGCCGGATCAGATAAATAACGGATGCGACAAAATTGATGGTGAACAGCAAGAAAGCTGTCCAAGCTGAAGACACGTGATAATAGAAGATGCGCTGAACATTGCCCATGGTCTGCTCGGTGGGCGCCACGACGAGCGCCTGATACGCCGCATAGCCGAGGAAAGCTGATACCAGGACAACCAGGATTGGGAACACCCGTTTCATTCCGCCTGCAACACCAATTCAAATAAGAG
>QIAB01000017.1:3130-6255 GCA_003225455.1 Acidobacteriota bacterium
AATTGAGATGGGGAACA
This sequence comes from Acidobacteriota bacterium, assembly GCA_003225455.1. Classification (GTDB taxonomy): domain Bacteria; phylum Acidobacteriota; class Terriglobia; order Terriglobales; family Acidobacteriaceae; genus QIAB01. The sequence goes on from QIAB01000017.1 coordinate 3,148, forward strand.
GCAACAGCGGCAGCATGATTTCGCGGCTGCGGGTGCGAAGAGACATGGCCGCGAAAAAAGTACCATTCACCACCAGCGCCCATGTTCCTAAGCCCGCTACTGGAATCAACTGCCATGATGGTCCGAGCGAGCGCAGTTGATAGAACATGATGAACAGAGGCGTCATCAGACCTTCCAGCACCGCAACGAAGATGAAATTTCCCAATGCTTTTGCTATGAACAGAGAATTCGCGGGCGCGGGCGAGACGCGGTACGCATCAAGAACCTGGTTGCGAAGCTCACGCGCCCAGGTCTGATTCAAAGCCACCACCGCCGCGAATAGAAATGCGACCCAGACCAGGCCTCCGGCGATCTGCCGCGATTCTTCCGCGTTCGGATCGAAAGAAAAGCTGAACACAACTACCACCAGCAGCGCGAAAAACAGCATCGAGTTGATCGCATCTTTCGATCGCCACTCCAGGCGCAGGTCTTTGAACAGCGTGGCTCGAGTGACGGCGATAAGGGTCACTGCGCCTCCATCGGCTGAAGTGTAGCTGTGCGACGGGTGATTTTCCCGGCCTCCATCCAGACAAATTCGTCAGCTGCGTTTTTCAGCAGCGAGGCTTGATGGGTAACGACAAGAATTGTCTTTCCCGAGTCGCGCATTCTTGTCAGCAACCCCGCCATTTCGCGCGCTGAGTGAGCGTCCACATTGGAAAAAGGTTCGTCGAGTAGGAGGACTTGAGGATCATTCAGGATTGCCCGCGCCAAGGATAACCTTTGCCGCATGCCTTGCGAGTATTGCGCAACAGGACGCGCCAGCGTTGCATCTAGGCCGACAGCAGCGATCACCCTCGCGCAAGTCGCGTCATCGCGGATGTCGTATAGCCCAGCAAAATAGCGTAGGTTCTCCATTGCACTCATCTCGTCGTAAAGAAGCGAAGGATGTGCCATATAGCCGATCTGGGCAGAGACCGCGTGGACGTCCGTTTGCCCGAGGACTGCGACCGTCCCACGCGTCGGCCGCGCCAAGCCCGCCAGGCAGCGGAGGAGTGTAGTTTTTCCGGCGCCGTTGTCGCCTAAAATCACATAGAGACGCCCGGGCGCAAACTCCGCGCTCACGCCGCGCAACGCGGCGAACCGGCCAAACTCCTTGGCCAAGCCATCGACGGAAATGACGGCCAAATCTGGCGTCGTTAGCGATGATTTCACGGGAGCAGGGCGCATCGGCCTGCCTGCAAGATAGCGAAAGCAGTGGGGTAAGTCGAGAGTCCGGCCAAGGTCTGAAAAAGGGCGAAGCCCCGTTAGTTCGAGCCGCTGATTGCGCCCGGCCCTTGCACTCGGGTCATGCTCTTTGCGGGTTCGTTGCTAGGTGCGCCATTGGCGGGAGTCCCTGGCTGCTGAGGCGCATACTTCGAGGCGCACTTGGCTTGCAGTTGCTTGGCGCGGAATACGCCGTCGCGGCCGAAGCTGCCATCGGCGAGAGCCTGTGAGTTGTCTTTGAAAGTATCGGGCGGGGCTTCCGTGCCGCCGTAAATCACCGTGAGAGTCTGGTCGTTCTCCACCAGCACGAATTCAACCCGGGTTCCGCTACGCTTGATCGATCCCGGCAGTACATTTCCCGCAACTCGAAGGCGTTTGCTGTAAGCGCTATCTCCCATGCCGCGCAGTTCTTTGATGGTGACGTAATAGCTCTTGCTCTCCTGGACGCCCGTGTAGGCGAGGAAGCCCAGGGAAAGTAAGATCACCGCCGTCGCGCCACCGAATTTCAGATATTTGCTGCGTTCGCTGGACATGAGAGCCGAGTGCCTCTTACATCAACTGTATGCCACGGGTCGGGCTCAAGGCAACATTTGTCAGTGCGAGGTTGTGTCCTAATTTCATGAACCACGAAGGACACGAAGTTACACGAAGGCCGCATCCTAATGGTTTCCTTCGTGCTCTTTAGTGCCCTTCGTGGTTAAATTTAGGACACTACCCAGTGCGAACCAGCTGACGATTCTTCCCGAGGGAAAAAAGAGGGCTACTCCGGCCGGAAGCGGCCGTTCTAGGGGACAAGTTTATTGCACCGCGACCAGGGGGCCTTAGGGAAATTCCCGCAGAGTTCACAAGGGGCGAGTCCGCCAAAATCCCTTTTGGACGCGGTTTTTGAGGATGTGCTACTGAGTGTCCTGTCCTTCTATGTTCAAGCCTGCCACCCGCGCCAACTGCCAGAACGTGGCCGCGAAAGCCGCAATGCTGATGCCCCAGACGAGGAATGTGATCCTTACGACCCAAGCAGGCGCTTCATGCACCCTGCGCAGAAGAAACGGCAGAAAATTCCAGGTGGTGATGTGGACGTAATCCCAATCATCTTCCATCATCGCGTGATTGGTGAGGCCCCATTGGTCCATTTTGCCTAATGCGAACGCCACGATGTTTTTGAAACGAAGAGCGATCACGAATGTGGGATGGCCGAGAGTTTCCATCTGATAGATCTCAAGCGGCAGCCAGAAGGCGAGCGATGCGATTTGAATGCAGGTGCTGAGTGCGATTAACCCGATGCCCGCGCACCATGCAAGTCTTCCGAGTTGCAAACGGTACTGTAGGAGCAGAGGCACGGAGATAAACGCAGCGAGTTCTGCTGCCGTGGAAACATAACGATCGCCCCAGGCGAAGTCGCCGCTCCAAACGGTGTATTTCGCATAAAAACTGATGTAGGCCAGAAGCAGGAGGAACGCGGTGAGTACGTAGGCCTTAACTTGGGGAGAAAATCGCTTCCAGGTGAGCATGCTGATGAGAATCGAGAGCACGAGCAGCGGATCGAAAAGGAAAATGGATTTTTCCGGAGTCATCAACGGTCCGAGGAAGCCTATGTGGAACGGCGTTTCCCACGGATAGTTCGGAGGAAGCGTTGGGTCCAGGCGGTGACACTCCCGGGCGAAAATGGTGACGTAAGTGTTGGTGAACGATCCGAAACGATAGTACTGGTATAGGCGATCGATCAGACCGAAGATTGCGTAAACGGGCACCGCGATTTTGACGTACGTCCGCAAGCGTGCCCAAATCACACCGCCTCTGTGCTCGAACAACAGAATCAGCAGCAGGAACACGCCTGCGGCCAGCAAATCCAATCCTGTGGTAAGGCGA
>QIAB01000017.1:6320-39844 GCA_003225455.1 Acidobacteriota bacterium
AATTGAAATGAAAATCCAACCAGCGTCAGCAGCATGATGTAATTGTTCTCCATCATGTTCTGGGTGTAATGCAGGTGAGTAGTGCAGAAAAGCAACGCCAGGACTCCCGCGATTGCATGTTTCGGACTGAAGCCGAGCTGGCGCAGAAAACGAAAAGCAATCAGGGCGGTGAGAACATTCACCAGAATATTTGTGCAGTAGCTGACCACGATGCTGCGAACCGCGGGATCGTTGCCGTTGTAGCGAGCGAAAACCGGCAGGCGTTCTATATAAGTGCCGACAATGTCTGCAGGCAGCATGAGCAACGACTGACCCATGCCGTACCAGCTTTGCAATTTTCCTCCGCGGCCATGGAGGCCGAATTCGGGATATTCCTGCGGGAAGACGGGCGGCTCGGAGGTCCAGAACGAATGCGCGACTTGCAGGCGATGCATGGTATCCGAAGAGCCAAGTTCGCCGGACTGCACGACAAACGCGCCGAGAGCGGCCATGACGGCCAGCAGGAAGACTGGATCGCTGAATTTGCGACGCAGCGTAAGCATTAAGTCGTGATGTTAATCGATGCGATGTGCGCGAGCGTGTGGAGGCGGGTCTTCGACCCGCCTGGACGGGGCAGAGCCCCGTCCCCACACAGCTCCCTGCCTCGGCAAGAACTTGGCCAAATGGCACATTTGTAGGGCCTGCTTGCGTGATTTGCTGACCCACAGTCAGCTATTCCAGCACGCTGTCGTCTAATTTCTTCTTACCCCAGTCGGCGGCAGCTTGCACGAATGCCAATACCAGCGGATGTGGATTGCCCGATTTAGAAGAAAGCTGCGGCTGGAATAGCGTTGCAATGTAGAAGCGATGCGTCGGCGATTCGATGGCGCGAATCTCCCCGCTAGGACCGCGAGCCACCACAGGAAATCCGGCTTCCATGGCGGCCCATTCGTATTCCGGATTGACTTCGAAGTTGCAGAAGAATTGTTCGGTGACGACGTCCTGTGTGTAAAAAGAATGCAGATAAGAGCCGGGGCGCAGCCGGATTTCGGGGATGGCTCCGGATAATTTTGGCCCCTTATTCCGACCTTGGGGCGCCGCGCAAGCCACCGGATAAATAATTACGTTTTTCGAGCCGGAATTATTTTCCGCGCTGTCGGCGTCTTTAATGCCGAGCACGTTGCGGGCGCATTCAATCAGCGCGTACTGAAATCCGCCACAAGTTCCAAGAAAGGGCCAATCGCGGCGGCGGGCGAATTCGATTCCTTTCAGCATGCCTTCGAAACTTTTGTAGGGACTGCCGGGTGCGGCCCAGAGGCCGTCGAAGGATTCGAGCATCTTTTGTGCATTAGGTTCGAGAATCGAAGGAGTAGGAATCCATTTGGCCTCAACCACTATTTCCAGTTTCGCCGAAGCGTGTGCGATCGACTTCTCAATCGCAGGAAGATTGGGGGCTTTTGGATCAAAGTCACCCAGGATTCCTATGCGGACGGAGTCTGCCACGAAGCTCATTCTAATTGAGGTGTGCAGCGGGGCAGGTGAGAAGGTTGGTGCCGCGAAAGGCCGCGCGCGCGAGAAGTCGCGACACAGGGGTAGCGCCGGCATCTTGCCGGCTGTCCTTAAGCTATTTTGTTGCGGCGAAGGAAACTGAAACGTCGGCCTTATCCGCTTCTTCTACTTTGAACATCGGGCGCGGTTTCAGGTTCATGAACGCCGCGACAAATGTGTCGGGCATCTCCTGAATGCGGATGTTGAATGTGTTAACGGAATCGTTGTAGAACTCGCGGCGGTCGGCGATCTGGCTCTCCAGTTCGGTGATCCTGCTCTGAAGCTGCATGAAGTTATTGTTTGCTTTCAGCTCAGGATAATTTTCTGCGACCGCGAAAAGCCCGCGTACCGCATACGTCGCGCTCAGGTCTGCCTGCGCTTTCTGATCAATCGTGACTGCCCGCTGATACATGCTGCGGGCTTCAGTGATCTTCTGCAGCGTGTCACGCTCGAAGTTCATGTAGCCCTTGCAAACCTCGATCAACTTGGGCACTTCATCGTGCCGCTGTTTGAGCATGACATCAATGTTGGCCCAGGCTTTGTCGATGTCGTTCTTCACCACGACCAGGCCGTTGTAGATCATGACCAGATAGACGCTCAGGCCGACGATGGCGAACAGAAATCCCAGAAGAATAATGTTGTCCATGCTTCGCTCGAAATCGCTCTATCGCGGGCGGAGGCCCGCGTCACACACTTTACAACCAGTCTAACTGTAGTGCCAATATGTAGACACAGACCAGTGTCAGCAGGGGGCCACCCCAGATCATTAACGCGGACTTCCACGCCAAAGCGCGAACCACATCTTTCTGGCTGTGCCAGGAGATAAAGAACGCTGGATCGTGCGCACCTTTCATCAATACAGTTTTTGGATTTAAATCGAATTCGTCCGCAGGAGTTGTGGCCCTGATGTCCGCACTCTGAGCGCCGGGATTTTCCAGTCCGGCGGCCCTCCAGGCAGCGGGATTCTCAATACCCGCCTTCGTCATGGCTGCGGCAATCTTGCCTTGCGCGGTCATATCTACTGAGTTACCAGGTGTTTCTGCTGAGAGACGGATGATTTTCTGCGGCGAAGCGTCACCTTCGACCGCCGCAAAACTGAGATTGCGAGCTACGCTGATGCCGGGCAGCGCCGACTCCATCGCAGCCGCAGCCTCTGCGCTCAGCGCACCTTGCATCTTGAAGCTGATGCTGTGCGTTCCATGAGCAGCGGTGGGCACTGGTGTCGCGCTCACACTGAGGCCAGGATTTTCGGCCAGCGTACCCAGGACAAACAGCGCATTTTTCGGCTTGACGCAATATTCCTCGATCTTAATTTTGTTGTCGCTCGAAATCGCATGGCGCGCGAGGAAGCCGGATACCGTGGCCGGGACCTCTACATGCGTCGAAAAAAGCGAGTGGCTGTACTCCTCGTGAAAATCGCGGTGAATGTCCATCTCGGCGCCGCGCGGGTCAACCAGCACACGGCCAGTGTTATCGTCCAGGTAGAAGGGAACGTGCAGGCTTTCATCGGCTACTTTCACCCATTCACTGCTCTTGCCCCGCCTTTCCCAGCTACATGCCATAGTTCGGTAGTAGTAGCAAGGGACGCCGGTTATAGGCGCCGGCATAGTGTACGGGCCGGTGGCCAGCCCAGTGATTTCCACCAATCCCATGGCGGCGCTCCGGACCTTCGAGGACGGGGTGTTCAGGATGAGCCGTTTGCGTTGGAGCATCTGAAATCCGCGATAAAAAAGATAGACGCCCATGCAGGCGCCAATTGCCGGCCAGAGAAGCCCTTGGTCGTTCGATCTCAGATATACGGCGAGCAGGAGCACAAGACTTTCCGTTTACGCGGAACACACTTCGCGTTGAGGATAGCTGAAAACAGGTGGCGGTCAGGCACGAGAAGCCTTTAACGGCTTACGATGGTAATGGTTGTGTAGGGGCGGGGCTATGCCCCGCCCAGGTCGAGCGCAGCTCGACGGAAAGGAAAAACGGACGGGGCATAGCCCCGTCTCCACACCAGACTTCCCACAGCTAACGCGCCAGTACCGCGCGTTCTTTCAAGATATCTTCTACAGCCGCTAGCGCTATCTCGAGTTCCTGGTCAGTGTTATAGAAGTGGGGAGAGAAGCGAACGCCGGCTTTGGGCCGCCAATCGACGAGGATGTCGCGTTTAAGCAGTTCACGGCAGACGTCCTGAGAATCGGGCATGTCGATGGAAACTGTTCCGCCGCGTTTTTCGGGATCGCGAGGCGTATTCACACGCCATTCGTGCTGATCGGCTAACGTGATCAATTTAGCAGTTTGACGTTTTGATTTTTCGCGAATCCGGTTTACTCCAACTTCCGAGATGATCTTTAAACCGGGACGCGCGGCTTCGAGTGCGGGTATATGAGTCGTCCCATTCATGAAACGAAACGGCGGATCGGTATAGCGGATACGGCCGGTCTCGAAGGCCATTGAATCTTGATGCGCGAACCATCCCGTGAATTTGGGCTCGAGTTTCTTGCCGAGATCAGGACGAACGTACAGATATCCGACGCCTGGCCCACCGCAAAGCCACTTCAGAACACCGCCGCAAGCGAAGTCGACGTTTAGAGCTTGTACGTCCACGGGGACAGTCCCGAGCGACTGAAACGTATCCAGCACGACATGAGCGCCGACACGATGCGCCTTTTCGACGATGGCTTTCGCATCGTTAATGTAAGCGCTGCGGAAGATCACGTGCGAAACCGGCACCAGCAGCGTGGTTTCATCGATTGCATCGAGCAGACGCTCGGTCGGGACCGTAACGCCGTCATCAGTCTTCACCATGTGGACGCGAGCGCCGTATTGCCGCTGTGCTTCCCAGAAATACATGACCGAAGGGAAATTCATGTCGCTGTACACGACTTTGTTGCGCTCGCCGGAGAAATCGAAGCATGAGGCTACGACTGCCTGGCATGTCGTAACGTTCTGATGAGCGGAAACTGAACCTTTCGGCGCATTCATGAGCGCGCCGATTTCATCTCCAACTTCGGCGGCCAGCATCCACCAGCGATCCTCCCAGGCGCGAACGCCTCGAGTAGCCCAAATGTCGGCGTAGCTTTTCATGGCGTCGTAAACGCCGCGCGGCATCGCGCCTAGAGAATTGCTGATCAGGTAAGTCGTGCGCTCGAGGATAGGAAACTCGGAGCGGTAGCGCAGAAGCTCATCACTCATTGCGATATTGTACGTTTCTGACGCTTCAGCAGGAAATATGCCGCCGTCAGTACGGCCATGTACGCTACGCCGCTGATGAGGGTCAGATGCGACTTCCAACCTGTCTCCAAAAGAGCCAAGACGATAAGCACGAATCCCACGGCTGAGCCCCATGCTCCCAGCGGAGAACGCATCGGCAAGGCAGCAAGTTGAGCGGCGGTGAGCCGCTGACGAAACCTCACGTGTGCTGCCAGCGAGATCAACCAGGCCAACAACAAGCCAACCAGCGCCGCTCCCAAGATGGAGACAAACGCGTCCGCGGGCGCCCACTTCTCGAGTACTAACGCTACTAAGATTCCATAGGAAGATGCGAGCAGAGCCAGCATGGGTGATCCAGCTGCATTGAGCCGGCCGAAGGCCGCCGGCGCCCAACCGGTTCGCGCCAGGGAGAACAACATGCGCGATGACACGTACAACGCGGCGTTTGCGCCGGACAGCGCTGCCGTGAGCACTACGAATGTCATGATGTGCGGTGCTGCTGGGATGCCGGCATGTCGGAACACGCTTACGAATGGGCTTTCCGTGACTCCTGCGTGGTTCCACGGCATTACTCCAACTAGAACAATGATCGCCCCCAAGTAGACAAACGTGAGTATGGCAAAAGTAAGACGAATGGCACGCGGGATCTCTTGAACCGAGCGCGTCTCTCCCGTAGTGATGGCGACAAACTCGATGCCAGCGAATGTGTACAGAGCAAAACCCATGGCGAGCAGCGGCGCCAGCGGCCCCTTGGGAAGAAATCCACCTTGCGATGTGTATTGTGGGGACACATGGCCGCTCAGCAGCAATGCCGCGCCGATTGTGATGAAGGCTACGATGGTCACCACTTTGATCATGGCGAACCAGTATTCGAACCACCCGTAGTTTCCAACACTGCGAAAATTTACCAGCAGCAACAAAGCAGAAAACACCAAGACCCAGAGCAATGCGGGCATCGAAGGAAACCAGTACGCCATGTAGGTTGCAGAAGCCACTAATTCTGCGCCAATCGAAACCGCAATTGCTGCCCAGTATCCAGCCCGGGCAACGAATCCTGCCCATTGATTTAGATAAAGGTCGCCGTAAAGGCCGAATGATCCCGCAGCCGGATGCACGCTCGACAGTTCGCCAAGCGCCATGGCTACTGTCCAGTTGATGAAAGCTGCCAGCGCGAAACTCAGGATCACGCCCGGCCCAGCGATTTCCAGGGCCGCTGCCGAACCCAGCAGCAGCCCGGTGCCAATCGAACCACCGACACCCACCATCGCCATCTGGCCAGCACTGAGCTGATGGCGAAGTCCTTCTTCCTGGTCGAGTTTTTTGGCAACAGGCATTCGGTCTCGTATATCAGAAACCTCTTCTTCACCAAAGGTTTATTCCAGTATGACTTTCGTAATCGCTGCCGGGCGTTACGACGTTGCTGCCCACCTGCAGCGACCCTAGAATCTCAGGTGGGTTACTCCGCACGTTACCCGTCCCTCTCATGGCAGACACAACCAAGCGAATGGATCGAGCCGAGATTGCAAAGCGGGTGGAGCGGGCAGAAAAACTTCTCCAGAAAGGCAAGACAGCCGACGCCCTGCAAGACTATATGCAGGTGCTGGCAGACGATCCCCAGAACGACAATGTTCGGCAAATGGCCGCTGAACTTTGCCTTTCCCTGCAGCGCACCGGTGAAGCCGTAAAGCTGTTGGGCGAGTTGTTTGAGCGGCAGGTAGAGAGTGGTGACAACACCCGCGCAAGCCTTACCTACAAGAAACGAAACTTTCACGATACATAAATCCTTCGGTAACTCAAAAAATACACTTTGGGCAGATTCTGGAAGCTTCCAATCGAAAACTTGCAGCCGAAACATACGAAAATGCTCTCGAAGATTTAACGAAGCAAGGTAAGCGCGCGGAGTGCCTTGCGGTATTGAAGCGCCTTGTGGCGCTCGAGCCCAGCGAGCGGAATCTCCTCCGCGTAGGTGAATTATCTTCTGAGTTGCAAGACAGCAAAGGCGCGGCTGCTGCCTTTCTGAAGCTGGCGCAATTGACTGAGAATTCTGGCGCCAACGCAGCGCAGTGGTACGAGCGGGCTTATAGCGCAGATTCTTCGGACGTCGAGATCGCTCTTGGATACGGAAAGAGTCTGATCGCGCAAGGTCAGGTTGGCGCTGCCATTTTCGTGCTTGAGCCGCATGCCAAGGCTGGAACTGCTTCGCAAGAATTGCGCGAGACATTTGCGAAAGCATTGCTTGCCGCCAACCGGCTGAGCGAGGCGGAGCCGCTGCTCTGGCAACTGTTCCAGCTTAATCCTTCACGGATGCAGGAGATCACCACTCTAATCGGGCTGTTCCTAGACAACAATCAGGATGCTGAAGCCGTTGCTTTGGCGCGCAAGCTGGAGCAATTCCAACGCGGCAAAGGCGATCGCCGGGCCTTGATCGCCAGCATGCAGGAGCTGGCGGGAAAACATCGCGCCTGTCCTGAGATGCTCGAGTTCATGAGCGAGCTGTTCAACGCATCGAATCGCGAAAGCGATTATTCCCAGACTCTGCTCAAGCTTTTTGATCTGCATTGCAGCCTGGGGAATTTTGCTAAAGCGGCGGAGTGCCTGGATCGCGCAGCCGATGTTGATCCCTACGAATCAGGTCACCAAAAACGTTTGGAGATTCTGAAGGGCAAAATCGATGACAACCGTTACAAAGTGATCGCTTCCCGATTTACAAGCCTCGGCAAAGCTGAGTCCGAGCCGGCCAAGAGCGATGGGCCTACGCTCGGGGCGGCAGCACTACAGGATCTGATGTTACAGGCAGAAATTCTGGTGCAGTACGGCATGCGTTCGAAGGCGATTGAGCGCTTGCAGCGAATTCAGGAGCTGTTTCCACATGAGGAGGATCGCAATCCGGACTTGCATCAGTTGTACTTGTCAGCCGGGATGACGCCGCGCTACACGGATTCCGCACCCGCGCCTGTGACCCCGGTAAGTTCTGCAGCAAGAGCCTCGTCTAATCCATCGATTTCGCTGGCTGCGCCCGTGACCGGAGAAAATACTGACGTCAGCCATTTCACGCGTGTGGCTGAAATCACGCGCAAACTTTACCGGCAGAGCAATGCCGATGCGGTAATGACCACCAGCGTCAACGAGCTGGGCGCGCAGTGGAAAGCGACCCGCTGCGTGGTAGCCATGCGCAAACCGGGATTGGCGCCCACCGCCGTAAGAGAGTTCTGCGCGGAAGGTTTCGCCAAAGGGGAGTCCAATACTGTTGCCAAGGTGATTTCTGCGGTGCAGGACCTGGCAATCAGCCGGGGGACGCTGAACATCAGCGATGCATTAGCTGCTGCCGAACTTCAGCCGGTGCGGGAAGCTCTGGCAACGCTGGGTATTGCCTCATTGCTGGCGTTGCCGCTGAGCGACGGCGCCGATCATGTTGGCGTTCTGATGCTGGCGCAAAACACGCCACGCGGATGGCATTCCAGCGACATTGTAGTGCTGAAAACTATCAGCGATCAGATTGTCAATGCCCTGAACAACGCCGGTCTGCGGCGGCTGGTTAAGAGCCTCTCGGTGACGGACGAGCAATCGGGATTGATGAAGCGGGCTTCCTATCTTGATCTTTTGATGGCCGAAACCCGCCGCGCCATCCAGCAAAGCACTGCGTTAACCGTCGTGCTCGTGCAATTCGGCAAGAGTTCTGCATTGGTGAAAGAAAATGGCGAGAAAGCAGTTGAAGCCGCCATGCAGCAGATTGGGCAGATTATCGCGGCCAACATCCGGCAGAACGATTTGGCGTTCAGCTATGAAATGACCACGGTAGCGCTTGTGCTCGGTGAAACTGCGGAAAAAGAAGCCTTGATGGCGGTGGAGAAATTACGGAAGCTTGTTGAAGATGTGCGGATTTCCGAAAAGCCGCTCGCCTTCAGCGCAGGAGTTGCCGAAGCCATCGTGCGGCAGCAGTTCGATCCGGTTGACATCGTCACTGAAGTGATTAATCGCGCCGAACTGGCGCTCGACATGGCCGTTGCGCAAGGCGCGGGCCGGGTAGTCAACCTCGCAGCGGAGACGGCAAACGCGGCGGTTGCGTAGTACTTCCTATAATTCCCCTTTAGAATCCCTCAGCTACACGCCTTGAAGGAGAAACAGCAAGTTCTGCACTTCGCGTATTACAATTTCTGTCGGATACACAAAAGTCTGAGAGTTACGCCAGCGATGGAAGCGGGAATCACAGATCACATTTGGGCTTTGCGCGAATTGCTAGAACCAAACCGGGTGATTGCTTAATGCTCTGGGCGATCGAAAACATCCTACTCCTGGTGGGTTTCTTTAGCCTTCTTTGCTTACTTATCATGCTGCCGATTGCGATGTTTTCTCCGTCAAGGTTTACCAGACCTTGGACCGCTGTTTCGGTCTTATCTTTCATCAGCTTCGCTTCTGCGATGTTTTGGCTGCTGCTCGGATGGGGATGCAAACAATAGCATCAACGCAACTCTAGCCTACCCACCATATCCGCCAATAGCTGAAAGCTCTTCTCCGCTGATAAACTAAGCAGTTTTGGTTAATCATTCGTAAATCTTCTTGAAGTCGAGCACTCATGTTAAAGCCAGGTGATATTGCGATTGTCAGCGGGGCTCGCACACCCTTCGGCCGCTACTGCGGCAAGCTGAAAGATTTTACGGCGCAGGAACTAGGCACCATTGCGGGCAAGTGCGCCATCGAGCGAGCAGGGCTGGATCCCGGGCAATTCGATCATGCGGTGTTTGGCAACGCGCAGCAAACCTCTGGGGATGCGCTGTATGGCGCGCGGCACGTAGCCCTGCGGGCGGGGCTGCCGATCGAAACCCCTGCGCTTACTGTGAATCGACTGTGCGGCAGCGGCATGCAAGCGATCGTGAATGCCGCGCAAATGATCCAGCTTGGCGAAGCTTCGGTTGTGCTTGCCGGCGGAATGGAGGCAATGTCACAGGCGCCGTTTGTCATTCGCGGGCGCGATGGGTTCAATCTGGCTCCCGGCGGGAAGCTGGAAGATTCGCTGATGGTCGCGTTGCTCGATTCCTATTGCGGATCGTACATGGCGAACACGGCGGAGCTTTACGGTTCGCAGCACGGCATCACGCGCGAGATGCAAGACGAGTTCGCGCTGCGTTCGCAACAGCTCGCGGATGCCGCATACAAAGAAGGACGTTTGCAGGAAGAGTTGGTTCCGGTGCAGTTGAAGAATTCCAAAGGCGAGTTGATCGGTGACAGCTTGAACGAAGACGATCATCGTCGCCCGCAGACAACTTTGGAAGGATTGGCGAAGCTGAAGCCGGCGTTTGGTAAAAACGGGACGGTCACGGCCGGGAACGCCAGCGGCATTGTGGACGGCGGAGCCGCAGTAACCGTGATGTCGCTGGATGAAGTTGGTAAGCGGGGAATCAAGCCACTGGGGCGCGTCGTCAGCTGGGGGATTGCGGGCGTCGAACCGAAGATCATGGGACGTGGCCCAGTGCCGGCGACGAAGATTGCTTTGCAGAAGGCCGGATTGACTCTGGACTACATTGATCTGATCGAAGTGAATGAAGCCTTTGCCGCGCAGTACTTAGCAGTCGAAAAAGAATTGGGTCTGGACCGCGAAAAAGTGAACGTGAACGGCGGCGCGATTGCTTTGGGCCACCCGCTGGGTGCAACTGGAACGCGGCTAGTGATTACGTTGCTGTACGAGTTGCGCAGACGAAAAAAGAAGTATGGGCTAGCGACGGCATGCATCGGTGGTGGACAGGGGATTGCGATGGTGGTGGAGAGCTTGAATTAATTTTTTCACCACGGAGGCACGGAGACACGGAAAATCTGATCGTGAGAGAACAGGAAGGGCGGGTTCTTTCCAGTGTTCGTGAGGTTTCTCCGTGCCTCCGTGTCTCTGTGGTGAAAAGATTTTGATCCGTGTTAATCCGCGTGAATCCGCGGCAAAGGGAATTCGATGGAAATCAAGAAAGTTGAGCCGATTTGCGCGTGAGCGAAGCGGGAGACCGCAGGCGAAATCCCGCGCAGAGCGAGGGATCTCATGATAAGCAAAGTAGGAGTATTGGGCTGCGGGCTGATGGGCTCTGGCATCGCTCAGGTTGCGGCCACTGCTGGATTCGAGGTCACTGTACTCGAAGTCGAACAGAAGTTTCTCGACAAGGGCTTCGCCGGAATTGAGAAGTCTCTGGCGAAATTTTCCGAGAAGGGCACACTGAAAGAGAAACCAGAGGCCATCCGCACGCGACTGAAGGGCACGACCAACCCCCCGGACCTCACCGATTGCGACATCATCATCGAAGCCATCATCGAGAACGTCACGCAGAAAAAAGAAATGTATGCCGCGCTCGACGGCATAGTAAAGAAAGACGCTATCCTCGTCTCGAACACTTCGTCCATTTCAATCACCGAGCTGATGACCGCCACCAAGCGCCCGGAACGCTTCATCGGGCTGCACTTTTTCAATCCTGTGCCGCTTATGAAGCTGGTAGAAGTAGTGCGCACGATTGCCACGGCCAGCGACGTTTACGAAACCGCCTACGAATTTGCCAAGAAGCTGGGCAAAGTTCCGGTACGCGCAAAAGACACGACCGGATTCATTGTGAACCGCCTGCTGGTGCCGTATCTGCTCGACGCCGTCCGCGCCTACGAAGAAGGCGTGGGATCGATCGAGGACATCGACAACGCCATGAAGCTCGGCTGCGGCTATCCCATGGGGCCGTTCACGCTGCTGGATTTCGTCGGCCTCGACACGACCTACTACATCACCCATGTCATGTACGACGAATTCAAAGAGCGCCGCTTCGCCTCGCCTCCGCTGCTGAAACGGATGGTGATGGCGGGCTGGTACGGGCGCAAGACGGGCAAAGGGTTTTACGATTATTCCGACCCAAACAATCCGAAGCCGAATAAGCTTTAGAGCATATTCACCACGGAGCCACGGAGAACGACTGGGAATAAAAGATGCACACGTAGGGGCGGGTGCCCTCACCCGCCCGGCGGAGCGAAGCTCCGCAGATTTGGCGAGCACGGCTCGGCCACCCGGACGAGGGGGGCCGGGCCTACCTGGGCGCTGCTGAACCTTAGGTTTGCGAATATGCAGAAAATGTGGCTATTTTGACCGAGCTGGTTTTATGAACATAACAACATGGGCCGAATCGAGCGAGACCGCAAAAGTTAAGATCGAACGCTACCTGGAATCGTTTGGCTGGCACTTGGTTTCGGTCGAAAAAGTGGACATCATTGATGAAGATTACGAGTACGGCGAAGATGTATCGAACATGATAGAAAGGACTCGGAGTAATCCGAACGCCATCATTCTAGCGACGTTTCATACGACAAATTGATCCCGGAGCATTCCGAAATCCGTGTAAATCCGCGTGAATCCGTGGCAGAAGAATTTGAATACCATGACCTTCTCCAACATCCTCTTCGAAAAGAAAGACTCAATCGCTTACGTCACCGTGAACCGGCCGAAGGTGCTCAATGCGCTGAATATGGCCACCATGGAAGAGCTGCGCGCGGCGTTTCACGAGATTAAGAATGACGCCGGCCTACGCGTGGTCATCCTCACCGGGGCGGGCGAGAAGGCGTTCATCGCCGGCGCGGACATTGGCGAGCTGGCGCAGCACAACGCAGTCTCGGGCAAAGAGTACACGCACCGCGGGCAGAGCGTGCTCAATCTGATCGAGAATCTGGGGAAGCCGGTGATCGCCTGCATCAATGGATTTGCCCTCGGCGGCGGATGCGAGATCGCCACGGCTTGCACCCTGCGCCTCGCCAGCGAATCCGCCAAGCTGGGCCAGCCGGAGGTCAAGCTCGGAATCATTCCCGGCTATGGAGGGACACAAAGATTACCGCGGTTGGTCGGCAAGGGGATCGCGATGCAGCTTGTACTCACCGGCGAAATGATCACCGCGCAGGAAGCGCATCGCATCGGGCTGGTGAATGAAGTGACCCCGCCGGCGGATTTGATCCCGCGAGCCGAGGCGATTGCGCAGAAGATCATCGCCAATGCGCCCCTGGCCGTGCAGTACGCGATGGAAGCAGTCAGCAAAGGCATGGAGATGACTCTGGCCGAGGGACTCTACCTTGAAGCGACTTTGTTCGGCGTAGCCTGTGCGACAGAAGATAAGAAAGAAGGAACGACGGCGTTTTTGGAGAAGAGAGCAGCGCAGTTTAAAGGGAAATAGTTCCGGCCATCGATCCACGCGGATTTTCGCGGATTGCCCTTATGATTGTCGTCCTGAGGCGGCTTCCAGCCGCCGAACGGATCTATGCATTCCTGCGGTACCTGCAAAATGCATGGGTCCTTCGCTTCGCTCAGAATGACAACTTTTGGTAAGAACGCAAAGCATGATCTGAGAACCTATGTGTCCTTGTATTTCGCGCTATTGGTCTAACCACGGAGGACGCAGAAGCGCACAGAGGAAGCTCGTGGCCACGGATTTACGCGGATTTCCATTATCATTTGGTTCTAGGTGGAAGAGCGGCCCCTTCAGGGCCGCGTCACTTTCTTATTACGATTTGACGCGGCGCTGAAGGCGCCGCTCTTCCACCGTTGCCCGCACGGACATGATCAAAGCTGTCAAAATCACCGCGATTGCAAAGTCGAAAGAGGACTTTCTGGTAATCACTGAGTTGTTAGAGAGTTTGGGTCTGTATAAAGGCACGCTTGCCGAAACAAGCGAGCGTTCGTTTGGTGATTTCTACCCGCAGACGCGCAGTCTTGCAGTTGTTTATCCCAGACAAGACGCGAGAGATGTTGATATGTTTCTTCTGGTGCAGGACCCGGACACGGTGTTTGAGCTCGTGAAGCAGCGTAACCTAGAGGTCGCAAGAGACTGGTCCGGACCCGAACCCGATCACGCGATGCGAGATTTCGTCGCCAAGCTACCTGGAGGCACCAGAATCGGCGTTGGTGGTGAACGCGTAGCGCACAATACAACTGATCTCGATTACGTTGCTCTGGAAGGAGACTTGTGCGGTCGCGGCAAGCGCTTCGCCATTGTGGTCAGCCGCTTTAACGCATTCATCACAGAAAGACTTTTAGCCGGTGCAATAGATGGTCTAGTTAAATGTGGAGTAGTCGTTTATGGAGAGCCATTCTTCAAAGATATCGAGCTTGTCCGCGTCCCTGGCTCCTTCGAAATCCCTTCCGCCGCCCGCACCTTGGCTGAAACCCAAAAATACGATGCCATCATCTGCCTCGGTTGCCTGCTGCGTGGCGACACCGCTCACTACGACGTGATCGTCAACGAAGTCACCCGTGGAATCGGGCAATCCGCGCAGGAGACCGGCGTGCCACATGCCTTCGGCGTTCTCACCTGCGACACGCTCGAGCAAGCTATCGACCGCGCCGGTTTGAAGATGGGCAACAAAGGCTTCGAGGCGGCGCTGGCGGCAGTCGAGATGGCCAATCTGAAGACGGCCATCAGCGGTCAGCCTTCGGCCCACAAATCAGCCCGCAGCCGACCGCCATCGGCAATCAATAAGAGCAAAATCCGCAAGCGGACACGTCCCTCCAAGAAGCATAAGCACTGACTTCAAACCCACTGGCACCGAGTTCGCGTATAAACTGACGGCTGAACGGTGAAAGCCGGCACCTTCCCCATGGGCACCCGCCGCAAATCACGCGAACTGGTTTTGCAGATGCTTTTTCAGGCTGACATGGGACGGCAGAGCCCCGATGACGTACGCCGAGTTTTCTGGAAGGAGCGCGGTTCGGTGGATGCGGAAGCGCGCGGTTTTGCGGAAGACCTGTTTCGTGTGGCCACGGACCGCACGGCAGAAATCGACAAGCTGATCGAAGATCACGCCGAGCACTGGCGTATGGATCGGATGGCGGCGGTGGACAGGAATATTCTGCGGGCTGCCGTAGCTGAGTTGCTCGGATTTCCAGATACGCCGCGTGCCGTCATTATTAATGAAGCGCTGGAAATCGCGCGCAAGTTTTCCAGCCCCGAATCCGTGCAGTTTATCAATGGCGTGCTGGATAGTGTGGGGCGCGATCTGCAGATCAGTCGTTAGTCCTGGGCCGTTAGCCGAACCCGACCTTACGGTTTCACTGCAATCAAATCCGGATCACACGCGCTAGTGGTTGCGGTCCCGGTTCCGTTCTGGCCCGTCGCGGTGGCGCCGGATGCGTTGACCACCGTGAAAGTTCCGCCACCTAATGCAGCGACCAGAAAGTTTCCGTTATTGCCGGCATTTGCCATACCGGTGATTGCGATGCCTTTGCCGGCCTGCAGACCTGGGCCGGACGCCAACGTGTAGGTATAAGTGGTGTTTGAGCCGTTTTGTGATGCAGCCGTAATGTTGACCACAGTTTGCAGCGGAAATGTTACCCCGGTACAGAATTCCCCCAGTGGGTTCGCTACGGTTATGGGCAGGGAAATTTGTTGAATGTCGATGCCCGTCGGGGTATCTACCACGTGGATTTCGCCATCGCTGGCGCCTACGTAGAGAGCGTTTCCATCCGGACTCAGGCCTGCTGTGAGTGGAGTGGCGTTGTTGACCAGTCCGATGGCAGAAGTTTTCTGGTCGAAAATGTTGTAGATCAGCACCGAACCCAATTCATTGGCGAGCACGTATGCGCGGCTGCCATCAGGTGAAACGATCAACTGTTTCGCGGTGAAATTACCTTGCCCGAAATCTACCGAGGAAGTCTTGCTGTTTGAGATGGTCACAAAACCACGAGGCTCGGGACATCCCGGAATGCCGAGGGCTGCTGTTCCGGAAACCGCCGCAGTCAAAATATCAGCGTTGGGCGGAGCCAATACCAGCATTTCATTGCCGCCAGCGCCGGAATTTTGCACAGCCAGGGCATTCGGCAATGGCCGAATCATGCTCGCCCCACTGATAGCGGTCGTGCTGCCGACTATAGGCATGGCGGCCCCGCAGGTCGGGCTGAAGGTCACGCCGTTGGAGTCCACAATGTATCCGGCTAATCCGCTTGCCAGGAACGCGACGTCAGTAGCAGTCGTTCCCAGTGGAACCGAGTGCAGAGTCTCTAGAGCGGAATAGATATAGAGCGTCTGGCCAGCTACGATGAAGGCCTTCAGATTGTCTGGCGAAAAAGCGGCGGCCGTAGCTCCCGAGATATTGAGAGCCACGGTAGGGCCAGTACCGCTGCCGCTCACGATGAAAACCTGATTGGGCGCGTCGGCTGTGTCAGAGACGATGACTTTACTGCCATCTGGTGAGATTGCCAGCACGGCTCCAGGAGCTGACTTATTTTCGTTGCCGTTTCCCGAACCTGTTCCCGAGAGCACCATCAATCCCTTTGTGCCGAACTCCCCCAGGTTCGTACCAAGGTATGCGTTCCTTCCTTGCCGATCAAACAACAATGAATTCGGCGTAGCTGGAAGGCTCACTGGATTTCCCACCGTGTTTGCTGGAATGGTGATGGGAACGAGCGTGGTCACGCATCCCTCCAGGACGCCGCACCCGGTACTCGAAGCGTAGAGAGTAGAGCTTGGAGGAGTGGTGCTGTTCGCAGGCGGAGTCACGATAACCTCAAGGGCAGTCTCTGGGTAAATGGGTGTCAACGGCGTCAGGCCGATGTTGCAGGTCGGCGGAGTACACGAGGCGATTACGCTGGCCCCTCCCACACCCGGTGTGCTGACCCCACCGCTACTGTTTACCGTAACCGACGCCGGGTTGGACGATGACCACGTCAGTGGAGCGCCCGTGATCGGTATTCCCGCGATATCAGTCACCGTAGCGCCGACTGTTTTGCCGGCGCCCTTAACCAGCACAATTTGATTGATGGCTGCATTATTGTCGACGGTCAGCTGAATCGATTGCACGGCGCAGGTGTTGAAAAATAAAGGTGTACTATTCACCCCGCCGACGCTCGCTATCATCGCAGTGGTGCCGGGAGAATGCGCCGTGACTTGCACCTGTCCCGGCAATAAACCTGTGATGGGGTTGGCCACCGTTGCGACTTTGGGAGTGGCCACATTCTGAGTGGCCGTTTGCCATGTGAACGCACCCGCCGTCGGCGTGATGTCCACTGGTCCCTCGGGACCCAGAGTAAAGGCGCTTGCCTGGTAGTTGAAAGCTTGGTCTTTAGAAATGCAGCCCTGCTGGTTGGGTAGCTGCTGTCCCGGAATGGCAGTGATGCTCACATTTTGAATGTGCTGATGAACATAGACGGTCGTCGGTGGGCTGCTGATGCCCTGTGCCGTGGCTGTTACCTGAGCTGTGCCAACTGGGCCGGGCGTGCAGATTTGCGGTGAGCTTAGCGAGTTCCAGGTCCCTGCGCATGCCAGCCCGTTACTTGCTATCGTTAGGACGGCGGTGTTGCTGGACTGAAACGAGACCGGGGTTGCGATTGTAGCGTTGATACTATTCCGGGGAGTCGCAGTAAAACCGAGAATTCCACCCACATCCATTGACGCGCTGTTTGCGGGGCTTAGGCTGATGTTCGCCGGAGCGGCGAAATTCACCGTCCGAGCAGCTTTGCTGCCACAGCCGGCCAGGCCGAAAATCAAAGTTAGGACACTGACCCCCCCGATTATCGAAACGCAGAACCTACCCATGAACCCTCCCCGCCCCGCGATCGTCTGCGGGCGAGCATTCCTTGTTCTGGAAAGTTTCCAGTGTAGAGGCGCGAATAGCTTTCAGCAAGTTGAGCTATATGCGGTTGACGATCCCCGAAGTGAGTTGCTATATTTATAAAGTTCCGCGAGTCAAGTCTGGCTTACCTGTAGCGGCGGTTTTCTCGAGCGCGCCTGGGTGTGCGCGAAGGCCCCCGAAAGCACACAGTTGAGCTTTGGAAAGAAACGCCTCCGGAAGGCAATATGTATCCGGAGACGCCCTCGCTGAAAACGCTCCGCGCAAACCGTTCACGTTGAAGGGATATGCGGGGCAAAGCTGACGAAACGGAGCATCTCCGTGAGGTTTCCGGGCCTGGTGCCACCGTCGGCGGCGTTAGTCTAAACGGGAAATCGAAATCTCTCGCGCCGTACGACTGACGCGAGAAGCATGGTTGGCCAACCGCCATCCAGCCCTGAATCAAGAAAACGCACAGCATCGTGAAAGTCCACGTTGCGGGTGTGCGGATGTGAGCTGCGAGGAGCAGCAGGATAAAGAATGCCAACCTTTAATCAATTGGTGAAAGCTGGCCGCAAGCGGCCTCGGTATAAGACGGCCAGTCCGGCGTTGCAGGGATGTCCGCAAAAGCGAGGCGTATGTACGCGCGTGTACACGCAGACTCCCAAGAAACCGAACTCCGCGTTGCGTAAAGTGGCGCGTGTGCGGTTGACGAATGGTATCGAGGTGACGACCTACATTCCTGGGGTTGGCCACAATTTGCAGGAACACTCGATTGTGCTGATCCGCGGTGGCCGCGTGAAAGATTTGCCCGGTGTGCGCTATCACGTGATCCGGGGAACGCTCGATGCGGTAGGCGTCGCCAATCGGAAGCAGGGAAGATCGAAGTACGGAGCCAAGAGACCGAAGTGACCGCGTTTTGCGGGCGTGAGCGAAGCGGGAGCCCGCAGCGGTCATCCTGAGCGGAGCGAAGGATCTGGTGGTTGATCCAAAGCAGGTTCCTCACCACTTAAGTGGTTCGGAATGACAAGGCTTTAAGATTTTGATTTGAGAGCTGAAAGCTGAGAGCTGATAACAATGCCTAGAAAAGGACATATTACAAAACGCGGCGTGGAACCTGATCCGGTTTACGGATCGGATCTGGTAACGAAGTTCGTCAACTCCATGATGTGGGCCGGCAAGAAGAGCACGGCGGAGGGCATTTTTTATGAAGCCCTGACTCGCCTGCAGCAGAAGGGTGGCGATGAGCCGCTGAAGCTCTTCAAGAAAGCAGTCGAGAACGTCAAGCCGCTGCTTGAAGTGAAGACCCGCCGCGTTGGTGGCGCGAACTATCAGGTTCCGGTGGAAGTAAATCCCGACCGCCGTACATCGCTTGCGATCCGCTGGCTGATCACGTATTCGCGTGGACGCGCTGAGAAGGGGATGATCGACAAGCTCAGCAACGAGTTTCTCGATGCCGCGAACAATCGCGGCGCGGCGATCAAGAAGAAAGAAGATGTACATCGGATGGCCGAAGCTAACAAGGCCTTCGCGCATTATCGGTGGTAGTGCTTTGCGTCCTTTGCGGTTAGAAGCTTTTGACCGCAAAAGATCGCGAAGGCGGCGCAAAGGTCGCAAAGAAAAGCTAAGAGCTACAAGCACCAAAGCTGAATTTAAATGAGCAGTCCCGCAAACATTGCCGGCGAGCAGGAAGTCCGCAAGGACGAGAGAAAGAAAGCTGTGTCCAGAACCGTTCCACTAGAGCGCTGCAGGAACATCGGCATCATGGCCCACATCGATGCCGGCAAGACCACTACGACTGAGCGCATCCTTTTCTATACCGGTAGGACGCACCGCCTGGGTGAAGTTCACGAAGGCACTGCAATCATGGACTGGATGGAGCAGGAGCAGGAGCGAGGCATCACAATCACTTCAGCCGCGACCACCTGTTCCTGGCGCGACGTCCGAATCAACATCATTGACACCCCCGGGCACGTGGACTTTACTGCTGAAGTCGAACGTTCGCTACGCGTGCTTGATGGTGCAGTCGCTGTGTTCGACGCAGTCCACGGCGTGCAGCCGCAGTCGGAAAAAGTCTGGCGTCAGGCTGACAAGTACGGCGTTCCGCGAATTTGTTTTATTAACAAGATTGACAAGATGGGTGCTGATTTTGAGCACGCCATCGATACCATCCGCAAGCGCCTCAATGCCAAGCCTATCGCGATTCAAATTCCCATCGGACAAGAAGACAAGTTCAAAGGTGTAGTTGATCTGCTCGGGATGAAGGCAATCATCTGGAAAGATGAGACACTGGGTGCCGAGTACGTGACCGACGAAATTCCCGCAGAGCTCAAGAAGAAAGCCGAGGCATTCCGCGCACAACTGATCGAAACCGTCGCCGAAAACGACGACGAGATGCTGCACAAATTCCTCGAAGGCGAGGAAATCTCTGCCGATGAACTGCGGGCTTCTCTGCGCAAATCAACGATCGCTTTGAAACTTTTCCCGGTAGTCGTCGGCACGGCGTTCAAGAACAAAGGTATTCAGCCGCTGCTCGATGCGGTTGTAGACTATCTGCCATCCCCACTCGACGTACCAGAAACGCATGGAACCGATCCCGATTCCGGCAAAGCAATTACGCGCAAACCTTCTGATGACCAGCCGTTTTCCGCCCTGGCGTTCAAGATCATGGCTGATCCGTACGTCGGCCAGCTGACTTTTATTCGCGTTTACTCCGGACAGCTCAAATCTGGCGATTCGGTTCTGAACTCACGCACGCAGCGCACCGAGCGCGTCGGACGCTTGCTTAAGATGCACGCCAACAAGCGTGAGGATATTCAGGAAATCCTTGCGGGCGACATCTGCGCGGCGGTGGGCCTGAAAAACGTGAGTACGGGCGATACGATTTGTGACGAGAAACATCCGATTACCCTGGAATCGATCGAGTTCGCCGTCCCGGTAATTTCGGTGGCAGTTGAGCCCAAGACGAAAGCCGACCAGGAAAAGATGGGCATGGCACTAGCCAAGCTGGCCCAGGAAGATCCTACCTTTAAGGTTCACACTGATCCCGACAGCGGACAAACCATCATCAGCGGCATGGGCGAGTTGCATTTGGAAATCATCATTGACCGCATGATGCGAGAGTATAAGGTTGAGGCCAACATCGGTAAGCCGCAGGTCGCGTATCGCGAAACCATCCGCAAAAAGTCCGAGGCTGAAGGCAAATACATTCGTCAGACTGGCGGCCGCGGCCAGTACGGTCACGTCAAGATTCGGGTCGAGCCACAGGAGGCCGGCAAGGGTTACGAGTTTGTGAACGAGATCGTCGGCGGTGTTGTTCCCAAGGAATACATCAAGCCGGTGGATCAAGGGATTCAGGAGGCGCTCGAAGGCGGAGTGCTTGCCGGCTATCCCATGGTGGACGTGAAAGTCGAGCTCTACGATGGCAGCTACCACGAGGTGGACTCAAACGAAATGGCGTTTAAGATCGCGGGTTCGATGGCGTTCAAGGAGGCGGCTCGCAAGGCCAGTCCGGTGCTGCTGGAGCCGGTGATGTCGGTGGAAGTGGTAACACCGGAAGATTTCGCGGGGACGATCATGGGTGATCTGAGCTCGCGCCGCGGACGGATCGAAGGTATGGAGCATCGCGCCGGGTCGCAGGTGATCAAGGCAATCGTGCCTCTGGCAGAGATGTTCGGCTACGCGACGCATATGCGTTCGAGCACGCAGGGCCGGGCCGAATATTCGATGCACTTTGCTCGCTACGAGGAAGTGCCACGCGGCGAGGCCGATGAGATCATAGGGCGGGCGCAGGGGAAGAAATAGATTATGACGTATTTCGGCAACGCCCATGCGTTCAAGTGTTATCAGGGTGACAAGTCAGTCAGCCTGAAGCTAGATAAGAGGGAAGCGCTGTTGATGGCAGAAAACTTGTTGCGGGCGGCAAATCGAAATAAGTCGGTTGATGTCGCGATCTATCCGGCAAGGTCTGCCAAGGCGAAGACAAGGATCAATGTTTTGAGCAGCGATGCTGAGAGTCGCTGAGGTTCAGCCCTGAAGGGGCGGGATGTGAAAGCCCGGCACGGTAGAGTCTGTGTGAGGAACTCAATTTCGGATTGCCCGGGTAGAATCCAGCCGCGAAGCGGCGACAGAATGCAGCCCAGGGCGCAAGCCCTGGGTGAAAGTGGAAAATGAGCAAGCCCCGTAGGGGCGGAAGAACGGTTCTCACACGCACTCGGTAGTGCCGGGTCGGCAGCAAACAGATTTGAGTCCCGAAGGGACGGCACAAAACGCGGACAAGAGTGTCCGCGCCACACAGACGGAGCGCGAGACATGGCGAAAGAGAAATTTGAACGCAACAAACCCCACGTGAACGTGGGCACCATCGGTCACATCGATCATGGCAAGACCACGCTGACGGCGGCGATCACCAAGGTGTTGCAGAAGCACAACCCGAAGATTCAGTTCCGGTCGTTTGACTCGATCGACAACGCGCCTGAGGAAAAAGCGCGCGGCATCACCATCGCCACCGCGCACGTCGAGTATGAGACCGACAAGCGGCACTATGCGCATGTGGACTGCCCCGGGCACGCCGACTACATCAAGAACATGATCACGGGCGCGGCGCAGATGGATGGTGCGATCTTAGTGGTGGCCGCGACTGATGGCCCTATGCCGCAGACGCGCGAGCACGTGCGGCGTGCCCTACATCGTGGTGGCTCTGAATAAGTGCGATGCGGTGGATGATCCCGAGCTGCTCGATCTGGTGGAGCTGGAAGTCAGAGAGCTGCTGAAGAGCTATCAGTTCCCCGGCGACAAAGTTCCGGTGGTGCGGCTGTCAGCGCTGGGCGCGCTGAACGGGGAAGCCAAGTGGGAGAAGCAGATTGACGAGTTGATGAAGGCGGTGGACGAGTACGTGCCGCTGCCGCAGCGCGAGACCGACAAGCCCTTCCTGATGCCGATTGAGGATATTTTCTCGATCTCAGGGCGCGGCACGGTGGTGACGGGAAGAATCGAGCGTGGCAAGGTGAAAGTGGGCGAGGAAGTGGAGATTGTCGGCTTCCGCGAGACGCGCAAGACCGTCGTGACCGGGGTGGAGATGTTCAAGAAGCAACTCGATGAAGGCATGGCGGGCGACAACGCCGGCCTGCTCTTGCGCGGCATCGGCAAAGATGAAGTCGAACGCGGCATGGTACTGGCCAAGGGTGGATCGATCACGCCGCACACCAAGTTCAAGGCGGAAGTTTACATTCTGACGAAAGAAGAAGGCGGGCGGCATACGCCGTTCTTCAAGGGCTATCGACCGCAGTTCTATCTGCGAACGACGGACGTGACCGGAGTAGCGGAGCTGCCCGGGGGCACCGAGATGGTGATGCCGGGAGACAACGTGCAATTGGTGATTGAGCTGATCACGCCGGTGGCGATGGAGAAAGGCTTGCGCTTCGCCATCCGCGAAGGTGGGCACACGGTGGGTGCGGGAACGATCAGCGAGATTGTGCAGTAGGAATGTAAGAATGTTGGTGTGGGGCCGGGTCTGCGACCCGGCCGGGCGGGTTAAAGACCCGCCGCCACACGAGCGCATAGCTAAGAGAAGAGCAAGCCAGGAGCTACTTTCATGCCCCGAGAGATCATTACGTTGCAATGCGGTGAGTGCAAAGAGCGGAATTATTCGACAACGAAGAATCGAAAGACCACTCCGGATCGGCTGGAGCTAAAGAAGTTCTGCCGGCGGTGCCGGAAGCATACGCCGCATAAAGAAGTGAAATGAAGTGGCTGGTGGTTAGTGATTAGTGGCTAGTAAAAACGAAACCCAGACACCAACCACTAGCCACTAACCACTGTTTCAGGGGCGTAAGCTCAACGGTTAAACTGCCGGTCTCCAAAACCGGACTTGGGGGTTCGAATCCCTCCGCCCCTGCCAGAATTGGAGAGTAGAGGGCAAGGTGCAGTGATGGGAGTCGAGACAAAGAAGATGGCCAACACACTTGCAGCAGCCGGAGACTTTGGTGATCGCATCAAGTCCTGGCCGGAGCGAATCAAGACTTTTTATAACGACGTGCGCACGGAGATGAAGAAGGTAACCGCGCCCTCGTTCAAGGAAGTACAGGCAACTACAGCGGTGGTTATTATCACGGTTTTCTTGTTCGCATTTTATTTCTGGGTGGTGGACAACACGGTGGGAAGAGGCGTCACTTCCCTGATTCAGTATCTGACCCACCGCTGAAAAAGAGAGGTAGCAGTTTTGGAACAGGTTATGCAGGAAGAAAAACATCAGACCGACGCGGAGACAAGTACCAACGGCGCAGCAGCTAGCGCCGAGTCTCCCGCGGAACAGCCGCGCAATCCGAATATGAAGTGGTACATCATCCACTCGTATTCAGGGTTCGAGCGCAAGGTAAAGGAATCTCTGGAATCGCGCATCCAGGCCTTCGGATTACAGGACAAAATCGGGCGTGTGCTGATTCCGACTGAAGCCGTCACAGAAGTCCGCGGCGGCAAAAAGTACACCGTGGATCGCATGTTCTATCCCGGATATGTGTTGGTCGAAATGGACATGGATGACCACGTCTGGCACGTGGTGAAATCCACGCCTCGCGTGACTGGATTCGTTGGAACCGGGCAGCAGCCAACGCCGCTTTCGGAAGAAGAAGTACAGCACATTGTTTACCGCGTCAGTGAAGCAAAAGATAAGCCCAAGCTCAAGGTCAAGTTTGAGAAGAACGAATCGGTCAAAATCACCGAAGGCCCGTTTGCCACTTTCGATGGCATTGTGGATGACGTGAACGAAGACCGGCAGACCGTGAAAGTGATGGTCACGATTTTCGGCCGCTCGACCCCCGTAGAGTTGGAGTTCAGCCAGGTTGAGAAGAAGGTGTCGTAGCAAACCGATGGGCACATTTAAAGTCAAATTCCGGATCTGGAACCCGGCGCAACCCGAGCGTGTGGAGGACCTGGAAGGTTACGTCGACACGGGCGCTGCGTTTAGTTGGATTTCTCGGGAACGGCTTGAACGCTTGGGCCTGAAGCCAAGCCGTCGCATGCCGTTTCGCACAATCGAAGGACGAGTGCTGGAACGCGATATGGCGGCGGTTTATGTGGGAAGCGACGGCTACTCAGTTCCTGATGTTGTGGTAATGGCGGAACCCGGCGAAATCTCTGGGTATGGCAGCTGATCCGATTCAGAAGAAACTGGTACCGACAATTAACAATTATGTTGGCACTTTCCGCTTGGTAAAGAGTTGCCGAGCGTTGCAGAGGAATTATGGCTAAGAAAGTTACAGGTTCTGTAAAGCTTCAAATTGCCGCGGGCAAAGCGACTCCGGCGCCTCCGGTTGGTCCGGCTCTTGGACAGGCTCAGATCAACATTATGGAGTTTTGCAAGCAGTTCAACGCCCGCACGAGCCAGAAGGAACTCGAAGGGCTGATTATTCCTGTGGTCGTAACTGTGTACAACGACCGCTCGTTCACCTTTATCACCAAGACGCCGCCAGCTTCGATTCTGCTGAAACGCGCTGCAGGGATCGCGAAGGGTTCGGGCGCGCCGAATAAAGATAAGGTCGGCAAAGTAACGCTCAAGCAAGTGGAAGACATCGCCAAACAAAAGATGCCGGACCTTAACGCAGCGTCAATCAATGCAGCAGTTAAGAGCGTCCGAGGGACAGCGCGGTCGATGGGAATTGATGTAGTCGGGTAGCGCCGCCGTCCCGGCGGCCCAATGGCCGGCCAGAGGCCCGGCACTACAGGTTGAGTAACCATCGAGCTTCGCTCAACCGGACGGGCGAGGGCGCCGTCCCCACGCGGGATGAGAAGGGTAGCCAAATGAGAAAAGCGGGAAAGAACATTACGAAGGCGCGACAGGCCGTCGAGGCGCGTCCGTATCAGTTGAAGGAAGCGGTTCCGCTACTGCAGAAAGTTAAATTCGCCAAATTTGACGAGACTGTAGAGGTCACGATGCGCCTGGGCGTCGATCCCAAGCACGCGGATCAAATGGTGCGCGGCACAGTTGTACTTCCACATGGGCTGGGCAAATCAAAGCGGGTGCTGGTGATCGCCAGCGGCGAGAAAGTGAAAGAGGCCGAACAGGCGGGGGCTGATTTTGTCGGCGGCGAAGAAATGGTCGAGAAGATTAATAAAGAGAACTGGACCGACTTTGACGCACTGATCGCTACACCGGACGTCATGAAGTCGGTCGGACGCCTGGGAAAAGTTCTGGGGCCCAAGGGCCTGATGCCCAATCCGAAGACCGGGACGGTTACGTTCGACGTCGCAAGAGCAGTGCAGGAAGTGAAGGCGGGCAAAGTCGAGTTTCGGACGGATAAGACGGCGTTGGTACACGTGCCGGTTGGCAAAATCTCGTTTTCACCGGAGAAGCTGGTCGAGAACGCGACCGTATTGATTACCAGCGTGATTAAGGCGAAGCCGGCAGTCGCCAAGGGCAAGTATGTAAAGGGATGCTACCTGAGTTCGTCGATGGGCCCGGGAATTTCTATCGATACGACGGCGGTTGAGGCGGCGGCGAAGGCATAGGCAATTTAAATTGATGAGGGACTCACGACATGGCGGTTACTAGAGCTAAGAAGACGGAACAGGTTGAGCAGCTGGGAACGGAGCTGAAGAAAGTTTCCAGCGTAATTGTTGCTACCTACAGCAAGCTGACCGTGGCCCAGGATTATGAGCTGCGTAAGACGCTACGCAGTTCAGGCGCGAAGTATCGCGTCGTCAAGAACACGCTAGCGGAGCGCGCTGCCGAGGGCACCAAAGTAGAAGAAGTGCTGAAGGGCCTGTCCGGTGTGACCTCGATAGCCTACACAGAAGGTGATCCGGTAGCCCTGGCGAAAGCGCTTGCGAAGTACGCCAAGGATAATCCGGAGTTCACCTTCAAGGCGGGGGTGGTCGAAGGCCGTGTGGTCTCGATCAAAGAGATCGAAGCGCTGGCGACCATGCCGTCGAAAGAGGAACTTTACTCGAAGCTGCTGTTTCTGATGAATGCGCCGGCACAGCGTTTGGTTACGGCGATGAATGCCGTGGGGCGCGATCTAGCGGTAGTTCTGAATCAGGGCGTGGAGAAGCAGAAGTTTGGCGGAGAGGCGACTCCCGCTGGAGTTTAAGGATGTCATTCTGAGCGAAGCGAAGAATCTATGCACTTGCGTTGTCCTTGAAATGCATAGATCCTTCAGCGGCTTGACGCCGCCTCAATGACAGCGAGGGTTTAGTTATCAGGTCAAGGGTTGCGGCGGTCTGAAATCGCGGCGTTGTCTGGCGCAACGATGAGGACCAAAAGCACTGGAAACTTGCGCCGGTAACAAATTGAAGCAAGGTGACAAAGAAGACTGATAACTCAAATACTGGAGAACTGAAAATGGCGGATTTGGCGCAGTTGGAAGAGCAAATTGTAGGGCTGTCGCTGCTGGATGCGGCGCAGCTGGTCAAAAAACTGGAAGAGCGTCTCGGCGTTTCGGCGGCAGCAGCGGCGCCGGTAATGGTTGCAGGCGGGGGAGCGGGAGCTGGCGCGGCGGCAGCCCCGGCTGAGGAGAAAACTGAGTTCGCGGTCGTCCTCAAGGAAGTGGGCGCGAACAAAATCAACGTGATCAAGGCAGTCCGCGAGGTCACGAGCCTGGGCTTGAAGGAAGCCAAGGATCTGGTGGATGGCGCTCCTAAGACTGTGAAAGAGGGCGTGTCCAAGGAAGAAGCTGAGAACATCAAGAAAAAGTTCACGGAAGCAGGAGCAACGGTCGAAGTGAAGTAGCTGTTGTGGAGAGGTGGGCGTCTCGCCCGTCCAGTTTACCGGGCGGGGACCCCCGGTCTCCACAAGATGCTATTGCTGAATCCGGGAGCGCGGTGTTATCATCTATATCAATACCGCTTCCTCACTCGACCGAAGTGACGCGACTCTCCTCAACAGCCCAAGGAAGCGGAGAGGAGTCGCAAACAAGGGTTGGCAGACTGTTCCGTGGGCAGCGGAACTGAACAGGCCTTAGAACTGGCGCGGAAACTTACATTTCAACAAAGGCCAAACGCCGCCGGTGGCGCTTGCGGGGAGTTATGTCCCTGCGGGCGCGAACGTGCGTGCGGAGGCGTGTCGCTGTTGGCGGGAAGCTGTTAGCCGAGAGCTGTTGCCCGACCGCTCAGGCTGCAAGCTACTGAGTTTGGAGTCAATCTGAATGTCGAAGAATAATACCTTTCGTAAACGCTTTGATTTTTCCAAAATTCCGGCCACGATTCAGATTCCGAATCTGATCGAGGTACAGAAGCGTTCCTATGACCGCTTCCTGCAAATGGACCGCTTGCCCAGCGAGCGCGACGATGCCGGATTGCAGGCGGTGTTTCAGTCGGTGTTCCCCATCACCGATTTCCGCAATGTGTCGCAGCTTGAGTTTGTGGACTATGCCATTGGCAACTGGGAGTGCAAATGCGGCCACTTGAAAGGGCTGCACCATCTGCGCACCACTTGTAAGAATTGCGGATCGACGGTTATCACCGATCCATTTCATCCCGGGGAC
The DNA here is from genome assembly GCA_003225455.1 of Acidobacteriota bacterium. GTDB lineage: Bacteria > Acidobacteriota > Terriglobia > Terriglobales > Acidobacteriaceae > QIAB01. The sequence goes on from QIAB01000017.1 coordinate 34,064, forward strand.
GTGCTCTGCCAGAAATGCGGAACGTATAACGCCAATACGCCTGATTTTTGCAACAAGTGCGGCGACCCCGTGGGGCTGCAACTGAAGTACGACGTGGCCGAGTGCGAAGAGCGTGGAATGACGTATTCCGCGCCGCTGAAGGTCACGATGCGCCTCACCATCTACGAGAAGGACGCCGAGACCGGCAATCGTTCTATTCGAGATATTAAAGAGCAAGAAGTCTTCTTCGGCGACGTGCCGCTGATGACCGACAACGGCACATTCATTGTGAACGGCACCGAGCGCGTAATCGTCAGCCAGTTGCACCGCTCGCCTGGCGTGTTCTTCGAGACTGCCAATAACCGTACTTACTTTCTAGGCAAGATCATTCCCTACCGCGGATCGTGGGTGGAGTTCGAGTACGACCAGAAGAATGTCCTCTATGTCCGGATCGATCGGAAACGCAAGTTTTTGGGGACGATTTTCCTGCGGGCATTGGGTCTGCGTGCGGGCGAAGACATTCTGAAGACGTTCTACACTGTCGACCGTCTCGTCATTCGCGACAAGAAGCTGTATTGGACGATCGATCCGGCCAGTGAAAAGCCGACCAATCTGCTGGGCATGAAGCTGGCGCGCAGTATCAAGAATAAGTCCGGAGATGAGGTCGCGCACTCTGGGCGCAAGCTCAATGCGGCGACTCTGAAAGAAATTCAGAAAGCGAAGATCAACGAGATTGAGGTTGATATCACTGATCTCGAAGGCGCTTGGGTGGCGGGTGATGCGGTTGACACGACGACCGGTGAAGTCCTGCTCGAAGCTAACTCGGAGCTGACCGCCGATAAACTTTCGAAGATTCTTGATTCCGGTGTGGTCGAGCTGAGCCTCTTCTTTCCGGAGCGGGATGATGTGGGCACAGTCATCAGCCAGACGTTGAAGCGCGACTCGGTAAACACGCCGCAGGAAGCACTGATCGAAATCTACCGCAAGCTACGGCCGGGCGATCCGCCGACGCTGGACACGGCGACGGCGCTCTTTCACGGCATGTTTTTCGATCCGCGCAAATATGACTTTTCGCGTGTGGGCCGGCTGAAGTTCAACATCAAGCTGTTTGAAAACCAGGATGCGACCAAGCTGGACAATCGCACCCTGGAACCGGATGACTTCTATGCGACCATCCGGTACTTGCTCAAGCTGCGCAAGAATATCGGCGCGGTAGATGACATCGATCATCTCGGCAATCGCCGCGTGCGCGCGGTCGGCGAATTGCTCGAAAATCAGTTTCGCATCGGCCTGGTGCGTATGGAACGCGCCATTAAAGAAAAGATGAGCGTGTATCAGGAGATGTCCACGGCCATGCCGCACGACCTGGTGAATGCCAAGCCGGTGATGGCCGCGATTCGCGAGTTCTTCGGGTCCTCGCAGCTTTCGCAGTTTATGGACCAGACGAACCCGCTTTCGGAAATTACGCACAAGCGGCGTCTCTCGGCTCTTGGGCCGGGAGGTCTATCGCGTGAACGCGCAGGGTTCGAAGTTCGCGACGTGCACCCGACGCACTACGGACGCATCTGCCCGATCGAGACGCCGGAAGGGCCGAATATCGGACTGATTTCTTCGTTGAGCTGCTATGCGCGCATCAACGATTACGGCTTCATCGAGTCCCCATACCGGCGCGTGAAGAACGGGCGCGTGCTCGATTACGTGAGCATTGTGAATGCCGGCGACAGCGATTACAAAGTCGGCGATCACGTGGAGAAGCATGAGATTGAGAAGGTCAATGCCGAACTGAAAGAGCGGCGGAAGAAGACTGCTGATGTTGAGCCGTATTCGTTCTATCTCTCGGCTTGGGAGGAAGACCGTCACGTTATCGCACAGGCAAACGTAGAGCTTGATGATAAGGGGCGCATCGTCGGCGACCTGGTCAATGCCCGCAAATCCGGCAATTTCGTACTGGTAAACCGGGATGAGGTTGATTACATCGACGTCAGCCCGAAGCAGCTTGTCTCGGTTGCCGCTTCGCTCGTGCCGTTCCTCGAACACGACGACGCGAATCGTGCGCTGATGGGCGCCAACATGCAGCGGCAGTCGGTTCCATTGTTGCGCGCGGAAGCGCCGATTGTGGGTACTGGAATGGAGGATGTTACGGCGCGCGATTCTGGCGCGGTGATTCTGGCGCGGCGCAATGGCGTTGTGGATTCTGTGGATTCCGAGCGCATCATCGTGCGCGTCGAGGGTGAGCACCATCCCGGACAACTCTCGCGTGAGGTTGGCAGCGACATTTACCAGCTCACAAAATTCAAGCGTTCCAACCAGAACACCTGCATCAACCAGAAGCCGGTGGTGCTGAGGGGGCAGCGCGTGGAGAAGGGCCAGGTGATTGCGGACGGTCCTTGCACCGATCACGGCGAGCTGGCGCTTGGACGTAACGTGCTGGTCGCCTTTATGCCGTGGCGCGGCTACAACTTTGAAGACGCTATTCTCGTCTCCGAGAAGCTGGTGAAGGAGGATTACTACACTTCGCTGCACATCGAAGAGTTCGAAATCGAGTCTTGCGACACCAAGCTCGGCCCGGAGGAAGTCACCCGCGACATTCCGAACGTAAGTGAGTCCATGCTCCGTAATCTGGACGAAGCGGGCGTGATTCGCATCGGCGCAACCGTGAAGCAGGGTGACATTCTGGTGGGCAAGGTCACGCCGAAAGGCGAGACGCAGCTCACGCCGGAAGAAAAGCTGCTGCGGGCGATCTTCGGCGAAAAGGCCGGAGATGTGCGCGACGCATCGCTCTACTGCCCGCCGGGAATCGAAGGCGTGATCGTTGACGTGAAGATCTTCTCCCGCAAAGGACAGGAGAAGGACGAGCGCGCCAAGGCCATCGAAGCTACGCAGATTGCTAAGCTCGAGAAGAACCTGTCAGATGAGATTCGAATCCTGACCGACGAGCGCCTTAAGCGCTTGGAGAACATTCTGGGCGGCAAGGAAGTGCTCGCCGATCTGCATGACGAGCGCACCAATAAGCGGTTGTTGACCAAAGACGCAATTCTCGATCGTGACACCATCGAACGCATCTCGACGCGCAACCTGAAGCGGATCAAGTATGCGGACAAAGACCCGCGAGTGAACGAGCAGATCGACGAGATCGAGGAAATGACCTCGCGTCAGATCGATGTACTGAAGAAAATTGTCAACGAGAGAAAAGACAAGTTGACCAAAGGAGATGAGCTCCCCCCGGGCGTGATCAAGCTGGTCAAGGTTTACATCGCCATGAAGCGCAAGCTGAGCGTTGGCGACAAGATGGCTGGCCGTCACGGTAACAAGGGTGTCATCGCGCGGATTCTGCCGGATGAGGATATGCCGTACCTCGAGGACGGCACCGCAGTCGAGATTGTGCTGAATCCGCTCGGCGTTCCCAGCCGTATGAACGTAGGGCAGATTCTCGAGACCCATCTGGGCTGGGCTGGGCATGAACTGGGTGGCAAGATCGCGCGATTGCTGAAGGAGAACTCGAAAGAGGAAGCGATACGCCGCGAACTGAAAGCCCTGTTCAAGGACACGACCCTTGCAGACACCATCGCGGAGCTGGACGACGAAGATCTTGCGGCGGTTGCGCCGACTCTTACGCGTGGCGTGTTTACCGGTTCACCGGTATTCGACGGCTCGAAAGAGACCGAAATCAAGGCGCTGCTGCGCAGTTCTGGTCTGCCCGAGTCCGGCAAAACCAATCTGTATGACGGCATGACTGGCGAGAAATTCGAACAGCCGGTCACGGTCGGCTACATCTACATGCTGAAGTTATCGCACCTGGTTGATGACAAGATTCACGCGCGTTCCATCGGCCCGTACTCGCTAATCACCCAGCAGCCGCTGGGCGGAAAGGCGCAGTTCGGCGGACAGCGCTTCGGAGAGATGGAAGTTTGGGCGCTCGAGGCTTACGGCGCTGCATTCATCCTGCAAGAGCTGTTGACGGCGAAGTCGGATGATGTTTATGGCCGCACCAAGATTTATGAGGCCATCGTCAAGGGCGAAGCTGCCATGGAGCCGGGCGTGCCGGAATCGTTCAACGTGCTGATTCGCGAATTGCAGTCGCTGTGCCTGGATGTGGAGTTGATCAAGGCTGCCGAGAGAAAGCCGGTGCAGGCGGCAGCAGCGGATTAAACATCAGTTGCCAGTTGTCAGTTGCCAGGAACGAACTGACACTGGCTGCTCAACAGGTTTTATAGATGTCTTCGGTGTGACTCCAAGCCGATTTTATCGGAGATTTGCTGTGTCTCTCTCACAAAGACACGGCGATTGATGAGAACGGGAATGTTGTCGTACTCCGGAGCGGAATGTCGGTCATGGCGTTTGATGAAGATCAGGATGAAAGCGGGAACCGGGATAATTTGATCGCCTCGGGTACCGTTGAACCATCTCCAGATTCGCTTCGATGTCTCGGCTCGCGATGGGTTCTGCATATCGACGAGCAAGGAGTAAGACACGAATCCGATCTGCGCAAGAACGACGAAAGAGTTTTTGAAGAACAGTTCCGCAGGGCTTCAGCTCTCGGCTGCCGCGGGACGCAAAACAACTGGCCACTGACAACTGGCTACTGTTTTTGAGAGCAGGAAGTGGAGGAACACCTTGTTTCGTTCGAGCCCCTTTGATCTGGCAAATCCTATCGCCGATTTCGATGCTATTCGCATCAGCCTGGCCTCTCCGGAAAAGATCCGGAGCTGGTCGCACGGTGAAGTAACTAAGCCTGAAACGATTAACTATCGCACTTTTAAGCCGGAGCGCGACGGACTGTTCTGCGCGCGCATTTTTGGTCCGGTAACGGATTGGGAATGTCTCTGCGGCAAGTACAAGCGGATGAAGCACCGCGGGGTAATTTGCGACAAGTGCGGTGTGGAAGTCACGCTGTCGAAAGTGCGCCGTGAGCGCCTGGGACATATCGAGCTGGCGTCTCCCTGCTCCCATGTATGGTTCTTCAAAGGGCTGCCCAGCCGCATCGGACATCTTCTCGATATTTCTTTGCGCGACCTCGAGTCTGTTCTGTATTTCGAGGCATACGTCGTGGTTGAACCTGGCGACGCTCCAGTGAAAGAGCGCGAGGTCATCAAAGACGAAGCGAAGTACCGCGAGTTGGATCAGCAATACCGCCCGGCCGGCTTCAAAGCCATGATGGGCGCGGAGGCGATCAAAGAGCTTCTCAAGCGAGTAGAGATCGAGGCTTTGTCCTCGGAGCTGCGCGAGAAGATGAAGAACGAGAGCTCGCTGCAGAAGAAGCTGAAACATACCAAGCGGCTGAAGGTCGTCGAGGCATTCCGCAAGAGCGGCAACAAGCCGAACTGGATGATTCTGGACGTGATTCCGGTGATTCCGCCGGAGCTGCGGCCTCTGGTTCCTTTGGATGGCGGCCGCTTTGCGACCTCTGATCTCAACGATCTCTATCGCCGGGTCATCAACCGCAACAACCGTTTGAAGAAGCTGATGGACCTGCACGCGCCTGAAGTGATCGTGCGCAACGAAAAGCGCATGTTGCAGGAAGCGGTTGACGCGTTGTTCGATAATGGCCGCCGCGGCCGCGTGCTGCGTGGCGCGAACAATCGTCCGCTGAAGTCGCTCTCGGACACGTTGAAAGGCAAGCAGGGACGCTTCCGCCAGAACCTACTCGGCAAGCGCGTCGACTACTCGGGCCGTTCCGTCATCGTAGTTGGCCCGGAACTCAAGCTACACCAATCCGGTCTGCCGAAGAAGATGGCGCTGGAGCTGTTCAAGCCGTTTATCTATCACCGGCTGGAGCAGACGGGTCACTGCACGACCATCAAG
>QIAB01000018.1 GCA_003225455.1 Acidobacteriota bacterium
GGGAAGGCAGCGGCGACATTTTGAAGCAGGAACTCACGCTGAATGCTGATCGCTTCACTCCCGTGGATCAGACGCTGATTCCCACTGGCGAGCTTCGTCCGGTGAAGGGAACGCCTCTGGATTTCACGAAGCCCACACCAGTAGGCGCGCGCATCAATGACAACTATGAGCAACTGTTAATCGCGCACGGCTACGATCAGAATTTCGTGCTCAATCGCAAGGATGACGATTTGCTATTGGCCGCCCGCGTGCACGAACCAGGCAGCGGGCGCATCTTGGAGATCTACACTACCGAGCCGGGCGTGCAGCTCTATACCGGCAATTTCCTCGACGGAACCATCACCGGAAAACACGGACACGTCTACAACCAGCATGCCGCACTGTGCCTGGAGACCCAGCATTTCCCCGACTCGCCGAATCACGCCAATTTTCCCTCCACCATTCTGCGGCCGGGGAAAACGTTCCGTTCACGTACGGTATATAGGTTTTCTGTTCGGTGAGGGGGATTTGGCAATTTTCGATTTCAAGCTAGACTCATTCTCATTCAATTAGCACCTGGTGAATCTCACCCTCTCGTTGGCATTCGCTTGCCGACGGTATAATCCTGTCCGTCAATGAGTCGCGAGGCCACGCTCGATTCCCGGCAGGAAATACTGCGAACCGCCGCCCGCTTATTCCAGCAACGGGGATATCACGCAACCTCGATGAATGACGTGGCTTCAGCTCTCAAGCTCAGCAAGGGCGGACTTTACCACCACTTTCAGAGCAAAGACGAAATCCTCTTTAACCTGATGGACCACGCCATGAACATCACCCAGGAGCGCGTGATTAACGGCGTTCGCGATATCGCCGACCCGGAAGAGCGCCTGCGCATGCTGATCCGGCGGCACATCGAAGTCGTGCTGAGTGTTCGCGATCGCGAAATCACAGTGATGTTGCACGAAAATCACCCACTGCCGCCGTCATTACGGCGGCGAATCAACGCGCGAAAGAAAGACTATGTTCATTTTGTAGAGAACCTCATAGCCGAAGTACAGCGCGCCCGGCACTCCAGTGGCAGCGTCAGCCCTCGGGCGGCAGCGTTCGCGCTGTTGGGGATGATCAACTGGATTTATCAGTGGTATCGCCCGGAGGGGGCTTTGCAGCAAGAGCACCTGGTACGTCAATACACGGAAATTTTCTTCGCCGGAGCATTCCAGTAGGCGATAGGGAAAACATTACGGATTTGAGTCTCACGCGACGAGCGTGGCATGCCGAGGCGTCCGCAGACTAGGTACCGATCAGCTTCTTAGCAATCCCACAATACAACTCCACCGCTTCATGCAACTGAATCTTTTCTACATACTCGCCCTCGGTATGGGCGACGTGAATTGACCCCGGCCCGACCAGCAGCGGCTGTCCCCAATTGCTCAGGGCAGGAATGTCGGTGGTAAACGCAGCCACCATGGTTGGCAAGCCATCGAGGGTGCGCAGACGAACGAAAGGAATCTCCAGAATGAAGTCAACACGTGCCAGATCAACCACTGCCCGGAGAATTTCTTGCTTTATCTGATCAGATGGCCCCACCAAGCGGTATAGAAGTTGCGCTCTCGCCTTGTCTGCGATCACGTTCGGGGCGCGCCCGCCTTCAATCACTCCGATGTTCAGGGTGGTCGGGCCGATGCCTTTGACTTCGGGAAGCTTCATGGCGCGCAATCGATTCAATGCCTCAAGCAGCTTGTCAATCGCCGATTCTCCCAGCTCCGGATATGCCGAGTGCGCCATGCGTCCATGCGCGGTGAGTTCAACACGCAGCGCCCCTTTTGAGGCAACTGCGATCCGATTCTCAGTAGGCTCCCCATTGATTAGGAACTTGCATCCGGTGGGCTGCTGGTTTGCTATCTTTGCGCCCAAACTGTCGCGTTCTTCACCGACCAAGAAGAGAAGTCCAACGGGAATACCTTCCCGACGTAATTTTTCAGCAGCCGCAACCTGCGCGGCAATGATTCCCTTGGCGTCACACGAACCCCGGCCGTAGAGACGAGTCGCATCTTCAGACGACGGGATGAAGGGCGGAACTGTGTCCATGTGTGTAGAAAAGAAAATGGCGGGATGGGGCTCTTCCGCCGTAGTCGCGTAAACATTGCAGCGTTCGCCTTCGACGGGCATTTTCTTCGCGTCGTAGCCGAGCCGGTTGAGTTCTTTGCAGAGGAAATCGGCCGCCGGACCTTCGTTTCCGGTGATCGACTCGATATCTACGAGTTGTCGGGTGAAGGTGACAACATCCATGCGTGAGAGAATAACCTACCAGAAACCGTGTGGGGCGGGCGCCCCGCCCGCGTAAATGTTTGAAAGCTCCACGTTCGATGCACACGCAATCCAGTTCAATTCGTTCGCTGTTTCTCGACGGTCCCGCCGGACGCCTGGAAGCCTTACTTAACGCGGGCAGCGACAATGCAACCCGCGCCGCGCTGGTCTGCCATCCCCATCCGCTCTATGGCGGGACGCTGCACAATAAAGTCGTGTTCCACTCTATGAAGGCGCTGAACAGCTTCGGATTTCCTGTGCTGCGCTTCAATTTTCGTGGCACTGGGCTGAGTAAGGGTGAGCACAATCAGGGGATGGGCGAAGTGGATGACGTGCGTGCGGCGCTCGAATGGCTCGATGATGAGTTTCATCTCCCGATGGTTTTTGCCGGGTTCTCCTTCGGTGCCGCAGTGGGGTTGCGAGCCGCGTGCGTCGATTCCAGGGTTAAGGCGGCTATTGGGCTTGGATTGCCTGTGGCCCCGCTGGAGGGCCGCAGTTACGACTTCGGTTTCCTCCACAGTTGCGAAAAGCCCAAGCTGTTCGTAAGCGGCGCACGCGACCAGTTCGCTCCGCGCGCCGAATTGCGGCAGCTAATTGCTTCACTATCCGAGCCGAAGAAGCTGATTATCGTTGAAGGCGCGGATCACTTCTTCGAAGGACGACTTCGCGAGTTGCGGGAAACTATAGAGGCCTGGATCCGGGAATTTCTCTCAACCTGAATCTTTTCGCTGACATGAGATGCAGCTTGACAATCCTATGTCAAAGCGTACTCTGGTCTCGCTCAGCCGAACCCAATGTTCCTCTCCCACTCGACACAATCCGGCTGAGCCGTCTTGTGCCAACGAAACCGATGAAATACAAATTCTTAGCCCTCTTGCTATTGATTGGCGCAGCTAACGCCCAAGAGAAACTTGCGATTACAGGTCAAGTACCCGATGCTCCGGGCACGCACCGGTTCTGGAACACGGAGAACAAAATTGATTTCTCGATATTCGCAGGGCAGGTTGCGGCGGATGCAATCACTACTCAGCGGGGTCTGAACAGCGGTTTCAGGGAAGTAAATCCGCTGATGCGTCCACTGGTTACTAGAGGCATACCAGGCCAGGCTACGGCTTCGGCGCTGAGTTTCGGGGCTGGTCTGGGAACCGTGTATTTGCTGCATGTAGCGCACCATCACCGTGCTGAGCGTATTACACTGCGCCTCATCCTTGCCGGCGAGGGTGCTTTAGTTGGGCACAATATCGCGCTATTACGCTGACGACTGAATCAAATCGGTTGAGACTACCCGAAAACCCCTACCCCAAGCCGTTCCCAGCGCTCATATAAAATCCTGCCATGTCTCCTGATCGCGAGCGCCTTGCTCTCGACATGCGGGTCACCGCGCGCCATCTCTTCGAGCACGCTCTCGCCGAGGCCAGCATTGATCGCGCCTTTCAGCGGCATGTGGATTGCGAACGCGGTGTGCTGCGCATATTTGAGGATCTCTTTTACCTGGAATCTTATCGGCGAATCGTGGTTGTTTCCATCGGCAAGGCCGCGCATTCCATGGTCAACTCGCTTGAGATGCAGGCTGGTAGCCGATTTGAAGGCATTGTCGCCAGCTCCGTGCGGCCAGCTCCGCAGATTCGCGGCTTTCGCTATTTTCAGGGGGGCCATCCAACGCCGAATCAGGACTCGCTGCGCGCTGCCGATGCGATATTGAAAACACTCAGCGCGATGGATCTCTCCTGCTTGGTAATTTTTCTGCTGAGCGGCGGAGGCTCATCGATTGTTGAAAAGCCGATTGACGACGAAATTTCCTTAGAAGATTTGATTGCTACCTACCAGGTGCTCGTGCTCTCGGGCGCGCCGATCGCAGAGATTAACGCCATTCGAAAACATCTCTCTGCGGTGAAAGGCGGAAGGCTGGCGCAAGCCGCATCTCCTGTGCAGCAGGTTTCGCTGCTGGTCTCCGATGTTCCCGACAACATGCCGGACGCACTTGCCTCCGGCCCAACCATGCCGGATTCCACCACCGTCAACGATTGTCAAGCCATCGCGCAAAAGTATGGAATGCTCGAGCACTTTCCGGCTTCGGTGCGCGAACTCTTCGAGCGCCGGGCATTGGAGGAAACTCCCAAATCTGATGATCCCGCATTCCACCGCTCCCGCTGGTGGACGTTGTTATCAAACGCCTCCCTGCTGCAAGCCGCGAAAGTGGAAGCAGAGCGGCACCAGTTTACAGTCGAAATTGATAACAGTTGCGATGATTGGGACTACCTTCGCGCAGCGAACTACCTTCTCGATCGCTTGTATCAATTGCGGAAGAACGCCGAACGCGTGTGCCTGATTTCGGGCGGAGAAGTCACGGTGAAGGTAACGAATGGAGGCGTTGGCGGCCGCAACCAACAGTTTGCCCTGGCCTGCGCGAAAAGAATTAGCGGAGAAAATATCACCGTGCTCAGCGCGGGCACGGACGGAATCGATGGCAATAGCCCCGCGGCGGGTGCAATTGTGGACGGCACAACGATTTCACGCGCAACCGCACGCGGCCTGGACGTCGAAAAGCACATTGCCAGTTTCCATGCCTATCCATTCCTCGAAGCGTTGGGCGACGCGATTGTCACCGGCTCAACTGGAAATAATCTTCGAGACTTGAGAATTCTGATGGCCTACTAGTGGGTGTCCCAAAACTTCGCGCAATAAGACCGGAGTTCCTATCTGAGGCGCGGGCGGGAGGACGCTGTCCCTAGCACAGTCCACGTAGCGGCGGGTGCCCTCACCCGCCCACGATGCAACGCATCGCGACGGCGCTGGCGAACAGGGCTCGCCTGCCCGGACGAGGGCGTCCGGGCCTACGTGAGCCGTGGTGGATACGATTCAATAGAGTTTGTCGGCACACTTGAAGCCGTGCCCTTCCAAAACGATCTGCGCTTTGAGTTTTTCCGCAGCCTGTTTAGCCGCTGAGGTGAAGTCGTGGCAGGTCACAATTCGCCTTGGAACTTATACCCCGAAATTGCGGGACGCCACACTAGCAGTCTTCAATCAGAATACCGACAGGGACATCAGCATTAGAAGAACTGCGTCACACCTTCTTCCAGCACCAAGACTCGATCTTCAATTCCTGCCGCCTTGGCTTCTTGTTCCAGAAGCTGCAGCGGTTCATCAAGAGGTTCGTGGGAGAGGCGGAACGTCCCGTAGTGCATGGGCACCATCCAGCGCGAATTCAGATCGAGGAAAGCGCGGGTAGCATCGGCAGGGCTGGCGTGGACACTTCGGAACGAAGGTGGATTGTAAGCGCCGATCGGCAGCAGAGCAAGCTCTGGCGCCAACCTCCGGCCAATTTCACGGAATCCTGAAAAATAGGCCGTATCGCCGGCATGGTAGAGGGAATATTTGCCGTCACGCAGCACATATCCTCCGTAGCCTCGGTAAGAGTCGCGGAGAATTCTTGCGCCCCAGTGCCGCGAGGGCACATGGGTTATGGTCAGGCCATGGTGGCGATAACTGTTCCACCAATCCAGTTCCACTACATTCTCGAAACCCAGGTCGGAAACCAGGTCGAAGACATGATGCGGGACTACGATCGTCGGCGAAATACCGCGGCGGCGGACCGTCTGCTGTACGATTGCGCGCAGCGACGGACGGTGCAGGTGATCGAAGTGCGCGTGCGTCACCAGCACCAGATCGATCGGTGGCAAGTCGCCGACTTGCACTCCGGGTTGCCGCAGCCGCTTCAGAACGAATAACCAGCGCGCAAAATTAGGATCAATGACGACGTTCTGTCTGCCCATCTGCACAAAGAAGCTGGCATGGCCGATGAACGTTAACCCAAGCTCTCCATTCGAAACCAGCCTGGGCTTGTAGCTTCGTCCGGTACGCGGCGTCACAGCGGAGTGCCGAAGCAAATGGCCAAATTGCCGTGCGCGGCGCCGCAGCGCGGGATTTTTGAGACTAGCCTTGAGCATCACTCAACCGGAACAGGTTGATCGAACGACTGGACAGCAAAAAGCGGAAACTCAACGCAATCAGTTAAAGCGCGCTTGCGATGTTTCTGAGCCAGAGCTGTAGTTATTTTAGAACAATCGCTGCCCAATTGCTTGACGGAGTTATATCTCTCAGTTTTAATCGATTACGTAGTGAGGAGAACGTGAATGCGTGTTGCTTTTTTGGGTCTAGGAATTATGGGACGGCCGATGGCCGCCAATCTGGTAAAAGCCGGCCATGAAGTCGCAGTTTGGAATCGGACCTCCGGCAAAGACGTCGAAGGAGCGCGAAGCGCAGCCTCGCCGGCAGAGGCTGCTGCTGGAGCCGAAGTTGTCTGGATGTGCGTTTCCGATACTAAGGCAGTTGAAAGCGTATTGTTCGGCCCACAGGGAGCGGAGACATCCCTGACGCAAGGCATGCTGGTAGTGGATTCCAGCACGATTTCTCCTTCGGCTACGCGCAAATTTGCCGAGCGGGTTCGAGCCAAAGGCGCTGATTATGTGGACGCGCCGATGACTGGCTCGAAAGCAGCTGCGGAGAGCGGAACGTTAATCTTCATGGTTGGCGGAGAAGAGGCCGCGATCGAAAAGCTGAAGCCGCTCCTTGCCGCGATGGGAAAGCTGTTCTTTCGCATGGGCGATACCGGCAAGGGGCAAGCTGCCAAACTGGCGATGAATCTGCAAATCGCTCTGATCTACGAAGGCTTTGCCGAAGCGCTAACCTTGGCCACCAAGCTCGGAGTGAGCGCCGAGACTCTCATACCCTTGGTGCAGGCCTCCATGGTGCGCTCTGGCGTGGTGGAATATAAAGCTCCTTTTGTGCTGAAGCGCGATTTCTCTCCGAATTTTCCGCTGCGGCTCATGCACAAAGATATTCACTTGGCTCTTGAGGCAGCGAAGGAAGTTCGGGCCAAGCTTCCAGGCCTGGAAACAGTTGAAGAAATCTACGAGATGGCTACTGAGGACGGAAACGAGAACCTCGATTATGCCGCCACGTTGACCCTGCTGGAGAAGTGGGCCGGAGTAGAAGTGAAGGGCGCCTCCGCTTAGAGATTTCCTTAGCGATCCTTGCGGCAGTTCTTCGCGTTCTTTGCGGTTAGAAGCTCCCATTCGCAGAGCCGCAAGGGCATAGCGAAGGCGGCTCAGCGTCCTATTTCACCTGATACCTTCGTAATCAAATCCACCTCCTCTATTACAGAAGTCTTACACTCGCCGCTCTCTTCTGCTGATAGGTTAAAGATTCGGTATGAGTCCAAACCGAGTACGAGGGACCATCGCACAATGGAACTCGCAGCTCTAAATCGCAAGCCTGCCGCCGATAACGAACTCAATTGGGTTACTGCAACTTTCATGGCGCTGTTTCATGCCGGTGCAGTTGTGGCGCTGTTCTTCTTCACTTGGAAGGCGCTGTTCCTTTCCATGTTCTTGTGGTGGATTTCTGGAAGTCTCGGCATTGGCATGGGCTACCACCGGCTGCTCACCCATCGCGGATACAGAACCCCGAAGTGGGTGGAATATTTGCTGACTGTGTGCGCAACTCTGGCCCTCGAAGGCGGTCCGATTTTCTGGGTGGCAACACACCGCATTCATCACCAGCACTCTGATGAAGAAGGCGACCCTCACACTCCGCTCGACGGCAAGTGGTGGGCGCACATGGGATGGATTCTGACCGGCAAGTCCATGCACCATGACACGACCACGCTGGCCCGCTACGTACCTGACCTGGCAAAAGACAAGTTTCACGTTTGGATCACTAAATTTCATTATGTTCCAATCATTGCGCTGGGGCTTGTGCTGCTGGCTTTGGGTGGTCTGCCATTTTTACTGTGGGGCATCTTCCTGCGCACGGTCGTCGGTCTACACTCCACCTGGATGGTGAATTCCATCACGCACACCTGGGGCTCGCGCCGCTTTGTCACCCGTGATCTCTCCACCAACAACTGGTGGGTCGCCCTCCTGACTTTTGGCGAAGGCTGGCACAATAATCATCATGCGCATCCGGTTTCCGCCCGGCATGGGATCGCATGGTACGAAGTTGATTTGAACTGGTATGGAATCTGGGCGCTCAAGAAGCTCGGACTCGCTCGTCATGTCTACCGCGTGAAGTTGGCGCAGCTTCCACCAACGCCGGCGCTGACATCAAAATCTTCCGAACTGCACCTGGTTCCTGAAACATCGGTCTCTGGCGATTAGTATCGCGCACCGATAATTCCCCACGACCTTGGTAAGCATGTCATCCTGACCGGCCTTCAGGCCGGGGAATGTCATCCTGACCTTGAGCGCAGCGAAAAGGGAAGGATCTATGCATCGGATTGTAATGCAGAGATCCTGTCTCATCAGAACCCCAACACATTAGCGAGAATCCCCTTCCTGTTTTCTCCTTTCTCCCCACCGAAGTAGAATTACTGTGACCGGGGTCCTATGCGCATCACCAGCCGCAGCAAAGCGATCGTGTTCTTCGTAGTGCTGGGCGTGTGCCTGGTCATGCTGGCGGTTGCGCTCAACGTTAGCTGGATCATCCTCAACTGGCGCGAAGAAGTGATGCTGTTTTTGGGCGTCATTCTCTTCGCGGTGCTGATTGCTGGGCTAATCGTCAATACCAGCTTCTTGGTTCGCGAGATTCGCCGCAACGAGCAGCACGACAGCTTTATCAACGCGGTCACGCACGAACTGAAGACGCCGATTGCCTCCATCCGCCTTTATCTGCAAACCTTGGAACACCGCGATGTAGACGAATCTCAGCGCCGCGAATTCTACCGGCTGATGCTCGACGATACCGATCGTTTGCTGGGTACGGTCGAGCAAGTTCTGAAGGCAGGGCAGGCGGGGCACAAGAAGCAAACCGAGCGCGCCGCCGTGGATTTCGGCCAGCTCGTCCGCGAATGCGTGGATGTGGCACGGGCGAGTCACCAGCTTGGCCCTGAGGCGCTGCGGCTGGAGCAACTTCCTGAGGCTGAGCCAATTATTTTGGCCGACTCGGAGGAATTGCGGACTGCCGTTTCCAACGTCCTCGACAACGCCGTGAAATATTCCAATGGACGCGTGGATGTTTCCGTGCGAGTCGAAATTCCCGATGATAAGCGTGTGACCCTGAGGGTCAAAGATCAGGGCGTGGGAATTGCCTCGAATGACCTGAAGCGCATTTTCAAGCGCTTTTATCGCGTTCCCAATCGCGTGTTGAGCAATGTAAAAGGCACCGGCCTGGGACTATTTATTGTGCGAGCCATCGCACGCAAGCACGGCGGGCGCGTGTTCGCTGAGAGTGAAGGGGAAGGCCGCGGAACAACCGTCGTGCTGGAACTGCCCAGGAGCACCGCATGAGCCGCGTGCTGATCGTCGAAGACGAGGACCCCCTGGCGAAGGTATTGCAGTTCAATCTCGAGGCCGAGGGGCATTCGGTCGAAGTCGTAGCAGATGGCGAGCGGGCGCTGTAATTGCTTCTGCCGCGCGATGGCAAGCAGCAGAATTTTGATGCAGTTGTCCTCGACATTATGTTGCCGGGCAAAGACGGATTTGCCGTCGCCAGCGAATTGCGCGCCGCACGAAATTTTGTTCCCGTGCTGATGCTTACGGCGCGAGGCCGCCCGGAAGACGTGCTCAAGGGCTTTGCCTCGGGGGCTGACGACTACCTTCCCAAGCCTTTTGAGCTCCCCATTCTGCTCGCGCGTTTGCAGGGACTCCTGCGCCGCCGCGACTGGATGCGCGAGTCGCAAGCCGCCGATCCCGCCGCGCAACCGGCCGCGTCCGAGCCTTATGACGTCTTCTCTTTTCATGGCCGTACCATCGACTTCGGCAACCTCGAGTTGCGAGTCAACGGCAACACCATCCACCTGACACTGATGGAAGCCGAGCTTCTTCGCCATCTCATCCGGAACAACGACCACATCGTGTCCCGCAAGTCGATTCTGGAAGAAGTCTGGGGCCTGCACGAAGACACGGATACGCGCGCCATCGATAATTTCATCGTCCGCTTGCGTCGCTATATCGAGGACAATCCTGCCAAGCCGCGCCACCTGCTCACGGTGAGAGGAGTGGGGTACAGGTTTGTGGCAGAACCGGACGACAATTGAAGTGGGTTAGCCAGCTTATTGCTGGTGGGCCGCTCCCGCGGCAAGCTCGCGTACCACGGTCAGGAAGCTGGCGGCGGCTTGCTCGTCTGAGAGAGCGTCGAGCGGGACGGTTGCTGCCAGATGCGGGGAATCAGGACGGAACCTGACAGAGATCAGGTTGTGGCCGCGCGAGGTCATCAGAGTGTTGACTACGGGCGTGAGTTCCTGGGCCCAGTGGGTCCGCGTGGTGAGGACGACCGGCGAGGGGCGCGAGACCTCCCACTCGCGAGAGCTCTCGGCCAATTTGGAATGGGGCTCGGAAAGCCAGCGGTGGCGGAAGACTTCCAAATGGAAGTTGGGAGCGTAATCGAGGTCGGCTTCAAAGGTCAGCGTTTCGCGCTGTTTATGCAAGACGCTCAGCATCCACTTCAACGGGATCGGTCGCGGCCGCAAACGCACGGTCACGCGCGCATTTTCAAACCAGTGCGCGGCAAACCTGAGGCGCGCTTGCAGGCGAGTGACTCCGGCCCAGCGGGCTTCAAGAATTTCGCCCTTGGCGGTGCAGGCAGCTTCTACCCAGCGCAGCGCTCGAGCGCCTTTCTCGCGGTTATAGCGTGCGAACAGGAAATACCACAGACTTAAAAGGACAGCCGCACTCAGCGCGTCAATGAGGACCAGGCGTCCCACGACATTTCTCTGATGCGAATCTTACGACTTAGGGTGCAAGGCAGGCAACTGTTTCCTGAGGTGGTTAAAGGGAAACGAGTAGCGCCGGCGTCCTCGCCGGCTGTCCGTCGGGCGGCCTCGCCCGACGCTCACATTAAGTCCTGCGGCATCAGTCATCAAATCTGAACAGCTCAAGCGTAGCAGCTACAATGGCCAGGTGCAGTTCACATTGCGAGATTTCCGCCGCGAAGATTTCCAGACCCTCTGGCGCATTGACCAGAGCTGCTTTCCACCGGGAATCTCTTACAGCCGTCCGGAATTGTCGGCATACATCCGGCGCCCGGGAGCTTTCACCGTCGTAGCTGAAGAAGCACTGCAATCAGGGGATGCTAAGCCTCTCGCAATCGGTTTTATTGTTGTGGAAGCAAGCCGTCGCGGCATCGGCCATATCATCACGATTGACGTTCTGCCTGCAGCCCGGCGCTCCGGAGTCGGCTCCAGGCTGCTTGTCGCCATTGAAGAACGATTGCAAAACGCCGGAGTTACGCGGGTTTTCCTTGAAACAGCAGTAGACAATCAAGCAGCCCTGTCGTTCTACAAGCGGCACGATTATTTTCTGGTGAAGACGGTTCCCCGCTACTACTCGAACGGTCTCGACGCATTCGTGCTGGAGAAAGATTTGCTTTCGCTGGCCAAGGCAGCTAACTTGCAGCGATGAAAATTGCGATTCAAGGAGAAGGCGGTTCATTCAGCGAAGACGCCGCGCGGCAAATGGCGCCGGGTGCGAAAGTCGTGGCCTGCGTCCGCTCTGCTGAGGTGTTCGCGCAGGTTCAGCGTGGCTCGGTTGCTGCCGCAGTTATCCCCATCGAGAATACGCTGGCGGGTTCGGTCACCGAACACTTTGACCTGCTGCTGGCCAACGACGTTTTCATCCAGCGCGAATTTCGACTGCGCATTGTCCACAATCTGATCGCCGCGCCGGGCGTAAAGCGCTCGGAGATCCGGCGCGTCTACTCGCATCCCGTGGCGCTGGATCAATGCCGCGATTTCTTCCGCAGAAATCCGAAAATCGAGCCGATGCCGTTCTACGACACCGCGGGAAGCGTGAAGCACATCATTCAAAATCGCCTGCAAGACGCTGCGGGAATTGCCGCAGCGCAGGCGGCAAAGGTTTACCAAGGCAGGATTCTCGCCGCTGGAATCGAAGATGATAAACGCAATTTCACTCGCTTCTTTCTTATCCGCAAGTCACGGCGAGCATTGCCTGGGGCCAATAAGACATCGATTGCCTTCAGCGTGAGGAATATTCCTGGGGCTTTGTTTAAGGCTCTTAGTGTGTTTGCGCTGCGTGACATCAGCCTGAGCAAAATCGAGTCGCGGCCCATGCGTGGACGGCCATGGGAATACATGTTCTACGCAGATTACCTCCGAGGAGATGATGAGCCAGCTCGCAACGCGCTTCGCCATCTCGGCGAAGTGACGGATTTGGTGAAGGTGTTGGGGATATATCCGGCGGCGAAAATGTGAGGTCAGCACTCAGCACTCGGAAATAAACGCGTTCTTATGGTTTCTGCGTTGCCGGACGCCCGACTAGCGTACTCAAGGAGAAATATGGCAGAGAAGTCGCGCTCTGAACGCAACATACAGCTAAAAGGGCCGGAAGGCCGGTCACTGCCGATCCTGCCGCTTCGAGAAACGGTGTTGTTCCCCCATGCTGTCCTTCCTCTGGCGGTAGGCCGGGAAAGCTCTGTTCAATTAGTCAATTCGCTGGGCGAGGACAAGACGATTGTCGTAGTCGTGCAACGCGAAGCCCGTGTTGAGGCGCCTCAGGCGAGCGATCTCTACACAGTGGGAACTCTGGCGCTTGTTCACAGAGTCGTCAAAATGCCCAACCAGATGCTATTTGTTTTTGCCGAAGGCCTGGAACGCGTGCGGATGGCTGAGCTTACCCAGCTCACCCCGTTCATGCGTGGGCGGGTCGACCCGTTGCCCGAGGCCATTCCGCCCAAAAGCTCCGAAGTTGAGGCTTTGCAGCGGAACGTTCTGAACTTGTTCCAGCAGATTGTCGCCGGATCGCCCGATTTGTCGGATGAGCTTTCCAAGGTGGCGATGACCATTGAGGAGCCGGTGCGGCTGGTGCATTTCATTGCATCGTTGTTGCCGTGGCTTTCCACGGCCGACAAGCAGGACATGCTGGAAACCACCGACGTTCGCGTCCGCCTAGAGAAGATCAATCACCATCTCGCGAAGGCACTGAATGCTGATTGCTGACTAGCTGACCGCTCTCCATCCCCTTCGGGAAACTTTTTACTGCATCCTTTCGTTTCGTGCAAAACCGCCGATGGTGGAAGTAGAATCCAAGCATCTGTCGGAAAAGTCGCGTCTGCATCTTTCGCGGCATGAATCTCATCCAACTTGAGTACAAGCCACTCAAGGAGAAATATGGCAGAGAAGTCGCGCTCTGAGCGCAACATACAGCCAAAAGAGCCCAAAGAGCCGGAAGACCGGTCGCTGCCGATCCTGCCGGTTCGAGACACGGTGCTGTTTCCCCACGCCGTCCTGCCACTGACGGTAGGTCGGGAAAGCTCCGTACAACTGATCAATTCGCTGGGCGAGGACAAGACGATTGTCGTAGTCGCGCAGCGCGAAGCTCGCGTTGACGCACCGCAAGCCTCTGACCTCTATACGGTTGGAACTCTGGCCGTTGTCCACAAAGTCGTAAAAATGCCCAACCAGAGCCTATTCGTGTTTGCCGAAGGTCTGGAGCGGGTTCGCCTTGCGGAGTTCACCCAGCTAACCCCGTTTATGCGTGGGCGCGTCGACCCGGTGCCCGAGGCCATTCCGCCCAAGAGCTCCGAAGTTGAGGCTCTGCAGCGGAATGTTCTGACTCTGTTCCAGCAGATTGTCGCCGGCTCGCCGACTTTGTCGGATGAGCTTTCGACAGTGGCGATGAACATTGAGGAGCCGGGTCGGCTGGTGGATTTCATTGCCTCCTCGTTGCCGTCGCTTTCCACCGCTGACAAACAGGACACGCTGGAAACCACAGACGTTCGCGTCCGCCTGGAGAAGATCAATCACCATCTCGCCAAGGAACTGGAAGTCCAGCAACTGCGCAACAAGATCCAGTCAGAGGTTCAAGATCGCGTGCAGCAGACCCAGCGTGAGTACTACCTGCGCGAGCAGATGAAGGCCATCCAGAAAGAATTGGGTGAGCAGGATGAAGGCGCTCGCGATACGGAGGAGCTGCGGCAGAAGATTGAAAACGCCGGCATGCCGGATGAGGTCAAGAAAGAGGCTCTGAAAGAATTGGGCCGGCTTTCGCGCATGTCGCCGATGGCAGCGGACTATTCGGTGACGCGCAATTACATCGAATGGCTTGCGATTTTGCCGTGGGCGAAAACCTCGGGCGTGGAAGTGGATATTCCGAAAGCCAAAGAGATTCTCGACACCGACCATTACGATTTGCAAAAAGTAAAAGATCGCATTCTGGATTACCTGTCAGTTCGCAGACTGAAGCCGGGAATGAAGGGTCCGATTCTTTGCTTCGTCGGACCTCCGGGCGTTGGTAAAACTTCGCTGGGCAAATCCATCGCACGCGCATTAGGCCGCAAGTTCGTTCGCCTGTCGCTGGGTGGTGTGCACGACGAAGCTGAAATTCGCGGCCACCGGCGCACTTACATCGGCGCTCTGCCGGGGCAGATCATCCAGGGCATCCGCCGCGCTGAAACCAAAGACCCAGTGTTCATGCTCGACGAAATCGACAAAGTCGGGCGCGATTTTCGCGGTGATCCGTCTTCGGCGCTGCTGGAGGCGCTCGATCCCGAGCAGAACTCGACTTTCCGCGACAACTATTTGGACGTGACGTTCGACCTGTCGAAAGTTCTCTTTATCACCACCGCCAACATGCTCGACCCGATTGCTGAGCCGTTGCGCGATCGCATGGAGATCATCGAGCTGCAGGGCTACACCGAGGAAGAGAAGGTTCACATTGCCTTCCAGTATCTAATTCCGCGGCAGGTAGACGAAAACGGCATCACACCCGAGCAGATTGAATTTCCTGAAGAAGGAGTCCGCCACGTGATCCGCCACTACACGCGGGAAGCGGGCGTGCGCAATCTGGAGCGCAACATCGGCACTATCTGCCGCAAGCAAGCGCGGCGCTTGGCGGAAGGCAAGCACGACAGGCTGGTTGTCACGAAAGAAGTCGTGCAGGAGTTGCTCGGCGGTATCAAGATTCGCAGCGAGGGCGAAATCGCCGAACGCACCAAGCGCGCTGGTGTGGTCGTCGGACTCGCGTGGACGCCATCGGGCGGCGACATCCTGTTCGTCGAAGCCAACAGCATGAAGGGTAAAGGCGGCTTCACCATGACCGGGCAGATCGGTCAGGTGATGCAGGAATCCATGCAGGCTGCTTTAACGTGGGTACGCTCTAACGCGGTGCAACTAGGGATTCCAGCGGGAGCTATTCCGAAGGATGGTCCCTCGGCCGGCGTGACTATGGCAACTGCCCTGGTCTCGTTGCTGACGGCACGAGCCGTGCGTCCACTGACCGCAATGACGGGCGAAATCACGCTCAGCGGGAATGTTCTGCCGATTGGCGGCGTGAAGGAGAAAGTTCTGGCTGCCAAGCGGGCGGGCGTGATGCACGTGATTCTGCCCGCAGAGAACAGAACGAATGTCGAAGAGGATCTCACGCCTGAGCAGCTCGAGAACGTCGACATCCATTATGTGAAGACCATCGACGAAGTTCTGACGCTGGCGCTGCCTTCCACGGCAGTGGAAGAACGGCTGGACGAAGAGGAGCGCGAGAAAGTGCTGCACGAGCAGCCAGTCTCATGAGCGCATTACTTCGGAGTATTACGGGCCGGTTTCCTCCCACGGAAACCGGCTTTTTTGCTAGCTGTTAAGGTTCGCTTCAGCTTGAAATAAAAGAACTTATATCGCACCAGGGTGTTTAATCATTATGGGTACGTGATCCGGCTGCCGCTAGGAGGGAAGGAGAACGTCAATGAACAAGATCAAATTTTTCGCGTTTTGGATTCTACTCGCCGGAATTGCACTGCTTGGGGCAACGGCTGCTGCGCAGGACGAGGATGATCCTCCAAGCCGCGTGGCACGCATGAATTTCTCGCAAGGTTCAGTTTCGTTTCAACCCGGAGGCGAAGGCGACTGGGTTTCAGCGATTCCCAACCGTCCACTCACAACCGGTGACAATCTTTGGACGGATCGCAATTCGCGGGCTGAATTACACGTCGGTTCAACTTCAGTGCGCATGGGACCTGAAACCAGTCTGACTTTTCTTCAGCTCGATGACCGCAGCGCGCAATTCCGTTTGTCGGACGGATCGATGATTTTGCGGGTGCGCCATCTGGATGACGATGATCTGGTTGAGGTCGACACGCCAAACGCAGCATTCTCCGTTCTGAAAAATGGTGAATACCGCATCGATGTGGATCGCGATGGGAATGAAACTTTCATCACGGCCTGGCACGGCCGTGGCGAAGTTACCGGCGGCGGATCGTCTTATGTTGTCGTAGGCGGTCAGCGCGCTCGCTTCTTTGGCATGGACTCGCTGAACTACGACATCTCAGAAATCCCGCGTTCTGATGATTTCGATGATTGGGCATTCGATCGCGACGGTCGCGAAGACCGCGCCGACGCTTCGAACTACGTTTCGCAGGAGATGACCGGCTACGAGGACCTGGACGATTACGGTCGCTGGCGCTACGTTTCGGATTACGGTCCGGTCTGGATTCCGGCTTCCACTCCGGTGGGCTGGGCTCCTTATCGTTACGGGCATTGGGTCTGGATTCGTCCGTGGGGTTGGACTTGGGTCGACGACGAACCTTGGGGATTTGCCCCCTTCCACTACGGCCGGTGGGCCTACGTCGAAAATGGATGGTGCTGGGTTCCGGGGCCGGTTGTCGTGCGGCCAGTCTACGCGCCGGCTCTCGTGGTGTTCGTTGGCGACCAGCGGCGCTTTGGCGGTGGACCGGGCGTGGGCTGGTTTCCCTTGGCGCCAGGCGAAGTCTTTGTGCCCGCTTATCGCGTGAGCCGCGTGTATGTCAACCGGGTGAACGTAACCAACACTGTGGTGAACGTCACCAAAGTGACGAATGTCTACAACACGTACATCACGAACAAAACCAACATTACGCAGATTAACTACATCAATCGTCGCGCGCCGAATGCGGTCACGGCGGTATCGCGGGAAACCTTTGTCAATGCCCGCCCTGTGGCAAAGAATATCGTGCGCGTGTCTGATCGCGATGTCGCGGAAGCCACTGTGACTCACGCCGCACCCGCTGAGCCTGTGAAGGCCAGCGTGCTGGGAGCCGGGGTGCCGGTGAAAAATCCGCCGCCGCAGATCGTGAACCGGCCAGTGATTGCGAGGAAAATTCCAGCGCCTTCACAACCTCGTTTCGAGCAGAGAGAGAACCCGATCTCTGGGGAACGGGAACAGCCCGTGAACCGCGGCCAGAGTGAAGTGGCGCGTCCGCAGCCGCCATCGCGGCCTTCGCAGCCGAATCAACCCGAACAGACCAGACAGGTCCCGCGGCCTCCACAGCCAAATCAACCGGAACAGACCAGACAGGTTCCGCGGCCAGAGGCAGTGCGCCCAGAGGAGCCAGTTCGACCGCAGGAACCTGTGCGGGCCGAGCGTCCGATTGGCGTACCGCGACCCGCAGCGCCCGTTCGCGAAGGCCAGCCGAGAAACGAGCGTCCTGAGCGGCCGGAGAGCAACTTGCGCCGCCCGGAAGCTCCAGAACGTCCGCTGGTGAGGCCGGCGCCGCCCGTGCAGGAGAAGAGCCCGGCGCAGATGCGAGAGGAGCAAAGCAAGTTCAACGGCTGGGAGCAGCGCCACGAGCAGATGCGCCCGCCCGAAAACCGCCCCGCGCCGGCAGAAAACAGAGCGGCGCCTGCGCAGGCCCGGCCTACTCCGCCAAACCGGGCTGGGTCACCAGAGGAGAATCGTCCTCCTAGATAACAAGAATACGGAAGTAGGGCCCGAGCCAGTTTCCTTTGGGGGAACTGGCTCTTTTTCGTGCGGAGCTGCCATTCGATTCGGCTATTTCACCACCAACTCGATCGGGAATGTCCGGGTAGCGGGGGCGGAGCCGGAGGTTGCGGTGATGGTGAGCGGATAAGTTCCAGCGGGAGTTCCGGTAGTTACGTTTGTGCTCTTGCTTGAGCTACACCCAGCCTGCAAGACGATCAAGGCGAAAAATCCTGTAAGCATCACTGCCAGCAGGGCGCGGCGTCTGCGAGCCATCTTCCCGCCAACTCCTACTCCCAGCAACGCCCATCCTGAGAGGGGAAACCAGGTCGCATACATGGGGCCACCCCGCCTCCATAGGCTGGCGGGCGTGGTGACGCGGGCCGTCGTGTTGACCACCAGCTGGCGGGAAACCGCCGATCCGTTGTTCAAGTTAGAAATGGATGCGCCATTGGGAAAGGTGCACGTTGTGCCGGTCGGCAGGCCTGAACTGCAAGTGAGCGAAATTGTGTTGGGGATAGTTCCTGTGGGACTGACGGTTACGCTGTAAGTCGCCGGAGTGCCCGCGTTCACCGTAGCGGTCGATGGCGCGACGCTGATCTGAAAATCGTTCACGGTGGCGGAGGGCGCGTTAACGGTTGTTGTTCCGACTCCATTGGCCGATACCTGCGCGCTGTTGCCCAACGATGTGGGCGCGGTAATTGGCGTCAGGATGACCGTCACGGTTGGCGCTGCTGCAGCCTCAATTGTTCCGAGATTGCACTGCACGGTCGAACTCACTGGAGCGCTGCATCTATTCCCGGTCGAGCCGCCTGCAGTCGTTGCTGAAACGAAAGTTGCCAGTGTGGATGAGGGCAAATTGTCGGTAAACGTGACGCCGCTCACCGGGTCGCCATTATTAGTGATGGTGTACTTGAATGTGACCTGATTTCCGACTCCCACTGGGCTTGGCGTTACCGTCGGCGCTGTTGTGCTAAAGCTCAGACTAACCGTTGGCACCAACTTCGCGACAAATGCATCCGTTGTGCCCTTTAGACCTTGCAAGGGGCTCTGCGTCTTGAAATTGCCAGACGCAGTTTCGCCAACGACGTAAGTGTTGCTCTGAGAGTCGGTCGCGATGCTGGTGCCAAAGTCGTTGCTGCTGCCGCCCAGATAAGTGCCGAAGTGCCCGGGAGCCGTTGCGGATTGCACACTCGTGTCTATGCGCGAGATGAAAGCGTCTGCAAGGCCAGCCCGTCCTGATTGAATGGGAGTGCCGCTGCCGACCGGGAAGTTGTCTGAAGTCGTCCAGCCAGTGATGTGCGCTCCCTGCAAGGAATCTACGGCGATTCCAAGACCCACATCTGTTCCCGATCCACCCAGATAAGAAAAATAAACCAGTGGAACATTCGAAGTGCTGGTTGAACTGGTACTCGGGTTGCCAAATTTGGAGACGAAAGCGTCGCCGCCTCCCTTATTCGCATTTTGGAAAGGCGTAGTGCCACTGGGCATCACGAAATCGGACGACGTTGTTGAACCCGTGATGTACGCGTTGCCCGTATCCGCCGACACCGCATAGCCAACATCATTGCCGGAGCCGCCTAAATACGTCGAATACACCAACTGCGCCCCGGAAGCCGCGGTCAGATTGAACTTGGCGAGAAATGCATCAGTTGACCCAGAGATCGGGGTGCAACTAGGAGGAGGAGTGGTGGTAGAGCTTGGCGGCGGAACGTTGAGACAGCTTTGGTAGCCGTTCAGGATAGGGAAGTCGTCGGCATTTCCCACGTGTAGGAAGTTTGTGCCACCCGTGATGTAGACATTGCCGTTCAGATCCACAGCAATTCCGCCGCCGATTGTTGTGCCGGTCGTGGGATTCCCTCCGCCGAAATACGTCGAATACACTAGGCTAGAGGTTCCCAGAAGTGTGGGATCAATCTTGCTCATGAACGACTGATTCGCCGCCAGCGGTGTTTCTTGAAAAGACCCGACCGTGGTAGGGAAGTTGGATGAATTTGTCGTGCCAGTTACGTATAACTTGCCTCTCACATCTTCCGCCAAACCTGAAGCGGAGTCAGTAACATCACCGGCAAGGTACGTCGAATAGAGCAGAGTAGTACCGCCCGAATCAACTTCACTGACGAACACATGGGTGCCGGATTGTGGCGGCTGGAATCGCGAGGAAGAGGTTGGAAAGTCGCTTGAAGTAGTTGTACCCGCAACCGCCACATTGCCTGCGGAATCGACACCGATTCCCGCAGGGGTATCTGTGCCAGTTCCACCGAGGTATGTCGAGAAAAGAAGTGTTGACCCGGCAGAGTCAAGCTTAGCGATGAAAACGTCGCCAC
>QIAB01000131.1:0-1752 GCA_003225455.1 Acidobacteriota bacterium
CGGCAGTTCGCGCGCAAGATCGGGTTTTCAGACCCAGGAAAAGCTTATCTCGGAGGGCTGCTGCACGATATCGGCATCATCGCTCATTTGTGGGTTGCGCCCGCGGAATTCCGGGCCACCATAGAACGGGCATCCACCGAACACATTCCCTTGCACGAAGCCGAACAGGCTGTTCTTGGCATGAACCATGCGGAGAGCGGCCGCATTGTGGCTGAACGCTGGCACTTCACACCCGATCTGGTGCAGGTGGTAACGTCCCACCATGATGCCGGCAGCGCCACCAGCGAGCGTTCGTTGGTCGCACTCGTTTCTCTTAGCGACCTCTTGTGCCGGATGGGTGGGCTTGGTTACGGATACAGCGAAGACCGTCAGGTGAATTTCCTGGAAGAACCCGGATTCACGATTCTCGAAAAAGAATGCCCGAAGCTGAATAGCTTTGATTGGGCGCGCTTCACATTCGAGCTGGAAGCTTACTTGGACGAGGTTCATCAACTCGTCAACCTGCTCTATCGCGGATCGCAATGAAATGCGCGAACGGCGTCCCTCTCCCAATTCGCGTGCTGGTAGTCGACGACAGCGCCTTCACACGCATGGCGCTGACCCGCATGATCGAATCAGATCCTGCCCTCTGCGTCACGGAAACCGCACAGAGCGGACAAGAGGCGCTAGAGAAAATCGCTCTTACTCATCCAGATGTAGTCACGCTCGACGTGGAAATGCCCGGCCTGAACGGCCTGGAGACTCTGAAACGCATTATGCGCGAGTTTCCCTGCCCGGTAATCATGGTGAGTTGCCTTACCCAGGAAGACGCCGAGATAACCCTGGACGCACTTTCTTGCGGCGCATTTGATTACGTGCCGAAGCAACTCTCCGACTCATCCGCTGACATCATAAAAATTCGGCAAGAGCTGATCGCCAAAATTAAAGCAGCCGCGGACGCCAGAACGTCGCGGGTGATGAAGCGGCCGGCACGACCAATGGAAGCCCCCGCAGAGTGCCCAGTGGCGCACTCGCGTTATGGTTCGTCGGACATTGTTGCAGTCGGCATTTCGACCGGCGGTCCGCAAGCTCTCCAGGACATCTTGCCTCTGTTGCCCGCGGACCTGCCGGTCGGCGTACTGGTTGTGCAGCACATGCCTCCGGGATTCACCGGTCCATTTGCGAAGCGACTGAATAGCCTCTGCAAGATGACGGTCCGTGAAGCTGCACACAATGATCCGATCGAACCCGGAGTGGTTTACATCGCCCCGGCGGGGCAGCACATGACCGTGTATCGCAACGCGCTGTCCAAGGCTGCGATTCGTATCTCTCCAACTCCAAAAGGCATGGCTCACATTCCCTCGGTTGACGTAATGATGCTCTCGGTGGCGGAGGTCTTTCGCTCGGCGGCAATGGGTGTAATCATGACCGGTATGGGTTCAGATGGGCTGGAAGGGATGAGGGCTATTGCCCGCAAGGGTGGCATTACCATAGGCCAGGATGAATCAAGCTGCGTCGTGTATGGGATGCCGCGGGTCTGCGCTGAGGACGGCATCCTGCAACGCATGGTCCCGTTGTCGGAGATTCCACAGCACATTGTGCAAGCTACTCTCCATCGCCTGCGTGCATGAGTCGTGCGTCACTTGCAAGTACCTGCTTGATTTTTCTGATGAGAGACTCGCTTGAAAATGGCTTGGGTAAATATCGAGATTCATGCTCATGAATCCCGCCGCGGGTCACTGCATTCTCTGGATATCCGGAAATAAAGATTGT
>QIAB01000131.1:1819-7363 GCA_003225455.1 Acidobacteriota bacterium
AGATTCACGTCTTCTTCCTGTTCGAACATTCGTCGTGCTTCCGCGGCACACTGCGCTTGCAGCGCCCGGTGTCCAGCTGACTGCAAGATCTCGCAAGCCACTTCACGAACCAATTTTTCATCTTCGACGAAAAGAATGGTCGTAGCTCCCGGCTCGAATCCTGCTTCCGCCGGCCTCAAACCGAGCGGACTCTTCCCTAAACTGTTGTAAGTCACACCTTCCCTCTCGCATTGCTCGTTTGCACGTGAAACACCAGATGAGATAAGTGAGTCTTGGTCGCAGCTTCCGTAAACAAGCGGTTTACAAGCAAGGTAGGCGGTTCCACAGCGGAACTAAATGATGGATCCCCGTTTTCGGGAATAGTGGCGGGAAAGTGGCCCGAAGGCGGACTTTTGTTGACGCCTATCGCATTCTGGTCAACACAGTCTGATGCGGATCAAGTACGACCTTTCGTGTGCCAGCGGGGGCGATGAGGTGAAATGATGTTTCCGGTCCATCGGCGAACACTCGCGCCAGGAGGATAGTTCTTCCCCGTGTCAAGGCATACACCGGAACGGCCGTGACCAAGTCGTCTGATCCGTCTTTCTGTAGAATCGTTCCGCTGATCGCGGTCGATCCACTCTTGTCGCTATACTTCACGCTTCGCAGCTCTAGTCGCGGAATTGTTTTACCATTCACCCATCCCTGATAAAACCAATCCAGTGTTCTTTTCCCTTCATACCAGAGCGGCCGCGGCAACTCTTCTTCGAACATTCGCAGCATCTCCGGAGTAGAAATTGCTTTGCCGTGGTAACGTTCTCTTATTTTCCGCAAGGCTCGCACGAAAGGCTCGTCCGGAGCATCGGATTGCGGTCCCACCAAGCCACGCACCCTCTTCGCCTCAGCATCGCGCATCATGCAACGCAGCATGTGGAACAGCCAGGTGCCACGGCCATAGCTGATGGCTTCGTATCCGCTGGGGAAATGTGAAGACGAGAGCCGTGTTCCCAGTGTGACCGGGCCCGCATCCATCAGCGGCTCGCCTTGTTTGTTTTTTGCCAGCAGGTCTTCGCGATATTTCTGCATGGCTGCATG
Source organism: Acidobacteriota bacterium (assembly GCA_003225455.1). Taxonomy (GTDB): domain Bacteria; phylum Acidobacteriota; class Terriglobia; order Terriglobales; family Acidobacteriaceae; genus QIAB01. The sequence goes on from QIAB01000131.1 coordinate 2,894, forward strand.
GAAGGCGGCCGGATCCTCCGACTCCAGCAACATCAGCGAGCTGTAGTTCGCCAGGCCTTCCGCGATCCACTGATCGCGGTAGCCGCTCCAGGTGACCAAATCCCCCCACCATTGGTGTGCCGTTTCGTGCGCAATCACGCCATTGCTGAGAATTTTTTCGACCGGAGTCATGTGGAGATCCGATTTTTCCTTCGGAGTCAGGAACGAGAAGCTGGAAAGAAATATCAGCCCCGGCCAGCCTTGGCTCATATCCCCGGGTATTTGTGTCAACGCGAGGGCGCTGAAGGGATAAGGTCCGAAGCGCCGGGAGAAAAATTCAATCGCTCGCGCCGATGCATCGGCCACGTTCTGAGCATTTCGCGCCGGGGACGGTGCCGGGGTTGTGACGATTATCGTCTCGGACTTTGGTCGCAAACCTGGTGGAGCCAGAGGCTGTGGGATTTCTGCTACTTCCGTTCCTTTGGGAAATGACTTTTCCACACCGGAGGCTGCGTAGGTTTCAACAGTCACCTCGCCCGCCCGCGCCGCAACTCGCGCGTACTTGCCAAGATTGAAGCCGGCGAGCGGAATCGGACCTTCTGAAATCCAGCGGCTCACCTGTTGCCCTTCGATTTGATCGCCTGCGCGATTTGTTGTCGCGGAATCAATCCGCCTTCCAGTGGCTACCAGAACCCAACCCGGCGGATAGCGGAATTCCAGATCGTAGTTGGACATTCCCAACCCACGATTGGGATACCAGGTGCCTCGTGCTCCGACGTACAGCAATCCGGCCCCCGCCTCGGAGAGAACCTCTCCTCCGTAGACAAAGTGCAATTTGATCGTTTGTCCTAACTTAAGCGGTTCAGAGAAAGCTACGGCCAGAAGGTCGTTCCCACGCCGGGCGAGCTGCGTTCCTTCGACTGCCTGATTATGTATGTACTCGACTGGCCGTCCGTCCGCCTCAACACTCTTGATCTGCAGGAAACGTGACAGCTCAAACAACAGCGCTCGTTCGCCACCCTGTTTAACTTCCACTTCTAACGTGGCTTCTGCGTTGAACTGCGTCGGTGGATTCACTTGCGCTTGGATCTTGTATTGAGAAATCGTGACGCTCTGAGATTTCGCCTCCCCGCCGATGATCCCGCTCAAATCTTCGGTTCGCCTGGCTGGCGTTTTAAGCGTAAAGGAGGTCCAAACGTCGTAATAATTCACTCCACCAACAGTCTTGAGCTGCCCGGCCCAGACTTGCTCCGCGGCGCCGCTATCATAATAAAGATCAAAAATTCCCAGCTTGCGGCCTTGGACACGCACATGCAGCACGCGATCCGGGTTATCGCGCTTAAAACTCCGTTCGGGGTCACTGGAGGCCGGCAGGAATCGGCTGAAGCTCAACAGCAGCCGCAGAGTATCTGTCTGCGCAAGATTGCGCGCGGTTTCATTCCATTGGCTCACGAACTCTTGAGAAGCCTCTGCAGGAATCAGAGTGGGCTGTAACCGGTCAAATGTATCGTCATTAAATCGGAAGTATGCAGTAACGAATCTTTCTTCCAGAATGGCTGCTCCGGTGAACAGCGCCATCGAGGCCCGCTCCACCTGATCAGGAGGAACCAGCAAAACCTCTCCGTCGCCTTCGAAGAATGCTCCAGTGACTCGCCCCATGACATCTTCGGTGAACGCGATGGTTCCGTCGTCCAAAGAGATATGAAATGCGCCCCCGTCAAATGAGAGATCGCGCGCCTTGTATACACGGGATTTGTCCAGCCCCACGCTTCGCAATTGCAGATACAAGTTCTCAGCCCCACGATTCTGGGGCGAGCTTGACTGTCCAGTCTGCGCCCAGCATCCGCCTACCAAGACACTGGCCAAAAGCAACAACAGGATCGGCCAATTGAAGATCTTCTTCATTACTTTTGTCACGTAGGCCGTCGTTGCTCCCGTTGCTAGAATGCGCCCAGTGCGGGCACCTGTCATCATCTTATTATTATCGGGCTTTCCGCTTCTCACCGTCGCCGCGCCCGCTGAAGTCATTCACCTCAAGAACGGTCGCACCATCTGGGCGGATCACGCCCGCGAAAACGGCGGCCACGTCGAGTACGACATCGGCGACAACAATTACGCAATTCCCAAATCCTCGGTGGAACGGATCGAGGCGGGAGGAATTGCGCCGCAATACGCTTCAGTGGGCGCACAGGCCCAGGATATCGACGATCTGCCGGCGCTCGCGCCGGTACACAATTTCGCTAACAATCTTGAACTGATTAGCAAGATTATTCATGACGGCCGCGTCGATCCTGACGCTCTTTTCGCTTTGGATCAACAGGGCAACACCGAAACCAGCGCGGCTGGATATTTCATCGCCGGCAAACACGAATTTGAAATCGAGAACTTCAGCAAGGCGCGCGCGTATCTGCAAACTGCGCTACGCTTGGACACGCAAAATCCGACGATTCTTAATTACTACGCGGCAACTCTGATTCGTTCGGGCAATGCATCTGAGGCGCTGCCTTACGCGGAACGCGCCGTTCGTCTAGCGCCCGATTCTCCCGATACACTTACGGTTCTGGGATATGCACAGTTTGCCTCGGATCACAGTCGCGATGCCATTCGCGCTTGGAAGCGCTCTTTGTCGCTTCGTCCCGATCCCGTAGTGGAAAAGCTCTTGGCTAAAGCGGAGCGCGAAACCAAGGCTGAAGCAGATTTTTCCGAGCGCGAAAGCAGCCACTTCACTCTGCGCTATGAAGGCAAGCAGACTTCCGAACAGCTACGACAACATATCGTCGCTACACTCGAAACGGAATATGACGATCTAGTGCGAGAACTGGGCGCTTCGCCACGCAGCACCATTCCCGTCGTGCTCTACACGGGACAGGCTTTTTTCGATGTCACCCAAGCACCCGCCTGGAGCACTGCCGTCAATGACGGCAAATTGCGGATTCCAATCGAAGGCATGACCTCCGTGACGCCGGAGATGGCGCGGGTTCTCAAGCACGAGTTGGCGCACTCATTCATCACGCAGATCTCCAACGGGCGTTGCCCGCAATGGCTGCAGGAAGGCATAGCGCAAGCAGTGGAGCCCAAGTCGCTCTCTTCGCACGGACCGGTGCTGGCGCGAATGTTTGCCGCCGAACGCGAGATCCCCTTCAACGCTCTTGAGGGAAGCTTCATGCAGTTTTCCACGATGCAAGCAACCATTGCCTATGACGAATCTCTCGCAGCCGTCCAGTACATTAATGACACGTATGGGATGAGCGACATCCAACGCGTGCTGGAGCGCTTATCGCAGGGCAGTTCCACCGAAGCGGCTCTCCGGGCTGTAGTTCATTCCGATTACGCACAGTTGCAATCCGAAGTCGGCAGATACCTGGTCGGCAAGTACGGAAAGTAGATCACGCATCTTGCGTAGGAGCGGGTGCCCTCACCCGCCCGGTCGAGCGAAGCTCGACGATTCCTAATTACGTCAACTGAGACAATTTATTCGATCTGCACCAGTTCATTAGCCTGAGCGGCGACTCGAGCGGCAACAGGATGTTGCGGGGCACGCCACGAATCGAAAATCGAAACCTGATGCACGCACGAAACCGTGCAATGCGGCGCGCAGCTTTTTTCGGTGAGGTACTCGCGACGAATGTCTGCAACCGTATACTGCTCCAGTGGAATGGCCGGATATCCGCGCTGCTGCGAGCAGTAGTGTACCAGTCCGTCTTCGCAAATGTAGAGATATCGCGCCCCAGCGCGGCAGCGCCACTGGTTGGGTCGTCCCTGCGCAATATTGTCCTGAAACGAATTCACTCTTGTGAAACTGCGCTTTTCGAGCGTCTTCATCTCGTGATAAACCCGCCGCTCTTCCTCGGCGAGAGGCTGCAATTGGCCCTCGCCATCGTGAATGATTCCAACGGTCGAGCTGAACCCAAGCTCGATGGCGCGTTTACCAATTGTCAACGCGTCCTGCGGATTGCGCACTCCTCCGCCCACAACCGAATTAATGTTCACATGAAAATCGGCGTACTCGGTGAGAAGCTGGAGTTTTTTGTCGAGCACCTTCAGGCTCTTCTTCGAGACGTCATCCGGGGTGACGTTATCGATCGAAATTTGCAACCATTCCAGATCTGCCCGATTTAACCGCTCGATGCGCTCTGCGGTGAGCAGATAGCCGTTGGTGATTAACCCCGCAATCATGCCGTGTCTCCGAATGCGGTGAATGATGTCGTCCAGTTCGGGGTGCAGCAGCGGCTCTCCGCCGCTGATGGTAATAACCGACGTGCCCAGTTCGGCCAGTTTATCCACGCGCAGGAACATGGTATCGACCGGCACCGGCTTCGAGAAATCATCGAACTCGTTGCAATACTCGCAGGCAAGATTGCAGCGCCGCACCGGAATGATGTGCGCCAGCAGCGGATGATCGGTCGACTTGAGCGCGCGTGCCACCATGCGCGCTCCACGGAAATTCCGTTGTAGCGTTTTCAACTGGCGATGCAGATTTCTAAAGGTGGA
>QIAB01000036.1:0-1072 GCA_003225455.1 Acidobacteriota bacterium
GCAAACACCGAGAGCGCGCCCTCGCCAGTCATAACGAACGTGCGCGCGGCCAGCGGACGCATTCACACCTTCCCTGCCGGAACCGGAGCCGGCGTAAGTGGGATGCGCAGGCCGTCAACAAAGCGCGGAAAGAATTCAAACACCGATGCCGTCGCCACAAGCTCTACGATTTGTTGGTCGCTGAACACACTTTTCAGTTTGTCGTAGAAATCATCATCAAGTTCTCGCCCAGAGCGGTGCAGCCGGTCAGCACAACGCAATCCCAGCTTTTCAGAATCAGAAAAAGGACCGTTGTCAAAATCAGACTTCACTGCGGCGATCTGCGCATCGCTTGCGCCTTTTTGTTTAGCCGATGTCGCGTGCCCAGACGTCGCATATTCCGAGCCGCACAAAACCGACATACGCGTGGCGATGAGTTCTTTATACCAGCCGGGCAATGCGCCGTCACGGAGAAGTGGCTTAAGCAGCGCCGCAAAGCCGAGCGCAAGCCCGGGCACATTCGCCACAGTTTTGAACATGTTGGGCACGACGCCACGCTGCTGCAACAAAGCATCGTAAAGGGCCCCAAGTTCGGGCGGGACCTGGTTCCGCTCGAGGAGCGGGATTCTGGTTGCGATAGTCACCTTAGAACGCCCAACGCAGCGAGAACTGAATGAGGCGTGGCGTGCCGACGGTCTGGGTAATCTTGCCGAACGTGGAGGAATTCTCCACGTCTGCCTGTGACGGGTTAGCAAAATTAGCGTGGTTCCAGATGTTGAAGAAATCGGCGCCGAAGCGAATCGTCTGACGTTCCGTTAACCGGAAATTTTTCAGGAGGGAGAAATCCCAATTCTGCTGGAATGGGCCGGAATAGATATTCCGCCCGGTGTCGCCGAAGTCAGTGGTGCAGAAGTTTCCGGTCGGATCGGCAGCACACTGTGCCGGGTAGAGCAGAGGCGCGGTCGTGAAGTTACTTGCGTTGACATAGCCATTAAGGCGCTGGTGAATGTCTCCATGGGTCAGGCCATTGGCGACGGAGCCAGCGAGACTGGCGGTGAGGGTGGTAGTAAGACCTGGGCCGATGAAAGCTGAT
>QIAB01000036.1:1118-1746 GCA_003225455.1 Acidobacteriota bacterium
CAGCAAGGCGCCTTTTGCTCCAGTCGCATTTTTGAGAAATGGCAGATCGTACCGATAGCTAACCACGAAGCGGTGTCTGCGATCAAAATCGGAGAGTCCACGAGAAGCGGCGAGAGTCGACTCGTCGTTGAATGCAGTATTGAATGCAGTATTTCCGCTGGAGGTGGCATCCGTGGACCGAGAGAACGTGTAGGCGGCCTGGAAGTAACCCGCACCCCAGCGCCGCGAGAGAGTGGTTTGCAGAGAATGATAGTGCGAGTAGGCATCATCAGCGAAGAGTTGCATTCCGCTGTAGCCGTTAATCGCCAGAGCGCGCGAGCGGGCCGGACCATTGGAGAAGGTGTTATCGGTAATTGCGAGCTGTTGCCCTGTGGTGGTATCGGTCACTATCACCGGGTTGCTGGGGCTTGCACGAAGGGCTTGCAGGCTGGTGCGCGTCTCGCGCAGGTGGATTGCATGGGTTCCTACGTATCCAATTTCGAGGACCCACTGTTTTCCCAGCTCACGCTGCAAAGTCAAGTTCCACTGCTGAGTGGCCGGAGTAACGAAATGCCGGGGTACCACAAGACCAAAGATGTCTTGCGAGGGCAGCATACCAGGGCTCGACGCCTTGCAGCCATATGTAGGC
>QIAB01000036.1:1763-38386 GCA_003225455.1 Acidobacteriota bacterium
ATCGGTCGTCGGTAGCCCCGTGTTGTTGTCTATGAAACCGGTAAAAGCCCCCAGGCAAGGAACGAAAGTTGGATCGATTACGCCGCCTTGCGGCAGCGCATTGGGATTGGAAGTGGCGCCGGCCGGGAGGCAGTTTGGCGGTGCATTAGCCGAAAAGAACGTGGACATACAGCCAGGCAGGCCGCCGCCGAATGCCACTGGCAAGAACGGCGCCTGGAAACTAAGCTGGTCAACGGTGCCGACGTCCTCGCGAACGTAATAGATGCCATATCCGCCGCGAATTGAAGTGGAGTGGTGACCGAAGATATCCCAGGCGAAGCCGACCCGGGGACCTAGTCCGGTCGCGTAATTATTCTTGTAAGTCATATCGCTGCCCGTGGGGGCCAACCCCGCGACGTTCAGGCCTTTTACACAGCCACCGTAGATGAAAGGATATTGGCCCTTGCTGGCGAGATCGGGATCGAGATTCCCTATGTGGCAAGCCTTGTCATAGAAGCCGCCGAAAGTTTCGACGCGAAGCCCGAGGTTCAGAGTTAAATCATTACGGGCCTTCCAGTCATCCTGCAGGAAGAAGAAGTAATTATTTGTGCGGTACTGGTGCTTATAGACGCCGCTGCCACCGAAGCTGAAATCGACCTGGCCTTGCAAAAATTTCTGGAAGTCGGTTAGCCCACCCGAGCCGACATTCGAGTCATTGGTAAAGAAGAGCTGACCGTTAAACACCTGGGGAAACACTTTGTCGAGGTTGACACGAGTGTACTCCCCACCAAAGCGCAGAATGTGCGCTCCTTTTACCCAGCTAACGTTATCGACGAAGTTGAGATTGTTCTGCGTCTGAGACTGATCGGCGAAAGGGGCTGGACCGATCTGAAACCCGGAACTGTTCAGTGTAAATTTGTAAATCGAATCGGTGACGTTGTTAGTTGGACGATCAATCCCGAGGTCCGACGCAGTAACTGGAGGAACGTTTTGCAGGCTGTTGTTGATGCGCACGTATCCGAAACGGAAATCATTCACCAGCGCCGGAGAGAAAAGATGAGTTTCATTGATGCTGAGGAAACGCGCGGCTATCGGCAGATCGAATGGGAAGTCAAGATCAGTGGCGCTGACGCTGGTGCCCAGGGTCGCGCCGAGAGAAGCTTGCAACCCACCCGCACCGAATGGCAGGAATGACTCGGAATTTGAGAAAAAGAAGCGCGCCGAAAGTTTGTCATTGCCGCCGCGAATTTCGCGGTCCCAATTGGTCGTGAATTGGTCATCAGTATATCGACCACCGCGGCTGAAAATGAAAGGCGCGGTTGAACCGGGGGTGCCTGGAATTGAAGGAATGAGGTATCCACCCGGGAAACTGCCGAATTGCGTACTCTTGAAATTCAGGAGGTTGTGAATAACGGGATCAATTCCGGAAGAGCTGGGTAGACCGAATGCTGCCTCGATCGAAGCATCGGACCGGTCGGTTGGCAGCACTGGGAATCCGGGGTTGCTGATAAACGTGCCCGGTGACAACGCACTGCGCTGACGGGTACCTTGATAGTTGAGGAAAAAGAAACCAGCTTGAGCTTGACTGCCGATCGGCCCTCCGAGACTCCCGCCAAAAATATTCTGTTTGATCGTCGGCCGTGGCAGGCCAGCACCCTTATGGAAATACTCGTTAGCGTTAAGAACGTCATTGCGCAGGAATTCATATGCGTCCCCGTGGAAGGTTTTGGTTCCTGACTTGAGGATAGCGTTGATATTGCCACCGCCATTTCGTCCCTGGCTGGCGTCGTACAGAGAAGTCTGTACTTTAAACTCTCCAACAACATCAGGGTTGGGTAACGGAACATTGGTGTTCTGGGCAACATTGTAGTCAGTCGCGCTGATCCCTTCGATCAGATAGTTATTGTTGTCTTCACGCTGCCCGTTCACAAAAATCTTGGTATTGCCGCGCCCAAGCTGAGAAGACTGATTTAGTTCGGATTCAACCCCGGTTGAGAGCGTAAGTAGTTGCTGAAAATTTTGCGTGGCGAGCGGCAGTTCACGAATTGTGCGCGATTCGATCGCCTGACCGGTGGTTGCGTCGGTGGTTTCCACTGCCTGCACTTGCGCCTGCACCTCGATCTTTTCCTGCACGGCGGGAGGACGGAGCTTTGCTGTCATGCGGGTGGTCTCGGTGATGCGCACTACGATGTCAGCAAATTTGCCTTCTTGAAACCCGGGGCTTTTCACAGTGATGGTATATGTGCCTACCGGCAACAACGTTGCGGTGAAGGACCCGCTGGAATCGGTCTTGAGCGCACGTGTCAGAACACCCGTATCCTCATTGACGATCTGCACATCTGCGCCGGCCACCACCGCGCCGCTTGGATCTAGGACTGTGCCAGTGATCGCGCCGGTAGCGCCACCTTGCGCCAGTACTTGGCCCAATAACCCGAAGACTGCCAGCGCGATCAAAAGAAGTTTGCTTGCTACCCTGGGCATATGCTCCCCCGTGAATCCTGTCGGATGACCTAGGCGGCTCCGGCGAGATACACGCGATCCTCTGCGCCGGAAACCAGCTCTGGTATTAAAAAGATGCCTGCCAGATTACTCAAAAAGTAGTCAAGTTTTCAATAACCAAGTGGATAATTGCGCATCGTGAAACGTTTGTTACAGACCTTTGTACAGGCCGCCATCCACTAGAATTGTCTGTCCTGTGATGTACGAGGCACGCTCTGAGGCGAGCCAAACTATTGTATCGGCAACTTCTGCCGGCTGCCCTAATCGCTTGACCGGAGCGTCCGCCGCCCACGCATCGAAGATTTCCTTCTCGGGCTTTCCCGAATTGTAAGACCGGGTCTTAGCGAGGTCTTTCAGACGATCGGTGGCCGTATAGCCTGGCCCGACGTTGTTCACCAGAATCCCGTCTTTACCAAATTCATTTGCCAGGCTCTTTACCAAACCCACTACCGCGGCGCGCACTGCATTGGACAACACCAGATCAGCAACCGGCTGCTTCGTAGTAATCGAAGTGATGGTGATAATGCGTCCCCAACGCTTGCGCTGCATATGCGGAATCACCTCACGAGCGAAATAAACCGTGCTGAGGAAATTCTGCTCCAATGCCTTCTGCCACTCGTCAACATTGGCCGCAAGAAACCCTTTTGCCGGAGGCCCGCCAGCATTGGTCACACAAATATCGGTGCTTCCAAACCGGGCAACCACCGCTTCCACGAAGCGATGGACTGCATGGGCATCTGTGACATCCAGCGCTTCACTAAACACCTCCGCATTGTATTTTTGTTGGATGGCTGCGGCGGCTTGCTGCAGCGTTTGCGGATTGCGGGCGCACATGGCCACACGACAGCCTTCCGCAGCGAAAGCCTCGGCCGTCGCCCGCCCAATTCCCTGGCTCGAAGCCGCAACAATTGCAACACGATTCTTCAGACCTGTTTCCATAAGGGTTGGGATTATAAAGGCTGTTTCATCCAAAGAGCGAGCAACTGTCCCTTGCCCTTATAGCGCGATGAACGCTAATCTTGAGAAGCAGTGCGTGCCCACTGAGGCAAGGCCGTGATTAAGCTCCCCGGGGACCTATGGCTAATTCCGCAAAATACGTTTGGGTGGATAACCAATTAAAAGATGCTGCGCAAGCCAGCGTCCCGGTGGTGAATGCTGGGCTCCATTATGGCTTCAGCGTGTTTGAGGGTATCCGCTGCTATGCAACCGATCGCGGCGCCGCCGTGTTTCGCCTGGAAGAACACGTCGATCGATTACTAGATTCAGCGCACATCGTCGGCTTTCGCGATCTGCCCTTCAATCGCGAACAACTGATCGACGCTATTTACAAGACGATTGCGGCGAATCAATTTGCAGCGTGCTACATCCGGCCCGTGATTTATCTCGACGGTGGAATGAATCTGGTGGTGGATAGCGGCAGACCTCGTCTGCTGATTGCAGTTTGGGAGTGGAAGGCTTTTTTCGGTGCGGAGGCCAAAGCTCGCGGCATTCGCGCCAATATCGCTTCGTTCACCCGCTTGCATCCCAACATCATGATGACTAAGGCTAAAGTGGGAGGAAATTACGTCAGCTCAATTTTGGCCAAAACCGAATCACAGCGGGCTGGATTTGATGAAGCTATCATGCTCGACCCGCAGGGATTTGTGGCCGAATGCACCGGCGAAAACATTTTCGTCGCGCGGAAAAACGTAATTTATACCCCGCCTCGCGCCACAATTCTCGAAGGAATCACGCGAGATAGCTTAATTACGCTGGCGCGCGATCTGGGCTACGAAGTGGTCGAAGAGCCGATCTCACGCGATCAGCTTTATATTGCAGATGAAGTATTTGTGTGTGGTACTGCGGCGGAAGTCATCGCGCTGCGGGAGATTGATTTTCGTACGATTGGAAGTGGCAAAGCGGGACCGATCACGCGAGCTCTGCAAAAGGCTTTTGACGAGGTCACCAGCGGACATCATGCGCGCTCGACGGAGTGGCTGTCGTTTGTGCCGGCTTTCGATGCGGCTGTGGCGAATGTTTGAATGGAGGAAGTATGAAGCGGCATAAGCATCGTCAAGAAACCGAGGCGGTTCGTGGGGGAGTCGACTTCCGTAAGAAGAATGGCCCTCTTTCCACGCCGATTTATCAGACATCGACTTTTGAGGTCACCGATTCGGAGCAGCAACTACGCGCCACCCATACCGACATGTTTTATACGCGTTATGGGAATCCCACGCACACGGTCGCGGAGAATGCGATTGCTGAACTCGAAGGGGCTGACGGCGCTCTGCTATTTGCCTCGGGAATGACCGCAATTACCACGACGGTGTTGGCGCTCTTGAAGAGCGGTGACCATATTGTGGCGCAGCGCGACATTTACGGTGGGGCGACAAAATTTTTCAGTCAATGGCTGCCGAAATATGGCGTGGACGTCACGTTTGTGGATACAACGGAGTACGATCAGCACGCGCGAGCCATTCGACCGAATACAAAACTACTATACGTTGAGTCGCCAACGAATCCGCTCGTTCGGGTCGTGGATATCAAGAAAATCGTCGCGCTGGCGAAGCAGCATGACCTGCTTACCATGATTGACGGCACGTTTGCCACGCCTATCAATCAGCGTCCGTATGAGTCAGGTATCGATCTGGTGATGCATTCGGGCACGAAATATTACGCCGGGCATTCTGATCTAATTGCTGGCGTAATTGCCAGCCGCCGCGATCTGATCGACACGATTCGCGAAACCCGCACCACGCTTGGTGGGAATATGGATCCGCATGCAGCCTGGCTGCTGTTGCGGGGCATGAAAACACTGGCTGTCCGAGTGCAGCGGCAGAATGAAAATGCGTTGCGCATCGCGCAATTTCTCTCCAGTCATGCCAAAGTACGGCGTGTCCATTATCCGTTCCTTGAGCGGCACCCGCAGCGCGCTCTCGCGATGGAGCAGATGCGCGGCGGCGGTGGCGTGCTCAGCTTCGAAGTCGATGGCAGCGGCGAGGACGCGCGACGGCTGGCTGAGGCGCTGAATCTGTTTACCCTGGCTCCCAGCCTCGGTGGTGTCGATTCGCTTGTGACAATTCCTGTTCTGACCTCGCACGCGATGATCTCCGCCGAGCAGCGGGCCAAGATGGGCGTCACCGATCAATTAATTCGGCTATCGGTGGGAATTGAGAACGCCGATGATCTAATCGCCGATCTGGAGCGCGCCCTGGCGGTGGTCACTCCGGTCCGACAGCATGCGGAAGTGGGATAGAAGCTCACAGAGGGACACGAGGCCCACAGAGTAACGCCCTCCTGCAGTTCCTTGAGTTTCGCGTGCCTGCTGTCGCACTTTCCTGTACACTTTTGTCCTTTTCAGCTTCCATTCGGAGCGCCTAATGCACAACTTACGCGCAGCTATTATCGGGCTGGGATTTGTTGGCAGAGCGCATCTCGAGGCACTGCGGCGGCAAGGTATTCCCGTGGCTGGCATCCTTGGCAGTTCTCCTGAACGAACTGAAGAGGCGCGCGCCATGCTGGGATTGGATCGGGCCTACAAGTCGCTCGACGACCTTGCGCAAGATAGCTCCGTGAATGTTGTCCACGTCTGCACGCCAAATTATCTCCATCTTGAAGAAGCGACAGGCACGCTCGACTCCGGCAAGCATGTGTTGTGCGAAAAGCCCTTGGCGATGGACACACGGCAGAGCTCCGCGTTAGTTGACTTAGCGACGAAGCGAAACCTGGCCGGCTGCGTCGCCTACAACCTGCGCTACTACCCGCTTTGCCAGGAAGCACATGCCATGGTGCAACGAGGCGCAATCGGCGAGCCTCGGCTGGTACACGGCAGCTTTTTGCAAGACTGGCTGTTTTATCCAACCGACTGGAACTGGCGTCTGGAGCCGCATTTGGGCGGCGATTTGCGCGCTGTGTCGGATATCGGCACGCATTGGCTCGATCTGATGATGTGGATCACCGGAAGCAGAGTCACGGAGGTCTGCGCCGATCTTGCCACCGTGATTCCAGTGCGGAACAAACCGCGCGGTCGCGTCGAAACTTTTCAGCAGCGCGCGAAGGGCGAGTTCGATGAAATCAAGATTTCAACTGACGACTACGCGTCGGTCTTGCTGCATTTCGAGCGCGGGCTGCGTGGCGTGATGACAGTTTCGCAAGTGAGCGCCGGACGCAAAGCGCGGCTCTGGTTTGAGGTCGATGGCTCGGAAGGCTCGCTGGCCTGGCATTCCGAAGAGCCGAATACACTATGGATTGGCCATCGCAGCGAACCTAACCAGAACATGATGAAGGACCCGGCGCTGATGAGTCCCGCCGCGCGTGGTTATTCCGCATATCCCGGCGGGCACACCGAAGGCTATCCGGACACATTTGCGCAATTGTTTAAGGATTTCTATACATATATTTCCGGTGGTAATCTCAGCGCGCCGCGATCATTCCCGACATTCGAAACCGGTCACGAAGAATTGATTTTGTGCGACGCCATCGCCCAGAGCGCCCGGGAGCGGAAGTGGGTAACGATTAAGTACGACTAAGCCATAAAACGCGGGTTCTGGGTCGGGACGGGCGTGAGGTCCTAGCTCGCCACATCTCGCCTGATCTACGGCGTGCAATCGACCGTCGGCGGCGCTGCCTGGCCGATCGGTGTGCTGAGCGACGGCGAATGATTGAAGTCAAACAGATCCTCCAGCGGATTCGCAAACTGATCGCGGTTTGTGAGGTGCAGCCGTACATCGTTAATCGTCAAAAAGCGGCGTTCGATCAGCGCCAAAAGCGACGTGTGATCGCCGATGCTGTGCGAAACGTAGCCCGGTTTCGAGAAAGGCGAAACCGCAATAAACGGAAGACGAGGTCCCAACTGATTGAAATTGGCGCATTGCAGCGGATACGGACCAGTTGGATCGGCAGCCAGCGCCGGACACAGCAGTTCCGCATCAGCCACGCTGGTATCGGTGGCGCTTAAGAAATTCGAGGAACACTCCGCGCCTCCACCCGGCTGCTCGCTGGCAGGAGGATTGGAGAGATCGGCGCATTGTCCAGGAGCAATTCCATCCGGTGTCAAAGCTGCGCCCTGCTTGGCCTTCGGCGATTTGGCATGATCGTAGAATCCGCCGTGATCGTCGTAGGCGATAAGTATGATCGAGTCTTTCCAGTTCGGGCCGTTGCGAACCGCATTCACGATCTGGGCGACAAAAGCTTGCCCTCTTTGGATGTCGGTGGGCGGATGCTCGTCATTCTCGAACTGTAATCCGAAGAAGCCGAAATTGGGATCGACGAATGAGACCTGCGGTAAGGGGCCGAATAGTGGGTTGCCTGCCGCCTGTCCGAGAAAAACAAATGTCGGCAGGAAGTGCGGATCGACGCTCTGGGCGCTGAACGGAAGGAAGCTGGCTCCTTGCGGCGCATCCTGGAAGTAGTCCGCCCAGGAAACTCCGTTTTGGTTGAGCAGGTCGAAAATTGTTCCGGTGATCGGCTTGTATCCTCCCGGCGGGGGAAACGTGTCGGCGCTCGTCACATGTCCAAACGAAGTTGCAGCCATAAGATAGGAGCGGTTCGGAAATGTAGGCCCGAGCAGAGATGCGAAGTAGCGATCATCGATGGCAAATTTTTGTGCCAAATCGTAGTAGAAGGGAATGTCGTCCTGGTTATAGAACCCCATCGTCTGGTCTTCAGTCGCGTTCTCGGTTCCACCGTCGAGTTGCGCGCTCAGGTCGTTGACTCTGACGAAACCATCACTCAGAAAGCTTGTCAGCGTGCTGTTCGGGTTTAAGAAGTTCACCTCTCCATGAGTGCCAAACCAGGAGTGGTCGAGATCCGGGATGACGCATCGGGTTGGGTCGTGGAATGCCACGACCGTCGAGCCATCGTCGTCAAGATTTGAGTTGGTGCAGGTCAGGTTGCCGTTCACACCTGCGACGCATGACAAACCGTCAACGCATTTGTGATCGCTTGGAAGGCAGTGCCCGTTCGCGTTGTGATAAGGGCTGCCAGGAGCATAGGCGAGAACCCCAAAGTAATTGTCGAACGAGTGGTTCTCCTGCATCACGATGATGATGTGATTGACTCTCTGCAGGTCACCATCGGCGAGGGCAAGTCTTGGTCCAGTCAAAAAAAGCGACAGAAGAACCGCACACGATGCAAGGATCAGCGCTCGATGCTTGGTAAACCTCCTCAGTGGCCCCAACGGAGCAAACTTTCGCACTACCAAGATTTCCTTTCTTACTTTCAAAAAGGGCAAACATTGTACATCCATTTTGTCCCGGAGCCCCACTATCTTCGCCAGAATCCACAAGACGCTGAGGATGACTCCCGCTATGGCAGCAGGTCTTTCCGATCATGTCTGGTCGCTTGCGGAAATCCCGCCGCTCGCGTGAGATGATTAAGGCATGAGTCAGCTCAGACGGTAACCCATGAGACCAGGCCCATCAATGGCACTCCTCGCTGTCGCAGTCTTGGCTGGTTGGGCTCGAACGATCCGAACCGGGGCGTTAATCGACCAATACAGTAGAGCGGATTGCGTCCCTGTGAGATTTATTTCTCGACACACTCGTGCGTGGGATTACACGCTCAAGACTCGCGAAGGCATAACCGTCCGCATATCCGGGGTGCAGATGCCCGGCGGACGCATCGACGTTAGATATATGCCGGATGGAAAAGTGTCCGTCGCGGCGAATGCAGGAGACTATATCTACCCGGCCGACGTGCGCTTCGACCGAACCGACGAGCGCTTGTACATCATGGCGAGTGGGGTGCCGGCGGCCTTTGGCGGACCGCAGACTTGGCTCTTCGAATACGATCTCCGACGACGACGCCAAACTGGGCGTGCGCGGGTTGATCCAAGTGTGCTGCCACAAGTGTGTCCCGTGGATAAATCAGACTGACCCACTTACCTGCCGTCCCACGCCTTGCCATTCCAGCTAACCTCCGGCATAATAAGAGTTTGTCATAACTCCCCGGACTCTTCCGGAACAAGGAAGCAATCTGTGTTAATGATTCGTCTGGCGCGCCGAGGTGCGCGCAAGCAACCGCATTACCGAGTGGTCGTCATTGAGAAGGAACGAGCGCGCAACGGACGGCCGGTCGAGGTGGTCGGGACTTACAATCCGCGCACCAGCCCTGCCAGCGTCGAGCTTAAGCGTGATCGCGTGGACTATTGGGTTTCGAAGGGCGCAAAGATGTCTGACCGTGTGAGCAAGATCGTAGCCCAGCCCGCTCCGGCCAGCGCGGGCTCTGTTGCCTGATCCTGCCGGCGGATTTACCCACCAATCGAGGAGCTGCACATGAGCGAACCAAGTGGGGACATGCGCGCTCTGATCGAGCAGATCGCGAAAGCCCTCGTCGATACGCCTGACCAGGTGTTCGTTAATCAAGTGGAAGAAGATCAGATTTCGGTGCTGGAGCTCGAAGTGGCCGAGAGCGATATGGGCAGGGTGATTGGCAGGTCAGGGCGCACCGCCAAGGCTATGCGCAGCCTGTTGGCAGCCGCAGAATTGAAGTTTGGGAAGCACTACGAACTGGAGATTTTGGAGTAGGCGAGTCGCGGCCCAATCACGCCCGGTTGAGTGAACGAATGACCGGCGAGTTCATCACTCTCGCACGCGTGCTCAAATCGCAGGGGCGGCGCGGGGAAGTTGCAGCGGAAGTACACAGCGACGTTCCGGATCGATTTCGCGCAGGAATGCACCTGTGGAGCCTGGCCGAAGATGGTTCCCGGCGCGAATTGCAAATTGAAGGCTTGTGGCCGCACAAGGGCCAAGTGATCCTGAAGTTTGCCGGAATCGATTCCATTTCCCAGGCGGACGAGCTTGCCGGTTGCGAATTGCAGGTGCCGCAGGAAGAACGAGCGCAGCTTGAGCCGGGTTGGAATTATTTGAGCGATCTGATCGGGTGCACGATTTTCGACGAAGATCGCGAGCTTGGAAAGATTGACGAAGTGCGGTTTCATGCTGGCGAGGCCCCGGTGTTGGTCGTGAAGGCGGAATCAAAGGAATACGAGATACCGTACGCGGAAGCCTACGTTCGAGAGGTAGATGTCTCGCACAGGCAGATTCGGATGTCATTACCGGAGGGCCTGCTCGAGATCAACGCGCCGCTTACGGCGGAAGAGAAACTCGCGCAAAGAAAGGCAACGCGCAAAGGGAAAAAGTAACCACCGAGCTTCACAAAGCCCTCGGTGTTCCTCGGTGGTTATGTTTCGGGTCCGCAATGAAGATCGACATTGTAACGATCTTTCCAGACTTCTTCCGCGGACCGCTGGATTATGGCATCGTCCGCCGGGCGCGGGAAGCAGGCCTGGTCACGATTGAAGTTCACGACCTGCGAGCGTTCGCGCACGACAGGCATCGCACCGTCGATGACCGCCCATTCGGCGGGGGCGCAGGCATGGTGCTGAAGCCGGAACCGATCTTTGAGTGTATAGAGGCACTAAATATGCCGTCACGCGAGCAGCGCGCCGGTAAGAATCAGAGTGTGGTGCTGCTTTCGCCTCAGGGCAAACGCTTTGACCAGCAGGTTGCAGGCGAATTAGCCAAGGTTGAGCGGGTTGTCCTCATCTGTGGCCGCTATGAAGGCGTGGATGAACGCGTCGGCGAATATCTGGCGGACTGCGAATTGTCCATCGGCGATTACGTCCTGAGCGGCGGTGAGCTGGGCGCGGCGGTGATCGTGGATGCGGTTACGCGGCTGATTCCCGGCGCAGTGGGCAACGAAGTTTCCACGCGGCAAGAGTCGTTCACTGCGGCTGAACTTGGCAGTGGCGATGGTCCCGGCTCAACGTGCGCGTCCGGCGGGCTGCTGGACTATCCGCATTACACGCGCCCTGCGGAGTTCCGTGGTATGCAGGTTCCCGAGGTTCTGGTTTCAGGGAACCACGAAGAAATACGTCGTTGGCGACGGCTGGTTGCGCTGAAGAAGACCTTGAGAAATCGTCCAGATTTAATAGCAGGGACGACGCTAAGTGAGGAAGATAAACGATTGCTGGACCGGATCAAAAGCGGGACTGAAAATATCTGAACGAAGGGACAAGACCATGTCGAACCTGATTATTGAAAAATTGCTGGCTAAGGCAAAGCGCACCGATATTCCCGACTTTGCTCCGGGAGACACCATTCGCGTGCATGTGAAGATCAAAGAAGGCGACAAAGAACGCTTGCAGGCCTTCGAAGGCGTGGTGATCGCGCGCACTCGCGGTCCTCAAGCCAGCTTCACCGTGCGCAAGATCAGCTTTGGCCAGGGCGTGGAACGCATTTTCCCGCTCAATTCACGGGTCATCGACAAGATAGATCTTTTGCGTTCTTCTCGTGTGCGTCGTGCCAAGCTGTATTATCTACGCGGTCTCAGAGGCAAAGCCGCTCGCTTGAAGGATGTTGAAAAGGAGCGGGCGACGGCAGAAGTGGCAGGATAGGATCAAGGGGGCACCGGGTTTTTCCACAGGTTGCGTGCGAAGCCAAAGTGGGCGAAGATTCATGCCATGCCACGCAAGCCGAACTCCACCCCGGAAAAACAGCTTTCTCCCTCGGCTGCGAAGTTACGTTTGCTCAAACGGCTTCGCTGTACATTGAAATTCGAGAAGCTGGCTTGGGCTCTGGGTGCGCATCTCGTCGCCGGGGTCGATGAAGTCGGGCGTGGCTCTCTCTTTGGACCGGTAGTTGCCGCCGCGGTCGTCCTCGACCCGGCATATCGCATTCGCGGCTTGCGTGATTCCAAACTTTTGTTTCCGGAAAAGCGTCAGGTATTAGCAGAACGTATTCGCCATCATACAATTGCATGGTCGATTGCTGCCGTAGATGCGGCGCGCATCGATCAAATCAATATTTATCAGGCGTCGCGAGTGGCCATGCGCGAGGCGGTGCTGGGACTTCAGCCGGGCCCCGATCATCTGCTAATCGACGCGCTACGGCTCGATTGCGATCTTCCACAACGCCCCATCATTCACGGCGATGCGCTCTCTGCCTCGATTGCGGCTGCGTCCATTCTGGCCAAGGTTGAACGTGACCGCCTGGTCACGGAATGGGATCCTGTATTCCCGGTATATGGATTGGCGTCGAACAAAGGCTACAGCACGCCACGGCACCTCGCCGCACTGCGCGAACATGGGCCGTCTCCACTGCACCGGCAATCGTTCGCTCCGGTGTGGAATGCGCCTGTACCGCAGGAGGTTTTGGAGTTCATGCTCGCGGAAGAAACGGCAGATCAACTGCCAGAGATCATGGCGGCCGCAAGCTCATGAACTCGTTCACCTTCAAACATAATTTCTGCACGGGCGAGGAATCCTGCACCTGCATCGTTTGAAATACAATTCCCAGCATGTTTCGCATGATGGTGGTCACGGCTCACCCGGATGATGAAGCCGGGAACTTCGGCGGATCGCTGCGGCTGTACGCCGAGCAGGGCGTCGAAACCTACGTGGTGTGCCTCACGCCGGGACAAGCGGCAACGCATCGCGGCGGCGCTCGCAATGATCAGGAACTCGCAGCCATGCGGCGCAGCGAATTCGCCGCGTCGTGCGAGATTTTGAAAGTCAGCCGCGGCATTGTGCTCGACTATCCCGATGGCAAGCTGCACCGGCAGGATTTGTACAGAGTTGTCTGCGATCTGACTCTGCTGGTTCGGCAATTTCGTCCGCAAATCATACTCACATTTGGAAGCGAGGGTGGAGTGACAGCGCATACCGATCACTCTATGGCGGGCATTTTCGCCACGCTGGCCTTCCAGTGGGCAGGGCGGAGCAATCGCTATCCCGATCAAATCAGTGAACATACCAGTCCGCATCGCGCGCAGAAACTGTACTACTCAACTACGGATTTCACATTGCCCGACCGGCAGCCCATTACTTTCCCGCCTGCGACCGCCGTGATTGATATAGGCGCCGCACTCGAAACCAAGATTGCAGCATTCAAAGCACACAAGTCTCAGTCGTCGCTCTGGCCCATATTCGAGGGAAACGTGCGCCAGCGCGGACGGGTAGAGATGTTTCATCTGGCGGCCACCCTGAAGCCCGGATCGTGCGAAATGGAGACGGACTTGTTCGCGGGAATCGACGAAAATCTTTGACCATCCACCTGAGTGTGGACCACCTAGCGTTGAGCCGACGGGCAGCCGCCGAGTCGCCACGTCAATAGGTAATCTTGTCCCGATCCCTGAGATCCACTCAGATATTCCCTTAGTGCATTCAGAACAAGACCTGATCGCTTACAGGACTCAGTGCATCTCGCGTCTGGGCATGCGGCGATCGTCGGCATCTCCTGGTACTACGTCCCTCTTGAATTAAGGTTTCAACGGGATTGCCGATGTGCTGATATCGAAGTAGAAGAAGTTCATGCGCATCGCGCTAAGGAAGGCAGCATGCAGCTTGGGAACCAACTTTCCTTGCGGGTGAACCGGGCCTTTGCTCTCCTGCTCGTTGTTCTTGTTATAAGTGTGCCGCCAGTCTCGTCCCAGAGCGCCATAGATGAAGTTCATATCCAACCGCGAATGATGCTGCCCGCAACCAACGGAACCTCAACCAACGGGGCCATGGATCCGATTGCTGTTTCCGAATCCGGCCCAAAACCGATGAAGGTGAACGTTAACCTGGTGCTCGTACCGGTCACAATCATGGATGGCATGAACCGGCTGGTCCAGGGCTTGGACCGCAACAGCTTCCAAGTCTTGGAAGGCAAGACAGAACAGCAAATCCGTTATTTTTCCAGTGAAGACGCCCCAGTCTCGATGGGCATCATTCTTGACATCAGCGGCAGCATGAAGAGCAAGCTGGATCGCGCTCGCGAGGCAGTAGTCAGATTTATTAACGATGCCAATCCGGACGACGAATTCTTCATGGTTACTTTTTCCGACAAGCCTGAATTGGTCTCGGATTTCACACAAAACGTCGAAGATATTCAGGGCAAGCTTCTCTATGCGGCTCCCAAGGGCCGCACAGCCTTGCTGGACGCGATCTATATGGGAATCGCCAAGATGCGGCAAGCAAAGCATCAACGCAAGGCGCTGCTGATCATCTCCGATGGTGGCGATAATCACAGCCGCTACACCGAAAGAGAGATCGTTTCCCTGGTGAAGGAAGCGGATGTGATGATCTACGGAATCGGAATTTACAATCACTACTTCCCTACCCAGGAAGAGATGCTTGGGCCCGAGCTGCTGCGTAGCATTAGCGAGGTAACTGGCGGAACCTCATTCTCCATCGACGATCCCAACGATCTGGTGGATGCGGCGAAATCGGTCGGTATCATGTTGCGCAATCAGTACTTGCTCGGCTACCGGCCAGCGGCCACAAAGAAAGATGGCAAGTGGCACAAGATCAAAATTATTTTCAGGCGCCCGAAGAAATTGAAGCTCCCTGGAACTTTTCACGTTTATGCGCGATCAGGTTACTACGCGGCGGCAGAATAGATACAGATCGGTGGATGGCCAACGGGCCGGCGTGGAAAATACAGAATTCACCCGATTCGATCCCGCACTTTAAGGTGAGATAAAGCTTCTGCGCACTCCTGAACCTACGATTCTGGCCTCCAGCCGCAAGGACTGACCAATTCGCAATGGCTACCCTATGTGCCAACCCGGCCTGCCGTGCTCCCCTCCGCTACCTGCGCGATGGCAGGCTGTTTCAATTCGAAGTGCGAGCTGTCGGCCCCGGGAAGGTCCCTCCCCAGCACCAAGTTTCCCATTTCTGGCTTTGCGGGCAGTGCTCGTCGACTATGACATTAACGTTCGATAACGCCAGAGGGGTCATGGCGATTCCGCGGCAAGCCGCTGATGAAAATAGCGCCCGCCAGATTACCGAGCCGTAAGCGTTCGTAAAATCAAGATTGAAACGTCGTTTACAGTGGAAAGAACTGCCTAGCAGGAATTCGTCTGAAAAGGCCCAAAAATAGGGAGGGGCAGGCTCCGGCCGTTTAAGGGGAGGTAGCCGATGCCTGCCTTCCGTCTCCTTCGCGTTGGGGTTATTGTGATAAATACTCCTGGCGCAGGAATGTCGCCTATCGGGATTATCCTGTATTTTTCAGATGGCATCGCCCTATGGAGACAGTCATTAAGGAAATTCCCTGGGGGGCGTTGGCCGAGCCAGGTCCCAGAGCCATTCAGGGCCTTCAAGTCCCAGCAGCAGCAACGTTTAGCGATAAATTCGCCTCTCACGGGCTTCGAGGCGCCATGGGCCACGCCAGCTTTCCCCCCATTAAGGACTACGGAATCATCGGGGACTGCCGTGCCGCGGGGCTGGTTTCCCGCGATGGATCAATCGATTGGCTCTGCTGGCCCCGATTTGATAAGCCGGCCATTTTTGCCGCGCTTCTGGACCGTGAAAAGGGAGGGCATTGGCGGATCTCGGCGGTCGAACCTGCCAGGATTCTGCGACGTTATTTACCAGATTCGAACGTTCTGGAAACCACATTCGTTGCCAAAAACGGCTCCGCGGTTCTAACGGACCTTATGCCAATCGCTCCGGAGCTGGCTCGCCAAGAGGTTCTACTTCCAGATCACGAAATTCTGCGGCGGCTCGAATGCATCGAAGGTGAAATCCAGGTGGACGTGCAGTTTGTGCCCCGAGCTAATTATGGGCAAAAGGCGGTGGCAATTCGCAGCGCCGGAAAACTCGGTATGCGAATGGAGAGCCACGGGGGGGTCTACTGGCTGCGCAGCACGGTTCCGCTTGAGCTGCATGACGGCGGAGCATATGCGCGAATCAATTTGCGGGCAGGCGATGCAGTCCGATTTTCGCTCGGCTATGAGGAAGAGGGTCCGGCCATCCTCCCGCCACTCGACGATGAAACCGTGCTGGAGCGGATTAAAGGTGCTACTCAGTGGTGGCAAGGGTGGGCAAGACAAGCGGACTACGACGGCGCTTACCGGAATGAGGTTGTTCGGAGCGCCCTCACACTCAAGCTGATGAGCTTTGCGCCCTCCGGAGCCATCATCGCCGCGCCGACCACCTCCTTGCCAGAGCGTCTCGGCGCCGATCTGAATTGGGATTACCGATTTTGCTGGCTGCGCGACGCGTCTCTGACGATCCGGGCGCTGCTGGAGTTGGGCTATTGGGAAGAGGCCGGGGGGTTCCTGGACTGGATCCTGCATGCTACGCGTATAACCCAACCTGAACTGCTGGTTTTGTACACGGTTTATGGTGATTACGCGCCCGACGAGCGCACACTCGATTATCTTTCCGGTTACAGGAACTCGCGACCGGTTCGCATCGGCAACGCGGCGCGTGACCAGCTTCAGATGGACGTTTATGGGGAAGTCATCGACGCCGCCGCCCAATATGCATTTCATGGCGGGCATCTTGACCGCGAAATGCAAAGGGTCTTGATCGGGTTCGGGAATTACGTTCTGAAACATTGGCACTTGCCCGATGAGGGAATCTGGGAGCCGAGAAAGGGACGGGCGCATCACACACACTCCAAACTGCTGTGCTGGACGGCCCTGGATCGCCTAGTAACACTTCATAAACGGGGATTATTACGGGGCGCTCCGGTCGAGGAGTACAAGAAAGTTGCCGAACTCATCCGGCATCAAATTCATGAGCGCGGTTGGAATGCGCAGATGCGAAGCTACGTGAGCGTGTTGGATAGCGATGATCTCGACTCAAGCCTGCTGCTTTTCTCCTGGTACGGATTCGAAAAGGCCGGGTCGCCACGTATGCGCGGGACATATTGCAAAATATTCGAGCAACTGGGGACCACAAATGGGTTGCTCTATCGTTACCCGAGGAATCCTCCGGAAGGAACCTTTGCTCTTTGCAGTTTTTGGGAGGCAGAATACCTGGCGATTGGTGGAGGGTCTCTTTCCCAAGCCCACTGCTTATTCCGGCGGCTGTTGTGCTACGCCAACGATCTTGGGCTTTATGCGGAGGAGATCGATGCAAAAACAGGCGCCGCGTTAGGGAATTTTCCCCAGGCTTTCACCCATGTGGGGTTGATCGGCGCGGCGCTCTCGATTCGTCAGAGGGAGAAAGGTGAGCAGCAACTCGGGCATCGCCGCGCAGGCTCTTCTGCGCACGAGGCTGCGCATGAGGCGGCAGCATGAACTGGCAAAGCTGGTTGCTCTCGGGTTTTCTGGCTACGCTGGCGCTTTCCACCGTGCTCTCCGGAAGTCAGGGTCTTGGGCTGACACGAATGAATATTCCCTACCTCATCGGCACATTCTTGACTCCGGATCGCGAAAGAGCGAAGTTTTATGGCTTCGCCATCCATATGGTGAATGGGTTGGCTTTCTCAGTTCTGTACGTCTTAGTGTTCGAGGCGCGGCATTTGGCGAACTGGTGGTTCGGCATGCTGCTTGGACTTGCACATGCCCTTTTCGTGCTTACTGTAGGTGTGAACCTAATGCCCGCTGTGCATCCGCGCATGGCTCGCGAGCAACACGGGCCGACCGCGACACGCCAGCTCGAACCACCCGGATTCATGGCACTGAATTATGGGCTTCGCACCCCGGTTTCTGTCTTCATCGCGCACGCAGTGTTTGGGGCTATATTGGGAGCTTTGTACCAGCTCAATTGATGAATGCCGGGGCGGTGGCGGCACAGATTTTTTACCGTTTCCTCTGTCTCAGGCTCGTTCGAAGCGGAACGGTGGCAGAGCGGGCCACGCCATGTGCCCCGGCTCCATTAAGGGCGCTTCAGGTCGAGTAGTCGGCGTTGATGCGGACGTATTCCGCGGTTAAGTCGGTGGTGAGAAATCCTGCCGAGGCTCGGCCACGATGCAATATGATGCGTACATCACAGGACGGCCGTGCCAGTTCTGCGTGTGCTTCTGCCTCATTAAACGCACATGCGACACCACTGCGGCATACCATCTGGCGTCCGATGAAGATTGTTACTTTGTTCGGATCGATTCGGACGCCGGAAGCTCCGATTGCAGCTAAGATCCTTCCCCAATTCGGGTCTGCGCCAGCCCAGGCGGTCTTCACCAGTAATGACCGAGCAACTGATTGCGCCACATCCAGTGCTTCATCACGGCTTTTGGCCTGTTCAACTGAGAGCCGAATGACGTGCTGTACGCCTTCACCGTCGGCAACGATCTGCTCGGCTAATGAGCCACAGACCTCCCGCAGTGCCGCCTGAAACTTGTTTTTCACAGCGCTCAACCGAACCCCGCTCTCTCCGCTCGCCATCAGCAATACCGTGTCGTTCGTAGAAGTATCGCCATCCACGGAAATGCAGTTAAAGGTTTCATCGCACGCAGCCCGCAAGCATCGTTTAAGCTCGGCCGGAGTCGCCGCTGTATCGGTAAACAGATACACGAGCATGGTCGCGAGCTGAGGATGGATCATGCCCGATCCTTTGGCGACTCCTAGAATCCTTACGGTTTTTCGTCCGGCACGAAATTTCGTCGATGCCAGTTTAGGCCGGGTGTCGGTGGTCATGATGGCGCGGGCGAACTGACCTACCGCCGCCTGTTCGCTTGCCTCGCGTTGTGCGATCAGTTCGGGAAGCTTGGTAGTTATCTTTTCTGCCGGCAGCCGGACACCGATGATGCCAGTCGAGGATGGAAACACGTGTTGCGTGTTGAGCCTAAGCAAATGGGCCGTTTCGCCACAGACGCGCAAACAACTCCTCAACCCGGAAGGACCAGTCGCGCAGTTCGCGTTGCCGGAGTTCACGATTACGGCGCGCACATGTCCCTGGGCGGCGCTCAGGTGCTTGCGACCAATCTCTACGGGCGCGGCGATCACGCGATTTCTGGTGAATACAGCGGCTGCGGTCGTGCCTGGAACGGCCTCGACGAGTGCGAGATCCAGATTGCCGCTCTCCTTGATGCCCGCGCGAACCGCTGAAAACGAAAATCCACGTGGAAGATGAAGAACGCGACGAGCGCTCATGCCTGGAGCTTGACGAGCCATTCGGGAGGTTCGGGAAGAATGGCGAATTTGGGCAGGTCGCCACGGACCATGGCAACTTCATCGCAGCAATGAAAGCGCGGGCACACGCAGCAATCTTTATAAATCTTGTCTGGCAGGTCTTCTCGTTGAGCGATGCCGAAACCGAGTTGCGCAAAAAATTCCGGTTTGCGAGTAAAGAGGCAAATGCAGGTTACGGCGTGCTTCTTCGCTTGCAAGAGCAGCGCTCGTACCAAACGCTTGCCGCCACCTGATCCTTGGTGCCCGGGTTCAACCGTGATTGAGCGGATTTCTGCGAGGTGCAATCCATAAAGATGAAGCGCGCCACATCCCACGACGCTGCCGGCGTCCTCCAGCACTATGAAGTCGCGGACGTTCTCGCAGATTTCCGCGAAGCTGCGCGGCAGCAACGTGCCATCTCCGGAGTAGTTTGAGATCAGTTGATGAATTCGTTCCGCGTCCGGGAGAACAGCCTCACGCGTGCGCATGCATGTTCTCCCGCAGAAGATTGACTTTTTCGCGAGCTTCTTTCATCGCTTTCTGTACGCGAGCCGGTGCGGTACCGCCAGGCACGTCATGAATCGCCAGCACGGAGGAGGGACTAAGGCAAGAATAGAAGTCCTGATCTACGGCGGGATTAATCTCCTGCAATTCGTGAAGTTTCAGATCCTGCAATTCGCAATTTCGCTCAATGCATAACTGCACCGCATGGCCGATCTGCTCGTGCGCTAATCGGAACGGCACGCCACGCTGCACAAGGTAAGTGGCGGCTGCCCACGCGTTCACGAACCCGGATTCTGTCGCTTTCTGCATGCGGGCATAGTCGAACTCCACAGATTTCATAAAGATGGTGACAAGCGGTATCACGGCCAGCGTGGCTTCGTTCGCGTCGAACAGCGGCTCTTGAGTCTCCTGCAAATCCTTGTTGTAAGCCAGTGGCAGTCCTTTTAGGGCTATGAGCAGAGTCGTTTGATCGCCGGCGATGCGGGCGGTCTTGCCACGCACTAACTCCAGCAAGTCGGGATTCTGTTTTTGCGGCAATGCGCTGCTGCCGGTGGAGTAGGCTTCGGGCAAGTGAACAAAGCCAAACTCCTGCGAAGAGAAGATGATCATTTCCTCAGCCCAGCGGCTGAGATGCAACGCGATGGTCGTAAGCGCATTCACGAATTCGAGAACGAAGTCGCGATCGCTGGTGGCATCGATGCTGTTGACGCTGATGCCGTCAAAGCCGAGCTCTTCGGCAATTCCACGTCGATCCAAAGCGACGGTGGTGCCGGCGACCGCGCCGGAACCGAGCGGGCACACATTCACGCGCTTGCGGCAGTCCGCCAGGCGCTCAGCATCGCGCAAAAACATTTCGACATAGGCGAGCAGCCAGTGCGATATCAATACCGGCTCGGCGTGCTGCAAGTGCGTATAGGCGGGCATCGCCGCACTTCCTGCCTGCTCAGCGCGGGAGAGCAGCGCATCGATCCAGTCTGCGATCTTCAATCGCAGATCATCAATACTCGCTCTCACATAGAGACGCAGATCGGTGGCAATCTGCTCGTTGCGGCTTCGGCCAGTGTGCAGCTTGTACCCAACATCACCAATGATCGCGACCAACTGCTTCTCGATAAAGTGATGCACATCCTCAGCTTCATCATCGTGAAGGAACGCGGGCGATGATGCGGCCTGTTCAGCAATTTGATCGAGTCCCTGCAAAATTGAGATCAGTTCAGGTGAAGAAAGAATGCCTGCACTCTTCAGAGCGCGCGCGTGGGCGCGGCTGGCGGCGATTTCGTATGGCAGCAGCCTGCGATCAAACGGAAAAGAGCGTTGCCAGCGCTCGAAGGCGGGATCGAGCGGCTGGCGAAAGCGCCCGGCCCACATCTTCATTTTTCGACCTCCACGCGGGAGCGGGCACGCAAACGCGAAGGCAGACCCAGGATGCGGATGAAGCCCTCCGCATCTTTCTGGTTGTAACCGTCGGTCATGGTGAACGAAGAGAGGTCGGTGCGATAGAGCGAATATTCCGACTCACGGCTCACGATCGAAATGTTTCCTTTATACAAGGAGAGCGTAACTGTGCCAGTGATGGTTTGTTGGGTAGTTTCTACGAATGCATCCAGCGCTTCGCGCAGAGGCGTGAACCACTGGCCGAAGTAAACCAGGTCAGCATATTTGAGCGCAATGTGCTGCTTGAAATGCGCAAGCTCTCGCTCCAGACACAAGGCTTCAAGTTCGCGATGCGCTGCAACGAGCAGACTTCCGCCAGGAGTTTCATAACATCCGCGCGACTTGATTCCTACGAAACGGTTTTCGACCAGGTCGACTCGTCCGATCGCGTTACGTCCACCAATGTCGTTGAGGAGATCAAGGAGGGTAACGGAATCGGCTTTCATACCGTTGACTGAGACCGGAATGCCTTTATCGAAGCCTAGTTTGACTTGCTCTTCGCGATCAGGCGCTTCCTGCGGCGAGCATGTAAGCTGCCAAGTGCTAGGGAGAGGCGCATTTGCGGCATCCTCGAGTTCCCCGCCCTCATGGCTGACGTGCCACAAATTGCGGTCGCGGCTGTGAATCTTTTCGCGGCTTGCAGCGACTGGAATCCCATGCTTCTCGGCGTAATCCAGGCAGTCCTCGCGCGATTTCAAATTCCATTCGCGCCAGGGCGCGATCACTTTAAGCTCAGGAGCTAACGCCTGATACGCAAGTTCGAATCGGACCTGATCGTTGCCTTTGCCGGTACAGCCGTGCGCCAGCGCCGTCGCGCCCTCGCGCAGCGCAACTTCCACCTGATGTTTCGCAATTACCGGGCGCGCCAGGGACGTTCCCAGCAAGTATTTGTGCTCATAGACGGCGCCAGCTTTCAGCGCCGGGAAAACATAGCCGGTGAGAAATTCCTGGCGCAGATCTTCCACTACAACCTTACCAGCACCGGTCTTATAAGCTTTGTCGACGACCGATTCAATGTCGTCTCCCTGGCCGACGTCGGCGACCATCGCAATGACGTCGTAAGAATAATTCTCCTTGAGCCAGGGAATGATGATGGACGTATCCAGTCCGCCGGAATACGCGAGAACGATTTTTTCAGGCATGGGCGCTCCTCACAGGCAAGCGGCTGGCCTCGCCGCCGAGAAGCAGTAGCAGAATGGCCTTCTGCACGTGCAGCCGGCTCTCCGCCTGGTCGAAAACCACTGAGCGCTCCGAGTCTATCACTTCATCCGTAATTTCCATCCCGCGATGAGCCGGCAGGCAGTGCATGAACACCGCGTGTGGGGCGGCACCAGCCACGAGCTCCCGGTTCATTTGATACGGCGGGAAAATCCGGTCGCGTTCTTCGCTTTCGTGCTCATGACCCATGCTGGTCCAGGCGTCTGTATAGACGGCATCCACGCCGAAGACTGCTTCCCGCGGGTCAGTGACGATTTCGATCGTGGCACCAGTGTGAGCGGCAATGTCGCGGGCATCGGCCACAATGTGAGCGTCTGGAGCGTATTGCGGCGGCGTGGCAATGCGAATCTTTGATCCTACCGACGCGCATGTGAGCAGCAGAGAATGCGCAACGTTGTTTCCGTCTCCGACATAAGCAAGGCAGATTTTTTTGAGATCGCCAAAACGCTCGCGCAGCGTGAAGTAGTCGGCAAGCGCCTGGCAAGGGTGTTCCAGCTCACTCAATGCGTTGATGACCGGAATGCATGCGTGCTCCGCCATTCCTTCAACTGTCCTGTGGGCAAAAGTGCGAAGGATGATCCCGTCCACCCAGCGCTCGAGATTGTGGGCGATGTCACTGAGCTTTTCCCGCCCGTCGAGGCGCCCGTGAGTCTGATCGACAAACGAAGTCCAGCCGCCCATGCTGGCCATCCCTGCTTCGAACGTCAGGCGCGTGCGCAAAGATGGCTTCTCAAAGAACATCACGATTTGCTTGCCTGCGAGGGCTGCGCGGAAACGGGATGGACGGGCTTTCATCAGCCCGGCAAGATGAAAAATATCTTCTATGTCTTGCGGGCGCAGATCGCGAATCGAAACCAGATCGCGGCAAGACAACCCTGCCGCCGCCTGCGAATGCGCTGCTTGGGTCGTGCTGATTGGCTGGCTGCTCAATGTATTCGGCTCCTTTTCGGAAATCGTACGACCGCTGATTTGCGCTGCGGGGTTTTGGCCAAGGCCATGTCCAGTGCGCAGATTAGTTGATCCACTTGCTTCTTATGAATGATGTACGGCGGCAGAAATCTCAGAACCGTCTCATTGGTGCGATTGATCAGGATTCCCTGCTGGAGTAGCTGCGCGACAACGGCCTTCGCGGTTTCGGCGGAATGCAGATCCATTCCCATCATCAGCCCCATGCCGCGCACTTCGCGAACGCCGGAGTGCCGCAACTTTAATCGATCGAGGCGTGCGCGGAAGTAATCACCCATCTCACGGATATGGGCAAGCAGGGGTTCGAGAGTTCGCAGAAATTCGATGGCGACAGCGCAGGCCAGAGGCCCTCCACCGAATGTGGTGCCGTGCATACCGGGATGCATCCCGCTCGCAACGCGATTTGTCGTGAGAATTGCGCCGAGCGGCAAGCCCGCAGCGAGCGGCTTGGCGACGGTCACAATATCGGGCTTCACTCCATAATGTTGATAGGCGAAATATCGGCCCGTGCGCCCTAGGCCGCACTGAATTTCGTCGACGATCAGCAAGGCCCCGGTGCGCTCACTCAATTGCCGCGCGGCTTGCAGGAATTCCTGGCTGAGAGGCCGGATTCCGCCTTCGCCCTGAATGGTCTCGAGGCAGATCGCGCATACACTGCCATCGAACTGCCGCTTCAGATCGTTCGTATCGTTGAAAGCGACAAAACCGACGCCCGGAACCAGCGGCGCAAATGGATGACGATACTTCTCCTGTCCTGTGGTGGCCAGCGAACCGAAGGTTCGTCCATGAAACGAATTTTCCAGTGCCAGCAGCCGCCACTTAGCTCTATGTCCGTTGTGGTTCTGCGTGCGGGCGTAGGCACGCGCAAGCTTTAGTGCTCCTTCCCATGCTTCAGTGCCGCTGTTGCAGAAAAATGCTTTTTCAAGCCCAGAGATCTTGGTCAGGCGTTTGGCAAGTTCCGCCTGAAATTCGTGGAAAAACAAGTTTGAAACGTGAATCAGCTGACGCGACTGTCGCCTCAATGCTGAATGAATCGCGGGATGCCCATGGCCCAAAGCATTCACGCCGATTCCACTCAGGAAATCGAGGTAGCGCTTCCCGCATGAATCCCACAAATAGACCCCGCGGCCCCGCGTGAACAGAACTTTCTGCCGGTCGTATGTGGGCAGGAGGAGTTTCTGCTCGGAGCGAATTACGGTGGCCAGATTCATGCGCCGATCACCTCCGTTCCACATTCCAACTTGGCGAAATAAAACTGCGGAAGGATTTCTGCCTGGGCCGCCGGTAAAATTCGTACTCTGCCTACGCCTCTCTTCAGCGCGTTGCCGCAAGCCTCCAGCTTAGGAAGCATTCCGCCGGCGATCACTTCGTCCTCCACCAAGGCTGCGGCTTCTTTCATGTTTAGCCACGGCATCACGGAGCCTTCGGCATCTTGCACGCCAGGGACATCGGTGAGAAAGATCAGCGCATCGGCATGGCACGCGATCGCGCATGCTGCTGCCATCTGATCGGCGTTCACGTTGTAGTACTCACTGTCTGAGCCAAGAGCGACTGACGAGATCACAGGAATCGCGCTCTGCGCCCATATTGCTTCCAACCAGCGCGATTCGACAGCAGATATTTCGCCGACGAATCCGAGATCATAGCCTTTGGTCTGCTTCTTACGGGCGCGAAACGTGCCACCATCGCCGCCACATAAGCCGATGGCAAGATTTCCTGCGGCTGTGAGCGACGCGACTAAGGTCTTGTTCACGATTCCCGCCAGCACCATCAAGGCAACATCGCGGGTTTCCGCATCGGTAATGCGCAGTCCATCTACGAAATCGCTCTCCTTGCCCAGGAGTTTCAGAGTGCGGGTGAGAGCGCTGCCTCCGCCGTGCACGACGGCAATACGGTGACCATCGCGGCTCAATTCCACAACCGCGTGAGCGCATTTCCGCAAGGTGGATTTGTCTTCCAGCGCCGCGCCTCCGATCTTGATGACAAGCTTCACGCCAGGCCTTCCTCTTCACCCCATCCGTACATTGCATTCATATTCTGGACCGCCTGGCCTGCCGCGCCCTTGAGGAGGTTGTCTATGCAGGAGACGAGCACCAATCGCTTTTTGTCCACATCCAGGCAGAAGCCGAGATCGCAATAATTAGTGTGCAGCGAAAACTGAATTTGGGGCAGTTGCGGCGTGGCAAACACGCGCACCCAGCATTTGCCGGCATAGAAATCCCGAAAGCAGGATTCCACCTGGCCGGGAGTCATTTCGCGATTCAGATGAACGTAAATGGTCGAGAGAATTCCACGCGGAATCGGCAGCAAGTGCGGTGCGAAGATCAAATGGCGTGAGTCGAGATTCAATTGCTCGAGAATCTCTCCGACATGGCGATGCCCAAAAACGGAGTATGCGGAGAGGTTATCGGCAACAGAAACAAAATGTGTGCGGGAGGAAGGCTCCTTTCCAGCGCCAGAGACGCCAGACTTCGAGTCAGAAACAATTCCCCGCTCAAGGTCGACAACTCCCGCCCGCAGAAGCGGCGCGAGGGCGAGAATGATTGAGGTCGCATAGCAGCCAGGATTCGCCACCAGCACTGCATTGGCTAAGCGCTCACCGTTCAACTCGGGTAGACCGTAGATTGCTTTCTCGGTCAGTTCTGTGGCAGTGACAGGGTTCGCGTCTTCCAAGCCATAAACGGCGCGATGCTGCGCCTGCTTCAACCGCCACGCTCCGCTCAGGTCGATTACGCGCATTCCGCGCGAGATGGCTTCAGGGACCAGCTCGCGGGAAACCTCGTGCGGCGTGGCCAGAAAGAGTAAATCCACGCCGTGATGCTGCAACGCATTCCAGGAGAATGTGTGTAATAGGTGTCCGCCATTTCCGGAGATCGCCGGGAACAGATGGGCGAGATCTGGCACTGCATTTTTCGCGGCCGAATTTTCAGAGGAGTCGGACCGGCTCAGCAATAAGGGAGTCTCGAGGCGCGGATGGCGTAGGAGAATTCGCGCCAGCTCGAAGCCCGAGTAGCCAGTCACACCAAGCACTGCCGTTTTGAGTTTCGCGCTCATCAAGCCAGCATCTCCTGAATTCGAGATGCAATTCTGGCGGCTGCTTTTTTCTCGGGGCAGACAATCAGAATGGTATCGTCCCCCGCGATGGTGCCTAGCGTCTCCGGCCAGTCTTCGGCATCCAGAGCCGCGGCCACGGGCTGGGCGCTGCCGACTGTAGTTTTAATTACGAGCAGGTTCTGCGCAGGGCGGACCTCTAACACGAACTCACGCACGAGCCGCGAGACTGGCGGTAGGGGCGGCTCAGCGGCGGTCTCGTCCTGCGGACGGGCATAGCCAGCGCCGGTCTTGACCAACTGGAGATCGTGAACATCCCTTGACAGAGTGGCCTGCCCAACGCGGAAGCCGCGTTTGCCGAGCGCGCGCTGAAGATCCTCCTGACTGGCCACCGGGCCGCGCTCCAGCACTTCGAGAATGGCTTTCTGTCGCAATGCCTTGCTCATGAATGAATATTCACTTACATGAATAAGTATTCATAATAAAAGCCTGCGGACTTATGTCAAGCAAAAAGTTACGTGATTAGCGAGCGAACTGCTTCGGATGAGCCCTACCAGGTTCCGCCAGACTGGCAAAGCGCATGGCGCGCAACCGGCGGTCCTGGCCTGGCTTCCGAGAAAAACAACTTATGCAGACGCTGCACAGATTCCTCTGCCCGCGATTCATCCACAAGAAAGCTGATGCTGCGCTCCGAAGCACCCTGACAGATCATGCGCACGTCGATATCAGCGATAGCGCGAAATACCTGGCTGGCGACTTCCGGTCGCCGACGAATCTTCTCGCCCACTAAGCAGACGAGAGCTTTGTGATTCTCCCAGCGCACGCTGGCGAGGCCTTTCAGCTCTTCGGCAATCGCGGGCAGAGAGGCGATTGAGGTGACGAGCAGCGACAAGCTGCCGCGAGAAGCGGATAGCAAAT
Source organism: Acidobacteriota bacterium (assembly GCA_003225455.1). Classification (GTDB taxonomy): domain Bacteria; phylum Acidobacteriota; class Terriglobia; order Terriglobales; family Acidobacteriaceae; genus QIAB01. The sequence continues at coordinate 29,139 of QIAB01000036.1, forward strand.
CCAGCGTGTGCTGGTGATTTTCGAAGACTTCACAAACTTCGCGCAATAACTCGGGCGCGAGCCAGCGAAGCGGCTCAACATCAACTACGGCAACGCCACGCTTGACGCTGAGCGCCTTTACGCGTCCTTCATCGCGCGAATGCCCGCAAATTTCCGTGCCGGCTCCCCCTGGGTTCCGTGAGTTTAGAACCCAAACCGGAATATTTTGACGCCTTGCCGGCAACAGGGTGGCGGGATGAAGGACTTTCGCGCCGAAGTATGCCAATTCCGCCGCCTCCTCAAAGCTCATCCTGGAAACGCGCTGCGCTTCAGAACACAGATCCGGATCGGTGGTCATCACGCCATCAACATCAGTCCAGATCTCGATTTTCTTCGCGTGAAGACCGGCACCCACGATGGCTGCACTGAAGTCGGAGCCACCGCGTCCGAGCGTAGTCGGAATCCCATCAAGCGTAGAACCAGCAAAGCCGCCGAGAACAGGAATACGGTCCGCCTGAAGCAGTGGAGCAAGGAGAATTTGCAGTCGCCGATTAGTCTCATCGCACAGTGGAGTCGCCCTGGTGTGCGCAGCGTCGGTTATGATGCACTCTTTCGCATCAACCCAAACTGCTTCGAGCCCGTTCCGCACAAGAGCTGCGCGCACAAGTTTGCTGGAAAAATGCTCTCCCATGCTGAGCAGGTGATCCTGCGCACGCAAGCTGAAGTCACGCGCTGCGGAAATGCTCCTGAGTAATGCGACAGCAGCACGAAAATCGTGCACCGAATCCTTGAAGAAGAGATCGCCTTCATCCGAGCCCAGAAGCTCTCCGGCAATGCGGAGATGCCGTTCCTGAATGTCTCTTACGATGGCAAGCGCAGTTTCCAGCTTCCCTTCGGCGGCAGTTCGTCCGGCCGCGAAAAGCTGGTCAGTGACCGCGGCCAGCGCGCTGACGACCGCTACCTGGCGATGTCGCAGTCGTCCTTTCACGATTTGGCACAGACGGCGAATCGCAGCAGCGTCCTCAACGGAAGTGCCGCCGAACTTCATAACTACGCATTGCCGTTCTCCTGCGCTCCCACCTAACAATTCGCTCATCACGTTCTCCTCGCGAGCAATAAAAAACCCACCTGCCACTTGCTTCTGGCGGTGGGTCTTGTCGGCCGGCTAAACTTGTCTTTCTCAGCTCACCAGACGCCCTCCCCCAGAAGACACGTAATTCGTGTCGCCATACCGGCTGTAATTCGCTTCGTCTTCCGGGAAGTGGGATTCATGGTTGACATGAAATCAGTTGTTTTGTCCTGAGCGGAGCCGGGGTTCCGGACTTTCTACACAAAACTCTTCGAAGAACTGCACCAGGCGATCAAGCAGCCTACGCCGGCCGCCAATCATATGCAACCCGCTCTCGTGCTGATGTTCTTCGAGTATCTTATTCAAGCTGGTTTCCAATTCACTCATAAAAATACTCCTCAGATTGTCTTTGATTGTGGGATTGCCGGCAGACGTCGCCAGTAATTCTGAGGTCTTTCCATTAGTAGGCTACCAATCGGCCGTTGGAAAGAGAAATTTGAAATTCTGATGGACAGGATCAGGAAATTCGATGCGCTTACTTTGATGCTGCCGCTAGCTGGCGAACGGTACTAATGAACGTAGTCGTGGCCCGCGTCAATGTCCGGTCACGGCGGTAAGCCAAACCCAACTCCCGCCACAATTCCTGGTCCTGGATGGGAATCAATTTCACTCGTCCCGCCAGAACCTGATCGCGCGCAAAGCTAGCGCTGATTAGCGAAACACCCAGGCCGGCCGCAACGAAGCTCTTGATCATGCCGACGCTCGCGAGTTCCATGCGCACCTGCAACTGAGCCGCATAGGGACGGAATAGTTTATCCATCAGGCGGCGGCTGAAACCCATCTTGGGGAGAAGCAGCGGCTGTTTGACGATTTCACTCACGGGCACCACGTCGTGCTTGGCGAGAGGACTCTGTGGACTGACCATCAACATGAGCTGATCGCGAAATATGGCATGCGACTTCAGGCTTGGTGATTTAACGGGCAGAGTAACGATGCCAACATCGATGGAACCGTTCTCCAATTTCTCAATGATCTTGTAGCTGAAATTGCGATAGATGCTCATCTGCACGCCAGGATAAAGGTGACAGAACTTTGCGAAGACGTCGGGAAGAACGTAGAGGCAGGTTGCTTCGTTAGCGCCGATGACTAGCGTTCCGCGTGTGGTGCTTCCCTGGTCGGCGACGGCGAGCAGCGATTCGTCGCGCATCTGCAAAAGCTTTTCCGCATAGGCAAACAGAACTCGGCCAGCGGGAGTTAAGGTTACGTCTTTGCCTGAGCGGTCGAGCAAGCGGTCTCCGTACTCCTGCTCGAGCTGGCGAATTTGCGCGCTGACAGCGGACTGCGACCGGAACACTTTCTGTCCCGCCCGCGAAAAGCTACCGAGCTTGGCAACTTCGAGAAATGTGACTAGCTGGTCGAAATCCATGAGTAGTGCCGTGATTATATCGGAGGCGAGAGAGCGAACTCTGTGCTGCGAGGCCTACATTACGGCCGTCGTTTGACTGTGAACCGGCACTTCCAGCATTGGCACAGAAATCTTTCTCGCCCTGGTCCTTGCCAAAGTGGCAGACCAGGTTTCAGCGACGCTGCACGGCGGCACAATCGGTTCGACTCGCAGAAACGGCAAGGGCAAACTTGTACTCAGCAATGCTCCGGCTCGCGGACTGTTCGTCAATCGAAGATGCTTGAGCAGGACACGCCGCAACCAGATTTCCTCGCGAACTTCAAGTGGAGCGAGCCGAACGGACTCCTGGTTGTATCCATGGCCGCCAATCGACTCGCGTAGCAGGTAGGCCAGGCCGCCCGTCATCCCGGCACCCAGATTCATACCCGTCGAGCCAAGAATCACAACCACGCCGGCAGTCATATATTCGCAGGCGTGCTGGCCAGCGCCTTCAACCACGGCGAAAGCGCCGCTGTTGCGCACAGCAAACCGCTCGCCTACTTGGCCCGCAATATACAGCTCGCCGCTGGTAGCGCCGTAAAGAATAGTGTTGCCGGCGAGCACGTCGCCACGGCGCGAGGCTTCCTCACCGCCACTGATCGAAATCGTACCGCCGCTTAGGCTTTTGCCGACGTAATCATTGGCTTCCCCGTTCAGATGGAAATTCAATCCGGGGACCAGAAATGCGCCGAAGCTCTGACCGGCGCTGCCGAAAAATTCGTAGCTCTTGGAGCCTATCGAAACGTCCGAGCGCCGAAGAATTTCGCTACTCAAATGAGCTCCGATGGAGCGGTCCGCGCTGGAGATTTGGAAATGTTGTCGCGAATCGAGCGGATGGTTGAGGGTTCTAGTCAGCTCAAGATGCAAGGATGTGTCTTGGTCAATCAGGAACCCTTTTTGTTGAGGTGTGGGAACGAGATCGAGTAAATCGGCTAAGGCCCGTTTTGCTTCAGAATTTCTCGGCTCGAGGAAGTCTGCTCTACCCACAATATCCGCAATTGACTGTGCGCCCATGCTCGCCAGGCGGTCACGAACTTCTCGCGCTAGAGCACGGAAGTAGCTTTCCACCATTTCTGGCTTTCCGGCGAAGCGAGCGCGGAGCTTTTCATCCTGAGTAGCAATGCCTGCGGGACAGGTGTTTAGATGACACTGCCGCGCCATTACACATCCAATACTCAGCAGGGCGGCGGTACCGAAGCCGAATTCGTCGGCGCCGAGCAAAGCGGCAACGATCACATCGCGCGCGAACTTGAAGCCGCCATCCACGCGCAGTCGAACTTGCCCACGCAAACGAGCCTTGATTAGAGCGATATGGGTTTCGCGGAGGCCAACTTCCCAGGGTGAACCGGTGTTTTTGATAGAACTCAATGGTGAAGCGCCTGTGCCTCCGTCATGTCCGCTGATGGTGATGACGTCCGCTCCCGCTTTGGCGACACCTGCGGCGATAATGCCTACTCCGGTGCTCGCTACCAGCTTTACGCCAATGCGGGCGCGAGGATTCACTGCGCGCAGATCGTAGATTAGTTGCGCGAGATCCTCGATGCTGTAAATATCGTGATGCGGAGGCGGTGAGATCAGCGTCATGTTCGGCGTGGCGTGACGCAGGCGCGCAATGTAGGCTGAGACTTTGCTCGCGGGCAACTGGCCGCCTTCGCCTGGTTTGGCGCCCTGGGCAATTTTGATCTCCAATTCGTCAGCATGAACCAGATACTCGGCGGTGACTCCAAAGCGCGCCGAGGCTACTTGCTTTACTCGATTGTTTGCTTCTGAACTCCCGCTATAAACCTCGCAATCTTCTCCACCCTCGCCAGTGTTGCTGCGCGCACCCAAGCGATTCATAGCAGTGGCCAGAGTGCGATGCGTCTCCGGTGAGACCGCTCCCAAGGACATGGCTTGCGTGCTGAACCTGCTGAGGATGGACGCGTCTGATTCGACTTCGTTGAGGGGAATTGGAGGGCCAGGTACCACTTCGAGTTGATCACGGATAGCAATCGGAGCGCGCTGTTCGCCGAGCTCCGAAAACGCTTGGTAGTTTTCTTCCGTCGGCGATTTGATATAGCGATGCAAGCGGCGGACGAGTTCGGGAGAATTCGCGTGCTGCTCGCCAGCCTGGCGGAAGCGATAAAGGCCGACGTCCCGCAACCCTGTCGTTTTCTCCGCAAAGGCTTCGCAGTGCCGGTCTAGACAATCTTGCAGAATTTCGCGGAGACTCTTGCCTCCGCGGGCCCGGCCGACATCCTCAAAGAATTCATCACAGATTTCGGCATCGAGGCCTAGAGTTTCAAAGAGTTGGCTGTTGCGATAACTCGCGATGTTGGAAATTCCCATCCGCGCGATCACCTTGCGCAAGCCCTTTTCGACAGCCACGCGATACCGTGTCGCGCCTGCGGTGGCAAACAGGTTGGCTTGCTGCAGCGCCAGGTAAGGCAGCACTGCACTCGCGCCCGCCGCGACAAGCAGAGCAAGATGATGAGTATCGACCACTTGCCCGGTTTCGATGACTAACGGGATTTCACAGCCGCCAGCTTGCACCAATGATTTCCAAGCGTCAGCCACGGCCAGCAGTGCAGGAACAGCTGCGTGCGCTGCATCCACGCCACGATCCGTGAGCAGAACAAGTCCGCGATTTTTCGAGGCGGCTTCCGTCGCCTGTTCTCGAATTCTCCTTAGTGCGACTTGCGCTCCTTCAACTCCTTCGCAAACGGGAAACGTAAAATCGATGGAAGCGATGGAGCGAAAATGCTGCTGCAACGCTTTCAATTGCGCAGTATCGATTACGGGAGACGGGAGCGCAACAGAGTCGCCGAGAGACAACCGCAGCGACATCACATGACTCTCCCGCAGTGAATCAATCGGAGGATTCGTGACTTGGGCGAACCGCTGCTTGCAGTAATCCCATAGTGGCCGCTGAAACTTGGAAAGCGAGGCAAGAGCTGCGTCATCGCCCATGCTCCACACGCCTTCCTGGCCTGGGTCGACCAGAGGACGAAACAACAGTCGAAATTGATCTTCCGTCCAGCCCAAGGCCGCCATACTCTGCTTGGTCTCTGGCTCGTGCGAAGAGGGGTCGGAGTGTTCTCTCGGACTAACGATGACCGCAGGCTTACGCGCGACCCTTCGTATGGGTAAAGATTCATTCGGCCGGACCAACTCGCCGGTGGCGGGATTGGCCAACAACATTTCGCCGGGGCCGAGGCGTTGGCGTTCGATAACTCGCTTCCCGTGCAGGTCTGCGATGCCGACTTCCGAACCGGCCACCAGCAGGCCATCTGCTGTAAGCGTATAGCGCAGCGGACGTAGGCCGTTGCGATCGAGCCTAGCGCCGACTACCTCGCCATCAGTAAAAATCAGTGCCGCGGGGCCATCCCAGGGTTCCTGCGTGCGGGCATGTTGCTCCAAGAATCCATGCAGCTCGGGAGTAAGCGCCGGAGCGTTCTCCCAGGCTGGAGGCACCATTGCCAGCATGGATTCAGTCGCACTGTATCCTCGGCTCAAGTAGAGTTCGAATGCGTTATCGAAGCTGGCGGAATCACTGACGCCAAGTTCCAGCAGACGATCTTCGTCAGAAAGTCGCAGCTCTTTTCGCAACGCTGCTTCTCTAGCGTGCAGCCATCTGCGGTTGGCGCTGATGGTGTTGATCTCTCCGTTGTGGGCAACCAAACGAAATGGCTGCGCCAGCGACCAACTTGGCTGCGTATTGGTCGAATAGCGCTGATGGAAGATTGCGAAGGAGCTTTCGAATTTCGAATCGCCCAGATCAGGGTAGAACGCAGGCAGTTGCTCAGGTGTCAGCAGTCCTTTGTAAACTACGGTTCGCGAGGAGAGCGAACAAACGTAGGTTCCCGAAGGAGCATATCGTTCCACTTGCTTGCGCAGCCGGAACAGGAGTAATTCAAGACGATCTGTTGCGTGCTCAGGCGCGAAGAAACATTGCGCGATGATAGGAAGCGTATCGCGAGCGCGCGGCCCGACAACCTCTGCCTTAATCGGGACGACGCGCCAACCTAGACAGTAAATGCGGTTGTCGATCGCAGTCGATTGAATTGCGGCTCGCGCCGAAGCCTCATTGCCGGCAGGTAGAAAGACCATTCCCACGCCGAAAACAGCAGGCAGATCGATCCCGTCCTGCCATGCCTGTTTGCGAATGAAGGAATCCGGAATTTGTGTGAGCAGGCCAGCGCCATCGCCGCTGCGGCCATCAGCGTCCACCCCACCACGGTGCGCCAAGCGTCGCAGCGCCTCTAGCGCGCGCTCCACGATCTCATGCGATCCGCGATGACCCAATTGCGTGACAAAACCGACGCCGCACGCGTCGTGGTCGACAGCGAATTGGTTGCGCCTCATCCATCTTGTGTATCTTCAACGGCACGTGAAAGTACAATTTAGAATTTCGATGGCGCTAATGGATTTTTTTGAGCGGCTGTTAATTCTCTTCGCAATGCACCGGATATTCGATTTGGACCAGAGGCGCAGCCACTTGCGGCTCGGCAACGTGCAGGCCGCATTCCGTTTTGTTGAAGCCAGGCCAGCGCCCGGCGCGAGCATCTTCTCCGGCTTGGATAGGGCGAGTGCAATGTGTGCAGCCGATACTCGAATAATTGCGGTTGTGTAGCGGATTGTAGGGAACATTGTGTCTGCGGATGTAAGTCCAAACCATTTCAGAAGTCCAATCCGCAATCGGATTCACTTTGACTAGCTGAAACTTCGTGTCCCATTCCACTTTGCGAGCAAAGCCTCGAGCAGCGGTTTGGGTGCGGCGAATGGCGGTGATCCAGGCCCGCAACTCTCTGAGCTTATTCCTTAGCGGTTCTACTTTCCGCAGGTTGCAGCACAGATCAGGATCGCGGGTCCACAGGGCTGGCCCGTGGACTTTGTCCTGCTCCTCGGGTGTCAACGAGGAAAAGACTCGCTCGACCTTAATTCCGTACCGCTTCTCGACGCGGTCAATCAAATCGTAAGTTTCGGGAAATAGAAATTCTGTGTCCAGTGTAAAAACGCGGAAATGGCGATGAACGCGCGAGGCAATATCCATCAGGACCATGCCTTCGGCGCCAAAGCCAGAAGCCATCGCAATGTCGCCCTGAAAGGTTGTGTACGCCCAGCGGAGAACTTCCTCGGGACGCCAATTTTCTGCTTGAGCCTGGATCTGCTGTAGATCTTCTTTCACAATGCCCGCTCCTGAGTTCGAGTTCCTGGCAAGGCCTCCAGACGACCAGCAACGAATTGTGAGAACTGTTCGCCCAGAGAACGATGTTGGGCGAAGCGCACCACCTCACCGACAACGAGCAGCGACGGCGCAGGAAGCGCGGCGATTGAGGAGAGTTCCGCGATGGTCGTCTGGCAAATTCTTTCGTCGGGTGAACCGATGCGCGAAACGATCGCGCAGGGGGTTTCGGGAGCTACGCCTGCCCCCCGCAATTTCTGTGCTGTTGCATCGTGGTTGTGCCCCGGCATGTACACAACAACGGTCGTGTTCGGGGCGATGGCATCAGGCCAGTGGTCGGAATTCGCGCTCTCTGCGTAATGACCTGTTAAGAACACGAGTGACGATGCAATCCCGCGATGGGTGAGAGGGATTTGGACGGCGGCTGCCGCGCCAAGAGCAGCGGTGATGCCCGGAACAATCTCCACCTCGATGCCAGCTTCGCGGAGGGCTTGCATCTCTTCGCCTCCGCGGCCAAAGATGAACGGGTCGCCACCTTTCAAGCGCACCACCTGCAAACCTAACAAGGCATACTGGACGAGCAGCGAATTGATCTCGCTCTGCCTGGTGCTTTTGCCTCCGCAACGCTTGCCCACGTTTTGAATTCGAGCCGTGGAAGGCACGAACGCGAGTATCTCCGTGCTCACCAATTCGTCGTGAAGGACAACGTCTGCGCGCTTCAGAACCCTCAAGGCCTTTAGCGTTAACATCTCCGGATCTCCGGGGCCGGCGCCCACCAGATATACTTTGCCGTTCATGAACGTTCTCCCTTGTTGATCAGCGCCGTCACAGGTGGCTCGCTGGCGAGCTCGTGAAGCCTATGGCGGCGCTTTTCCGCATCAATGTTTCGAGCAAAAAGCTCGCGCCGCGCTTTTCCGAGATGTTTTATCCAGCTCTCGTATTCCGGACCATATTGCGTCTCCAGTTCCCGCCTGAGTTTCTGCGCCAGAGCTGGACTTTCCCCTGCTGTCGAAATCGCAATCTGAAGCTGCCCACGGCGGACGACCGCGGGATAATAAAAATCGCAGTGCTGGGGATCATCTACCACGTTGCAAAGGACGTTGCGACGCTGAGCCTCGTGAAAGACAGCTTCATTCACGTGCGTCGAGGATGTGGCTACGATTACGAGAAAGACGCCATCGAGATCTGCCGGAGAAAATTCGCGAGCTTCCCAGCGGATCGCGCCTTTGCGCGCCCACTCCTCGACGGCCGCGTTAGCACGTGGCGCAACAACTCGAACCGCAGCGCCAGAGAGCAGCAGACCATTAATCTTTCCCTCGGCGACTGTTCCCGCGCCCACTACCAGGAACGGCCGGCCCTCGAGTTTTAAAAACATCGGGAACAAACTAGTCATCCCTAACCCTCAACCGCATGCGGCACACGTCCCGGAGAAGCATCCCGGGCGACGGCGGCCAAAAATCTGCCAGCCAGGCACTCGCGCAATTCCTCGTCGCTGTGGCGGGCGAAGAATTTCCGCAGATTCTCTCCGGGCAATCTCTCCTGAAGATAGCGCTGCAAAAGACGCTCAATCGCGTCCGGAACTTCACTCGCCA
>QIAB01000036.1:38427-40928 GCA_003225455.1 Acidobacteriota bacterium
CCGATTGGGCGAGCAATCGACTGATGCAAACCGACTGCGCCGCCCACGCAGAAGTAATAGGCATCCTGCAACCGTCCATCAACTTTGATCTTCTTGCCTTCAATCCCAATGTCTGCAATCCAGTGCTGCCCACAGCTATTGGGACAGCCGGTTACGTACAGCTTTAAGTGCTGCTCGAATCCAGGAAGTCTTTCTTCGAGCTCTTCTACAAGCCAACGAGCAAAACTCTTGGTCTCGGTAATCGCCAACTTGCAGAATTCCGTTCCGCTGCAGGCGATTGCGCCACGCCAAAATGGCGAGGCGCCCACTCGCAAACCGGCATCGTCCAATCCCTGTGCCAGTTTCTCTACGTTGTGATTGGGAACATTAACGATGAGCAGATTCTGCATGTTTGTTGTGCGCAACTCGCCGCCAGCAAACTCTTCGGCGAGATCAGCGGCTCGCTGCATCTGCTGAGCGGAGATTCGCCCTCGCAATACCGCAGCGCCCATATACGAATACCCAGGCTGCTTTTGCGGGTGAATGCCTACGTGATCGCGATATACGTCATCAGGCCGCTGCTCGGGAACTGCCGGATCAAGCCTGAAACCCAGCTTCCGCTCCAGTTCATCTTGGAAGCTGGCCGCGCTCCATCCATGCTTTAGAAACAGAAATTTCAGTCGCGCACGCTCGCGATTTTCACGCAGGCCATCACTGTCGCGAAAGATTTGGGCGATGCCGGCCAGCACTGGAACTACTTGCTCCCAGCGCACGAATGCATTCAGGCGAAATCCCAAGTGCGGATCGGTTGAGAGGCCGCCGCCGACGCGCAGAGAAAATCCGATTTCGCAGCCTCGCCGGATTGCCGTGAGTCCTACGTCATTAATTTCGGGATAAGAGCACCAGACGCGGCATCCGGTGATTGAGACTTTGAATTTGCGCGGAAGATTGTAGAAATCCGGATTGCCTTCGAAGAAGCGATTCGCATCCAGAGCGAGTGGTGAGGCATCACAAATTTCGTCGGCATCAACGCCGGCCAGTGGGCAACCCGTGATGTTGCGAGTATCGTCACCGCACGAGCCTTTAGTAGTGAGTCCCGCCTTCCACAGTGCGTCCAATAATTCCGGCAAAGCTTCAATCGTCACCCAGTGAAGCTGAATGTTCTGGCGCACGGTAATGTCGGCGGTTCCGCGCGCGTAGCGCTCAGTGACATTTGCAATCGTGCGAAGTTGCTGTGAGCAAAGCAAACCATTCGGAATGCGGATGCGGACCATAAAGTAAGGAAGGGCTTTGCCTTCCCCGCCCTGCCCGCCAATGGCTCCAGCTCCATCACCCTGCGTGTAGACGCCCCACCAGCGGAAGTATGTTCCCAGCCATTCAGGCGGAATCGCGCTGAATCCTTCGCGCGAGAAGCGGCGAATCTCATCGAGGCCCTCCCAGGGATTCTTCTCCCGCTTCAATCGCTCTACGCGCTGCGCTTTGGTTTCGGTGTTTGTGGGCATAAAAAACCACCGCCAGCAACTTTGTGCTGGCGGTGGATATGAGTGCCGTGTTCTAGATAACCCTTAGATCAGCAGCCTCCCTGCGCCAGACACACGCATACAACAACAAGAACAACATGCACAGATCTGGCAGGAAGAATTCATGCTTTCGCGATACTAACGACGCTAATGAGATGAGTCAACCAAGTTCGAAGATTCAGGCATGAAAAATTTTAATTTCGTTAATCGGAGTTGCACACGCTCAACTCGAACCGCGCGTTATGTCTATCCGAACAGATAGCGGTGCTATCTGTGTAGATAGCTGGTCTGGACTTGGATCGTCTGGCCGCTGGAACGCCGCATGATCAACTGTAATGTTTTCAGGAGAGTAGACTACGCGAGAAATCTTCGCTCTACTCCGTCTTTCGGAAACAAAGTTGCGCACAATTTAACGCAACCAGTCTGCATACTTTTGAGGTATTGCAGGTAACCGGCTACACCGCAATAATGAGCCGGCCCCGGATGCAACTTCTGAAAAGGAGACTTTATGAAATCCACTCCCCACGTCTGTTCTATCTTGCCGCCACACATTCTGCACAAACTCGCAGAGAACCCGGAGCATCGACAAAAAGCTTTGCGCGCCTTAACGATTACTGAACGGTTGCGCGGACGCCGCGAGGTGTTCGCTCAATTCGCCGCTGTTGGGCTACCCGCGGGACAGAAACGCCGCACCATCTATGACGCTAAGAATGGGACAGGTCTTCCAGGCACTTTGGTGCGAGGCGAGGGTGATCCAGCTTCCCCAGATGTAGCCGTTAACGAAGCTTATGACTTCTCCGGCGCCACCTATGATTTTTATAAGACAGCCTACAACCGCAACTCCGTCGATGGCCGTGGCCTGCGCTTGGATTCTACCGTCCATTACGACGCTGACTTCGATAACGCGTTCTGGGATGGACGCCAGATGGTGTATGGCGATGGCGATCGCGTCCTGTTTGATCGCTTCACCAAGTGTCTCGACGTAGTCGGCCACGAGCTGAC
>QIAB01000036.1:40985-41467 GCA_003225455.1 Acidobacteriota bacterium
AATCCATGTCCGACGTTTTCGGTTCGCTGGTAAAGCAAATGGTCGCTGGTCAAACCGCCGATAAGGCCGATTGGCTGATCGGCGCTGGGCTGCTTATGCCAAGCGTGAGCGGGGTCGCGCTGCGCTCGATGAAAGATCCAGGCACTGCTTACGATGATCCCCAACTGGGACAGGATCCGCAACCCGCTAATATGGCGAACTATCTTGACACCACTGACGACCATGGCGGCGTACACATCAATTCTGGGATCCCAAATCACGCCTTCTTCCTGACAGCTACGAGAATTGGTGGATATGCCTGGGAGAAGGCCGGCAGGATTTGGTACGTGACACTCACCACCAGACTGCAGGGCGATTCCGATTTTCAGGCCGCAGCTGACCTCACGTTCGCGGTTGCTGGCGAGCTTTATGGCTCTGGCAGCGCCGAGCAGCAAGCTGTGCAGGGTGGCTGGGACGGAGTGGGAATTACGATTAATCCTACG
>QIAB01000036.1:41564-42097 GCA_003225455.1 Acidobacteriota bacterium
CTTGGGAGATAGAATGTCCTGGTTCTTCTCTTCGGAGGAATCGAGTCATGCAAATTCATTTCGAAAGAAGTGGCGGCTTTGCTGGCTTACGCGTTGCCCATGACATCGATTCGGCAACTCTGCCTCCAGAGCAGGCAGCCGATCTGGAGAACCTTGTCGAACAATCGCGCTTCTTTGATTTACCCCCGGTACTCCGTGCCGAGCGTCCGGGCGCCGATCGTTTTCAGTACAAGCTGCGTGTGAAAGGCGATTCGCGGGAACATGCTGTGGAAGTCGATGAGGCGGCCATGCCCTCTAACCTTCGGCCGCTGCTCAATTGGATTATGCAGGCGAAGCGCAAGGCCTAGCGCCAGAATTCTGCAATGAATTCATATGCGCGCGACGCTTCCAGCACATTGGCAAAGACATTTTTCATCGGACGAGTATGATGTTGCTGGTTGCGATCCTTTGCCCATCAGATGAAAGCGAGCATGATGCGAAGATTCCATTCTGCGGTTCTATGCATTCTCCTCAGTCTCATCGCCGTAATTCCT
>QIAB01000036.1:42106-49295 GCA_003225455.1 Acidobacteriota bacterium
TAGCCGCGGCGCCTGCACAAATCGAGCAGAGGGTCGAATCGATCCTGACCCGAATGACGCTTCAGCAAAAGATCGACATGCTGGGCGGAGTAGATGATTTTTACATCCGCGCATTTCCTGAGCTGCGCCTACCTCGCCTCAAAATGGCGGATGGACCACTCGGGGTACGCAATTATGGTCCCGCTACAGCCATGGCGGGCGGAATCTCGCTGGCGGCTACCTGGGATACTGCATTGGCCGAGCGCGTTGGGGCTGAGATCGGCCGCGACGCTCGCGCCAGGGGCGTGCACTTCATGCTGGGGCCGGGAGTGAACATTTATCGCGCGCCGTTGAATGGCCGCAACTTTGAATATTTCGGCGAAGATCCATACCTCGCTTCCCGTATCGCGGTGGGCTATATCAAAGGAATGCAGAGCCAGGGAGTGAGCGCCACCATCAAGCACTTCATGGGTAACAACTCCGAATTTGACCGCCACAACATTGACTCGATCATCGACGAACGCACCATGCGCGAGATTTATCTCCCCACGTTCGAAGCAGGGGTAAAAGAAGCCCACGTTGGCGCGATTATGGATTCTTACAATCTCACCAACGGTGCCCACATGACGCAAAACGTACCTCTGAACATTGGCATCGCCAAGAAAGAATGGGGATTCGACGGAATCATGATGTCTGATTGGACCTCTACCTACGACGCCCTGGCCGTTGCTAACGGCGGGGTTGACGTGGAAATGCCGTCTGGCGTGTTTCTGAACCGAAAGAATTTAGAGCCAGCGATCCAGCAAGGCCAAGTTTCGGTTGCGACGATTGACGATAAAGTCCGCCGCATCCTGCGAACCGCAGTGCGGTTTGGATGGCTCGACCGCGATCAGACGGATTACTCTATCCCTCGTTTCAACATGCTGGGGCGCGAGGTTGCGTTGCAGTCAGCGCGGGAGGGGATGGTGCTGCTGAAAAATGATAGCAACCTGCTCCCACTTGATAAGACGAAAATCAAATCGATTGCTGTAATCGGCCCGGATGCTTACCCAGCCGTGCCTGATGGCGGCGGCAGCGCGCGGGTCATGCCATTCACAGCGGTGAGCTTCCTTGAAGGCATCAGCAATTTCCTTGGGAGCAACGCGAAGGTTCTCTACAGTCGCGGCATCCCGAAGCTTGGCGAGCTCGCCGATGCCACGAAATACTCCACTGCCGTGAATAATGGCCAGCCAGGTGTTTCGGCTGAATACTTCGCTAACAAACAGCTGCAAGGTACTCCTGTCGTAACTCGAACAGACCAGCACATAAATCTGGGAATTGATTCAAAAACGAATTTTCCCGATGGTACGCAATCTTCGCGCTGGACGGGCTACTTCACGCCACAAAGCTCAGGAACACACGATGTTTTTGTCGCCTCGACCGGCGAAGACGGAGGTTTCTTTCGGCTTTACGTCGATGACAAAGTCGTCTTTGACAATTGGGCGACATCTAATGCGCTGGTAAGTTACACCACGCTTCCCCTCGAAACGAAGCCTCACAAGATTGTTCTCGAGCAGCATGGTCGCGGCGACTGGCTCGGGGTGCGATTGCAGATGGGAATTGTCCGCCAGGGGAGCTACGTTGATGTCGATGCGAAGAAACTTGCGGCCGGTGCGGATGCGGTAATCCTTGCTGTCGGATTCGATTACACGAGCGAGAGTGAAGGTGCGGATCGTACCTTCAGCCTTCCGCCTGGGCAGGATGAACTCATTCAGGAAATTTCTGCAGCCAACAAGAACACGATTGTGGTTGTGACTTCAGGAGGCAACGTAGCTTCAAATGCCTGGCTCGATCGTGCGCCGGCGCTGCTAGAAGCCTGGTATCCGGGCGAGGAAGGCGGAACCGCGCTCGCTGAAATTCTGTTCGGCGATGTTGATCCGTCGGGGCGTTTGCCAGTCACCTTCGAACGCCGCTGGGAAGATAATCCCGCACACGACAGCTACTATCCTCAGGCCGGAACGAAGCGTGTCATATACAAGGAAGGCGTCTTCGTCGGTTATCGAGGCTACGAGCATAACGGGACGAAACCACTCTTTCCATTTGGATCCGGGCTCTCCTATACAGCTTTTAAGTACAGCAATCTCGAGATCAAGCCGGCTTCGGGTGACGGCGCATATCACGTCTCTCTCGATGTAACGAACACGGGAAGTCGTGAGGGAACGGAAGTCGTTCAGATTTACGTCGGCGATTCGCACACCAAAGTGCCTCGACCGGCAAAGGAACTGAAGGGCTTTGCCAGAGTTGCGCTTCGTCCTGGAGAAACCAAAAAAGCGACCATTCCGCTCGATGCGCGCGCGTTTTCCTATTACGATGCCGACGGCAAACAGTGGCGGACCGATCCCGGAAGTTTCGATGAGCAGATAGAATTGCGCGGCAGGATCACACTCACGGCGGCTGCAGCAGCGGGAAAGTAAGCAGAAAGCGATCCGTACTCCCATATTTGCGACGACTGAAATACTCAGTTAGCTGGAGGCGTCAGCGGAACTGGTTCGGGCACTGCTGCTCCGTCAGAGCGTGGATCGGAACCTGCGAAGTTCACGCCGGTTTTGGAATTGTGAAGCACCGCCTGGCCCCGTCCCATCCAAGATGAATATTCTTTGCGGACGTTTAAGTTGTGCCCCTTGCGCCGCAGCTCGTCCAACACTTCAGGTTTCACTCGGGATTCAATCGCGATACCGCAATTCAACGACTCGCCGTGAATCGTAAATCGCGCCGCCTCCACCGCAGTCTGGACGTTCATTCCGTAATCGACAACACTTGAAACAAATTGAGCGTGAGCCAGCGGCTGATTGGAGCCGCCCATGATTCCGAACCCGATGTGAACGTCGTCTTTTTCCATAAAGGCAGGAATGATCGTATGAAAAGGACGTTTGCGCGGAGCGAGCACGTTGGGATGATTCGGATCCAGCGTGAAGAGTGCGCCGCGATTCTGTAGAACAAATCCCATGCCGATGACCGCCACGCCGGAGCCGAAGGAGTCATAATTGCTCTGGATCAGAGAAGCGATGTTGCCGTCTCTATCGACTGCGGCCAAGTAGGTGGTATNNNNACTGGCGCGCAGTTTGCTTTGTCCGGATTGATGAGTGCGGCGCGCTGCTCAGCATAATCTTTCGCGAGTAAGCCCTTAACCGGAACTTTAGCAAATCGCGGGTCGGCGTTGTAGCGATAGAGATCACTGTAAGCCAGCTTCATGGCTTCGATCTTCTTGTGCAACTCGACCCCGCCCTGCGGGCCAGCTTGGTCGGGCGGCTTCGTGGCATGATGTTCAGCATTTCGAGGGCGGCCATTCCCTGGCCATTGGGAGGCAACTCGTAAACTCTCCATCCGCGATAATCGATGGACAGTGGCTCAACCCACTCGGCAGAGAAATCGGCTAGATCATCAGCCTGCATCGTCCCGCCGAGCGCGGACGATGTTTTGAGAATCGCTTGCCCAATCTCGCCCTTGTAAAACGCATCTCGGCCTTGTTCCGCAATCAGCCGCAATGCTTTGGCGAGAGCAGGATTGGAGAACATCTCGCCAATTTCCGGGGGCTTTCCGTGCGGAAGGTGGATTCGCTGCGCCTCCGGACTCTGCTTCAGCTTGTCTAGCGAGTCGGCCCAATATCCATGGATGAACTCGGGGACGGGATATCCGTGCTCAGCGTAGAAAATTGCAGGGCCAAACAGCTCCTTCCAGGGAAGTTTTCCGAAACGCTTGTGGGCCTGACTCCATCCTTCCACCGCGCCCGGGACGGTTACGCTATGAATCCCATCCTGTGGCATGGCCGTAACCCCTTGCTTCTTGAAAAAATCAGTCGACAAGCCGCGAGGCGCCCATCCGCTGGCATTCAGGCCGTAAAGTTTCCCGCTCTTGGCTTCCCAATAAATGAGGAAGAGATCGCCGCCGATTCCGTTCATCATGGGCTCAGTGACGCCGAGCACCGCATTGGCCGCGATAGCCGCATCAATCGCCGATCCGCCGCGCGCCAGAATCTGTGCGCCCGCCTGCGACGCGAGAACGTGACTGGTGGCGACGATCCCGCGATCGCTGATGACCATGGAGCGACCGTAGGAACGTTCTTGGGCGGACAGAGACACGGCATAGACTATTAGCAAGCTCCACAGCAGGACGGATCGGGGCATCGCTCCTCCAGACCCTTGCATTTGATGACGTCGGAAAGACTACTACAGAGAACGGACACGGACGTTTGCTTGCTTCGCAGGACGGAAGGCCATCCGGTCAGGACCAGCTACTTTTGTGCCGGGTAGACCTCGGTCGTGGTTCGTCCGAATGCGAATTTCAGCACCCATTCGCTGGGGATGGGCTGGCCACTCATCTGGGGCGGCGTGAATTTCCAGTCACGCGATGCTTGCATCGCCAATCGCGCGAAATATTTGCTCGGCCCAGGCGACAGGAAACTCGCTTCCGTAACATTACCGGACTCATCCACCGTCAGCTTTACACGCACTCTTACTTTGCCTTGAATTGTGTTTCTCGCGGTCTGCGACACGTTGGGCAGCACCTGATGTAGAACCGATCCTGAAATAATGCCACTATCAGACACACGCTCCGGCTCAGATTGAACAGGGATTGCAGAAGAGCCGGTGTTCGCGGCATTTGAATTTTGCTCGCTGGTAATTTGCGGTTTCGGCGCGCGTGGCTGACTGCGAAATAATCTTGGACCCGCAAGCATTGCAATCAGCAGGGCCGCGACTGCGATTACTGCAAGCAAGTGGCGCCGTTTCGGTGTCGTCTGCCGCGGATTATTGACGACAGACGGTTCAGCCGGCGTCACCTCGCGTGTTCCCGTCGAAGATTGCAGCTCAGCCACGATTCGCTGCAGAGTCCAGCGGCTTTGTGGGTCACGTACCAGGCAGTGGCGCGCGATTTCGGCGAAACGTGGCGGAACCGTGTTGGGTAAAAACAATCTTTCTCTACCCGCCGGAGCACGCTGACTCAACGCCTCAACCATGGTTACGCCTAGCGACCACACGTCCGAAGCTGCCGAAATGCTTCCCATGGAGGTTTCCGGCGCGTCGTAGACCGTCGTCTGTGTTGGCGCACTTCGCTCGCCCGCAGCGACGATTCCGTCACTCGAAATTTTCACTCGATCATTCACGGCCATAATGTTTGCCGGCTTGATGTGGCCATGAACCAAACCTTGTTTGTGAAGATAGATCAAGCCATCTATCACCGAATGGAGCAGTTCCTGCGCTTCTGCCGGCGTCAGAGACCGCTGCGGCAAAACCTGCGACAGATTTTCCTCGGCATACTCCATCACAATGTAGATAAATTCCGTGTTGCCGAACTTACTGCGCCCCATTCCAAACACACGTAATAAATGCGGATGAGACAACTTGGCGACCTTCCTCCAGCGTGCCAGCCGGCTCTCGGCATTTTCCAAATCCGCGGGGAGCAACTTGATCGCCGCTTTGCTGCGTTCCGGGCCGATCTCGGTCGTAAAGACGGCACCGCGGCCGAAGCCGCCCAGGTATTCTCCCAGCGGAAATTGACCACTGACGATGTGGCCTTCCCACTGTTTCCAAGTTTCAGTCATTTCGCTGGTCTGCATCACCTCACCTGCCTTAGCGGGCTATTGTAAGCGAGCTTCTGCTGTGGGTATTAGTGGAAATAGGACATGCACTGGAGACCCTGCTGCGGAAAAACTCGGAAAGCAGATTCCTCGGGCGGCTGAAGCCGCGTCGGAATGACAAAATTAAAGGACTTATTGGCACGAGTCACTCGTGCCCTTCCCAAAAACACGTTCGCAATCGAGTTTTTCCGCAGCCTCCTGAGTGTAGCCCATGCTGATGGAACATGGTCGTACTGCCATTTGTCCATTTCGTCTCGCGTGCTGTATACATGTGCGCGGTGACCAACAAAGGAGAGTTCAGTTGAATCTGCTGAGCCAACGCATGTTCACCAGGATTTTCATCGTCCTATCCGGTTGTCTCCTGCTCGTCCCTCTTCAGGCCGACGCTCCCTCCCGTCGCTTCGAACTGAAAGCCGAATCGCCAGAGTTCTGGAAGCTTATCGATCATAACGCACAGCTCACGCGAGTTGGTGCGGGATTCGGTTTCACCGAAGGCCCCGTATGGGACCCGGCTGGCTTTGTCTACGTTAGTGACGAAGTCCAGAACAAAATTTATCGCCTTTATCTCGATGGCCGCAAAGAAGAAGTTATTGCATTGGGAGACCCTGACGGGAACACATATGACTGGCAGCATCGGCTGCTCGATTGCGCCAGCGTGCTGCGGGCAATTATTTCCGTCACCCTCGACGGCCACTTCACTGTTTTGTCGGACCGCTATGAGGGCAAGAAATTCAACAGCCCCAACGACGTAATCATTGGGCCGGATGGCGCCGCCTACTTCACCGATCCTACACTGGATCTTGTCGAAGGACAGAAGCAGGAAATCCCATTCCAGGGAGTCTATAGGCTCGACGAAAAAGGCAACGTCCGCCTCTTGACCAAAGAGCTGACGCAGCCCAATGGTCTGGCGTTTTCACCTGATGGAAAGCATTTTTATGTTGACGATAGCGAGAAAAGAAATATACGTGTGTACGACGTTGCTTCCGACGCGACTCTGAGCAATGGCCGGATTTTCGGAGAGGAACCGGGCGGGAAAGATGATGGTGTACCAGATGATGGTGTACCAGATGGTATCAAGGTCGATAAAAAGGAAAATTTATATATCACCGGTCCAAAGGGAATTTGGGTGTGGGATGCGCAGGGCCATCACCTCGGCACGATCATCGTTCCAGAACAACCGGCAAATCTCGCCTGGGGAGATGCCGACTACCGCACGTTGTACATCACCGCGACCACATCGGTATACCGATTGCGCACCAAAGCGCAAGGATTTGTGCCGTACTTGCACCATTAAATTCTTAGCGTGGGAACAAAAAAATGAACTTCATCCATTTGATGAGGAATGCTGGGCAATGTGTGTTGATTTGCTTGATTTTTAGCTTCACCCTATTCGCGTCTTCTGCGCTATTCGCGCAAACGATTCGGGTAGACACCACTCATCCCGTGAAGTCCATTATTCCCACTGAGGCTCTGGGCGCGGGTATTGACCGTCTCCCTACTGCTGCGACAGACAAGCTTTTTACCGAGGCGACCATCAAGCAAGTACTCACCGCTGGATGGCAACCTGTGAGCTACCGGCAGAATACAGAACTATTC
>QIAB01000036.1:49340-53208 GCA_003225455.1 Acidobacteriota bacterium
CAAGGGTTATTTTGTCGGCAATCCCAAGCCGGGCGATTCTATCCGGCACTCGTTCGGATACTTCCTGCCGCACCGTGGCTTCACGCGCAACGACGGCACCGACCAGAACGGCTACTCCCGAATCACCGACGGGAGCACGGACACTTACTGGAAAAGCAATCCATATTTGACCAAAGCTTTTACAGGAGAAGACGACTCGAACTATCCGCAATGGGTCGTGATGGATTTGGCAATGAGTCATCCCATCGATGCCATCCGCATCGCTTGGGGAGAGCCTTACGCACGACGCTATCTCGTGCAGTATTGGACGGGCGAAGATCCCATTAAGCAACCGACGAAAGGTGCGTGGCTGACGTTTCCGAGCGGCATGATTAATGATGGCGCTGGCGGAACGAAAACGCTTCAGCTCACGTCATCGCCCATGCCGGTGCGGTATTTGCGAATTTGGATGACAGAATCCTCGAACACCTGTGACAGCCATGGCTCCGCGGATCGCCGAAATTGCGTTGGCTATACTATCCGCGAAATTTATTTGGGGACGATCTCGCCGGACGGAAAGTTCTACGATCTCGTCCGGCATACACCTGATCCGGACCAGACCACAACTTATTGCTCGTCGGTCGATCCGTGGCACCAGCCGTCAGATATCAATGACAAGCGAGATCAAGTGGGGTTTGATCTTTTTTACACCAGCGGCTACACGCGCGGCCTGCCCGCGATGATACCGATTGCGCTGATCTACGGCACTCCGGAGGATTCCGCCAATCAGATTGAGTATTTGAAAGCGCGTGGATATCCAATTTCGTTTGTCGAAATGGGCGAGGAAGCAGATGGACAGTATATGCTTCCGGAAGACTACGGGGCGCTGTACCTGCAATGGGCGAAGGCGCTGCACAAAATTGATCCGAAGATCAGGCTCGGCGGTCCGGTGTTTCAGGGAGTGAACGAAGACATCCAGGTCTGGCCGGATGCGCAGGGACGTACTTCTTGGCTGGGAAGATTTATCGATTATTTGAAAGCTCACAATCGCTTGTCCGACCTGGCGTTCATGTCGTTCGAGCATTATCCATTTGAGCCGTGCAAGATCGCGTGGAGTACGCTTTACGAAGAACCGGAGCGCATCAGCCACATCATGCAGGTCTGGCGTGACGACGGCGTGCCGGCGGCCGTCCCGTTCTATATCAGTGAACTGAATATTGCGTGGAATAGCAGCGAAGCTTCGGTCGACACGTTCGGCGCACTGTGGCTGGCGGATTTTGCCGGCGCCTTCTTCGCTGCGGGCGGCTCTGGTCTTTACTACTTCCATTATCCTCCGATGGGAGTTCATCCAGGCTGCGGCAGTTCGATCGGAACTTTTGGGATGTTTACTACTGACTCGAATTATCAGATTAAGCAATACACGTCGCAGTATTTCGCAAGCCAGCTTATTACGCGGGAATGGGTACAGCCGGGGAACGGAGCGCATCAGATCTTTCCAGCCGAGAGTGATGTGCACGATCCCGCCGGGAATGTTCTGGTCACCGCCTATGCGGTGCATCGTCCCGATGGACAGTGGGCGCTGATGATCGTCAACAAAGACCAGGAAAACTCACATGCCGTTCGGATTGACTTTGGAGACGGTGCTGACAAATCGGAAAGTTCTTTTTCGGGGCCGACTGACATGGTTACCTTTGGCAGCGAGCAGTATCAGTGGCATCCGACCACGACCGGCGGAACAGCCGATCCCGATGGCCCGGCAGCGCGCTCTCGAATCATGGCTGCGGCAAATACCACGTTTACTTTGCCCAAGGCATCGATCACCGTATTACGAGGAAAGATTGCTGGCGGCGAAAGGGCGCCCGCAAAATCCAAGTGATCTCACAACCAGCTTGCTAATTCACGTTCAGACTGCGTATGATGCGGCATTCATGGCTGCGCCAAACATTCCCGTCCCAGTGAAGCTGCGTGAAAAGGCGCAGTTGATGACCGCTTCCGAAATGGAAGCTGCGCTTTCCCGCATTGCGCAGGAAATCGAAAAGAAAAATGATGGAGTGAGCGGATTGGGATTGATCGGATCGAACGAAAGGAAGGCGTGACGATTCCGGTCGGAAGCCTCGGGATCAGTTTTTATCGTGAAGATCTCTCTACGCTCGGGCCGCGCCCTGTAGTTGAAACGTCGGAGATTGAATTGCCGGTTGAGGCCAACAAGATCGTCTTGGTCGATGATGTGCTGTTCACAGGACGAACCACGCTCGCGGCGCTCGAAGCACTGGCCTTGCTTGGACCAACGATTCGGGTGCAGCTCTGCGTGCTGATCGATCGCGGTCATCGCGAGCTGCCAATCGCCGCCGATTTTATCGGCCGCACCGTCGCCACCACCATGAACGAAGTAATCGAGGTCAAGTTCATGGAGACGGACGGGGTGGAAAAAGTTCTGTTGATGGAGAAAACCTAGCGTGGCGCTCTACGATTCGTTGCGCGCCTTCCACTCCGCATCAAATCGAGCACGATCGTAGAACGACTTTTGCGTTCCTACTCCCGTAGTTGAAAGCCCTGCGTATAGATTTGCACGACGCACTGCCTCGCGTTCACTGAGTCCTTCTCCGAGGAATAGAGCGAAGCTGCCGATGAACGCATCGCCCGCACCGGTGCTATCGATGCTTTTTAGGGCAAACGCAGGCAGATGCTCCATTCCATCGCGGCTGGCCAGCAGCGAGCCATTAGCGCCGAGCGTCATGATCACGCGGCCGATTCCATCTTTTAACAGCTTGCCCGCGCATGCTTTCGCATCATCAAGATTGCGAACCGGCATTCCACTAATCGTCTCGGCTTCGCTTTCATTGGGAACGAAATAATCCAAGCCCTTAATCCCATCGACATCGATCGGCTGGCCGGGCGCCGGATTCAGGATGCAGCGAATCCCGTGTTTTCGCGCAAACGCAATCGTGTAATACACGGTTTCAAGAGGAATTTCAAACTGCAGCACAATGCAATCGACAGTTTTCAGCATCTCAGCGGCCGCGTCCACATCGGACGGCTTCAATTCGTCGTTCGCGCCTTTCACGACAAGAATTCGGTTCTGGCCGCCCGATTCCACAAAAATCGGCGCCACCCCGCTGGAAACACCTGCGACCTGCTTCACATGTGTCGCGTCGATGCCCAGCTTCTTGAAGTTTTCGATCGTCGCCGGACCAAACAGATCGCTGCCGACTCGCGCCACCATAAATACTTCGGCTCCGCACAATTGAGCCGCGACCGCCTGGTTAGCGCCCTTGCCGCCGAATCCCAGATCAAATTTCTGGCCGAAGATCGTCTCGCCCGGCTTTGGAAAAAGATCCGTAAACGTAGTGAGATCGACATTGGCGCTGCCAACTACGGCGATGCGAGGACGTTTGGGCATGAATCGCAGGTTCTTTTCGAGAATTTACTTTGTACGAAATTCAAAGTTGAAGAAGGGCGAGTCTAGTTAGTGACCTTGATTGTGTCAATGAGCTTTCCAAAAAACTGGCAGACCCTTCATCCCGGATACATACCGCGGGCAATCGGCAATGTAGATTCGCCCGCATCGACGTGCATTATCGTGCCGGTCACCTGGGATGATTCGTCGCTGAGCAAGTACACGACCGCGTAGGCAGCATCGAGTGGCTTCTGCTGACGTCCGAATCGCAGCTTCTCTCCGTCTTTCCTCAGCAAGTCTTCACTGTGCCCTTGAGCTCGCTGGATTGCCAGTTCTCCTTCCGTCAGCACCCAGCCTGGGATCACGTAGTTCACTCGTATGCGATCATCGCTGAGTGCTCCCGCCAGCGTCCGCGTTAGCGACAGCAATCCTCCCTTGGCAGCCCCGTACGCCACAAGATTCGGCAGGCTCTGGATGCCGCAGATCGACCCG
>QIAB01000036.1:53230-84395 GCA_003225455.1 Acidobacteriota bacterium
ACTTCCGCCGTTCGCTTGCCGCATTTTCGGCACAGCATGTTTGCAACAGTAGAATGCACTTCGCAGGTTGACTTGAAGGACTTGCTCCCAAAGTTCAGTCGTAGTCTGCTCCAACGTGGCTCGCGGGAACCAACCGGCGTTATTCACCAGACCGTCCAATTTTCCGTAGGTCTGCACAGATTTGTCGATCAGCGCGGCGCAACGTCCTTCATCCCTAAGGTCGGCAGCACAGAAGAGCGCCTCGCCGCCCTCTTTACGAATGCTGGCGGCCGATTGTTCGCCGCGCTCCTTTTGGATATCCCCGAGTACAAGTGAGGCGCCTTCTGCTGCAAGAAGGCGGGCGCATCCGAACCCGATGCCCTGTGCAGCCCCGGTGACAACGATAACTTTGCCTTTAAGTCTATTGCTCATTTTCCCGTTCTGGCCGAAGTCGATTAACGGTAACGACAGTTAACTGTGTCTAAGAGATGCGAAACAGAAAAACGCGTGCAGCTCTAGTTTCAAATTTACAGTTTGGAAAATGAGAGATTTCGCGCCTCCCGCAGTATCGGCAGGTCACTCCCCGTAAGGCACCCAGATATTCTTCACCTGCGTCGCATGCTCCAGAAACCAGCGGCCCTCGGCTTGTTTCACGTCGAACCAGTCAATGGCGCGGCCTTCGTTGGTGAAAACCTGCTTGAGATTTCCGACGGAAAAAGATTTCGCTGCCACAGCGCTGGCTTCGTCGGCAAAGCACCAGATGGCGTCCACGTCGTCATGCTCGGCGAGCGTTTTCAGAACCTGAGACTGATAGCCGGTGACGATATTCACAGCCCCGCCGGGCAAATCGCTCGTATCGAAAAGCTGATAGAGATCACCCGTGATCAGTGGATAGGTCTCTGAAGGAACTGCCACCGCGGTGTTGCCCATTGCTAGCACCGGCATGACCAGGGACAAAAATCCGAGAAGTGGAGTTTCATTCGGGCAAATGATTCCAACCGTGCCAATCGACTCATTCATGGCGATCGTGATATTGCGGAAAGGAGGGTTGTGCACCCCGCCCTCAAATTTGTCAGCCCATGCTGCGTAGGAGAAGATGCGCTCAATGCCAACGTTTACCTCAGCGGCGGCCTGAGATTCGCCTACTGCTGCCGCGAGACTGCGGGCAATCTGTTCGCGGCGCTGCGCGAGATTCTCCGCCATGTAGTACAGAACCTGCGCGCGATTGTGGGCTGTCGCCTTGCTCCAGCCTGCGGCTTTTCGGGCGGCCTCGACTGCATTGCGAATGTCTTTGCGATTACCCAGCGGCGCCTCACCAAGCAGCGTGCCATCGGCAGCCCGCACTTCCATGCTGTAGCCGGAATCAGGACGCGCCTGCTTTCCTCCGATGTAAAGTTTCACGGTGCGATCAATCGCGGGCAGAGCCACATCTGAATCGGCTGGCTTTTCGCTGACCGACGATTTTGAAGCGGGCAGCGCCGGCGCATTCTTGAACCAGGCAGTCTCGAGGTATTCCAACAGTCCTTCGCGCCCTCCCTCGCGCCCGTAACCACTTTCGCGGTAGCCGCCGAATCCGCAAGATGCGTCGAATAAATTCGTGCAGTTAACCCAAACCACTCCAGCTTTGAGTTGCGCTGCGACGTGCAATGCAACGTTGATACTCTCACTCCAGACGCAAGCGGCCAGGCCATAAACCGTATTATTGGCCAACTCGACTGCCTCGCTGGGAGTACGGAAAGTCATGGCGGCGAGAACCGGCCCGAAGATTTCCTGCTGCGCAACAATGGATGTGGGATGTACGTTGCTCAGCAATGTCGGCGGGAAATAGAGTCCACGCGACGGCATCTGGATTTCTGGCTGCCAGCAGGTCGCTCCCTCCGCAACACCCTGATCAACCAATCGCTTGATTCGATCCAGCTGGATTTGGTCCACTATGGCGCCCAGATCGATTGCTTTGTCGAGCGGCGGGCCGGCACGCAGTGTGCCCATACGATCGCGCACTCTCATGATGAGCGGCTCGGCAATGCTCTCCTGCATCAGCAGGCGCGATCCCGCGCAACAAACCTGCCCCTGGTTGAACCAGATTCCATCGACCAGGCCTTCTACCGCGCTGTCGAGGTCAGCATCTTCAAAGATGATGAAAGGCGATTTGCCGCCAAGCTCCAGCGAAATCTTTTTATGACTATTCGCGGTGGCGGCGCGAATCGCGCGACCAACTTCAGTCGAGCCGGTGAACGCGATCTTATTTACATCGAGATGCTTGACCAGCGCTTCGCCGGTAGAACCGTCGCCCGTGACGATGTTGACGACGCCGGCTGGCAAGTCGATTTCCTGGCAAATCTCAGCAAAGGCAAGGGCGGTGAGCGGTGTGAACTCGGCGGGCTTGAGCACAACTGTATTTCCCGTTGCCAGGGCGGGCGCAATTTTCCAGGCCAACATCAGCAGCGGAAAATTCCACGGAATGATCTGTCCGACTACGCCGCAAGCCGTGTATCCGGGAAACTCTTGTTCCAGGAGTTGCGCCCAGCCAACATGGTAATAAAAGTGGCGAGCAACCAACGGAATGTCGATATCCCGGCTCTCGCGGATGGGCTTGCCGTTGTCCATCGTCTCGAGCACTGCAAGCCGCCGGGAGTGCTTCTGGACGGTTCGTGCCAGCGCATAAAGATATCGGGCGCGAACATGATGTGTAAGCGCCTGCCATTTCGGCCATGCGGCGCGTGCAGCGCGAACAGCGGCGTCGATATCCGCTGAAGATCCTCGGGCTACGGCTGCGAGTATTTCGCCAGTCGAAGGGTCAGCAGTGTCGAAGTATCGACCATCGGCTGGTGGTTGAAATGCGCCGTTGATGAAATGCCCGAAGCGGCGATGATAGTGATCGAGCCAGCTCAGCGCCTCTTTAGGATCCTCCGGTGCGGGCCCGTACTCCATGGTTACGAATTTTTCAGCGATGCTCATGCGGGTGCGTACATCTCAGTACTGCCAAGCTTTAAGCATTTAGCACGAATGATTTCCTCTGCGACATGTTCTCTGTGGTGAAAGCTTTTGAACTAATCACTCTGTCAGAGACCACCAGACACTCGCACTATGCAATCGGGTGCCGATAATCCGCGGAATACCGCCCGGTCGCATGATGTTCGAGTTGGCGCTCAATGTCATTCAGCAGACCGCTCGCGCCGAAACGAAACAGTTCTGCCTTCATCCACGGCGTGCCGAGTTCTTCTTTCATCAGTGACAGCCATTCGATGGACTGTTTTGCTGTCCGGATACCTCCGGCGGGCTTAAATCCCACGGCCATGCCGGTCTCCTGCGCGTATTCGCGAATCGCGCGTGTCATCACGAAACCGACTGGCAACGTAGCGTTCGTCGGCTCTTTGCCAGTAGATGTTTTGATGAAATCCGCGCCGGCCATCATCGCGACAAAGCTGGCACGCGCGACATTGCGCAGCGTGAGCAGATCGCCGGCGCCCAGAATGACTTTCATGTGAGCAGTGCCACAGGCCTGCTTGAATTCAGCAATTTCGTCGTAGAGTGCCTGCCATCTGCCGCCGAACACGTGAGCGCGAGTGATTACTACATCAATTTCGTGTGCTCCCGCTTCTACAGAGCGGCGAATCTCCCCCACACGCTCGCCCAGCGGAGAAAGGCCAGCCGGAAATCCGGTGGAAACCGCGGCAACCCGTACTCCGCCTCCCTCCAGCGCGCGCAACGCAGTTTCCACAAAGGTGTGATACACGCAGACTGCGGCGACTCTAAGATTCAATTCTTCGACAGCAAGCCGCTTTACTAATTCGTGCTGAATGGGCTGCCGGGCTTTGGCACAGAGCCGGCGCACACGCTCTTCGGTGTCGTCCCCCGAGAGTGTTGTGAGATCCATACATGAGGTAGCGCGCAGCAGCCAGGCAGCCTGCCAATCTTTCTTCACCGTGCGACGCGCAACGTGAGTTTGCGCTCTGCGTTCGACGGCGCTGGTATTCACGCGGACTTGTTTGACCCATTCAAGGTTGAGGGGAATTCCACGGTTCGAGATAAGTGGATGTCCGGCGAGTGTCGCCAGCGGCCTGTTTGAGTCAGCCGCGAGTGTCTCCGCAGCGCCATCGTGCAAGCGATCAGCAAGGCCGTAACGTTGTCTGTTCTCAACTGACATGCGCGAATGCAATTGTACGGCAGATGAGGTCGAAAGCACACTTTTGGGCACTTCGCCTTGACACGATTTCGGATTCAAAGCTACGCTACATCGCGGCGTTCCCTCGGGGAGAAAACCAGCTCTGAATCATCCAAAAGACTTCGCTTTCAAACTCTCATCCAGCGCGGCAGCAGTCCTGATCTGCTGCGCCCTCGCCCTTCCTGCCTCCGCCGCAAAAAAAATCATTCTCGATACTGACCCCGGCACCGATGATGCCATGGCACTGATGCTGGCGCTGAACTCGCCAGAACTGGACGTGCGCGCCATCACCGTAGTTCCCGGCAATGTGACCGCGGCCCAGGGACTTGAGAACGCGTTGCGCATGATGTCACTGGCCAATCGTTGTGACATTCCAGTTGCGGCTGGCGCGCAGCATCCGCTGTTTCAAAAACTCATCACTGCCGAGTTCTGGCACGGAAAGAATGGCCTGGCGAACGTCGAACTGCCGCCCAGCAAATGCAAAGTAGATTCGCGCTTTGGGCGGGACCTCATCATCCAGCTAGTACACGCCTCGCCGCATGAGATCACGCTGGTTCCGGTCGGACCGCTGACCAATATCGCCCTGGCCGTTGAGAAAGATCCTTCCATCGTGCCGCTCGTCAAAGAGGTCATTCTCATGGGAGGTTCGATCAGCGGGGGCAACGTCAATGCCGCAGCGGAAGCCAACATTTATAACGATCCGGACGCGGCGCAGATCGTCTTCCAGGCCGGCTGGCCTTTGACGATGGTCGGACTCGATGTTGGAGACAAAACGCTCCTCTCGCAAAAATATCTCGATCAATTAGCTCAGGCTCACGGCCCGGTGGATGACTTCATCTACTCGGTCGCCAAGTATCTGATCAATCTCGCGGGGCAATTCGGCTTACCAGGAACACCCATGTACGATCCTCTCGCGGTCGGGGTAGCCATCGACGCAACGCTAGTAAAGGCGCCGGAGATGCATGTAGATGTCGAGACCCGTGGCGATTTCACGCGGGGCGAGACCGTTGCCAATCGTCGTGGCATGGTTGAGCGAAACGTGCTTTACGGTGACCGCTATGTGATTCAGGGTATCGACAAGGTCAAGCCGAACGCAAAGGTTTGTACGGGGGTTGATGCAGATCGATTCTTGCAGCTTTTTGTTTCCAGAATCCGAGGCAAATAGCTTGCGAACGGTGTCCGGGAAAACTCAGACTCGACGGCAGTTTCTACAGGCTGCGGCTGCCGTCGGAGCCATGGCAGCGGCAAGTGGGAAACTCCGTGCGGGTTCTCCTGCTCCCGCAGTTCGCTGGCCCAAACTAAAAGGCAGCCCGGTTCTCGACAGCCTACATCCCGTCATTGAGCGCTCACGCGACGTTCACACGCATGTCGAAAAAATTGTAGAAGTCGCTGGGTGGATGGCTTACGAAGAACTGCCAATGCCCGAGTATCAGATCCCTTTCGGCGTGGGGCAGGGCAGCGCCGATGACGTGCTCGATTTCATCCTCACTGCCGATTCCGTGGACACGGCATTTACTGATTTTTCGACTCACGTGAAATTCCAGGTGGATTATGCCGGGCGGCATTGGTCGGATTCCGACGCTCTTTTCGCATGCATGAAAAGAGCGATGGACGATGGATTTTCGATTCTCGACGGCAAATTCTTGGCTCGGCTGACCCGACCGCAACTCGAACGCATTTTCTCCGGCAACATCGAAATGCCGATGCTCGACGAGAAACTGCAGGTCTGGCGTCAGGTGGGATCGGTGCTGGCAGAAAAATACGACGGCCGCTTTCACAATTTCGTGAAGTCCTGCTCTCCCCGTTTGTATGACAACGGCGCCGGTCTGATTGATCGCCTGGTAAAAGAGTTCCCGCGCTTCGACGACGTAAGCCCGTACGACGGCCAGACCATCAAGATTTACAAGCTGCCGCAATTGGGAATTTGGCTGGCTTATTCATCACTGAGAAAGGGTGGTCAACTCGCTGTCGAAGACATCGACAAGATGACGGCATTTGCCGATTACATCGTCCCGGTGGCGTTGCGGCTTCTGGGAATCACGAGCTATTCGCCGAAACTTGAGCACGCGATCAACTCGTACCGGATGATCCCACGGGACAGCCGGTGGGAAGTTGAGATTCGGGCACACTGCATCTATGCCACGGCGCTTCTCACCGAAGAAATCAACAACATTCGTCCGAAAGACCGGCAGATTATCATTCCGCAGATCGATGCGCGCCTATGGACCCATTATCACACCACGCATTGGCCACATCATTTGACGAAGACAATCATGTACTGAAATCGCAAAGGTTATGAGCCATCCGCAATACATGTGTCCTCAAATTGGCCAAATGCTACCCAGAAGTAGCGCCTCGGCGTTCCCTGAGTGGTCGATACCCCAAGCTTAAGGCGGCTTTAATGCGAGATTTGGTTGACAGTCGATGGCCAATGGGAATATCGTTTCGCGCAAAGATTAAAGTTGGAAATCGAGTTTCGTGGCACATTCGCTGCCATGACGATGTAGGGTAATTTTTTTAGGCGGAGAGCGCAAAATCTCAGAATACCGGCCAGACAATGGCCGCGTTGGCACAAGGGGAACTCCAGATTCCAGCGGGAAAAACGCGAGGGGGTTTGATGACTAAGAAGGCGCTGCTCGTATTCCTTTTCTGTTGCGTTGTTCTTTCGATTTGTCCATTGATGTACGGTCAGGCGAACGGCAGCTTTTCCGGCACCGTTTCCGACAAGACTGGATCCGTAATTTCGGGGGCGACAGTAAAAGTCACCTCGCAAGGTACAGGTCTATCTCGCGAGGCAAAAACTGACGACACTGGGCACTACCTCGTGCCGCTGCTTCCTGTAGCCGATTACACGGTCCGAGTCGAATCCCAGGGTTTCCAAGCAGCCGAGCAGAAGGACCTGCGGCTGCAAGTGAATGAGCAACGCGAAGTGGATTTCACTTTGGTGCCGGGCGCCGTCACAGAGGCAGTTGAAGTTAGTGCGACCGAAGTGGCCGTGGAGACGTCCGCTCCGACCCTGGGTCAGGTGATTACAGCGCAGCAAGTTTCCCAGCTCCCGTTGAACGGTCGCGACTTCGTTCAGCTAGCGACGCTGACTCCCGGAGTGAGCCAGGAAACCAACCCCAACAGCTTCTTCAACGGTGGTCCCAGTAGCGAGGTCTCCACCCGTGGCTCCTATTCACTGTCCGTCGGCGG
Source organism: Acidobacteriota bacterium (assembly GCA_003225455.1). Lineage (GTDB taxonomy): Bacteria > Acidobacteriota > Terriglobia > Terriglobales > Acidobacteriaceae > QIAB01. Next base: position 60,570 of record QIAB01000036.1, read on the forward strand.
GTCGCGCGCCCAAAGTACGGATTGGCTATTCGATGGCAACGACAACAACGAACTGACTGTCGATCGATGCCATCCAGGAGTTTAAGGTTCTCACTTACAACTACTCGGCCGAATATGGTACCCGTTCGGGTCCGACCGTGCTCGTCACGACAAAATCGGGATCGAACCAGTTTCACGGCTCACTCTTCGAGTTTTTCCGCAACACAAAGCTCGATGCGCGCAGCTTTTTCGCAACCACGCGCGAGAAATTCAATCTCAACCAGTACGGTGGGGCGCTCGGCGGACCCCTCGTAAAAGACAAAACCTTCTTCTTCATCGACTACCAGGGCCGCAACCAAAGGAGGGGTGTCCCGTTCAATGGATTGGTTCCTACGGCTGGGGACTTGACGGGTAATTTTAACAACGACGCCTACGGGATCGCCCGCACGCAGCCGCTGACGAACCCATACTCCGGACAACCTTTCCAGTGCCAAGCCGACGATGTTACACCGCTCGGCATCAATGCAGATGGCAGTCAGGCATCAGGCACGCCTTGCAGCGTGATTCCGGACGGTTTAAAGGATCCCGTAGGCGCGGAACTGGTGAAGCTTTATCCCGGCGCCTTATTCTCCGGCACGGCCGCTGCGGACGCCGGCTTCAACTTCGCTAGTGTCCCTGTGCGGAAGCTGGACGAGAAGGAATTCGATGTGCGCTTGGACCACAACTTCTCCAGCAAGGATTCGGTGTTCGCCCGTTTCAGCTACGACCAGGCGGTTAATTTTGTCCCGGGCGGTTCGCCGGGATTCGCAGAACCTAGCACATTCGCCAGCAATCAGAACATTTCCAACCACGGGCGGAACGTATCGATTTCCGAAACCCATATTTTCTCCGATCGCAACATCAACCAGTTCAACGCCGGCTTTAACCGCATCTTCAATGTGATCAAATCGCAGGGCGATGGCTCCTGCGAGGCGGCCAAAGTCGGACCGGGCATCCCAGGTGCGGACATCAATAGCAAGTGCTTTCCCGGCGCACCGCCGGGACTGACCCAATCGACGAAGTTTTGCGTCAGCTGTGGTCTGTCGGCTGTTCAGCTAAATCAAGGGTATTGGGGTCTAGGTGACCGCGGGTTCGCTCCGTTCCAAGGGGGAACCAACGTCTTCTCCATATCCGACTCCTTCGACATGATTCGCGGCAAGCACGACATCCGCGTCGGTATGGGTTTTCGCGCAAACCAGATGAACGTGATGACCAACGCCTTTCAGGACGGTTCCTTCAGCGTTACCGCGCAGTCTGGAGACGCCATGGCCGATCTGTTGATGGGCCTTTACACGTTCGCGCTTCACGATCAAACCTTCAAGGGCGCGACTACGGGACGCCGTTGGAAGCTTTGGCGGCCCTATGTCCAGGATGATTGGCGCGTGACGCCGAACTTGACGCTAAATCTTGGAGTCGCCTGGGCTTTAGTGCCGCCGATCACCGAGGCTCAAAATCGCCAGGCTAACTTCAAGTTCATCGACAATTGCACGCCTCGCCCGGACTGCAACCAGCAAATTCCGGGTGTCAACTCCGACGGGCGGGTGGGCATTCAGTTCGACAAGAGGGCCGTCGAGCCTCGCATCGGTCTGGCATGGAAAGTTCTTGGAAGGCAGGATACGGCTGTCCGCGCGGGTTACGCCATCTATCATGATTCGTCATGGAATCAGGGCGCTCAGGGACTATGGGAGAACCCTCCATTTTTCGCGGAATCGGCACAGGGTCCTTTCTTCTGTATGCCGCCCAGCGTCGTACCGGGTGCAGGTCCAAATATCTGCAACATCTCAGCGGGGTTTCCGATCTTTACCACAGCTCCGACGGTAAGCACGTTTGGTGGTACGGTGTGGTCGCAAAATCCAGACTTCAAGCAGGGAACTGTTCAGCAGTACAACCTGAACATTGAACACCAACTGCCGGCTAATGTTGTGTTGACAGCGGGTTACGCAGGTTCTCACAGCACACACATCCTGGTGGACGGTTTGAACCTGAACGTTGGATCGCCTTCGGCATGCGGCACCCCAGGTTACACGCTTGGCTGTGGCCCCGGTGGGGCGCCGTTCAGCGCGCCGTACAATATCTTCTACGTGGCAAACATCAGCGACACGGGCTCGGCTCGCTATGACTCTCTGCAACTCAAGGCCGAGACAAAGAGTGCGCGGCACGGTCTTTACGCTCTACTCGGGTATACCTGGTCGCATACGTTCGACTCGGGGTACCCCGATGGTCTAGGTTCCTCAAGCGGGGCGACCTATTGGCCACTCCCCGGAACCTCAAGAGCCGACTGGGCCCTGTCGCAAATCAACCTAAACCAGCAGTTCACCGCTAGCGTCATCTACGACCTGCCCTTCGGCAAGGGGAAGGCGATTGGCAGCGGCTGGAGCGGTCCGGTCAATGCAGCCTTGGGAGGCTGGCAGACGACCGTGATCGAGAAAATCACTTCCGGGTTCCCAGTGTTCATCGTAAACAGCGTCAACGAGTCGGGAGTGAACTTCGAAGATAACTTCGCCACCGACAACCGGCCGATCCAGGTTTGTAATCCGACCAGCATTCACCAGACGCATCAGCAGTGGTTTAACACAGCTTGCTTTACCCAAGCACCGGTCGGAGAGTTGGGGACAGCCTCCAGGACGCCTCTTTCAGGTCCAGGATTCGTGAACACGGATTTCTCACTGATCAAGCGCTTCCGCGTAACCGAGCGCGTGGGAGCTGACTTCAGGGCAGAGTTCTTCAATCTGTTTAACCATGCCCAGTTCGGATTGCCGAACGCCGACCTTGCGTCGGGGACTGTTGCTGGAGTCAAACAACCGCTCAACTCTACGCTTGGAACGATCACATACACGGTGAACAACCCGCGACTGATTCAGTTTGCCCTCAAGCTCAACTTCTGAGGACAGACAATAATTTGCTCGATTCAGGGCAGACTGGTTATTAGGCAGTCTGCCTATTTTTTCTTCCATCGATGGACGGTGGCGCGGGGAAACTCATGAGGCTTCCAATTCCAAAGGTTCGGCTGACGGTTACGATACTAGCCGCCCTGATCTCCCCCGCCTCTGCCCAGAAAATCAAAGTCATCGTTGACCAGGATGCTCGCGGGCCGGGCACCAGCGATCAGCAGGCCATCCTTGTGTTTCTACAGTCGGAGAAATTCGACGTCCTCGGCATTACTACCGTCAGCGGAGATCAATGGGTAAAAGAAGAAACACAGCACGTCCTGCGGTTGCTGGAGATCGCCGGGCGCGCCGACGTTCCTGTCTATGAGGGCGCCGAATTTCCGCTGCTTAATTCCAAAGAAGAAAGCGAACGCTGGGAAGCGCTTTACGGCAAGTTTGAATACAAAGGTTGCTGGACGGAGCACTTCGCAGCTAATCGGTCGACGGTTTACGACGAGCCTTACCATCCGCCTGATATCGTGCCGCCGATGAAAGAAGGCGCGCCGCACATTCAGGCGGCGCCGGGAACGGCCGCGGAGTTCATCGTTAAGATGGTACACAAGTATCCCGGCGAGGTCGTTCTGTGGGCGGGCGGACCTCTGACCAACTATGCGCTGGCGCTGAAGCTCGATCCCGAAGTGGCGACGCTGGCGAAAGAATTTGTCATGATGGGCGGCGGATTATACGCCAACAAAGGCGCCATTGATCCGGGAGCCATCGATGCCCGCCGCGAATTTAACTGGTGGTTCGATCCGGAAGCAACATGCATTGTTCTGCGCGCTCCCTGGAAAAAAGTCACAATCACGCCAATTGATATTTCCGTCAAAACGCGCTTCACGCCGGAGATGAAGGCCACCATCTCCAAAGCCGGAACTCCTATTACGCAATATCTCGACAAATACTCCTTGCCCGGCTACATGTGGGACGAAATTGCCGGGGCAGCGTTGATTGACCCTTCCATTATCACCGGCCAGAAGCAGCTCTATATGGATATCGACATCGATCACGGTGCGAGCTACGGAAAAACTCTTTTCTGGGATCCCAAGGCGCAGGTTCCGCCCTATCTGCGGTTGGCCAATGTGCAGTTCGATATTGATGCGGCGAAGTTCTACAAGATCTATATTGACTTGATGACCCGGCCGCCACGTCAATGAGCAAGCGCGGCATTTTCCCGTTCACTCTCACAATCGTCCTTCTCGCAACGTCGTTTGCCTCCGTCGAGCCTCGCCACAGAGTGATTATCGACGAGGACTGCTCCGGACCCGGCGGTAGTAACCTACAAACTCTGTTGGTGATGATCCAGTCTCAGCAGGTCGAGGTCCTGGGAATCACTGTCGTGAGCGGAGATCAGTGGCGAGACGAAGAAGTTGCGCACACGTTGCGCCTGCTTGAGATCATTGGCCGCACCGATATTCCAGTAGTGCCGGGAGCTGTCTTTCCTTTGGTGCGCGGGCGCGAAGAATCTCAGCTATGGCAGGCGCGTTACGGAAAGGTCGCGTACGCGGGCGCCTGGGACGAGCGTTGGTGGCACGAGCCATTTGTCATTCCGGCGCTCCCTGAAGGACAGCCCACTGCCAAGCCCGCTGAGGAAGACGCGGCGCATTTTTTGATTCGCATGGTGCATAAGTATCCGCACGAAGTCACGATCTACGAAGGTGGGCCGATGACCAACCTGGCGCTTGCCATATCACTCGATCCCCAATTCCCTCAGCTCGCACAGGCGCTGGTCTTCATGGGTGGAAGCTTGAGTCCTCAGACCGATAATCCAGAGTTCGTCAACAGGCCGCGTCATGAGTTTAACTTCTGGTTCGATCCGGAGGCAGCAAGTATCGTGCTGCGCGTGCCGTGGAAAAAGATTGTATGCACGCCGGTGGACATTTCGGTCAAGACCAGCTTAACGCATGCCATGGTGAAGCAAATCGAGGCGAGCGGCACGCCGCCGGCGCGGTATGTGTCGCGCTTCTATCAATCCGCCCCCGGCGCCGACATTATGTGGGACGAACTCGCGGCAGCGGCTTGGATAGATCCGGCAATAATCACTAAGCGGGAGATGCGTTATATGAGCGTGAATCTCGACCGAGCCGCAGGATACGGCGACACGCTTACGTGGTCAGAGAAAGACAAACCAGCAGTTCCAGTGCGCCTGGTCGAGATTCAGATGGATTTAGATAAAGAAAAGTTCTACCGCATGTTCGTAAACTTGATGAGCGCGCCGACGCCTGCCCCTCATTGATGTTCAGCCTGCGGCGCTGGCGTGGCTGGACGCTGGTCGCGCAATGCAAAGACAAACTGCTGGATCTCGTGCCGCTCACGCTCAGCCTGTTCTGAATTCTTCTTTGATAATTCCTTGTAGAGCCCAAGCTCGTGTTCAGCCTTCGCCTTTTCACCGACCCGCCGGTAAGCGTCGGCAAGGCGATAGTGCGGCTCCTCTAACTCGGGATTAAGATCGCTTGCCTTTTGATAGGAGGCAATGGCCTTGGGGAAATCACCTCTGGACGCGTGAAGAATGCCGAGTTGCAGGTAGCCGGCACCGAGCCGAGGGTCGAGACGAACGGCTTTGTTAAGCAGAGATTCGCTCTGAGCCGAAGTCGGCGCATCCGCATTATCATTTGCGCGCTTCCCCAAAGTAGTCGCGTAATAGTAATTGGCCAAGGCGTTTTCAGGCTGAAGCCTGGCGAATCGCTCCATTTTCTCCAGGTAGCCTGGCGAATGGACGATTTCGACGTTCTGCATTTTACCCAGGAACAGGTAAGGAGTCGGATCGCTGGGATTCAAATCGGAAGCCTCGAACAGGCATCGCAGAGCGCGATCATTTGCGCCTTGCGCCTGCAAAGCTACGCCAAGCGCGATCAGCATGCGTGAAGAGCGTGGAAATATCCTATTGCCTTTAGCGAACACCTCCATCGCCGGCTGAGGCGCGTGATGCAGCAGCAAATCTGCGCCCCAATCGAACAGATTGGGCTCGTTCGGATCTAACTCTGCCGCACGCTGATACTCGCGAGCAGCCTCTAGAGGGTTGGATAATTTCTCCTCAATTTCGGCTAGCGAGTGATGAAGCGCGGCGTTTCCGGGATCGTGCTCCAATGATGCCCGCAGAGATTTTTCGGTGTCGGCATCAAGAGAACCCGGCTGTAAACCGGCAGGCGAATCTTTTTTAAGCAGAACTGTTTCTTTGGCGAGTGCTTCAGTGTTGCGCTGCGCCGCCCCAGAACCGTGCCCGCCTAGATTCGTTGGGTCAGTGACGCCCGCCACGGTGAATTTGGGTGCGTCGTAAAACTCGGGCGCTCCGGACGTTTCTTTAATAGTGGACGAACTCTGCGGCGCCGAAACTTGCGCTCTAGTTGAGTCCGGAATCGGCTGGCATTGTCCCTGAAGCAAAGAGGGAGCCGCTGACATGATTCCGGCCAGCATAAAAGCTGCTGTACGGCTCACGCTTGCGAATCGATGTACGACCCGTAATCCCACACTGCAACGAATTCTAGTCACTGCGGCTGCAATCCGCAATTCGTTGCTGACAGGCCAGCCGGTCAGGCTTTAGAATGCAAGGTCCTTCCAAGCTGTGTGTTGTATCTGTGGCTGTCTTACGAATAGCACGAGACAGGAAGACGCAACACAATCTGTTGATAAGCTCACAACCGAAGGGAAATATTCGTGATGAAGGCACGAGTAACGACCATTCTGCTTGTTGCTTTGCTGGCGAGGACAGCGAATCACCTACACGCCCAGAAGATTAAAGTGATTGTGGATGAGGATGCGCGCGGACCAGCCACGACCGACATGCAGTCCATTCTGATTTTTTTGCAATCGGATAAATTCGATGTGCTGGGCATCACCACGGTCAGCGGAGACCAATGGGTGAAAGAAGAAACTCAGCGTACGTTGCGCCTGCTGGAAATTGCCGGGCGCACCGATGTTCGCGTTGTTCAGGGAGCTGAGTTCCCGCTGCTGAACTCGAAAGAAGAGAGCGATCGCTGGGAAGGTCTCTACGGCAAATTCCGCTATAAGGGCTGCTGGAGCGATTTTTCCGATCGGCCTGCAAGTACCCCTCCCGCATTCCGCGCCGGCTATCACGAGCCGGATGTGGCCCTGCCGCTCGTCGAGGGGCCGCCACACACAAAGCCGCACGACGAAACCGCGGCTCACTTCATCGTTCGCATGGTGCGTAAATATCCCGGTGAAGTCGTGGTATGGGCGGGAGGCCCACTCACCAACATCGCATTAGCGCTGCGGCTCGATCCGGAGGTTCCAACTTTAGCGAAGGAATTAGTGCTGATGGGGAGCGGCATGTACGCTGACAATGGCGGAATCAGCGGCGTAGATGGCCGCCGCGAATTCAACTGGTGGTTCGACCCGGAAGCCGTGCGCATTACGATGCGCGCGCCCTGGAAGAAGATCACCATCACGCCAATTGATAATCAGAGGCGCGATCGCAAAAGCGGATACGCCGGTGGCTCGCTACCTCACTCAATTTTCCGTCGACAGCTTCATGTGGGATGAGCTTTCCGCCGCTGCGATGGCGGACCCCTCGATCATCACTGGGCAGAAAGAACTCTACGTTGACATCGATATTGACCATGGACCTAGTTACGGGGAGACGCTGTTCTGGAATCCAGGGACAGCAGTTCCTCCTTACGAACGGAAGGTGACAGTTCAGTTCGATGTTGATGCACCGAAGTTGTACGATCTGTACATTAAGTTGATGACCCAGCCGTCGCGGCAGGCGAAGTAGCGCCCAACGCTGACGCGGAAGTTCAGCCACTCATGAATTCTAAGAAAAAGGCTTTCACGTTGATGCGTCGCGAGTTCGTCACATCTTCAACCAGCGCTTTAATGGCGAGCAGCTTCACACCCAGGGCATTGGCTTTCGGAGAATCGAGCCAACCCGCTCGTGCTCCATCCCGCGTCATCATCGACACCGATCCTGGCGTTGACGATGCCCTGGCATTGTTGCTGGCGATGCGCTCGCCAGAATTGAAGATTGAAGGCATTACCCCCGTCGCGGGAAATGTGCCGCTGGAACTGACTCTCCCCAATGCTCTGCGCATGGTGGAGATTGCCGGCCGGACAGATATTCCAGTGGCCGTGGGCGCCAAGGCCCCGTTGGTGCGGCGTTTGGTAAGCGCCGCTTACGCGCATGGTGAGAACGGATTGGGTGGAGCAGTTTTTCCTGAACCGAAGACCAAACCTGTTGCTGAGCCGGCGCCGGAATTCATTCGCCAAGTCGTCCGCAAATACCCTCACGAAGTGACGCTGATTACGATAGGGCCGCTGACGAACATTGCCACAGCATTGAATGGCGATGCCGAACTCGCTGGCATAGTCAAGAGTCTGGTCATGATGGGCGGGTCGCTCTCCGGTGGGAACATCACGCCTGCGGCAGAGTTCAACATTTACGTTGATCCAGAGGCGGCGCGCATCGTCTTTCAATCGGGCATTCCGATCACGATGGTGGGCCTCGACGTGACGCGCAAGACAGCCTTAACTGAAGACTACGTTCGTCAGCTCGAAGCAGGGCAGAATCCTGTGAGCCAAGCGGCGGCAAAAATCGCCCGCAGCGCCATTGCTCACAATCGCCAGCAGGGATTTGCTGTTGATCCGCATATGCACGACTCGCTTGCTGTGGCGGCGTTTCTTGATCCGTCGCTGCTCAAGTTTGAAGACTATTACGTGGATGTTGAAACTGCCGGCGAGCTGACTGCCGGTGAAACCTTGGGCTACAGCCCTGTCGCCGGTGATTTGCGGCGTCGCTCCGACGCGGGAAACCAGACGGCTCCGAATATGCCGATTCGCGGGTCGGCGCCGACTTTGGCCAGTACGCGAACGTCTCCCGTGCTGCGCGATAAGTTTGTGCCGAACGCAAAAGTGGCTGTGGACGTCGATTCAGCTAGATTTTTCGAGTTGCTGATCGGGCGGTTGGCGGGGAAACCATGAGGCTCTCTGTGAGCCTCCGTGTCCTCTGTGGTTTGAGTAGATCGAGGTGCAGATGAAACTCGGCCGAGTCTGGTTTGTTACTACAGTCCTAATAATCACATCTCTCACCTGCTGGTCCCAATCAAAACGCAAACTCATCATCGACCAGGATGCAGCTGGCCCTGCCGGAACGGATCAGCAGTCCATCCTGCTTCTGATTCAATCTCCGCAAACAGAAGTTCTTGGCGTCACTGTTGTGACCGGGGATCAGTGGCTTAAGGAGGAAGTTGCGCACACGCTTCGCATGCTTGAACTCGTGGGACGAACTGACATTCCGGTGGTTCCGGGGGCCGAGTACCCGCTGGTGCGGCAAAAGGAAGAGACCGAACTCACCGAGCAACAATATGGCACGTTCGCCTGGCTGGGCGCATGGACACCGCGTTTTTATCATCCGCCGAGCGAGTTGGGACAGATGCCGGAAGGCAAGCCCACCGCGAAGGCCACAGACGAAGATGCCGCGCATTTCTTGATTCGCATGGTCCATAGGTTTCCGAATGAGATTGCGATTTACGAAGGTGGCCCGATGACGAACCTGGCCCTCGCGATCTCACTCGATCCCGAATTTCCCAAGCTCGTCAAAGAACTGGTGTTCATGGGTGGCAGCCTGAGCCCCGAGACCACAGATCCGGAGTTCGTGAACACTCCCCGGCGCGAATTTAATCTGTGGTTCGATCCTGAAGCCGCTCACATTGTTCTGCGTGCGGAATGGAAAAAAATCGTCTGCACGCCGGTTGATATTTCAGTGAAGACGAGAATGACTACCGAATTGTTAAGCCGGATCAAAGCGGGCGACTCGCCTGCAGCTCACTACGTCGGCCAATATGCTCGATTGCATGGCGAATATAACTATTTGTGGGATGAATTGGCTGCGGCTGCGTGGCTCGATCCAAGTCTGATTACGAAAAAAGAAACGCGATTCATGGATGTCGCGATCGATCACGGCGCGGGCTATGGCGACACGCTCACCTGGACCGAACGCGACAAGCCGAAGCTGGAAGTCCGGCAAATCGAGATACAGGACGATCTCGACGTCGAAAAGTTCTACAAAATGTTTGTTGATCTGCTGACCGCGCCAACTCCAAAAAAGAATTAGCAAGCGCGGCAGCTTTCCGTCTAGAATTCGCGGCGACCAAAACATCTTTCTGTATGAGCGTGTATTGCAGGAATTTGGGGCGCTGGTTTCCTAGTTGGCGCAAGAACAGCTGTTCAAGGAGAAACATGTTCACACCGCATAGCTTGAATGTTGCGCTGTTGATGATGATCACGAGCGCCATCTGCTGGGGCTCATGGGCCAATACCTACAAGGGAGTGAAGAACTATCGCTTCGAGCTGTTCTACTGGGACTATGCCGTTGGCATTTTCCTGATCTCGCTGATCCTCGGCCACACTATGGGCAGCACGGGCAATGATGCCGCCAGCCTTGTTAACAACATCCACAGCGCGAACGTGAACGACGTCATCCTGGCCATGGTTGGCGGCGCGATCTTCAATCTCGCGAACTTGTTGCTGGTCGCAGCCATCGATATGGCCGGTCTCGCGATTGCATTTCCTGTCTCGATCGGAATCGCGCTGGTAGTTGGCGTCATCACCAGCTATGCGCAGCACCCGAAGGGGAACGCCACACTCCTGGCTGCGGGCGTGCTCTGCGCGGTGATCGCGGTGGTTTTGGATGGCAAGGCCTACGGCAGCCTCGCCACCGCCAGCCGCTCGACGTCGAGGAAAAGCATTATCACCTGCATCGTTTCCGGGGTCCTGATGGGGCTGTGGGCACCGTTCATGACCCGTGCCATGCCCCACGAAGTTAACGGCACGGTGCTCGGGACACTCGGCCCCTACGCCGCTGCCATTTTCCTCACACTCGGCGCTTTGCTTTCGTGCTTCATCTGGAACATCTACTTCATGAAGCATCCGCTCGTCGGAGAGCCGGTCAGTTTTGCCGGTTTCTTCCACGCTCCTGCCTCCGCCCACTCCCTCGGCATCCTCGGCGGATTCATCTGGGGCACGGGTATGGTTTTCAATCTCGTCGCCGCGAATTTTACGGGTGTCGCAATTTCTTACGCTATTGGACAATCAGCACCCATGGTTGCAGCGCTCTGGGGCGTGTTTGCCTGGAAGGAGTTTAAAGGCGCAGGCAGCGCGGCGAAGATTTACCTGGCGCTGATGTTCGTCTTTTATTGCCTGGCGATTGTTCTTGTGGCTCGAGCGAATGGGTAGACGATTAGCGGATGACTATCTTTGTAATTGCTCCAACATCTTCTGCGCCTGATCGTGTCCGGGACGTTGTTTGAGCAGCTGGAGCAGTATGACTTGGGCTTTGTCCGGCGCGTTTTCGAGCGAGTAGACTCTGGCCAGATTCAAGTAAGCCTGATCGAACTCAGGCGCAACGCGGATGCATTTTTCAAAATTTGCCACGGCTTGGTCCCGCCGCTGAGTGCGCAATAAAAGCACTCCCAAATTGTTCAGCGCTTCCGGATAATCCGGTCGCAGCTTCAACGCCCGCTGCAGGTATTCCTCTGCGCCACCGGTATCGTCGAGTTGCGCAAATACCATGCCCAGGCTGTAGTTCGCCTCGGGATCCTCAGGACCAACCGCCACGGCGTGCTCCAGTGTTTTGCGTGCCTCGTCCCATCGTTTCTGCGCACGGTAAGCATTTCCCAGATTCTCCAGCGCAACCACATGATCCGGATTTAGCTTTATCGCTTCCTGAAAGTACGGAATCGCCTCCGCTGTTTTTCCTTCCCGTGTCTTAAGAAGTCCGAGGTTGTTCCAGGCATTCGGCAGCGTGTCGGGATAACTGGCGGTGAGCCTAACCGCATGCTCGAAATTCTCGCGTGCTTCCGCAATTTTCGTTTGCTTCAGGTAGACGCTGCCTAGACCGTACAGCGCCTCGGCACTCGATGGATCGTCGCGCAGCGCAGACTGGAACGATGCTTCAGCCTGATCAAAATATTCGCGCTGAAAAAAAACGGAACCGTACGAAAGATAGTTGCGCCGAAATTCTGAACTCTCGATGACGCCGGGAAACGGGAGCGCCTTTGCTATTCGCTCGGCGGCAGTTCGCGGAATGCTCCGGAAATCTGCTTCGACTTGCTCCGCGTTAGTCGGACCCTGATACAGCTTAACTATATCTCCCTTGCCATCGATCAGAAATGATGTTGGAAGGCCAAGGTCACGGTGTCGATCAAACAAATAGCGATAAAGAATGTTGTAGATGCCAACAACGTCATCTGAACCGCGAAGAACAGGAAATGAAAGATTCAGTTCGCGTGCCCGATTTTCAGATTCATCTACGTTTATCGTGAGCAATTGCAGACCTCGATCTCGCCAAGACGCGTATAGACGACTGAAGACCGCCAGATCCTTCTGACAACTCTCTGAGTTTGCAACCCACAAATTCAGAAGTACGGATTTGCCGCGAAGCGCAGCAAGACTTCGAGGCGTGCCGGATGAATCGGGAAGAGAAAAATTGGGTGCTGCGATGGGGGCGAGAAGCCAGGTTTCGATTGTTTCAGGAAGTGAATCTGACCCACGACTTACGCCGTGGGCTGTCTTCTTGAGCCGTTCCGCGGCTCTTGTTTTGAACGGTTCGATTCGCGACGGCGCGGAACCCTCTTCGACCCATACACGGTGATTCGGAGGCAGATCGTGCAGTTCCTGAACAAGTCCGCTTGGCCAGCGAATTGTCGCGTCTATACGGCTTTTCGCTTCTCCCAAGCCGAAAAATACTTCTTTAGTGTGCTGGGAAAGGAATCCCGAACCAGCCTGAAGCGTTCGCGTCTGGCGACCGGAGTCAGTTTGCAAACTAACGATTGCTCCGATGGCATCGCGATTGCTCTGCACGCCGCGCAGACGAAAGCAGATCGAGGGCGGCAGGTCTTTCATTACGTTGCTCAACAGCCGCAACTGAGGGCCATTGCGATTCTTTAGGAAGACCTCCAGCCGGCCATCGTGATCGAAATCGGCGAGAGCGAACGCCCTTCCATCTTCCAGAAAATCCAATCCGACCGCGCTGGAAACATCAGAAAACGTGCCATCGCGGTTGTTGGCGTAGAAAACATTCCGCTCATATCCGCTCCACGTGCCGTCTGCGCGAACGAATTCGTTGATGGCATTCCATCCTTGTTCGTAATTATGCGAAGCCTTGGCTTGGTTCGGCGAATTGGCAACCACCTGCCGCCAAAAAAAGCTGTTCAGGTCTTCGCGCGAAGGGCCGGAAACCATGCCATTTGTCACGTACAGATCGGAGAAACCGTCGTGATCAAAATCCCACGCGTCGCACGACCACGACCAGCGGCCTATTTCAACTCCAGCGGAAACGCTTCGGTCGCCGAACGCCTCGCGGCCATTGAGAAACAGCGAGTTCCCTCTGGCGTGCTTCCGGTACCGCCCCCGTACTTGTTCCGGCGCATCCTTCTGGAAGATTTCTTGCGCCGAAATGCGCTCTCCGGCGGCGGTCCACATATCGGCGACGTAGAGATCGTCGGCATCATCATTGTCGTAATCGAACCAGCAGACGCCCATACCTGCGCCGACGTCTTCCACTCCAAGTTGCTCCGCCACATCCGTAAAAGTTCCATCACCATTGTTGCGATACAGATTTTTCCGCCCAAAGTCATTCACGACATAAAGATCAGGCCAGCCATCGCGGTTGTAGTCGTTCCAGCCGCAGCAGAAACTGTAGCGCGTGTTGTTTTTATCAAGCCCGGTCTGAGCGGTGACATCGCGGAAAGTTCCATCGCGATTGTTGAGCATCAGGAAATTGGGTGGGCCGTTCTCAGCGTCGTAATACGGCGAAGGATATTTGTATTGGTCCGTGCCCTGGTAATAGGTATAAAGACAGAAGTATATATCCAGCCAGCCGTCGCGATCGTAATCAGCGACAGCCGCCCCAGTGAAAGTTCCTTGCGGCGGATTGGCGAATTTGAATGCATCGCCCTTTTGGCGGAATTTCCCGCCGCCTTGGTTCAGAAACAACATCGGCCCAGTTGCCCGAACAACGATCACATCCTGGCGGCCGTCGTTGTCGAAATCGGCAAACAGTGCGCAAGCCGTGTTCTCCAGAACACCGAGGCCCGATGATTCGGTGATGTCTTCGAACGTTCCATCTCCTCGATTGCGAAAAAGGCGGTTGGGCAAACCGGCAGGCTGGCAGACATAAACGTCGTCGAAGCCGTCGTCATCAACGTCGCCGACTGAGACTCCGTTGTGGCCGTAAATGTCGATGCCAGAGGCTGAGTCGAGGACTGTGCGCCAATAGTCAGTGCCGTGAAGTAGCTGCGAGGCATAGGACGGATTGCTGCCGAATGCGTGTTCCATGACATCAACGAAAACCGGATTGGCTGATCGGCTCCGGGTCTCATCCAGTGCTTGCCAACTCCTGAGGCGCGGTTCGCCAGCGGACAACTGCCGCCACACAAGTTCCCATTGCCCGACGCGTTGCTCGCGGTAAAAGTCTTTACCGGAGCCGACCAACTCGTAACGCACGTGAGTGCGCAGGCCGTCGGACTCCACATTGATGCTCGTCACCTGGAATTCTGCCGTCACAATCTCAGAAAACGAACTCATGGCGGATCGCAATTCCTGGAGAAAAGCAGTCCGCCCCAAAGCAGGTCGCGCAAATCTATTTTGATGAATTTCCAGCACGCGACCTGATCGCGCCAGCCGTGATTCAATAGGCTGAAGAGACGTCCCCGCGAAATCTCTGGTGAGGATCTTCTCGATCGCTTCCACCTGCTGCGGCGATTGCAGCAGGCTTGCGCGCCATTCGTTGAGAATCGCTGCAATCTCGTCAGCATATTTTTCGGTGACGAAATCGTCAGCACCGGCCTGCACTTTGAGCAAGGTTGCATCGAGCGGCAGTTTCGCTCGATAGTGCGGATGAAGATGGAACTCGCTCACCGATGCCAACGCACTTCGGGAGTCGAAAGCAAAAAGGTCGCACAGACTTGCGGGAATCAGGCCGGCTGAGGCCCCCTGGCCGCAGCGGATTAGAAAGTTGCGCCGGGTCAAGGTCGGCCAAACAGTTTTCTCCCGCTGACTCAGAGAGTTAGCCCCCAGGAATTCACGTGAGGGATCAAATTATCAGCCGAGTCTGAGCCGGTCAAGGCCAAGCAGTCTGACACAAGGGGCTATGGTACGCTTACGGCGCTCAAATCAAGATCATATTGCGGAGATCTCGCCGTTGCCCATTCCTCGAATCACTGTCGTCGGCAGCTACGCCACCGGCTTGACTATGAAGGTCAACCGCCTGCCCAGCAGCGGCGAGACGCTCTTGGGAACCGGCTATCGTGTGGATTATGGCGGCAAAGGGTCCAATCAGGCAGTGGGATGCGCGCGGCTCGGAGCGAGAGTGAGCTTCCTCGCCAAGATTGGAAAAGATGCTTTTGGCGAGATGGCACTGGGTCTTTATCGCAACGAGGGCATTGATACGGCTCATGTAAAGCAAACCAGCGACGCGCCTACCGGAGTGGGGTTTATTATTGTCGAAGGCGCGAGCGGCCACAATTGCATCACGATTGATCCCGGAGCGAATGAGTTGCTGACGGCTGCTGAGGTGACTCAGTGTGAAGCGGCATTCGAGTCCGCGGTAGTGCTCACGCAGCTTGAAATTCCGGTCGCGGGGGCGGAGGCTGCACTCGCTTGCGGAGGAGCGCGAGGCGCCGTAACGATCCTGAATCCGGCTCCTGTCCGTCCCGTGCCGCCTTCTGTACTACAAATGGTCGACATCCTCACACCAAACGAAGCTGAGGCCAAGGTGCTCGCCCGACACAGTCCGAATGAGCCAATTGCGCCTGAAAAGGTCGCGAATGAACTCATTCGCTCTGGTGTCAAACAGGTCGTTATGACTTTGGGTGAAAAAGGAGCGCTGATCGTGACCTCCTCATCCTGCAAGCCAATTTCCGCTATATCAGTCCGTGCGGTTGATACCACTGGCGCGGGCGATGCTTTTAACGCTGGTCTGGCAGTCGCGTTGGCCAGCGGCGCGAATCTCGAAGATGCGGTGCAATTCGCCGTAGTAACCGGCGGCTTGGCGGTCACTAAAGAAGGTGTAATCCCTTCCCTTCCCCGTCGCGACGACGTTCTTCAATTCTATCGGCGACAAGGCTCGACGCCCCCGCATTGGTTATCGAGCCAGATGGCAATCGGCGGTTGATCCTCGGATCGCGGAATATCGGCAGATTGCGAGATTACTCAGAGGGTTCCTATCCGACAAGAAATGGGACCGCCTGCCCTATACTTCGTGCTTACAGGGGATGGCAAAATGAAATCCATCGGCGTCTTGCTGATTTTGGGGTGTGCCGCGGTTTCGCTGCTTCGGGCACAAGACGACTCCGAAGCTGCCACGCAGTCGAAAATCATTGCCTTGGAGAAGGCCTGGAACCAGGCGTACAAGCTCGGTGACCGGAAAGCGTTAGACACACTGCTGGACGACCACATTGTGCTGATCAATGACGATGGCTCGGTGCAGTCGAAGACACAGTTCCTCTCCACTGTAAAGCCAACCAATTCGCAAGAACAGCAGGTCGCACCCGAATCGATGAGCGTGCATGTATTCGGAAAGACTGCCATCGCCACCGGAATTTTTCGAGCGAAGGGAACCGAGGCAGGCAAACGCTACGTGCGGCGCGAGCGGTTCGTCGATACTTGGCTCTTCAACAGTGGAAAGTGGGTGTGCGTCGCCACGAACGCCACACCGGTCTTGCACTGAGAGTTCCTAGCTGCGTAGCGACCTCGTCCTGACTCCGCAAGAATCTTCACATGTCTGGCTTAGATGTCCGATTAACCAGCGGTGCGGACGCTTACAATAGTTGAGGAATCGAAAGCGGTCCTCGGTGCATGCTGTGTTTTTTAACCCTCAAAGTTCACCAGGATGACTTTCGTCTTTCTTAGCGAAATAGAAAGTCATGGCACAGACTTCCACATTCCTACTGAGCCCGCAGCCTCGAGCGCGTTGGATGCGGTTCGACACTGCTCAACTGCTCAAACGCTCTTTCTTTTGCGAACGCTCTCTCCTTGTGAGCATGGCGGCATGGATTCCTGCAATTGCACCTCTCGAAATGAAATGGGGCCTGGCACGTTTCATTTGGCAGAGCGCGGAGACCGCTCATGCACTGCGCAATCGCGTCTTCGAGCTTCGTTTCCCCAGCCGAATGTTGGAAGAAGAAGGCTCAGATAGCGCACTGATCGAGCTTTTCAGCGGGGTGAAGCATTCGCCTTCGGTTCCGGCATTTCTTCGGAGCCTCGCCAAAGTGCTTTTGCCAGGGATGCGTGATTCTTACAGGACATATCTTGAAGCATCGGATCCAATTGCTGATGGGCCTACGCATCGGTTCTTATCTCTGGCACTCTCTGAAAAGGACGAGCAGATTCTTGCCTTCGAGGAATGGTCCGAATCAGCGCTGGCTGGCAATCCTGCGCTGCGCGAGGAAGCAATCGTCTGGACGCAAGCAGTTGCGAGCCGACTTTCGGACGTTGGCGGAGCGCGAAGTGGATCTTCCGGGCCTTTGGCGGGATCGAAAACTTACGTCATTCCCGCGCGTCCGGCGAGGGATCCGCGTTTTTTTCCATGCCGGTTTTATTGGCCCGATATTGTCGATCCCGATTTTCCTTACGGCGAAGGCCTGCAATTGCAGCTCCGCTCAGCCATCAGCCACCTTAATGAAGTCTGGGCGATAGAAGCGGGCGGCGTGATTTTGAGCGCATTTGCCGGGTGGATTCACGATTCGGCTCGCTGGACTTACGACGAATCGCGCCACTGCCGCATGGGGTACGAACGGTTGATGGCTTGGGGGCTCGAACCGGCTCAGATTCCGCTGGGCACGTATATCTACGAGAGTGCGTCAGGAGAAGATCCGATTTATCTCCTGGGTATGCTCTATTTTTTTGAGACCAAGAATATTCGCCATAAGCCGGCTCGCGCGCAACTGTTCCACACCTACGGTGATTCTCTGAGCGAGCACGACATGGACTTCGACTGGGCCGATGAAACCATGCACGCGGGCTATGGCAAACATTGGCTCAAAGAATTGTTGGCGGCGCGAGGACAGGATCCTGCCGCTTACGATCAAATCCGGGAACGGTGCGAACAACTGGTGAGGGATTACGTCGGCACGGCGACCGCCAAAGAAGTGGATGAGATCCAAAAGGTGGCAAATGTGCTAATTGCCAAAGGGGCTCAAAGATGATCCTGGCTGGGCATATTTCGCGAATGCTTGTGTTGTCGCTGACCACGCTAGTTCCCGCACGGGCCGTGCCTCACGACAGCCCCGCTGCAGAACAAGCAAGCAACGCCGTCGAGCCACACCTGGGGAAGGCCTACGACGCCCTCAAACAGGACCGATACGACGAGGCGGTAAACGAATTTCGCGCCGCCCTGAACTTAGATTCGACGCTTACCCTGCGGGCACGATTTCCCTTAGCTGTGGCGTTGTTCGAGATGAAGAAGTTCGATGAAGCGCGCCATGAGCTTGAGGCGGTGCGTCATGAAGTTGGAGATCATCCCAATGTGTTGTACTACCTGGGAAGAGTCGATTTAGAGGAACACAATTTCCAGAGCGCGATCCGAAATTTGACTGCGGCTGCCGCCAAGCCGCCTTTTCCGGATACCGCCTATTTTCTTGGCTACGCCTACTTCAAGCAGGGAGACCTAGCTTCCGCAGAAAAGTGGTTGAAGGAAGCTGCCCAGGCCAGTCCGCGCGATGCGCGCATTCCATATCAGCTCGGATTGGTGTATCGCAGACAAGGCCGCGAGGAGGACGCGAAGAAGGCGCTGGTGCTTTCGGATGAACTGCGTCAGCGTGACGACAAAGAGAGCCGGGTCCGATTGGAATGCGCCCAGAAGCTGGATCAAGGTTTGAAAGACGATGCGCGTGCCGTCTGCGAGCAACTGTACGATCCCGACGACGCAGAAAAGTTGACCGAGTTGGGAACGATTTATGGGCAACATGGAGATCCGGAAGCGGCGCTGAAGCCGTTGCGCCGCGCGGCTGAACTGGCGCCACAATCACCGCAAATGCAGTACAACCTCGCGATGGCCTACTTTCAGCTAAGTCGATTTGAGGAAGCGCGTGCGCCGCTTGCCGACGCCGTCCAGCGCTGGCCGGATTTGTTTCCGCTGAACGCTCTCTATGGGGCTGTTTTGTCAAAACTGGGTGAGCATCTGGCAGCTTATCTAGCCCTCAGCCGTGCGCATCAACTTAATCCCCAGGACTCTGGAACTGCAGATCTGCTCTACAACACCATCATCGCTCTTGCGCGGAAGAGCGCGCAGGACCGCCGGTATCCTGACGCCTTACGTTTTTGCCAAGAGGCAGCAAATCTGCGGCCACAGGAGCCCGAGCCGCACCGTGAAATGGCCGAAATATACAGACTCACCGGCCATCCAGAGCAAGCAACAGCCGAACAGCAGACCGCGGACCGTCTCGACAAGAAACTGGGGAAGCTGAACTAATCTCCGAATCGGCCATGTCGATGAATGCTAGTGTTCAAGCCTAGCCAAAGCCTGATCAGTTGTAATCATCTTTGCTCCTAATGCACAAATCTCGGAAATCGTGCGCTCCCCTGCCTCGGGCTGGAGAGTCTCGATCGCATCCTCGACCACGGAAACTCGTCGTCCTCTTTGCAAGAGGCCCTTGGCGGCGAGACGAACACAGTATTCAGTAACCACACCGAACACTACAAATTCCGGATTGCTTCCCAACCGCTCCACCAGAGTCCCTGCGTGGCGGCTCTCGAAGATATCGAGCGTCTGCTTCTCAAGGAGGACCTGCTGGAATCTTTCCAGGTCGTCTGGCAATTTAGCCTCCGCGACGTTGGCAACTCGCAACACGTGGTCGGTTAGGGCTTCGGGAACGAAATTCGCGCCCGCCGTGCCTCGCACGCAATGAGGAGGAAATATCTTGAATTCGGGATCATCGCTGGTGTGAAAGCAGCCATGCGAAACCAGAAACACCTTGCCTTCCCGCGCCGCCGCAGTAAGCCGACGTATGTTTGGCAAAAGCTTCTCCGCACCCGGCACATACAATTTTCCCCCCGGCAGCATGAAATCTGCCTGAGGATCCACTTCCCAGAAGACTACGTTCCGTGAAAACATTTGACTTCTCCACTAGTGGAGTCCCGCGATTCTAGCCCGCATTGGCTTGCAGATAAAACATTCATTTGTATACTAACGAACACCTTACCGAAAACTGCTGGCATATTTGAGATCACAAGATAAGCGCCGGCTCACATGTGAAAGGAATGACCCCATGACCGAAACCGCATCGTCTAAATCAGCCGGGTCACACAGGCTCGTGATCCGCAATATTGGATTGCTGCTGAGTGGCGGTCTTGAGGAGCCGATCCTGGATGCTGATACCGTGCTTTCGGTTGACGGCCGAATTGTGTCTGTAGGAAAGGAGAAAGACACCGATACCGGAAACGCCACAACGATCATCGATGCCCACGGAACTGCCCTCAGCCCTGGGTTCATCGACAGCCATGTGCATCCGGTCGCCGGCGACTGGACTCCACGCCAGAATCAACTCGGATGGATCGACAGCTATATGCATGGTGGCGTGACCACAATGATTTCTGCGGGTGAAGTGCACACTCCCGGACGTCCGAAGGATGTTGTTGGCCTCAAGGCGATGGCGATTTGTGCGCAGCGGTCCTTCCATGCTTTCCGGCCGGGCGGGGTGAAGATTCACGCCGGCGCGCCCGTGATTGAGCACGGAATGGTGGAAGACGACTTCAGGGAGCTCGCGGCTGCAGGCGTGACGATGCTCGGCGAGGTAGGATTGGGCGGCGTTAAGGACGGAAAAACTGCTCGCCAGATGGTTGCGTGGGCCCGCAAGTACGGCATTCAGAGCACGATTCACACCGGTGGGCCGTCTATCCCCGGCTCCAGCCTGATTGATAAAGATATCGTGCTGGAAACCGATGCTGATGTGATCGGCCACATCAATGGCGGCCACACTGCTTTACCCGATGATCAGATCACGGCCCTGTGCGAGAAATCGTCGCGCGCTCTGGAGATTGTGCACAACGGAAACGAGCGCGCGGCATTGCTGACTTTGCGAACCGCCAAAGAACTGAATCAGCTCAGCCGAGTGATTCTTGGCACAGATTCGCCTGCTGGTTCAGGTGTGCAGCCGCTGGGAATCCTGCGAATGATTTCCATGCTGGCATCACTCGGCGAAGTGCCTGCGGAGGTGGCAATCTGTTTTGCAACCGGCAATACTGCAAAAATCCGCAACTTGGACAGCGGACTCATTGCGCCGGGCCGAGCGGCAAATTTCGTCCTGCTGGATAAAGCCCAGCATTCATCAGGCAAGGATCTGCTCGAAAGCATCCAGCTTGGTGATCTGCCAGGCATCGGGATGGTAATTATTGATGGCGTCGTAAGTGCTCAACGCAGCCGCAACACCCCGCCGGCAACAAGGGTTCCGGAGATAGTGCGCGCCTAACTACCACCGCTCGGAGGCGCAGATCCCAACCACCTGAAGGCGTTGGGAACGAGCCTGCAATAACAATTTCTATTCCCTCATTGCATTCCGAGCGACGCCGCCACGCGCTGCCGATACTCACGCGCTTTGGCCAGCACCTGCGGTTCATTCACCGTCAGCAGCTTTCGATCACGCATAACAACTCTGCCGCCGATAATGACGCTCTCGATGTCGCTGGCCTTCAGCGCGTACGCAAGCTGCGCATAGATGTCGTACATGGGCACTGCGTTCGGCTCGTCGAGGCTAATTAGAATCACGTCAGCTTTCTTCCCTGCCTCGAGCGAGCCGATTTCTTTATCCATATGCAGCGCTCTCGCGCCGTCGATCGTTGCCATTTCGACCACCGCCTTCGCGTTCAATGCCAGCGGATCCATTTTCGTAATTTTGGCAAGCTTGGCGGCCAGGTCCATCTCTTCCATTAGGTCCAAGTCGTTGTTGCTGCCGGCGGGACCGTCGGTCCCGAGTCCAATGGGAACTCCGGCGGCACGCATTTCCGGAACAGGCGAAACGCCACTGGCAAGCATCATGTTGCTCGAAGGGTTGTGAACGCATCCCACTTGCTTCTGGGCCAGAGTTCGCCGATCCGCTTCATCAACAAAAATGCAGTGTGCAGCGACGACATTCGGCCCGAGTACGCCGATTTTGTCGAGATATTGAACTGGCGACATGCCATTTTGCTTCTGGCTATCGTCCCATTCCTTCTTCATCTCGGCGACGTGGATCAAAATCGGCGCATGGTATTTTCTTGCCAGTGCAGCGGCATCCTGTAGGGTCTTCTGCGAACAGGTGTAAATGGAATGCGGCGCGGGGGCCGCATGAATCAGCGGATCGCCTTGCCACTTCTTAAGAAATCTTTCGGTGTAGGCGAGCGCCTCGGCTTCGTTTTTATGGTCGGGCGCGGGGAAATCAATGAAAGTCTCACCCAGCACACCACGCATGCCGGCCGCTTTGGTTTCTTCGGCAACGGCATCTTCGAAGTAATACATGTCCGCGAACGTCGTGACCCCAGAACGAATCTGCTCCGCTGCTGCGAGGCGCGTTCCCCAGCGGACAAATTCTTCGTTAACGTTTTTCTTTTCAGCGGGAAAGATGTATTTGTACAGCCAGTCATTGAGCGTGACATCATCGTGCAGGCCGCGAAATAGAGTCATGGGCACGTGAGTGTGGCCATTGATAAATCCGGGGAGAACCAGCTTGCCGCGAGCATCGATCGTCTGGGCTGCAGTGTATTTGGCGGCAAGGTCGGCGCGCGGACCGACAGCCACGATGGTGTCTCCCTTTACAACGATGGCACCGTCGTCGTAGATGGCTCGCGAGCTATCCATGGTGACGACCGTGCCGCCAGTGATGATCAGGTCGGCATCCTTCGCCTGAGATAAAAGCGCAACAGGAGATAAAAATTGCAGCGAGAGGAAGAGGAGCACGAGTTGGCGAAAGGTCATCTATTGTCCCATTGGTTTCCAGTTCTCAAAGCATGTCATATGAGTGGAGTTCGGCTACCTTAACCCATCTTCTCCCTTGATCTGATCTTTTGTCAGACCTCCCACTCGTGGGAGCGGCCGTCCGCTGTCGGTTACTGCAATCGCAACCATGATCTCATTCGCGCGCGGAGCGTCGTTCAAACGAACTTCCATTCCATCGAAGTGACTGCGCACAAAAGCTGCGTCTTTGTGGCCGACTGGAATATCGAGGACAACACCCAATCCGCCACGTTTCTTGGACGAGGGGATCAGCGCCGCGCCTTTGCCGAGCACTCTGCGAACCGGAGCGCCTAATTTCGGGTGAAGGACAGCGGCAGCGTGTTCTAACTCACCATTTTCACCAACGGCGGCTGCTTTGCCATAACTCTCGACTGTGTGCGGGGGAATGCCTAGCGCGGCCACTGCCCGCTGTGTGAGTAGTTCGCCCAGCTCTTCGCCAATGTCCATCAGTTCGGTCAAGTCCTCAACGTATTTCCCAGCAGATGGATTCTCGATCACCGCAACTGCCGCCGCTCGGCGCGTGGGTGGCTGAATAGCGCGGCCCATCTCGGTGCAGGTTTCTTCGACGAAGGTTGCAAGTTTGCGAATTTTGGACTTCATTACGCTAGTTGCCTCTGTTTCACGCGATCACCGACCTCTCGATCACGTCCGGGTCGGGTCGAAATCAAAATCATTAACCACAGAGAACACTGAGGGGGCACAGAGAAAGTCCCTCAGTCGAAATGGTCTTCATCTGAGGGAATCGCTCCGGTGTGCCATTCAGCGCAGCCCGTCTTCTCCCTTGACTTCCGACGCCTTCAGTCCCCCGACGCGAGCGTGAACGCGAGGGCCGGTAGTCATGACCACCGCTAACACGATCTCGTCGGCCCGAGGAGCGTCGGTTACGCCGACCTCCATCGCGTCAAAATGGCTGCGCACGTAAGAAGCGTTGATGTGCGTGATCGG
>QIAB01000036.1:84401-88595 GCA_003225455.1 Acidobacteriota bacterium
GGCCGCCGACTTTCTTTGTCGAAGCCACAATCGCTTTCGCTCCGCCGAGCAATTCGCGCATTCCATATCCTCCGGGCACATGCCACAGGGCACCGTGCTCGACTTCTCCTGCGGAGCCAACGATCGCGCCCTTACCGTAGCCTTGCACCACCCGTGGATCGCCGCCCAGCGCCGAGATCAAAGTTCGCGCCATTTCAAACCCAAGGGGCTTCAGGCCTTCCATGAAGCTGGCGATGTCTTCAACGTACCGGCGTGAAAACGGATTTTGTATGACAGCGAGCGCCGCCGCGCGGCGAAGAGGAGTTGAGGCAACTGGCCCACCTTCGTGAAAGATTTCTTCCACAGTCGTGAGTTTCTTGCGGACCTGAACCTCAGGCATGAGCCAGGCTCCTGCTTGAGACCAGCTTCAAACGGCTGGAACCCACGACACGCGTTTCGCCTTGAAGGTGCAGAGCGGCTGCGCAAATCAGGCGTCTACCAAGCAGGTTTCGCGCAGTGCTTACGCCGAAATCGAGAGCAAGCGCAATTTCTTCATGCGAAAGATTGCCGACATGTTGCGTTACGGGACGAGTGCCCAAATCGCTGTCAGGAGCGATTTCACAAGCTGGGACTCGCGTAATTGCAGGATGNNNATCCACTGCATTGGCAATGATGGTCGCGGCTGCATCGGCGGCAGACGCGGACTCCGCGAGCACGGTAACCGCATCTGCAATTCCAAGGGAAAAGCTGCGGCCACGCCATCCACTGGTCGCAATACCGCGCACCGGGTCTGACCCGCAGAGCTTGGCAGTTCCGAACAACGACGGCCTATCCGGACGTTCGACCATTCCGATCTGGAATTCTTCGCTTGAATCCATGTGCAAGGCGATGTCGCCACCGTCATTCACGTAAGCACGAGCGAGATCCGCAGCCGCAGTCATGGCGATCAGAATCTCCTCAGCAACTGCTCCTGCCACTGCGGCCATCGGCGTAATAAAGTTGTCAGCGGCATATGGGAGGACCGCGTCAAGCATTTTCCGCGCCACAACACCACTCAAACGCGATCCTTCCGGACCTGCCGCTTGTCGCAGCAGCGGCAGCTCGCTGCAAAGTTCATCCAGGATAGTCACGAATCTGCTCGCGGCTGCCGTATATGCGCTCTGCACTTCGCGTTTCGATCCGAATGCCTCGATAATCAGGTCAATCGGGCCATCCTGAAGATGAAGACGGCGGCCATCAGGAAGTAGCGCAATTCGTGCTCGCGTGTTCATGATTTCGACGCCGATCGCGAGCTTTGCAGGGGCCACGGATTATCCGGCTTCGCGGAAATGTGCCGATCAGCCATGATCGATTCCAGCGGCCGGACGTGATCCATGTAGCCGCCTAGTGCGCCGTAATCCGCCAGCTTCAGCGTGAATTCAATAGGCGCAACCAGCGCGGGTGTGGGAACGTAGCCGAACGCGTTCTCCGGCATGCGGCTTACGTCAACCATGATGGTGATGCCGCCGCCCGGCCACACATAAACGGGAGCGCCTCCACAGGTCACGTGGGTAAGCGCGTCGCGAACGGAATGCGTCAGCTTGACTGGATTCTCCGTAACTCCGGCACGCAAAGAACCGCCTGCGCCTCCCATGAATAGAACAGTACACAACGCCGGCTCGCAATTTTCTTTTATCCGCGAGACAGATTGCTGAAGCTCGGCTGGAAGTTCCTTTTCTATAGGATGTAACTGCTCGTCCAGCTCAAAGTAGGCATAATGCTCGCCAGTTGTGCTCACCATCAGCAAGCGCAAACCGGGCCACGCGATCGTAGGTTTGAACTCTCCCAGAATAGAGAGTGGATCTTGAATGTTCGTCCCGCCCCATGACGTCCCTGGCTCGGCAACTTTGAAATATCGGCCGGGAGTCGAGCGTCGGCCTTTCAGCTTGATCCCGGTTTCAGGAATGCCGAGCAGCTTGCCGGCCTGGTGCTCAGACAAAACACCGGTAATGTGATCGTCGACTACGACCACTTCGTCCACTTTGCCGAACCATTGTTTGGCAAACATGCCGATGGTGGCTGATCCGCAACCTACTCGCATGCGCTCTTCGAGCCCGCCATCAACAATTGGCGGCTTGCCCGACTGCGCCGTCAGGCGAGCGCCTTCGTCGATTTCCAGTTCGACAGCCTTCCCATTACAAAGATTCAGCAGCGTTTCGCAGGTGACTGTACCTTCATGGCGAGTCCCGCCTGTAAGGTGACGCACGCCACCGAGCGACAGCATCTGCGAGCCGTATTCATTTGTGGTCACGTGCCCGACCGCTTCGCCTTGCGCGCGAACGGTGTTGCATTCAGGCCCTAGATGGCGATCGGTATCAATCTTCAGCTTGACCCCGCAGTAGCTGAAAATCCCTTCTGTGACCACCGTCACCATATCCACGCCTTTGACTTGGGAAGAAATGATGAATGGCGCAGGTTTGTAGTCAGGATACGTGGTGCCCGCGCCAATGGCGGTAACGAACGTGTCCGGGCCGCTAACCAGATTGCCGTCCCAGTCGCGACTACGCTCAAGAAAAGGAACTACGGAGTCGCCGCGTGACACCGCGCGATTAAGCACGACGTGCGGATCAAGGCGCACGAGCTGGCCGCCACGATTGCCGTAGCGATCACATGCTCCGGTTCGCCCCTCTTTGATGTAGCAGAGCACGGGGCAAGCGTCGCAACGAATCACGTCGTTGTCAGGCACGAGAAGCTCCGATTATGCCTGCGCTCAGAATGGCCGCGCGCACACGATCTGGCGTTGCGGGAATTTTCCGCACGCGGATTCCAATCGCGTCGTGAAGCGCGTTCAGGATGGCCGGCGCCGTTGGAATCACAGCTTGCTCGCCAATTCCCTTCGCGCCGAATGGGCCGATCGGCGATTGATCTTCAATCAAAATCGACTCCACGGGCGGAATATCGCCTGCTGAGGGAATTAGATAATCGTGAAGATTTTCGCCTTTGCCTGGGAAGAATTCTTCCATCAGCGCCATGCCGATTCCCTGCGCGACCCCGCCTTCGATCTGTCCTTCGATCAGGGTTGGATTGATGGCCCGGCCCACATCGTGCGCGGCGGTGATCTTGAGCACCTTCACCGTGCCAAGCTCGATATCGACTTCAATCTCGGCGAGGTGTGCCCCAAATCCGAACACGGCGTACGGTATGCCCTGGCCATTCTCATCCAGCGCGCTGGTCGGCGGATCGAAAGTGGCTTCGGCCGTCATCACGTATCCGTAGTCATCGAGCGGTAAGTCAGCAAGCCGGATGGTTCGATCCCGGTCTCCGTCTTGAACTTCGACATGTCCCTCCACAAAGACGAGCTTGGCGGAGTCACATGCGTCCGCAATCCGCAGGATTTTGCGTCGTAGCTCCTGTCCCGCCATGTACGCGGCTTTGCCGCTGACCAACGTCTGCCGCGACGCGGAAGTTTTCCCGCAGTCAGGAGTGACTGATGTATCTCCCGAGACTAGGTCGAAGCGATCAATCGGACAGGCAAGCGCGTCGGCACATATCTGGGTTACCACGGTGGCAGATCCTTGTCCGATATCAATGGCGCCTTGGTGCAATGCGATCCTTCCATCACGCTTCAACCCAATGCGCATCGTCGAAGGATTGGGAAGGGAGGTGTTGCCGCAGCCATACCACATACCGGCGACGCCAACACCACGCCGGAGAGGACCGTGAGAATTTGTGTTGAACTCCGCCGCTTCTTTGC
The DNA here is from genome assembly GCA_003225455.1 of Acidobacteriota bacterium. Taxonomy (GTDB): domain Bacteria; phylum Acidobacteriota; class Terriglobia; order Terriglobales; family Acidobacteriaceae; genus QIAB01. Next base: position 88,114 of record QIAB01000036.1, read on the forward strand.
GCGCGGCACGCCATCGCGGACGCAACGCTTCCAAACAGGCGCGGATGCCGACTCCTTCTCCGAGCACTTGGCCGGTAACCGTAGGTGTGTTGTTAGTGAGCGCGTTCAGGATTCGGAATTCGAGGCGATCGATCGCGAGACGATCAGCAAGCTCGTCATAGACTTGCTCCTGAGCGATTGCCATTTGTGGCACTCCGAATCCCCGAAACGCTCCTGCTGGAACTAGATTGGTGTGCACTGCCCGGGTCAACGCGCGATAGTGCTGAACGTAGTAAGGTCCGGAAGCGTGTACGGGAACGCGCGCGGCCACGGTAGGTCCCCAGGAGGAGTAGGCACCGGTGTTGAAATCGGCGTGGAAATCGAGCGCAACGATCTTACCGTCGCGATTTGCTCCCGCTTTCAGCCGCATGCGCGCCGGATGACGCTTCGTTGTCGAAACTATAGATTCCGTACGCGAATACACCATGCGAACCGGTTGACGC
>QIAB01000036.1:88610-89196 GCA_003225455.1 Acidobacteriota bacterium
GTTGGAATAATACGGACCGCCTCGGGTGCAATGCCGAGAATCTGCGCGATATCTGACCGGTCCATGTAAGGAGATTGCGTGCAGGCCTGAATCTCGATGGTGTCCCCAACCCGGCGCGCAAAGCCAGCCTCAGGCTCGATGCAAGCGTGCTCTACAAAGCCGGTTTCGTATTCGGCTTCGACGATCGCGTCAGCTTCGGCGAGCGCTTGTTCTACGTCACCCCGAACAACGCGGCCACACACCAGAACGTTTTCTTCCCGATCAGAGTGTACGCGCGGTGCACCCGGAGCCAGCGCATCGTCGATGGTCATCAGCGGCGGCAGCTCCTCCCACGAAACTGGAAAACGCGCGAGGTCGAGCCTCTCAATCACGTCAGCATCACCAACGACCGCGGCCACTGCTTCTCCTCGAAAGCGCGCTTCTGACTCCGCAAATACCGGTTGATCGGCGAACTTGGGGATCACCCCGTAACGATTCTCGCCAGGAACATCCTTCGCGGTCAGCACCGCAGCGATGCCAGGATTTTCGCTTATGAACGCCTCAAGATTGCCAAAGCGAAATCGCGCGCGATGAAATGGACAGCGAA
>QIAB01000036.1:89262-128529 GCA_003225455.1 Acidobacteriota bacterium
ACTTTTCGTTGACCATCAAGCCGCACCAGGCGATTGCCGACTGCGTGTCCTGCATCGGGTGAATCGTGCGCACCCTGATTTGCCTCGACCTCGAGCACAGCCGCAACAATCTTCCGGTATCCGGTGCAGCGGCAAAGGATGCCGCCGATGGCATCCATCACTTCACACTCGCTCGGTGCGCGATTCTTCTCCAATAATGCAGTTGCGGCGACCAGCATCCCGGGAGTGCAAGCGCCGCACTGAGCGGCCCCGTGCGTGAGAAAAGATTTTTGCAGTTTGTCATAAACCGGGCTGCGCTTTGGCAGACCTTCTACGGTTGTAATCTCGCAAGCCTCGGCCTGTCCGGCGGCAATAAGACAGGCACACACCGGCTCGCCGTCCAGCAAAACTGTGCAGGCGCCGCAATCGCCCGCGTCACAGCCAACTTTAGTTCCGGTCAGACCGAGCTCTTCACGCAGGACGCGAGAGAGCCGTTTTATGGGCGGTGCCAATACTGAAACATGCCGTCCGTTCAGAGAAAAGCTGATCGGCGTGGTTGCGGCTAGCGAGAGGTGCTGCTGCTCTGTCATCGCCATGTCAGCAACTCCCGGCGCAGAGATCGAGCGCGCGCCGCACAAGAGTAAGAGCCGTATCATGGCGGTAAGCGGCGGTCCCACGCACATCATCAATGGGAGTCAGCGGCTCCAGATGTTCCGGCATGGCGATCGCGCCGAGTCCAGCGCCCACCGGTGCGCCGATTAACGCAGGTTCCAAAGCTGAAAGACGCTGCGCCCGAACTGAACATGACCCCACGGCAATGCGAGCGTCGTGAACTCTCCGCCGCTCATCGACTGCCACAACTGCGGCAACCATAGCAATTGAGATCACCAGATATCGCCGTGCGCCCAATTTCAAGAATGCCGAAGAGGCGTTCTCGACAGCGTGCGGCACGATGACCGCCGTCAGAATCTCGCCCGCGGTTCGCAACGTCTTGCGATTGCCGACAATGAAGGCGGCGAGCGGAACCCGCCGTAAGCCGCTGGTTGAAACCAATTCCACTTGCGCGTCGAGCGCCAGCAACGGCGGGACACTATCGGCAGCCGGAGAGGCATTGCAGAGATTGCCAGCAACAGTTCCCCGATTCTGAATCTGCACTCCACCGATTTCCCGTGCTGCACTCTTCAGTGCGTCGAAGCATCGCGGAAGCGGCGTCCGCAAGATTTCCGTCCAGGTTGTGCCTCCCCCGATTCGAAATTCGTTCTTTTCTCTGGCGATCCCCTTGATCTCTTTTATCGTGGTGATGTCCACCACGGGCGTTGAGATCCAGCGCTCCCCCAATGCCGGATAAAAGTCGGTTCCACCGGCCAACACTTGCGCGCCCGGCTCTACAAGCGCGTCCACGGCTTCGTTGAGCGTTTTAGGCCTGAGATACACAATGGCTCCGCTCACCAATCAGGTGAGGCTTTCGGGTCATTTTCATACAAGCACTCGGGTTTGTACAGCATGGCATCCGGTCGGTCGGCAGAGCAAGAGAATCATTCGCTAATTTTCTTGGAACCCGCAAGCTGGCGAATCTGATTCAAGTAACCGACATAAACAGGAATGGGGATATCGGGCGAATCGCCATCGTTGAGAAAGTGCTCCAGCTTGATGTCAAGCGGGATTGAGCTGATCACTTCGCGAAAACGAGGCATCTGAAGGTATTTCACTTTCCAGATCTCGAGCATCAAGGAGCGGAAATCTTGGCTGATGAAGCCCATTCTGCGCTTGCCGAGGTAAATAGCGTCAAAGTGACGTTCAGCCAGAGCCTTGCGAATTGGATCGTCAGGCAGAGAGAACACGTAAACCAAATGGAATAGATCGGCCAGATCGCCCCATAAAACTTTTTCTTCAAACGCGCTGAAACGGAATGAAGTGTTGCTGCGCTGCTGGATGGTCCGGACGCGATCGCCGGGATTTAGCCCATGATGATTCAATTCTTCGCGAAACCAGCGAAGCCGCTCTGGCGCGAGATTATGACGCAGGAACTCAACGGCGTATGCGTTTGGCAAATAGATTTTAGGATCGCCATCCAGACGCGCCAGCCAGGAATTCCAATCACTGTGCTGCAAGACGCCAATCAACTCACTCAGATCAGCGACGGTTGTGTCAGGGTGATACTTTACGGCCTGCCAGAAATGCTCGGTCGAATCGTAACTGGCGCCGTAGAGCTGAATTCCTTCCTCGATCGGATACCAGTTTGAGAGCACCCGCGCCGCAATGAACGGTGAGGCGCTCCAGCAGTTCAGGGAATGCTTCCATTTCTCCTGCACTGCCAGAAACGCTTCGGCATAACCCGGAGGCAACGGCTCCTTCACGCGCGCGATCGCCTGGCGCAGTTCGTCACTCGTATGAGTGATCAGGGCTTCCAGAGGGCGTTCGTCGCTCATGGAAACGACTCGGCTCTCGATCCCGCGACGAAGCAATTCGCGCGCCAGACCTTGCCTCTGCGGGTCATCGAGCTGCCAACGACGGGTTTGGGCCTCGATGGAAGGAAACAATTCAGCTATCGATTTGAACTCGATGAACCCGTGAACGGCGAAAGTAAGCGGCCGGCCATCTTTCAAAATCATGGTCGAAGGACTAACGAGCGCGTCGAGCGAAATTTGCTCCGCTCGCGATGGCGATCGCAGAATCAGCGTGATGAGCACGACTGCAACGACCAAACCGCATACGCGTCTCCCCATAAGCTCCTTTCATGCTCCTTTCTCGCCGCGCAATAATCGCATCAATCCGCAGAGACTCCAACCGCAATCACGTTAAGCTCAGACTCGTAGCACCAAATTGGCCAAGAAGCAAAGACTGGCTCTGGTATCCTTACGCGCGTGCCGCGCACATTTCTGATCGATACCGACACCGCCTCCGACGACGCCGTAGCCATCATCATGGCTCTTCGCGCGCCCGATATTCGAGTTGCAGCGGTCACAACGGTGGCGGGGAATGTTGATGTTCAACAAGCTACGCGCAATGCGCTCTACGCCGTTGAACTCTGTGGGGCCAATGTTCCCGTTTACTCAGGCGCTGAAAAACCGCTGCTGCGTGAGCATCAGAGCGCAACCTGGTTTCACGGCCGCGATGGGCTGGGAGAGCACAATTATCCGCCGCCGCGCAAAAGCGCCGAAAAATTGCATGCTGCCGATGCGATCATTGGCGCGGTCGAAGCGAATCCTGGAATCGTGCTCGTCACCTTGGCGCCGCTTACAAATCTAGCCCTCGCCGTTTCAAAACGACCGGATATTGCCGCGAAAGTTGCCCGTAGTGTTGTAATGGGCGGCGCTCCGTGCTGCGAGGGAAACGTAACACCCGCTGCTGAATACAACATCTGGGTCGATCCCGAGGCAGCCCGAATCGTTCTCCGCAGCGGTCTTCCGGTAGAGCTTGTCGGCTGGCAACTCTCGCGTGGCGAGGCGGTGCTTCACGATCAGGATATTGCGCACATCGAGGCATTCCGAACCAAACTTGCCCACTTTGCCATCGAGTGCAACAGCCACGCGCGCAACGCTTACAAAACGCAGACCGGCGAAGATGGAATCTCGTTGCCGGATCCGATTGCAATGTGCATTGCGTTGGATCCGACGCTCGGCACCGAGTGGCGTCAGCACTATGTGGATGTGGAAACCCAGAGTGAATTAACCCGAGGTATGACAGTCGTGGATCGCCTTCGCATCCGATGAACGCAACCAAGCGGTTTGGGCATCCATCTTGCATGCCGGACGCAAAGCCAAAGTATGCTGGAAAATCGATAATGCGGTCTGGAAGAATGCGCTGTTTTCGGCCCTGCGATAGCGGCTTAGGTTTCTGCTATAGTTCATTTCCGCGGAGGTCTGTATGCCCCGAGTTGTCCGCTGTGGCCTGATTCAAGCCAGTAACCAGCTCAGCCCCAACCATCCCCTGCCACAAATCAAGAAAGCCATGATCGAGAAGCACGTGAAGCTGATCGAGCAGGCTGCGAAGAAGAAGACACAGATTCTTTGTCTGCAGGAGCTTTTCTACGGTCCCTATTTTTGCGCAGAACAAGACGCGCGCTGGTATGAGCTCACCGAGCGCGTGCCGGAAGGCCCCACAACACAGCTGATGCAGAAAATCGCGGCCAAATACCGCATGGTGATTGTGGTTCCGGTGTACGAGGAGCAGATGCCGGGAGTCTATTTCAATACGGCAGCGGTGATAGACGCGGATGGTCACTATCTTGGGAAATACCGCAAGCACCACATCCCGCACTGCCATCCCGGATTTTGGGAGAAGTTTTATTTCACGCCCGGCGACCTGGGATATCCGGTGTTTGAAACAAAATATGCTCGGCTGGGTGTGTACATTTGCTATGACCGGCATTTTCCCGAGGGCGCGCGGATTCTAGGATTGAACGGCGCGGAAATCGTGTTCAATCCTTCAGCCACGGTGGCGGGATTATCGGAGTATCTGTGGGAGCTGGAGCAGCCTGCTCACGCCGTCGCCAATGGCTACTTTGTGGGCGCGATTAATCGCGTGGGCAAAGAAAAGCCATGGAGCATTGGCGAGTTTTACGGAAAAAGTTATTTTTGCAATCCGCGCGGAAAGATTGTTGCTCAAGCCAGCCGCAACAAAGATGAGGTGGTTGTGGCTGAGCTTGATCTCGACATGATCGCCGAAGTGCGCAAGATTTGGCAGTTCTTCCGCGATCGGCGGCCAGAAAGCTACGGACCATTGACGGCGCAGACAGGGGCAGCAGCGGCGGCGGATTGAATTGAGTTCTGCTGTTGCCGGTCGCACACGAAAGCAGATTCCTCATGGCTAAAGCCAATTCGGAATGACAATAGCGAGAGTGATCGCATGACGCCAACCAGATGACAGCAACTTCGCAATCTCTCTCGCAAATCGAATCCAGCCCTCTCTACAACTCTGACCTCGCGCCTGCGTCGCCTGAACGCCGGCATTGGGGAACCTACAACTACGCGGCGCTATGGATTTCGATGTCAGTCAACATCCTCACCTACATGTTGGCGGCCAGCCTGATTCAGGGCGGGATGAACTGGAAACAGGCAGTGATCACGGTCTTTGTAGGAAACGTAATCGTGATGGTTCCCATGCTTTTGAATTCGCACCCCGGCGCCAAATACGGTATTCCCTTCCCCGTGCTGGCGCGTGCGTCCTTCGGCGTTCTGGGTGCGAACGTAGCCGCTGTGCTGCGAGCGCTGGTAGCGTGCGGATGGTTCGGCATTCAGACATGGATTGGCGGCGAGGCTATCAGCACTCTGCTCGCGACCCTCGCGCCCGGATGGAAACAGGTTCCTTACGGAACTGCTATTTGCTTTCTGCTTTTCTGGCTGATCAACGTTGCGGTAATTCTGAAGGGGATTGAATACATTCGAATTCTCCAGGGAATCAGCGCGCCGGTGCTGTTGGCCGTGGGATTGTCGCTCTTAGGATGGGCATATCACAGCGCAGGCGGATTCGGTCCCATGCTCGCGGTTCCTTCACGTTTTAACAATTTCCCGGATTTCTTGAAGTTTCTAGTTCCTGCGCTGAATGGGACCGTCGGATTCTGGGCCACGGTTTCGTTGAATATTCCAGACTTCACACGATTTGCGCGCAGCCAGCGAGAGCAGGCGATCGGCCAGGCACTGGCTTTGCCTGCAACCATGACGTTGTATGCGTTCATCGGTATCGTCGTGACTTCTGCCACGGTAGTGATTTACGGCACCGCAATCTGGGATCCGGTGCAGTTGCTCAGCCGATTCCACTCTCCCATCGCGGTGGTGATTTCATTGATCGCAATTCTACTGGCTACTTTGAATGTGAACATCGGAGCCAACGTCGTGTCACCCGCGAACGACTTTTCGAATTTGTGGCCGAGGCGAATCAGTTTCCGCACCGGCGGTGTGATTACCTGCTTCATGGGCATCGCTCTGATGCCGTGGAAGCTGCTGGCCGATTACAAAACGTTCATACTGGGATGGCTCGGTGGATACGCGGCGTTTCTTGGACCAGTTGCTGGCATCATGATCTGCGACTACTTCCTGGTGCGCGGGCGCACTCTGCAATTGAATGATCTTTATCTCCGCGGAGGAGCCTACGAGTATTCAAAGGGATTCAACTGGCGTGCGGTGGCAGCCCTCGCCTTGGGAGCAGGGACAGCGCTGGTGGGATTGGCCATTCCGTCTATAAGGGCTTTGTACGATTATTCCTGGTTCGTGGGTTTTACGATTTCGTTCGTTGCTTACTACACTTTGATGAAGCTGCGAAATGCGTCCTAGATTTACGCCGTTGGGATCAATCGCGCCGAACTCTTTTGTGCCCCAAGGTTTGGTTTGTAATGAACCGTTGGGATGTACTTTCCCTCCGCGTTGCTGGTATTCGGCATACATGGCCTCAATGCCTTTCACCGCGAGTCGCACCATGGTCTGATCGCCGACTCTTCGTGCGAGGGCCTTGTCGCTCATTCCAGCGATGTGCAGGTAGGCGTCGCCGCGGTTGATGCCTGCATAAGTTGGAGGCGTAGCGTCGCGAAATGTTTCGTTGAAGCCGCAGACTTTCGTCCACCAATTCAGCGATTCTGTCGCGTCGGCGGCAGGCAACACAGGAATCGCGCCTTTGATGATCGGTTGCATCTCTGCCCTATTGAAAACTAGACAGGACTTCCTTCTTATACGCTTCCAACGTGTCTTCTTCTTCTCCGCACATGAGATAGATGTTGAACTGCGTAACGCCTACATCCGCCAGCTTACTTAGTTTTTCGCGATTAGCCTGCGCTGATCCGACGATGCAGAAGCGATCAACGACTTCGTCCGAAACGAAATTAGCGTTGCTGCTTTCGACTTCGCAATGGTGCAGATAGTCATAGCCGGCGCGATTCTGAACGTAGGATGTAAGCGCGGGCGGCAAATCTTCAGGCTTGTACTGTCGGATGAGATCAACCACGTGATTGGAAACCAGCGCTGGGAACCAGCGCACGCGCTCGCGCGCCACAGCCAAATCATCGGAGACCCACACCGGTGCCGCCGCCATGACTTCGATGCTGTGCGGATCACGGCCGACGGCATGCGCGCCTTCTCTTACGAACCCAAGACACCAAGCAATTAGATCGGGATCGGCGAATTGAAGAATAATTCCGTCCGCAACTCGCCCCGCCATTTGCAGAACTTTGGGCCCGTAACCGGCAATCCAAACTCGCGGAGAACCCTCCGCCCAGGTCAGCCGGGTGGGCTGGCCTTCATATTCAATTTCGTGCCCAGCAGTTAGCTCGCGAAATGTCTTGACGGACTCTTCCAATTGCGCCCAGGTAACGGGTTTCTTGCCCAACACTCGCCGCGAGCTGTCGCCGCGTCCAATGCCTAGTTCCATCCTGCCTCCCGAGATCAAGTTGAGCGTGGCAAACAGGCTGGCTGTGACCGTCATGTCCCGCACTGCCGGATTGGTAACGCATGTGCCGAGCCGCATCCGCTTGGTGTTGGCCGCCATTAAGGTGAGGAGCGGATAAGGCTCCTTCCACAAAACGTGAGAATCGAAAATCCAGCCGTATTGGAATCCCGCAGCCTCCGCCTGACGCGTTAAGCCGACGATGCGCTCGACCGAAATATCTGGTTTCAGGGTTATGCCAAACTGCATAGCGTTCCTTTGCCGATGAAGAAATATCAGGGACTGAAGTGCGGCAGTTTAGCATAAAATCTCTGTTCGCTTCGCCGAAGACCGGAGGCCGGAATGGGTTTCGACACGATCATTGCCAATGGACAAATAGTGACGGCAACTGACACCTATTCCGCCGACATTGCAATCAGCGCTGGCAAAATAGACGCCGTCGGCCAAAATCTGCCCAGGCAAAATGCCGGACGCGTGCTGGATGCGGCGGGCAAATATGTTTTTCCTGGCGGCATCGATGTGCATACGCATCTCGATATGCCGTTCGGCGGCACCACCAGCGCCGACGATTTCGAAACCGGCACGCGCGCGGCTGCATTCGGCGGAACCACAACCCTGATTGATTTCGCCATCCAGTACAAAGGACAGTCTTTGCGAATGGCGTTCGATACCTGGATGAAGAAGGCGTCGGAGAAAGCAGTCGGCGATTATGCATTTCACTGCATTATTACTGAGCTGGGCGAGACGCAATTAAAGGAAATGAATGCCCTGGTACGCGAGGGCGTCACCAGCTTTAAGTTGTTCATGGCCTATCCCGGTGTGTTCATGCTGGACGATGCGAGCATCTTCAAGGCTCTGCAAACTACCGCAAAAAACGGCGGCCTGGTTTGCATGCACGCCGAGAACGGCAGCGCGATCGATGTGATCGTGCAGCAGGCCCTTGCAGAAGGGAAAAAAGCGCCAAAGTACCACGCGCTAACCCGCCCTACGACCGCGGAGGCCGAAGCAACCGCTAGAGCCATCGCGTTGGCAGAGATGGCCGGCGCTCCCGTCTACATCGTGCATTTGAGCTGCAATGATGCTCTCGAAAAAGTGCGGGAGGCCCGCGACCGCGGGCTTCCTGTCTATGCTGAAACCTGTCCGCAATATCTTTATCTTTCGATCGACAACTTCGACGTGCCCGGTTTCGAAGGCGCGAAGTACGTTTTCACTCCCCCACTGCGGGAGAAATGGCATCAGGAGAAACTCTGGAATGGCTTGAAGCGCGATCATCTGCAGGTCGTCTCGACCGATCACTGTCCATTCTGTTTTAAAGAGCAGAAAGAACTGGGGAAGGACGATTTCACCAAAATTCCCAACGGCGGTCCGGGTATTGAGCATCGCATGTCCCTGATTTATTCCGGTGGCGTCGCCCAAGGCCGATTTAGTGTGAATCGCTTTGTAGAGCTGGTTTCGACGACTCCCGCCAAGCTCTTTGGCCTGTATCCGCGAAAGGGAACAATAGCGGTCGGCAGCGATGCCGACCTCGTAGTCTTTGATCGCAATCGCAAACACACCATCAGCGCCAAAACTCACCACATGCGAGTGGATTATTCGATGTTTGAGGGAATCGAAGTAACCGGCATGCCCGATGTTGTCCTTTCCCGCGGGCAAGTGTTGGTTGAGGGGGACAAATTCCTCGGCCGTGCGGGACAGGGGCAGTTCGTTAAAAGATCCACTTACTTGCGGGTAAATAACTAGCTCAACCCTCCCGAAAATAGTTCTGCAATTGCCATTCAGGGTTTACAATCAGGCGCGAAAATTTTAGCAGCCAGTCAGGAAGGACACTCACATCACCGAGCTTCTGCGAGAAGGACTCCGCCTAACGTGAACGCGCCGCTGGTGAGTTCCCTGCCCATCCGGACTGTTGACGTAATCCGCAAGAAGCGCGACGGGGTCGAGCTTTCCCCTGCTGAAATCGAACACTTGGTTCGCGGCTACACCGGCGGTGAGATTCCTGATTATCAGGCAGCCGCATGGTTGATGTCGGCAGTTATTCGAGGGCTCACACGTGCGGAAACCGCCGCGCTCACAGACGCAATGCTGCGCTCCGGCGAAGTGCTCGATCTTTCTTTCTGGATTTTCTGCCCGAAAGATCGACAAGCATTCCACCGGGGGTGTCGGTGACAAGACGTCTCTGGTGCTTGCGCCGCTTGCCGCCGCGGCCGGATTGATTGTTCCGATGATCAGCGGCCGCGGACTCGGCCACACCGGCGGCACGCTGGACAAGCTCGAAGCCATCCCTGGCTTCAATGTAAATCTCCCGATCACTGAGTTTCGCCGGGTTTTGCGCACCTGCGGCTGTGCCATGATCGGCCAGACTGCCGAGATCGCGCCCGCCGACAGAAAGCTTTACGCACTGCGAGATGTCACCGGCACTGTGGAGAGTCCCTATCTGATTTGCGCATCCATCATGAGCAAGAAGCTGGCGGAGGGAATTGACGGACTGGTGCTCGATGTAAAAACGGGCTCCGGCGCGTTCATGAAGAAAGAAGAAGACGCGGCGTTTCTAGCCGAGCTGATGGTCGAAACCGGCGAACGCATGGGAAAGCAGGTGGTGGCGCTAATTACCGATATGGATCAGCCGTTGGGACTTCTCGTGGGTAATTCACTTGAAGTTGCGGAAGTGGTTGACGTACTGCGCGGGGAAGGACCCAACGATCTCCGCGAACTCTGTCTGGAGCTGGCGGGATGGGTGCTCCAACTTGGCGATGTGACCGCGACCGTCGCGCAAGGCAGACAGATGGCCGCTCAGCTCATTCGATCCGGAAAAGCACTTGAGAAATTCGGCCAAATGGTGGCGCTGCAAGGCGGCGATAGCAGCGTGATCGATGATCCGCGCCGCCTGCCCCAGGCAGGTCAGAAGCTTGATGTACTCGGTTCGCGCGCTGGCTTCGTGACGAAGATCGATTGCGAAGCTATCGGTATCGCTTGTGTAATCCTCGGCGGCGGCCGAGAGAAAAAGGAAGATTCCGTAGATCCATCCGTCGGGCTCGCTTTGCACAAGAAAGTCGGCGACAGCGTTACCGCAGGAGAGCCGCTATGCACCATTCATTACAATTCTGAAGCTCGCGCGGCTCGCGCCAAAACGTTGATCGAAGCCAGTTACCAAATCGGCGATGCGCCGCTACCAAAAAGGCCTCTGATCCATCGTGTCATTGGAAAATCCGGAGATAAAAACTGAATGGGCCGCTTCACTGGCATTCTCGGTTTACTAACCATGCTGGGCCTGGCGTTCGCCTTCTCTACAAACAGACGCGCGATTCGCGTGAAGACAGTCGCCTGGGGATTGGGCCTGCAAATAGCTTTTGCCATTTTTGTGCTGAAAGCGGATGTCGGCCGCATCATGTTCCAAAAAGCTGGTGACGCGGTAAATCGCTTGCTGAGCTATGCCTTTGCCGGATCGTCTTTCGTTTTTGGCGATCTTGGCAAACAAGGCTCGCACCTGGGTTTCTATTTTGCTTTTCAAGTTTTGCCAACCGTCATCTTCATCGCCGCTTTTTTTGCCGTACTCTACCACTACGGCGTGATGCAGTTCATCATTAAGCAAGTTGCGCGCATAATGACGCGTTTCATGGGCGCCAGTGGCGCAGAGTCGCTGAATGTAGCGGCCAGCATTTTCATGGGGCAGACCGAGGCTCCGCTGACTATCCGCCCGTTTCTCCCTGATCTGACCCGTTCCGAACTAATGACCGTGATGACCAGCGGCATGGCGCACGTCTCGGGCGGGATAATGGCGGCTTACATCGCGTTTGGAATTGAGCCGAAACATCTGCTTAGCGCGGTCATCATGACCGCGCCCGGAACGATTCTGATGTAAGCCCGAGACCCTGGGTACCGTGCAGACCGCCGAGGCCTCGACGGATGCGAACGTGCTCGACGCGGCGGCGCGGGGCACGCGCGACGGCCTGCACCTGGCGCTGAACATCGCCGCGATGCTGATTTCTTTCCTGGCTCTGATCGCGCTCTCGAATGGCATTCTAGGCGGGATTCACGCTGGGCTTGCCCATCTTCACTTCCCGTGGTTCCCCTCCAGTTTGGAGCGAATCTTTGGCACGCTGTTCGCGCCGATTGCGTGGGTAATTGGCATCCCCTGGCATGATTGCCCGATTATCGGAAATCTCCTGGGCACACGAATGGTGCTGAATGAGCTAGTCGCGTTTTCACTGCTGGGACCGCAAAGAGCAGTCCTCGATCCACGTTCTTTCACAATCGCCACGTTCGCATTGTGCGGATTTGCGAACTTAAGTTCGATCGGAATTCAGATTGGCGGAATCGGTGCGCTGGCCCCGAATAAGAAAGGCGAATTGGCGAGGCTTGGCGTGCGCGCAATGCTGGCTGGAACCATGGCGAACCTGATGTCGGCTTCAATTGCAGGAATGCTGATCTGATGCGGGCACATTGTCGGAGCCACACTACCCCGACTGCAGAACCTCATAGTGCGTAACGTTCGGATCGAGTTCTAAAAGGAATTTCTTGTCCTCTGGATAGTAGATGGCCTTCCCAAACTCTGGTCCGGCGAAGGCTTTGATCGCATCCCATGAATCCCAGAGCGAGATCAGGGTGAACTCGGCGCTGCCGCCGTAGACGCGTCGTAGAACCCAAACGCCGCGATTGCCGGGGATAGAAGCATAATCCTTCAGTCCTGTGGCTTGCAGATATTCGAAGTAAGTATCCCGTTCGGATTCGCGAGTTCGGCCTCGCCAGATTCGGGCAATCATCTGGGATCTCCTCTCGATGGGGACTCTGGTCCTGACACATCCGCACGTTGTAAACCATTTGGAAAATCCTTAGAATGGCGTGCCAACGCGAATTTAGGCCATATCCCCTCGCACTCAACATAATACGTTCCGCTGTCTTCGCGTAAGCTGGAGCCTAGCCCTTATATTCGATGAATTGGAGAAACGAATGCCTATCAACGAACTTCTCTTAGCCGAATTTGATGAAGAGATGAAAAAGACGCGCACGACGCTGGAGCGAGTTCCTGCGGACAAGCCGGATTTCGCGCCGCATCCGAAGTCCATGGCATTAGGCAAACTGGCGCCGCACATCGCAGAACTGGCTGGGTTTGGGGCGACTGTTTTGACCACTCCTGAATTGGATTTTTCCAATGCCGGCAACCGCCCACGCCCGCCTTTCGAGCCGGCGGGATTGCTGAAGGCGTTTGACGAAAATGTTGCTAAGGCCCGGGACGCCTTGCAAAACATGAAAGATGACTCCTGGACCCAGCCGTGGAAGTTAAGTTTCCAGGGAAAGCCGATCTTCAGCGGATCGCGATTTTTGGCTTATCGGCAGATGTTCCTGAACCATATGGTCCATCATCGTGCCCAGCTCGGAGTGTACTTGCGGCTGAACGAAAAGCCATTGCCGGCGACTTATGGGCCATCAGCAGATGACCGGATGGGATTTTGAACGGCTACCAAATCAGCTTGACCGGATATTTCTGAAAGACAGGATCGTGATCGGATCGCACTCGACTGGAGATCTTTTTTCTCCGCTGATCGCCCGCCGAAAAATGTAGGTGTCGGGGAGCGCCTTCACTTGTAGAATAGGTCCTCAATCTCCTTGGGTAACGGATCATTGAAACCATCCGGGACCATAAACTCGCCTTTAGCACTACCCAAAGCCCGCTTCCTCCGCTTTCCAGTGATCGGCACAAGCTTCGCGACGGGAATACCGCTCTTCGTAATGATCACTTCTTCTCCCTCGGCCACTTGTGCCAGGAGCCGGGAAAGGCGGATTTTGGCCTGGCGAAGGTTCACTTCCATAACTAGCGATTGTAGACTAGAAGCTATCTAGCTATCTCATAAATGTCCGCGAGTTGGCACAGTGGCCTGTTATCAACCGTGACGCCTACAATGCCCCGCCAACCCGCGCTTTGCCTGCGTACTCGATTATGCGAGTCGTCAAGCCGACTGTTTTCACGAGGAAGGTGTCCACGATTTCCTCCACTTTTTCGCCATACGAGGAATGCCAATGATTGAGTCCGTGGAGTGCACTCAGTTGGCACAGCTCGGAGCGGATTGAAAGTATCTCGGCCATTGTGTTGAGGCAGGCTACATGCAGTTCAGGTTCTCCTCCTGTGTTATTGCCATATATCGGCCCTCCATGCGTTGGAAAAATATCCCACCACATGAAACAGGCTTCCTGAAAATGATCGTTCTGCTCATTCGCCCTACTGGGTGCCAGCGGAACTACAAAAATGCGGAAAAAATTCGCCACTGCACGGATACAGTCGACGCGCTCATCCAGTGGAACTTCAGCATTCAGCAGAGCGTACGCCGACTTGCCCGGTGATGATTCGCCAATTAAGAACCATATCCCTTGTGCGACTTGTTCCAGTGAATACCGCTTCAGCTGATCAGGAGCCAAAAACAAGTTGGTCATGTACTCAACCGTGACCGCGTCGGACAACTGTAGACGATCCCAATAGGTATCGAAATCTTCGTCCCAGTACCACTCACGCTTTTGAACAGGATGATCGAACGCGGCCGTGAGCCATTGGTCGAAGGTTGCAGTTGGCATTCACCGAGTATGGCATGCCAGTTGGTGAAACATCGCCATTACACTTGTTGATGGCCGCACGGCGTCTTTATGAGATGAGTTGTTGTGCCTCTATTCCTCGCCGACAGCCATAGCTGATCTCATCCACGAAAATTCAGTGCTTTTAACCCTAGGAACCTCCCTGTGTTCCCCAAGTCCTCTTCAATCCTTAACAACTGGTTGTACTTCGCGATGCGATCGGTCCGCGATGCAGAGCCGGTCTTAATTTGCCCAGCTCCGGTGGCGACGGCAAGGTCCGCGATGAAAGTGTCTTCGGTTTCGCCGGAGCGGTGCGAGATGACTGAGGTATATCCGTTGCGGCGGGCGAGATCGATGGCATCGAGGGTTTCGCTGACCGTGCCGATCTGGTTGACCTTGATCAGAATGGAATTGGCGACCCCGCGATCAATTCCCTCTTGCAGTCGCTTGACGTTGGTAACGAACAGGTCATCGCCCACCAGCTGAATCTTACCGCCGAGCTCCTTGGTTAGGGTTGCCCAGCCATCCCAATCATCTTCCGCGAGGCCATCTTCGAGAGAAACGATCGGGTAATCGTTCACCCACTTTGACCAGAAGCGGACCATGTCGTCTGAGCTTTTTGATGACTTGTCCGATTTTTTAAAAACATATTTGCCATCCTGGTAAAACTCGCTGGCGGCGGGATCGAGCGCGATGGCAATTTCTTCGCCGGGCTTGTAGCCCGCCTGCTGAATGGCTTCAAGCACTACTTCAATGGCTTCAACGTTCGATCTCACGGACGGTGCGAAGCCGCCTTCATCCCCAACTGCGGTGTTGTAGCCGCGCTTCTTCAGGACCCCCTTTAAGGTATGAAACACTTCAACGCCCCAGCGCAGGGCTTCCGAAAACGATTCCGCGCCAACCGGCATAACCATGAATTCCTGAAAGTCAACGTTGTTGTCGGCATGGGCGCCGCCATTGAGGATATTCATCATGGGCACGGGAAGGATATTTGCGGCTGCGCCGCCAAGATAACGAAACAGAGGAAACTCGTAGCAAGCTGCCACGGCGCGAGCAGCCGCCATGGAAACCGCGAGAATGGCATTTGCGCCGAGTCGGCTTTTGTTTTCTGTGCCGTCGAGTTCGATCATTTTCTGATCGAGGCCACGTTGATCGGCGGCATCGAAGTTGGCGAGAGCGTCGCCAATTTCGCCGTTCACATTCTCTACCGCTTTGAGTACGCCCTTGCCCAGATAACGGTTATTGTCACCGTCGCGGAGTTCGACCGCTTCATGTTCGCCCGTGGATGCGCCGCTGGGGACAATGGCGCAGCCATGAGAGCCATCGACGAGGGTGACTTCGGCCTCTACTGTGGGATTCCCGCGTGAATCGAGCACCTCGCGAGCATGGATGTCAGAAATATTCGTCATGGGATGAATGCCTTGTTTCGCTGGAATAAGTGGTGTTGGAGTCTATTTTGATCCTGGAGGCTGGATCGCCACGATTAAAAGTAAGACGGCGTCCGGTGAGGTCGCCGATGCCGCTGTAGATTTTCGACATTGGCGGCGATTATAAATCAGGCGCGAATGCAGCTTTCGGGCGTGGTGTCCTCCTGATGCGCAGAAAATTCTTATTCTGCGGGCATGCCTGAAGGGATGCCCTGAACACAAATCCTGCGTCGCGGTTACTAATCCGCGTTCTGTTCGTACTCAGGCGTATCTCCCGTGGTTCCGTTCTGCTTTCTTTGTTTGTCCGTCGCTGATCGCTGTTTTACAGTCGGGTCCAGGTGCAGGATCACACAGAAACTCTGAACGTCGGTTCGCGCGCTGCATCAGACCGGCCCAGCGCCGTTTGAGCGCGTGATGGAGCAACTGAGAAGAATTTGATTTCAAGCGCAAAAGACCATAACCGCGAAGGTTCGCAAAGTTCGCGGAGAAAACCTAGGAGGCACGATGAAGAAGCTGCTGGTTACGACGATGTTGTTGGCGTCGGTTGCTGTGGCGCAGACCTTGCCTGCGGGCACCGCGCTGAAAGTGAAGTTGGCGAACAATCTCACAACATTTACGAATAAGCCCGGAGACCCTTTTTCCGGCCGGGTTACCGAGCCGGTGATGCTTGGCGGCAAAACAGTGATTCCGGTTGGAGCTACGGTTGAGGGTCGTGTAACCAAGATCACCGAGCCGCGGCGAATCGCGGGCAAGCCGACGATTGGCATGTTTCCGGAGACAATTATTTTGCCGAACGGCGATCGCTACATGTTGAATGCGGCAGTGGTAGATACAAATTTACGGGACGGAAGCGACGTCAATACCGAAGGACAGTTCAAGGGCTCGGGGCACGATGGAAAAGACTTGACGGAGATCGGCTTTGGTACAGGCGGCGGAATGCTAATTGGCGGGTTAATCAGTGGAGGAAAAGGATTACTGGTCGGCGGGACCATAGGCGCAACACTAACCGTGGCACACTGGCTTGGAAAGCGAAGATCGGCGATGCTGCCGGCGGGAACCGAATTAACCATGGAATTCAGCCGTCCGTTGGCGATGACTGCGACGAGCGGCGGGCAGTAGAAAATCAGTTCTCAGTTTCTGGTTATACGGACGGCGGCTTCGGCCGCCGTTTTGTATGGAGCTCATTGTGCCAGTGCAATCAGGTCGGGTTCGCTGAGGAGTTGCAGCTCCATCCATCCCTCGACGGGTAGAGCGTCAACCGGCAATCCGTGTTGCCAAAGGCTGAAACGAAGGCGAAGCTTGGTGACGACGGGAGTTTTTGGGGTATCAACGGTTGGTGCGACCGGAGCTGCCAATAGCCACGCTAGCGGGAGCTTGAATTCAAAATTGCGACCGAGAGCGATAGTTGCTTCAGAGTTCGTTGGACCGTAGTTCGCAAGAATCGTTTCTTCATCTGGCGCAGTGATCTTCCAGCCGGCAAGCTTACCTGACGTGACCATGGCATCCAAGCGCACAGCTCGCCTTGGCCGCAGTCCATCTTCGGTGCGAGATTCAAGGTTCACAACCAGATCGAAATTCATCGATGGCACATTGCTGCCAGTGAAATCGAGCCTGCCATAAACGTTGATGTTGTCGATCCCGGCGTGAACCGCATCGAGCAGAAATTGCTTGCCGTGCATTGCGCCCGCACGGCGGTCTGCGGTGTAGACAGCCGCGCCTATCCATTCAAAGTAACGCACCGTTTCTCCGGTAATGCGGGGATGAATATACGCAGTTTGCGGAACAAAGGACGGCCGCGCGACGCCTCCAAAAATCGGCTGGGCAAGGTAATCCGGCGGACGCGCGCCAAGGGCCTGGTAAACGTTCGACAGGTGCTTACGGTACAGCTCATCAAATTCACGGTCGTTGGCGGAATGGTGCTCGGGGCCATACCACCAATTCCAGTCACTCCCTTCGGCAATGAGAATTTCTTCGAAAGCGAGGTTGCGTTGGGCGTCGTCGGCGCGTTGGGCGTTGTGCGAATAGAACTCGCGCGCATGGTAGAGGTAATCCCAGGAACGATTATCTTCGGGCGCGCCGATCCAAATGTTGAAATTCGCGTTGATCCACGAGCCGGGAACCAGCGAGGTGAGCTCTGCGAAACTCTTGTGGCGCGCTATGGCTTCGGAGATGGTAACGGCTTCAATACTGGGATCGTTTTGCAGCGCATCGTAAAATCGGCGGAGGAATTCGCGGCCGGATTTTGGGTAGTATTCCCAGGCATTTTCACCATCGAGGATGATGGGAACAACCGCGTCCCGACCTTGATTAACAATTGGTTGTGCGGCTTGCTTAATGTTATGCATCAAGTGCTTGGCCGCGTCCTGCGGAGCCATCCCCGAGTAAACAAACCCAACCAGATCGGAGATGGTGTGGTCGCGGAAGACCAGATGCATTTGCGTTTGCCCTTTTTCGTAACGGTGAATAGTGTAGAGACTCTCGGCCGCGTCGCTTGGAAGGCGGCATCCGCCATCGCGAGAGAAGTTTATCCCTCGCGTGCGGCTGAGAACACCTTCGTCCGTAGCCATCCAATTCACATCCAGATTGTGAGCGATTGAGAGAACTTCTTCGGAAACGCTGCCCTCGGAAGGCCAAACGCCTTTGGGGCGAATGCCAAATACTTTCTCATGAAGATCGAGACCGCGCTGAAGCTGCTCGCGCGCGTCCTCAGGATGGTGAAAGCGATTTTGCGGCAGCGGCAGCCCGGGAGTGGAAACTGCGCCCTGATTCGTGTCGCATACCAGTGGAAGGATTGGATGGTAGAACGGCGAAGTTGAAATTTCGATCGAGCCGCGCCGGGCAGCCTCGGCGTGGGCGGGAAGCACTTTGGCTAGAAGGTCGCGTTGGCAGGCAATCACGCGGCGCTGATCGTCGAGCGAATAGTTGTGTCCCTTCTTGATCAGATCGGCGATGCCGGGTTCTTTCAGGAAAAACTCATCGAACCAAGCGATCTGGGAGAGCACTTGCAGGTCGGTAAGGTCCTGCGGTTGAAAATATTTTTCGGCGCGCTCCGGAGACTCGCCCGAATTGCGGAAGCGCTCCCAAAGTTCGTGATAGCGCGGATAGCGGCCGATCATGTGCACGGGATTTGCTTGAAAAAGATATTGCAGCGCAAAGCGCCGCTCGTCCGAAGTAAGGTCCTTGGAAGGTTTGGCAGCAACGTCGAGGAAGGGATCATGCGCGGTTCCAGCGACGTAGTCCTGAATTTGAGTGATCAGGCTCGGAACCAAATTAAAATTTTGGTGGACGTTAGGAAACTCGTCCAGCAGCTTGACCATCCCGTAATAATCCTTAAGCGCATGCAGGCGAACCCAAGGCAGGCGGTATTCGCCAGTGACCAGGTCTTTGTAGAAAGGCTGATGCTGGTGCCAAAGAATGATGACGCGGAGGGTGGCCATGCGGGAAAGCTCAGTCTAGCATGGCGATGTGCGGGGTAGAGCTTCTGTGGACACGGCGTAAAGTACACGAAAGTATAGCGAGCAAAAATTCTTTTTAACCACGGAGGGCACAGAGGACCACACATTACCGACAAGTTCATCCGGTACACTAGTAAATAGGTTCGATCATTCATCGAAATGACCAATCCAGTCGCATCTCCGCGCGAGACAAGCCTGATCATGGCTGAAGATCTTCATCTTTTCAATGAAGGGACGCATTATCGCGTCTACCAAAAACTCGGGGCGCATCTTCTGAATAAGAACGGCGAACAAGGCACGGCGTTTTCAGTGTGGGCGCCAAACGCGCGGGAAGTGTCGGTGATAGGCAGTTTCAACGGCTGGGATCGTCACACGCACAAGTTGCAATCGCGCGGAAGCTCGGGGATTTGGGAAGGCTTTGTGCCGCGAGCGGACAAGGGCGCCCTGTACAAATTTCACATTCGTTCGCATCATCACGGGCACGTTGCCGATAAGGCCGACCCGTACGGCATTTTTCATGAGAAGCCCCCGCGTACGGCATCAGTGGTGTGGGACTTGAATTATGAATGGGGCGATCAGGACTGGATGAGAACGCGCGCAGGGAAGCAATCTCTGCACGCGCCGATTTCGATCTATGAAGTTCATCTCGGCTCGTGGATGCGCGTGCCGGAGGAGCATAATCGCCCCCTGACTTACCGTGAGACGGCGCCGCGGCTGGCGGAATATGTGCAGCTCATGGGCTTCACTCATGTGGAGTTTCTGCCGGTGATGGAGCATCCCTTTTACGGTTCATGGGGATATCAGACCACAGGCTATTTCGCGCCGACTTCGCGCTACGGCACGCCGCAGGACTTCATGTATCTCATCGATTACCTTCACCAGCGCGGGATTGGGGTGATTCTGGATTGGGTTCCATCGCACTTCCCTTCTGACGCGCACGGACTGGCGTATTTCGATGGGACGCATTTATTCGAACACGCAGATTGGCGCAAAGGATTTCACCCAGACTGGCAGACGTACATTTTCAACTACGGAAGAAATGAAGTCCGCAGCTTTTTGCTTTCAAGCGGGATGTTTTGGCTGGAAAAGTATCATGCCGACGGACTTCGGGTAGATGCGGTGGCTTCCATGCTTTATCTCGATTACTCGCGGAAACAAGGCGAGTGGATTCCGAATAAGTTCGGCGGGAGGGAGAATTTGGAGGCGATAGATTTCCTACGCCAGCTTAATGCTGAAGCCTACAAGGAACATCGAGATATTCAAACCATCGCAGAAGAATCCACCGCCTGGCCGATGGTTTCGAGGCCGATTTATGTTGGCGGGCTGGGGTTCGGCATGAAGTGGGATATGGGTTGGATGCACGACACACTCTCTTATTTCTCGCACGATCCCATTCATCGCAAATTCCATCACAATCTGCTTACGTTTCGCATGTTGTACGGCTTTACGGAAAATTTTGTGTTGCCCTTGTCTCACGACGAGGTGGTGCATGGCAAGGGCTCGCTGATCGGCAAAATGCCGGGGGACGAGTGGCAGAGATTTGCCAACCTGCGCCTGCTCTTTGGATACATGTTTGCCCAACCAGGAAAGAAGCTGCTGTTCATGGGTGGCGAGTTTGGCCAGGTGCGCGAGTGGGCACATGATACGAGCTTGGAATGGCATGTGTTGCAATATCCCGTGCATATCGGAATTCAGAAGTGGGTGGAGCAGTTGAACCGTGCGTACCGCGAGCAGCCGGCTCTACATCATTTGGACAATGATCCCTCCGGGTTCGAGTGGGTGGATTGCAATGATACGGCGGCAAGCGTGGTGTCGCTGCTGCGGAAAGGCGGCTCGCCTCAGCAGACGATTCTTGTGGTTTGCAATTTCGCGCCGGTGGTGCGGGAAGCGTATCGAGTTGGCGTACCCTCGGATGGCTACTGGCGGGAATTACTGAACAGCGACGCCAGCGAATATGGCGGAAGTGGAGTCGGGAATCTGGGCGGAGTGAAGGGGGAGGCGAAGCCGGCGCACGGAAGGCCCTGGTCGGTCAGTTTGAGGTTGCCGCCGCTGGGGGCGTTGTTCTTCAGAGCCGAATAGTGGGCAGGAGCGCCGAGAAATCGACGAGCATCATGCAGGCTTTCGCCGCTGAGTTGCTCGAACCGGTTCAGGAAATAGCGCACCCGTCCACTTCGCGCTTCAGGCAAAGCAGGTGTTCGATTCGGGCGAGGATTTCCTCGGCCGGAACACCTTTGGAAAAGACAGCGTCCACGCTGTGACGCATGTTGTCCAGAAGCGGCACGCAGCCTGAGATCATGATCACGGGCAGCCTGGCATTGTGGCGCTTCAACTCGGAGGCCAGCTCCATGCCATTCATGCCGGGCATTTCGTAGTCAGAGATAACTGCGTCGATCTCCTTCACCTTTTCCTGAAAAACTGCTAGCGCCTGCATGCCATCCTCTGCCAGGAGCACTTGGTATCCATTGCTCCCCAACACAGTTTCATAGAACTCGAGGATGCCGAGATCATCGTCAACACACAGCAGTGTGGGATTCTTCATGCCGTAACCTGCCAACGTGAATTTCCGCCCCGAGATGGAGGGCGAAGTCGTGGAGAGAAACGTTGCATGCGGAGTACCAAGAGTGGGCCGAGAGGCGGTAGCGCAGTTGGCGCGCGAGGGCGCCCTCTACACAGGTCGACCCTACTGATTTCGATTCCCGGAATGATACAGTTTGGAGTCAGGCACAGCTTGAATGCGAATACTGACCCGCTACATTCTGAGCGAAGTGGTCTCCCACGCGGCGATCGGCGCAGCCGTGTTTACGTTCGTATTGTTCACCCGGGATTTGGGGCGCATTCTTGATCTCGTAGTGCGCAACAGCGCTCCACTGCCCAGTGTTTTGCAAATTTTCTTTTTTACTGTTCCGGTAGCACTCACGTACACCATTCCGATGGGCGTGCTGGTAGGAATTTTGATCGGACTGAGCCGGCTGGCCGCGGATAGTGAGATCACTGCAATGCGGGCGAGCGGCATTGGAGTGTGGACCTTTTTGCGCATTATTTTCTTGTTTGTTGTTGTCGCGTGGGCGCTGGCGCTGGTGAATGGCTTGTACGTTGCCCCAGAATCGCAGGCTGCGCTTGGGCGCTTGCAGGATCGGCTCAAGTCTTCCCAGGCTTCTTTCGAAGTGCAGCCACGCGTGTTCTATGAAGGTTTCCCCAAGCTGGTGCTTTATGTGAATGATGTCAAGAGCGCGCGGGGAGCGGCAATCTGGAAGGGAGTTTTCATTGCCGACATGACCACTCCGTCGGCGCCGCGTGTCACTCTCGCGCGGCAAGGAATTCTGGTCAGCGAGGGACCGGAGATGCTGCACCTCCACCTACTCGACGGGGCGACTCACGAAACTGACCCGGTTGCTCCCGAGAAATATCAGATCTCCACGTTTCAGCAGACGGACATTCCCATTCCAGTTCCGCAGGCGGACACGAAAGAGCAGGAGCCGACGCCTGCATCTCAATTGAAAACTTGGGAGCTGCGCCGCGAGGCACGGAAAACGGACAAAATGTCAGCGCGCTGGGATCTGATTGAATTCCACCGGCGGTTTGCCTTGCCCACTTCCTGCCTGGTGCTCGCGCTGGTGGGAATTCCGCTCGGACTTTCCTCGAAGAAGGGTGGGAAATCAGGCGGATTTGTGCTGACCATTCTGCTGGTATTCGCCTATTACTTGGTCACGCTCATCGGGGTTTCGCTGGCACGCCAGGGAAAACTTGCGCCGGCATCCGGGGCATGGCTGGCGGATATTGTTTGCTTTATCTGCGGAGCGTTTCTGCTGTGGCGGGCTGAACGCAGGCCGCTGGAATTAGGCATACTCCGTGGGGGATGGAATCCGTTTTCGGGAAGATTTTCCACGCCACGTCTTCTGCGCTCCACCAGCACCGAGGATGCATTTCACAAGGCGGTGACGCGTAGACGAGTGTTCAGCGCACGTTTTCCCATGCTACTGGATGATTATGTCCTGCGGGATTTCTTTGTTTATCTGCTCATGATCTTGGCGGCGTTTGTGGTGTTGCTGCTGGTGTTCACAGTCTTTGAGCTGCTGGGAGATATTCTCCGCAATCACGTCTCCCTGTTGACCGTGGGCGAATATCTGCTGAACGTCACGCCATTTTTCCTCTATAACATTACGCACCTGAGCATCCTGCTCGCCGTGCTGATCACATTTGGTCTGATGCAGCGCTCCAATGAGATGACCGCGATCAAGGCGACGGGCATCAGCATTTACCGGGTCATCGTGCCGGTGTTGTTGGCATCGTGCGTTTTCGCAGTGGGATTATTTTTCTTTGATCAATTCTATTTGCCGCGAGCCAACAAGCGGCAGGATGCGCTCCGCAACCAGATTAAAGGCAAGCCTCCGCAGACATACTTGAATCCTGGTCGCAAGTGGATTTTCGGGCAAAACTACAAAATTTATTACTATCAGTTTTTCGATTCTGACCGGAATCAGTTTGGCAATCTTTCGGCCTTCCAGCTCGATCCGGCCACATTCCAGCTTACGCGGCGCGTATACGCGGAGCGGGCGCACTGGGAGGAGCGGCTGCAGCGCTGGGTTTGCACGCAAGGTTGGGAGCGAAGTTTGCGGGGATCGGCGATCCAGGATTTTCACACGTTTGATGTAGCCACGTTCGCCGCGATCAGCGAGCCGCCTTACTACTTCAAGAAAGAAGTGCGGCAGTCTTCAGAGATGAACTATGAAGAGTTGCGGCATTACATTCGCGATTTGCAGCAGAGCGGGTTCGATGTGGTCCGGCTGCGCGTGCAGTTGTACGAGAAGTTTGCGTTTCCGCTGATCACGCTGGTGATGGCGGTTTTGGCAGTCCCTTTCTCGTTGTCGACGGGCAAGCGCGGCGCTGTGGCGGGAGTGGCTGCGGCAGTGGGGATTGCAGTGATTTACACGACTGTGTTCCGGCTGTTTGAGTCTATGGGAAATGTGAGCCAGTTGCCGCCTATCCTGGCAGCCTGGGCGCCGGATTTGATTTTTGGAATGGCGGGCGGATACTTGATTCTAAAAGTGCCAACGTAAGGTCAAGAGCGTTTGACCGCAGAGTTTTCGTCGAAGTCCTCTACGAGGCTTGCGGTCGATGTGTTCTCGACTATTACTATTTCGTCGCCACGGTCGACGGCTGCCCACCTACGCTGACAGGAGGCATCGTCAAGCTCAGCAGGCCGATCGTCGAGTCATAGTTGAAGATTGAAATTGTGTCGGAGCCTTGGTTCGCGACGTATAGGAATGTATTGGTGCCCCCGGTGGACTGGACGGTGGTTCCGGAACGCGTTGTGATCCACACGGGAGTCGTGCCGGTGCTAATGCTCGCGGCAGAAAAGGGCGTCAAAACTCCGGTTCCGGTCGAAATCTTGTACTGAGAGACCTGGTTGGATTGCTTATCCACCACATACAAGAATTTTGACGATGGGTCGATCGCCATCGCGACTGGACCGAGCCCAGCCGCGAATGGCGAACCGACCGCGGTAAGCCCGCCGTCTGCGCTGGCGCACGTGGTGGATTGATTGTCGCAGATGCTGAACGCGCTGACGTTGTTGGAACCGCTATTTGCTACATATAAGAAATTGCTGGCGGGCAAAGATCCGGCCATTAGATTGGTAATGCCGAGATCTGAGGGAGCGGTGCCTACCGGATAGGAAACAGGGTTAGTTAGAGCGCCTGAGGACGCGTCCACGTTGTACTCCGTGACGGTTCCATCAACCTTGTCAGTAATGTATGCAAATGCTCCGTTGGGAGTAATCGCGATCGCGGAAGGATCAGTTCCAGTTGTAGCTCCTGGAAATGGCTCTGTGGAAAACAGGCCGGTCTGCGTGAGGCTAGTCCCGGATACAGTAAATATTGAAACATTCGCGGATCCTTCGTTCACCACAAAGAGATGTCCGGCAGAATCCATGGTCATACTGACGGGATCGGTGCCTCCGGTCTGTGTTGAACCAGCGGCTGCGAGGGTGCGGTCGGAGTTGACGGCGTAAGCGGTAACACTGTTGCTGGCGCTATTGGCCACGAAAAGCGCATCTCCCTTGGGAGAGAGTAGAACCGCAGATGGCATGCTATCGGTTGCGACAGTTTTACCGTTGGCGGTGAATTTTCCGGTGCTCAAGTCGATAGCATAGGGCGTGATCAGGCTGTCTCCCTGCGTGGTGACGAAGAGAGCGCCCGTGCCGCCGGTGGGTGATTTGTGCGTGCTGCAGGCGGACAGAAATCCCAGCAAAATCAAAACCAGCAGGTACACGAACGCCCGAAACTTCATTCGTATTCTTTCCCCCTGGAGTGTGCAGCGATTTATTGCATTCATCTGTGTATCAGGAATGCCTGGGAAGAGCAAACCTCAGACCAAGTAGTTGGAAACCGAGCATGGTCCTAAAGTTGCCTCGCAGGCCGGGTTTGATCAAGCGCCGTGCGTTGCTGAGACCCGCCAATCCCAGTATTATTCTGAGTGCCTCGGGCCACCCCGCGACCATGCTGCAAAAGCGAATCGACGATCAACCCGCTATCGCGAGATGATTTGGGAGGCGGAGGAAACTACGAATACTGCCGCGCGAAGAACGGCACGGCGCGGATGATATAAAGAGCATATGCCGATCTGCTGCCCTGCCTGCGGCGTTCAAATGCCCGACGAATCGTCGTATTGTCCCGGCTGTGGCGCGCAAATTGCGGCGCCCGCTGCAGCAGTGCCGTGCGGGATCACTGCCGGCATCGGTGACAACATTGCCGGGGCACTGGCCTACTTCTTCCTGCCCGCCGTCCTGTTTGTGCTGGTCGACCCGTTTAAGAAGAGCCGCTTTATCCGGTTCCATTCATTTCAAGCGCTGTTTCTCGCGATCGCTGCGATTGCTGCCGGGCTGGTCCTGCGGCTGGTTGTTGCCGTGTTAGGGCTGATTCCGGCCCTGGGTCAGTTTATCGTCTTGCTCATCATGATGGTGGTTGGCATTGGCTGTCTGGTGTTCTGGGCCGTGCTGCTGGTGAAAGCGCTTCAGGGAGAGTTGTTCAGGCTGCCGTTCATCGGCCAAATGGCGGCCAAGCAGGCGGGTATTTCGGTAGCACACGAGCCGGTTACGTGAGCGTCTCTTGCTTGACAGAACCCTCCCGGAATGGCATTCCTATTAACTTTTACCTGCATTGCAAGGGGAACGCTTGAAAGTTCGGGTTTTCTATCACGATAAGTGTTTTGATGGGGCTTCTTCCGCCGCGCTCTTCTCGCGCTTCTACCGGGAACGGATTCGCAATGATATCGAGTTTGTCTACTCCGGCCTGTTGCATCGCGCCGGTGCCTTGTTTGATGAGAAACAATTTGATGGCGACGAGAACGCAATAGTCGATTTCAAGTATTCCAGTTCTCCAAAGATTACCTGGTGGTTTGACCATCACCAAAGCGCGTTTCTGACGCCGGAGGATGCGGCCCACTTCGAGCAGGACCAGAGCAACAGAAAGTTCTACGACCCGGACTTCAAATCCTGCACCAGTTTTATAGCCACCATCGCCGAACAACGCTTTGGCTTCAATCCGGCTCCAGTCACGGATTTGATCCATTGGACTGACATCATCGACGGTGCGCTGTATCCGGACGCGAAAACTGCCGTCGAGATGAAAGAACCCGCGATGAAGCTGACTATGATTATCGAATCGGCGCAGGATTATGGTTTTGTTCCACGCCTGATTCCGCTGCTGGCAACCAAGCCGCTGGCAGATATCCTGGAGGAGCCGTTCATAGCGCCACTGCTAAAGCCTTTGCTGGAGCGGCATCAGCACTCGATTGCAGTTCTTAAGGAACGAATTGAATCGAAGGATGGGACGCTATTCTTCGACATCACCGATCAGGACTTGGAAGGCTATAACAAGTTCATTCCTTATTATCTGCATCCAGAGTGTACATACAGCGTAGGGCTGAGCAAGAGCAGCTTCCGGGTGAAGGTTTCGGTGGGCTCCAATCCTTGGGCGGAGAAGCCGCCGATGGTGAATCTGGCCAAGATTTGCGAACGCTATGGCGGCGGAGGCCACGCCCGGGTCGGCGCGATTTCTTTTGATGTGAAGCAGCATGAGGCCGCGCGCAAAGCTGCCCATGAAATTGTCGAGGAGCTACGCGCGAGTATGCGAGTTTGAAAAGGGCTTTCGCGAGCGCGTCTCCAGCCTATCTCCTAGACTCATGGCGCGCATGCTGCCCCCGGCGCGCCCGATTTTTGGCACGATTTATCAGTTTGCTACTTCTGGCAATGATCTTCGCCTCCGGCCTGACAGCGCTGGTCAGCATTGTGCTGATTCGAAACCGCATCTTCTCTCCCGCTGAACAGCTCATGCTGCAACCGCGATGAATCTTACGACGCGCATCTTTCATCATCGCCGGCGCACCGCCGAAGAGCGGCGAGAATTGCATCATTTAGAGGCACTCAGAGCGATTGCGACCGTCGAATTCGCGAAGGGAGTGATTGTGCTGCTCCTGGCTTTCGGAGTCCTTTCTCTCGTTCGTCACGGTAATCTTTGGGATTTCGTCGAAGGCATTCTCGATTTTCTTCATGTCGATCTCGACGGGCGTTTCGCACACCGGTTTCTGGACCTAGCCGATCGCCTCAGTGACACCAGACTCTGGGTACTTGCGACCTACGCTGGTAGTTATTGCACGCTGCGATTCGTAGAAGCCTATGGACTGTGGAAAGCGCGAGTCTGGGCGGAGTGGGTCGCTTTAATCTCGGGAGCGATCTATCTGCCGTTTGAAATCTATGAACTATTTCGCAGGATCACAATCGTTCGAGCAAGCGTGCTGATCGTCAATCTGGGGATTGTGCTTTACATGCTCTACTTGCGCACGATCGCGGGAAGCCAGCCGCCCAAGGCGGTTTGAATGCGGGCTGGTTCAATGCGGACAAAGCCCCGCGAGTATCATAGATCTTCGATCGTCATGCTCCCTTTCAAACTCGTCTACAGTGACGATTACTATCTTCCTATCGGCGCCCACGTCTTTCCTGCGGAAAAATACCGCCTTGTGCACAAGCAGCTGCTGGACGCGAGAATTGCGGAGGCGGAGGACTTCCTTGCGCCGCAACCCGCTTCAGATCAGGATATTCTGCTCGTCCACCGCCCTGAGTACGTACACAAGCTCACGACCGGCACGCTCTCTGCTCTCGAAGAAATGCAGATGGAGATTCCCTATTCGCGTGAGCTGGTGCGGGCTTTCTGGCTGGCCGCGGGCGGGTCGATCCTCGCGGCCCAGAATGCATTGAAAGACAAAGTTGCGTTCAACATTGGCGGCGGATTTCACCATGCCTTCCCCGATCACGGCGAAGGCTTCTGCATGATTCACGACGTGGCTGTCGCTATTCGCCGAATGCAGCGCGATGACAAAATTCGCACTGCCATGACCGTGGATTGCGACGTCCACCACGGCAATGGAACGGCCGCTATCTTTGCGGGAACACGCACTGCAAGCGAGCCGCTGCCATCGGTCTCGGCTTCAACGCTGAAATCATCTGGGACAAAGATACGCGGCGCGCACTCAGGCGACGTTTTCACGATTTCACTTCATCAACACAATAACTATCCGGCGTGGAAGCCGCATTCGTCCATCGACGTAGATTTACCGGACGGCATTGGTGATGAAGATTACCTCGCATGGCTCGACAACGCCCTCAGCTCCGGCCTGCGGCAGTTTGAGCCGGATTTGATCTGCTACATCGCGGGAGCGGATCCGTATCGCGAGGATCAGCTCGGCGGATTAGATTTGACCATCGAGGGATTGAAGAAGCGCGATGAATTAGTGTTCCGGGTGGCGAAGGCGCGCGGAATCCCAGTGATGGTCACGTTCGCAGGTGGATACGCGCAGCGTGTGGAAGATACAGTGACGATTCATTGCAATACGGTGGTGGCAGCACAAGAGGTGTTTGGGGCGAAATAACATCTTGCGAACTCGCTTGAGAACCTCGCATATAATGCCCGTTCTTTGGAGGACGAGTCCAAATGAAATACGTAACTGTCGCGTATCCGAACAAGAACGACGCGAAGTTTGACTTCGACTATTACATGCGAAAGCACATCCCTATGGTGTCCAGCTGCTGGGAACAAGCATTGAAGTTTGTAAAGGGCTATCCTCTCCCACCGACGCTCCGCTTACGCATATCTGCGTCGCGCGAATACGCATCAACAGCGCGGAGGAGTTCTCCTCCGCCATGGCGCAGCACGGCGCACAGATCATGGGAGATATTCCCAATTACACGAATATCGAGCCGCTCATTCAGATCGATGAGGTTTTGATATAGCGGAAGCTTCACCCGCCAGCGAGCTTTCACTCGCGTTTCCCGCTGCCGGCCTCCGCAGCAGACACAAGGTTCTCACTGTGTGGCTGCTAAAATATTCTCTAGCCCATGTTCGAGAATCTCCAGGAAAAGCTACAGCGTGCCTTCAAGACTCTGCGCGGCCAGGCCGTCCTGAATGAAGAAAACATTCAGGAGGCGTTACGCGAAATCCGCCTGGCACTGCTGGAAGCTGATGTCAATTTCAAAGTTGTAAAGCAGCTCATCGATCACATTCAGGAGAAAGCAGTCGGCCAGCAGGTGGCGACTGCGCTCTCGCCGGGCGAGCAGGTCATCAAGATCCTCCGCGATGAGCTGATTGAGACTCTGGGCCGCGATACCGCGCGACTGAAATTTGCTTCACAGCCGCCTACGGTCGTCCTCATGGCCGGTCTCCAGGGTTCCGGCAAAACTACGACCTCAGGCAAGCTGGCAAACTGGCTCAAAAATGGCGGCCATCGCCCGCTGCTGGTTTCAGTGGACGTTTATCGTCCCGCAGCGCGCGAGCAACTGAAAGTGGTCGCGCAGGCGATCAAAGCTAATTTGTACGAAGGCGAAGTCGGAGAAGCAAACACGGCCACCGTCGAGCGCCTCGCCAAGGAAGCGCGGCGGGAGGCCATCAACACTGGCTCCGATGTTTTGATCGTAGACACCGCCGGCCGTCTCCATATCGACGATCAACTCATGGAAGAGATGCAGTCGCTGAAGCGGCTGCTTAATCCGCAGGAGATTCTGTTCGTTGCCGATGCCATGACCGGACAAGATGCGGTCCGCTCGGCCGACGAGTTTCACAAGAAGCTCACACTCACTGGAGTAGTGCTTACGAAGATGGACGGCGACGCGCGCGGCGGCGCAGCACTCTCAATCCGCCAAGTCACGGGCCAGCCGATTAAGTTTATCGGCGTAGGCGAAAAATATGACGCGCTGGAGCCGTTTCACCCCGATCGCATCGTCTCGCGCATCCTAGGAATGGGCGACATTCTTTCTCTAATCGAAAAAGCCGAGCAGAATGTCGACAAGAAAAAAGCCGAGGAGATGGCCAGCCGCGCCCTGGCCGGCGATGGATTTTCTCTGGAAGATTTCCGTGACCAGTTGCGGCAAGTCAAGAAGATGGGCTCGTTGCAAAGCTTGATGGGGATGCTGCCCAGCATCGGACCGTTCGCCGGGTTGCAGAAGCATGCGGATAAAGTTGATGAGAAGCAGCTCAACCGCGTGGAAGCAATCATCAACTCAATGACCGCACATGAGCGCACGCATCATGAAGTCATCAACGGCAGCCGCCGCAAGCGCATCGCGCGCGGATCGGGCACGAGTGTGCAAGAGGTCAATAATCTGCTTCGCCAATACGCGCAGATGCGCAAAATGTTCAAGCAGATCGGCAAAGCCAGTTTCGCGCGCAAGCTGGCGGGGATGAAGCTACCGGGCATGTGACCCCCCCGCATTCCCAAAATCCAGATCTGGGAGCGCGGTCGGGCACGCAAATTTAGCACTCTCGCGCAGGGCAATCGGAGGACTGAATCGATGCGCAAAAATTATCTCTTGGTAATTCTGCTTCTTGCCGCAACAACGCTGTCTCAGCAGCGCCCCCCTGCAGGTTCAGTTCCGAGAAATCCCGAAGATTTTAGCGCCGAACTGCAGAAGCTCCGCGAAACTTGGGTTCAGGAATTCAATGCCGGACACGCCGAGGCCGTGGCCGCCCTTTACGCTCCCGAAGCCGTGCTCATGCGCTGGGATGGCTCAGTGCACGGGTACGATTCCATCCTCGCCGAATTCAAAAGATCAGCCAGCGGCGGAGCGCACGATTACGTCGTGCACAGCCTTCACGCCGAACGTTCTGGTGATCTCGGCTACGACACTGGCGCATACAACGTTACCTTGCGTGATCGAGTGGTCGAGGGCAATTATCTTATCGTGGTGAAGTCGATGAACGGGCAGTGGAAGATTGTCGCCCACTCCAGCGTCGCCAATCCGCCCGAGAAGCCATAGCTCGCGATTGCCTGCTGCTCAGGACTGCCCGAGCCAGTGGAAATTCGGATCACGAAGGAAAGCTTATCTGAACCGACGATTGCTGTTTGCAGCCTAGGCCACAGCGGTTCCGCCACGGCTCTGATCAGTGCGGAAACGCAATAGAGCGGCGATGTTTCCGATGCGGTCGAACTCGGGATCGTCTCTTACGTACAGCAGTTCGACATCGCGGCGAATGGCCGCGGGAATAATGGCATCGCCAACGTTTTCCAGTTCCCGCGTCCCACGGCCGCAAAGTGGGCAATAACGAACCATGTGGGAATCGAGATGGGAACAGCCGCTGCACTCCACGGCGCGTGCAGAATAGTTTTCACCCATCAGTACAGTCTGGGCTTCGCCCACCTCAAGCGAACGCAAGACGCGCCGTAAACCGGTCACTCCCCGGCCGTTGCTTTTAGCCTGACCAAGCACTTCTTGCACCAATGACTGGCGACGCCGATCGAGCGACTCCTGAAAAATGCGGTTGGCGTGTGCTCGCACTTCGTCATCCGTGACGCTTCCAACGTCAACCGGAAAGCGTCCTAGCAGCCGCTTTTTCACATACGGATGCAGGTGCGGCTCAAATTCGTGCCAGTTCGTGTCCTGGCACCCGATAATCAGCTTCTCGTACTGGCCCTGATCGTGAGCCTGCTTCAGACGCTCAGCCACATCTTTGAAGTGGTGCAGAACTTCGTCATTGATGCTGCGCTCGGAATGCCCGGCATCGTATCCCGCGAAGCCATCGCTGCGTCCGCGACGAGGCAGTGGGCGAAAAATAGCGTCGTGCTCGTGTAATTCATCGAGGCGAAGATCGAAAAAACGAGCTCGATGGCGATCGACGAGAGCAATCCATAGCTGAGGCTGTGCGCCCAGTAGCATTGCAAGGGGCTTCAGATGAAATCGCCGGTTCACGAACAACTGCGTTGCAGGTAATTGTGGAGGCAAGTCAAATTCGCGCCAGAAATCACGTTTGCCGCAGGCAAACACCGCCTTGGCCCGGGCCTGGTTGCCATGGAGGTGGCCGGCGAGTTCGAGGACCCGTTGCAGGTCAGCGCGGGCGCACTTGTTCTTGCCGTTCTTCTCGGTCCCATGCAGCGCTTCCCGGACCAGATCTTTCGCCAGAATAGCTTCTTCTCGGTGTGATTTGTTCTGCGGCCTGCGCGGTTGAAAATAAAAGCTCACAACGCAACGGTCTTCGTCACTGTACGGGAATTGTGCCAGTTCACGGATATCTTCACGTGTGATCATCACCACATCTCCTGAGGGTTGTACTCAGTCGGCGCCGGTGTTCTGAAGCAGTTTGTCTCTAAAACGATTAGCGATAGGCGGGGAGCGGCGCAGATGCACTCGCGCCGCTAAGATTGAGGCGCGAATGTCTTCCGGCTTGCGATCGGTGATGGCTGCGATTTCATCGATCGAGAATCCTTCGATCGCCTGCAGAATAAAAGCCTCGCGGTCGCGCGGCTTAGCGCCTTCAAGCGCAAATTGCACCAGCGTAATCATCTCGTCTGAGTAAGCGATCTCTTCCGGGGTTGCCAGGCGCGTGTCCGCGATCACGTTCTCTTCGGTCAAGGCTTCATCCGGCTGATGATACTGCAGCTCGGGCTCATCGCTGGCACGAACGTTAGGCGTACGTGCAGAATCTTCAAGGCGCACAGAAGAGAAGTTATCCTGCCCACGAGTGGCAAGATCAGTGATGGAACGGATGGCCAATCGGTACAGCCATGGTTCGAGCGTCAGCCGCTCGGGTTTCTCTGCACCATCACCAAGGGCGCGGGCGATGACCTCATCGATTACTTCCTCTTTTGTGACAGAACCCTCAGAAATCTGCTCTGCATTTTGTCGAAACACGAGCTCGCGTTCTACGAATCGGTCGAGCCGGGATAAATTTGCGTTCACATACGACCGAATGTCGTCCGATGACACCATCTGCGGTTGCACCGCGGCGACGGTTTGCTCAAAGGGGACCCGCGGCTCAGCACGCGGCTTTTCCGCGCGGCGGTGCCGCCACTTGTGCGAGCTCCGCAACAAGTCCTTATGCTTTGTGATCTGCTGCAACAGATCATCCAGCGCTGCCTTAATTGCCGCTGTGGCCGTGGATGCTGACTCCTGAACTGCCATCTGCCCCGACGGAAGCCGGAGGTTGAAAGAAACTATGATTCCCTCACGCGGTGAATTCTGCTCGATGTTCCCCTTCAAGTGCACCAGCTCAGGACGAAAGACTTGCAGTCTTTTCTGCAGCTTCTCAATCAGGTGGTTGATTTCTTTTTCAATATCAGGAGTTCGATGGACCCTATAACTGATGTGGACGTTCATGCAGGCCTCGAATGCGGGAAGGGCTCCCGTGAAGCTTGGTGTCCCTACAAACGCGATTCTACACCCACAGGCTACGGGCAGAGCGCAAATCGAGGCCCGGTTTTTCGCATTCGGGAAGTACAACTCCGGGCTGGGGCCCCGAGTCTAAAAATGTTCCGCGGAACTGGATCCTGGCTTATGCGAACGCGTTTCTGGCGCTTATTGTTGACCGCTGGCATCATTGCTGGGTGCGGGGGTTGCGGAGGTCTGGGAATCGGCAACTCACCCGGCAGCAAACTGGTTTCCCAACTCGGACACGTCTTCCTGGTCGTCGAAGAAAATCACAGCTACTCCGAGGTGATCGGCAATCCTGCGATGCCATATCTAAACAGCCTGGTTCCTCAAGGAGGTCTAGCCAAGCAGTATTTCGCGAACGCGCATCCTTCCATTCCGAATTACTTCATGCTGACCACGGGTCAGCCGATCACGACCGACGACAACTTCTCCGGGACGGTGAGTGACGATAATGTTGTGCGTGAGCTTGTCGCTGCTGGCAAGACTTGGAAGAGCTATGCGGAAAGCCTACCGGCGGTGGGATACACTGGCCCGGATTCTCCCCCGTATCTGAAGCACCACAATCCTTTCGCGTATTTTTCCGATGTCTTGAGCAGCCCCGCGCAAGCCAGCAATCTGGTTCCAATTGGGCAACTCAGTGCTGACCTCACGAATAATCAGGTTCCAAATTATTCGTTCATCGTTCCCAATGCGCGGGACGATGCTCACGATTGCCCGGATGGCGGATCTGATTGCACCGACTCCCAGAAATTAAACGCCGCCGACCAGTGGCTGAAGACAAACATCGGCGGGGTATTGAACAGCTCGGCGTTTCAGACCGATGGATTGCTAATCATCGTATTCGACGAATCAGACCTCTCTGACTTCAATCATGGCGGCGGCCATGTCGCTATGGTCCTGCTCAGCCCGAAAGCTAAAGTGGGATTTCAGTGGACCACCTTTTATCAGCACGAAAGCACGCTTCGAACGACGCTTGAAGCTCTGGGCATCGCCAGTCTGCCGGGAGCCGCGGCCGGGGCGACGGATATGGGGGAGTTTTTTAAGTAAGGATGTAGTCTAGTCACTCCCCTGCATTCCGTATGTCGAAGTTAGAAACCGAGGGGATCAGACCTTTGTCGCCCTGAGGCGCATCACAGCCCAGCTATTTCATGGATAAAATTGCAGGATGCGCGCGATGGTTCTGGAACGGCCCGCTGAGGTGACGGCCTCTCCGTTAAATCTACAGGAAGTCACGCTTCCTATACCTCGTCCTGGCGAAGTCCGCTTGCAAGTGCGCTGCTGCGGAGTCTGCCACACGGATTTGCATATCGCCGAAGGGGACCTCGCGCTGCCGAAGCTCCCGGTAATTCCCGGCCACCAAATCGTAGGCGTCGTAGATGGAGTTGGCGCTGATGTCCGCGTAATCAAAGAGGGAGATCGGGTCGGCATACCTTGGCTGAACTCGGTCGATGGCACCTGCGATTATTGCCGGCACGGGTTCGAGAATCTGTGCGATGAAGCACAGTTCACCGGCTACCACGTTGACGGGGGATATGCCGAGTATGCGGTCGTACGTGAAGACTTCGCGCATCCTATTCCAAAGAATTTCTCTGATAAAAATGCCGCCCCGCTGCTGTGCGCGGGTGTAATTGGTTATCGCTCATATCGGCTGAGCGGCGCACACGCTGATTCGCGTCTCGGACTATATGGCTTCGGTGCTTCGGCGCATCTGGTCTTGCAGCTTGCACGCCACGAGGGCTGTGAAGCCTACGTGTTCACTCGATCTCAAGCGCATCGCGACCTTGCGCAGAAACTCGGAGCAGTTTGGGTGGGCGCGGCGGAAGATTCGCCTCCCCGCCCGCTCGACTCATCAATCATTTTTGCCCCGGCAGGCTCTCTTGTCCCGCAGGCTCTTCGCGTTCTGCGCAAGGGCGGCATACTCGCCCTCGCAGGAGTGACGATGAGTCCCATTCCGCAAATGGAGTATTCGCTTCTCTACGAGGAGCGGCAGATTCGTTCTGTCGCTAACAGCACACGCCAGGAACGTAAGAGAATTCCTCGAATTGGCGGCAGAGGTTCCCATCCGGACCGAAGTCCAGGTCTTCGACTTGGAGCAGGCCAACCTGGCATTGCAGGCGCTAAAGAAAAGTGAAATTAAGGCCGCTGCAGTGCTGCAGATTTCCCGCTAGTAACTCGCGCCCTTATCAAGTAACTGTTGCTTTGCCCCTGTCTGCCGATACTCCACGATAGGGGATAAGTATGCCCGGTTCCATGCCTCTCCAGACCAGGGAGCACATAACTCCGCCTGCCTCGCCCGAGGCCAAGTCCCGCACTTCACGCTTAAGACCATTACTAGGTCGGATAATTCTGGGAATTTGCTTTCTTGGTGCCTATCTGTTGCTCACACGTTCGGGCGTTATCTTGGAGAGCAGGACGGGATTTACCGTGTGGTATCCCGCCAATGGCCTGGCATTTGCCGTGATGCTCGGCGTGAGCCCCTGGTATGCGCCGCTGGTTGTTATTGCGGATTTGCTGTCTTTGGTGATGTTCTATCATCAGCGGCTGTTTTCCTGGAGCCTCGCACTTGACCCGCTCGGCATTGCCGCCTATGCCGCCGCCGCGCTGATCTTACGGCGACGATGGCGCATCGATTTTAATCTCACGCATCGCCGCGACGTCGTGCGCTATGCGGTGGGGGCGCTAGCCGCAGCTGCCTTCTCCACTGCGGCTGGTGTGGGCGGTCTGCTCGCCGATCACTCACTTACCTGGGACCAAAGTTGGCTCTCGGCTTTCAGCTGGTACAGCGGCGACGCAATCGCTCTGCTGAGCATAGGTCCGACTCTCCTGATCCACGTATTACCTTGGGTCAGAAAGCAGCTCTCGATGTTTGCGCCAAACGCCAGCGGGTCTCAAGAATTGAGAGGGTTTGCTGGAATGACAGTTGCCGAGGCACTCGAGACCGTAGCCCAGCTTCTCGCTCTCGTTTTGGTGCTCTGGCTCATGTTCGGCCCATCGCTGTCAAGGCTCGGGGTTTATTACCTGAGTTTTCTTCCGATCATTTGGATCGCCATGCGCCGGGGAATAGCCAGAGTTAGCATTGCGATTCTTCTATTTAACTTTGGTGTCGTACTTGCATTGCGGATCTTCATCCCCGAGTCGATTCCTACTGTCAGACTGGGTACTCTGATGCTTTCGGTTTCTTTTACCGGATTGATGGTTGGATCGTCCGTCAGCGAGAGAGATCGCATTGGCGACGAGCTGCACCAACAGACTCTACACTTGCATTCTCTGATCGAAAATAGCCCGTTTGGGATCGTTGTGCTCGATCCTTTGCGTCGCGTTCAATTATGTAATGCAGTGTTCGAAAGCATTTTTCTATTCAGCGCCCGAGAAATGTCGAGGAAAACTCTGGAGTCGTTACTCTCTGCGAGACACGAACTCGATCAGATGCGGGAGTTATCAGCACAGGTTTTTGCCGGGCAAGCCGTGCATGAGACGATCCGCCACTTCCGCCGCGACGGGAAATTTATCGACGTTGAGATCAATGCGGTCCCCTTGCGTCGTGAGGGCCGTGTCGAGGGAGCTTATGCCATCTACAACGACATTTCTGAGCGTGCAAGAGCACAGGAGCAGGCAGAGAACGATGCTGCCTCACTCAAACGCTGGGTCGAAGAGTTGCAGTTGCGAACCACCCAAATGGCGCTGCTCAACGAAATGGGAGACATGCTGCAATGCTGCGCCAATACATTGGAAGCGCGCTCTGTGGTCTCTAGACTCTGCCGGAAGCTTTTTGCCGACGCAGTCTCAGGAATGCTGTTTGAGTTCAACTCAACACCCGATGTGGTTGAGGCAACTGCTTCGTGGGGCAATTCGCACATCTCAGAGTCATCGTTTGCTCCACCAGCCTGCTGGGCGGTCCGTCGCGGACGGGCATATTGGAGTGAACCAGCATCAGACGGAATCCTATGCTCTCATTTCATGTCGCAGGATGCTGTGGCTGTGCTTTGCGTGCCTATGATGGCGCAGAGTGAAGTTGTGGGTCTGCTCCATTTGCAGTACGGGTCGCTGCTTGCCGCGAAAGATGGCGATCAGCAAGTTTCCGAAAAGCACAGGAAATCGCTTTAGCCAGTCTGCGGCTGCGAGAGACGCTTCGTGAGCAATCGATCCGCGATCCGCTCACCGGCCTTTTCAATCGCCGCATTATGCAGGAGAGCCTCAACCGCGAACTGCATCGTGCCCGGCGCAAGCAGCATCCGGTCACCGTGGCCTTGATCGACCTCGATCACTTCAAGCGTTTTAACGACACCTGGGGACATGACGCCGGAGATTTGGTTCTGAAAACCATCGCGCAAGTGTTTCGCAGCCACTTTCGCGCAGAGGATGTAATCTGCCGCTATGGAGGCGAAGAGTTCTCCGTTATCCTTCCCGAGGCATCGATTGAAGACGCCGCTAAGCGCGCAGATGCCCTGCGCCACGAGCTCGTGAAGGTCAGGATTCGGCATCTCGAGCACGCCCTTGACCCCGTGACACTGTCCATTGGTCTCGCGGCCTTCCCCCAGCATGGAACCACTGCGGAACAACTGCTGCGTAAAGCTGATGAATGCCTGTACGAATCGAAGGCTGGAGGACGCGACCGTGTAACCGTCCCTCATGTGAATGAGATTGTCACCGAACGCGAAGTTTCAACCACGCGATAGCCGTTTAGGTTTGGCGAGTCGCCTTGCTCATGTGTACCACCGACAGGGACGCGCCATTCGCAAGCGGCACTTCAATACGCTCGGATTCGACGTATCCTCGCGCGCGATACATCGGTACACCCGTAAGCGTGGCGCCCATTTCGAAGCGCCGGAATCCTCCGGCCTCCGCAGCGCGCTCACAAACTTCGAGAATTCTGCTTCCGATTCCGCGCCGAGCCCATTCCGGATGGACGAAGAACGCGCGAATCTTGGCTGCATCCTTGCCCGGATCAAGAAGCGCATCCTCCCGTCCCGGACGATGATCGCTGCCAAACAAAGTCTTGCGTTTGCTCCATCCGCCACAACCGACCAGCGTGGGCTTGTCACCCAGTACCGCTTCGGCCACGAAGTACGTTCCATCCGCAATAAGCTGAGTATCCACGCCCAGCAGCGTGCCTAGCGCGCCATCGAGCTGATCTTTTGTGTATCCCTGCGGCATCAAACCCCGCACGGAGGCCTCAATCAGCTTGTGTAAATCCGGGATATCCTCCGGAGCTGCCGCGCGAATTTCGATTGGTGTGTGTTGCTGCTCCACGGAGTCTTCCGTAGCCCGAGTCGTAGACAAGAACGAAATAGTCTAATTATGCTAGCAGTCATGCCAAAAGAAAGTATTGCGACCCAGCCCGCCATTGCCATTGACCGTGAACAAATCACCCGCACCTACAAGCTGATCCGCGCGCACGTGCGGCGAACACCAGTGATTGAGGTCGATGGAGCTGATTTCGGGCTGCCCGGAATCAGCATCGTTCTGAAGCTCGAGTTGCTGCAGCATTCGGGATCGTTCAAAGCGCGCGGTGCAATGACCAACCTGCTCGTGAGGAAGGTGCCGTCGATTGGCATCGTAGCGGCTTCGGGAGGGAATCACGGCGCAGCCGTTGCATTCGCGGCTCATCGGCTGGGTGTCCCGGCTCGAATTTTCGTGCCGAAAGTATCGTCAACGTCGAAGATCGAGAGGATTCGCAGTTACGGGGCGGAATTGGTAATTACCGGTGATCGATATGCCGACTCCCTTGCGGCCAGCCAGGAATGGGCTGCGGAATCGGGAGCGATGCAGGTGCATGCTT
>QIAB01000036.1:128614-143634 GCA_003225455.1 Acidobacteriota bacterium
TGGTCGCGGTCGGTGGGGGCGGCTTAATTGGCGGAATCGCAGCTTGGTATGCGGGGCGTTTGAAGATTATTGGCGTCGAGCCAGAGGCTGCGCCAACGCTGGCGATGGCACTCGAAGCCGGGCATCCGGTGGACGCCCCGGCGGGGGGAATTGCCGCCGATTCGCTCGCGCCGAAGCGAGTGGGCGAGCTGGTGTTTCCGATCGCTCAGAGTTACATCGATCGCGTGGCGTTAGTTTCAGATCAGGCAATCGAGGCCGCTCAGGAGGCTTTGTGGCGCGTCTTGCGGATCGCTGCAGAACCTGGAGGCGCGGCTGCCTTTGCGGCACTGCTCTCGGGCAAATATCAGGCAAAATCCGGTGAGCGGGTAGGTGTCGTGATTTGCGGCGGAAATACGACAGCCGTAAATTTCCAAAGCAACGGGCGATAAACCTGGACCTTTGCGCGCTTTGCGAATACCTTCGCGCGCTCTGCGGTTAAGACCTTTTCGTATCAGACTTACAACTCATCTCATAAATGCCCTGTCCGGCGGTCCTTGCGGCGTAAGTGGAGCAAGACTCCTATCCTCTTTCGACTCGCCCTGCATCAGCTCAACGATCACCGCAAACAGACGATTGCGGGTCTCAACTCTTACTCCGGCACGCGTGATATAGCGAATCACGATGTCGACACCGGCTCCCGCCGGCCTAAGATTCACAGACGGCATGGCGCTGAACTGTGGCGATCCTTCTTCGTGCGTCACCCTCTTCCATTCCGCTTCCGCCCTTTTTGCGTCCGCTTCCGTTATCTTCACCGTCGCTTCGTAAATCGACTTGAGAAGCAGATGGATACTCGTGCCCGGAGGAACGCTTACCTTAATCTCATCCCACATCCACTGTCCTACAGTTGAGAAGTTAAAATACTTGCCACGTATTGCATAGCCGTTCAAGAACGAGACTCTTCTCCCCGTAGGATGGCCATGGGCAGTCCAGTTTCCCGTCTCCAGCAGCCAGGTACGGAACAGCCCAAGCTGTACCACCTCGCCGCCGACACCATCAATCTCTACCCAGTCCCGAACCCTCACTCCGTTTGGCCCCATCAAAA
This sequence comes from Acidobacteriota bacterium, assembly GCA_003225455.1. GTDB lineage: Bacteria > Acidobacteriota > Terriglobia > Terriglobales > Acidobacteriaceae > QIAB01. The sequence continues at coordinate 129,696 of QIAB01000036.1, forward strand.
CAAACCAACCGCAGAATGCAAGGATAAAGTCCTGGAACACCACTGTCAGTCCTGCGGTCACCAGACCCAGGATCGTTGGCATCTGCCGTGGTACACCGAAAATGATCAGCAGAATTAGAAACAGGCCGACCAGTTGCGTTCCCAGGTTCAGAACTGTCTTCAGCGTTTGCTTCTGGCGAGAATCGTGAACGATCTTCTCCAACGCCAGCTGAAGTCCCCAGCCCGCCAGGATCACCATAATGCAGATGGCCGCAATGAATGCCAGTGACTGCAATATCAGGTGAATCACGATCTTTTGCTGTAACTCGACCTGCTGTCCCCATCGCCCGTAGAGACCCACAAGCTGCTGTTGTGCTCCCAGTCGATCATTGAGGATGCTCAGGATGTTTTGCTGAGTGCTTATCCTTTGCAGCCGCTCGATTCTTTCGGAATCTGATTCTCGTACGGGCTTGGCAGCAAGGCTAGCGGCTTCTGCCCTCAGTTTTTCCCGATCGGCTGTCAGCGCCGCCACGTCGTCCTTCGCCAACTGCTCAGCCTGCGCGATCAATTGCTTCCTGTTGCGCAGAGAGCGCCACGTTGATAGCTGCTGGGCTAACGTCCGGTACTGTTCGGCTGAGATGACAGCAGTCTGCCCGTCGTCCTCAGAGGCGCGATCCTTGTACTGCTTCATTGCGGCTTGACGCGCCGCTAGTTCCTGTTGCAGCTTGAGTCTCTGATCTCCGCTTTCGCGGGCGAGATCCTCGATCGAATCAGCCAGCTCGGCTTGGTCGAGACCAAGTTGCGCCTTCGCAATCTCCAGGTCGCTACCATTGGAAATTGTGCCCGCCGATTTCGCGCCCGCGGCTGCACTGAGTGCAGCGATCCGAGCCTCATCGTTCCTGACAGTCTCCTGAAGCTCGTTGGCCCTTTTTTGCGATGCTAGCGCCTTGTCGGTTAGCTTTGGTTCTGCAAGGCTTGCCTGCCTTAGTGATTGCGAGAACGCCTGGTCAACTTCGTGATCCGCAAGACGCTCGGCGTCCCTGGCAAGCTTCTTTTCCTCCGCCGACTGGGCCAAGGCCGCCAGAGTCGCCGCGGTCTGCCAAGGCCGTTGATCCACAATTCCAAGGGGCACATAGGCTCCCGTCCAGCTCCCCTTCCTGGCTTGCAGGAACGGAAGATCTGCCATCACCCCGCGAGTCAGAAACGCACCTGTCAGAGTGACGGCTAGCACGGTCAGCATCACTAGCACAATCACCATGCGGGCTCTACTCATACGCACCCCTTTCGTCTAAACCTCTGGTTGACTGTATCGCAAACGGAGAACAAATTTAGTGATCAATGCAGTTGACAGGCGCTCGAACAGATGGGAATCACGGCCGAGAAGCAACCCATCGAAACCAAGAACACTCGCCACAAAGAAGCCTCGTTGTTGGCGAGGACGGCAATTACACCAGCTACGTTAGCCCCACCGTGCCAAGCCAATCTATGAAATAGCTGATAGCTCCTGGGCCGATTTTCAAGCACTGACCTTATCTTGATCTGCCCGCACCTGCTCAGCTTGCAGCTCTGTCCAGCTTGGCAAGGACATGTCGCCAGTGATCAGCCGCGCGCCCCGTTCGTACGTGAGGTACGACCACGCCCACTGGATCATGACGAGTAATCGATTGCGGAATCGATCAGGAAGAAGATGTGGATGAACAACCATGCCAGCCACGCCAGAAATCCGCTGATGTGAATCTTGCCGAACTCTGCAATGCCCGCGGCGCGGCCAATCGTCGCCAGGCTGCCTTTGTCGAAATAGTGAAAATTCTGTCGCCGTTCGCCGCGCACTTCACGTCCGATGTTGTGAGCCGCCGCTTTTCCTTCCTGCATGGCGACCGGAGCCACTCCCGGCAGCATCTTTCCTTTTTCGTCTGTCAGTGAAGCCAGATCGCCAATGACAAAAACTTCCGGGTGGCCCGGAATGCTCAGGCCTTGATTGACAAGCACGCGTCCCGCACGATCCAGCGGTGCGCCCAGCTTCTTGCCCAACGGCGACGCCGCAACTCCAGCAGCCCACAAGACCACTGCCGCCGGCAATCGTGTCTTGCCCATCAACACGGCAGCCGGCACTATGCCGGTCACCATGGCATTGGTGTGAACCTCCACTCCGAGATGCTTTAGTTGCTCTTCAGCGCTGCGCGACAGGTCTTCCGAATAATTCGTTCTTAAGAACGTTATGTGCGATTTCGGCAAGCGTGCCCGCGAGCTCAACGCCAGTTGGACCTCCTCCAACCACAACAAAGTTGAGTGGCGCGTGCCTGCCAGTTTCGGCCGCGTCGCGCTCCGCCAGCTCAAACGCCAACAATACGCGCCGCCGAATTTCGATGGCATCTTCCACCGTCTTGAGGCCAGGGGCCAGAGGTTCCCATTCATCGTGACCGAAATAAGCATGGCTCGCGCCCGCAGCAACGATCAAATAGTCGTAAGGAATGTCACCGTCGCGAAGCTTCACAATTTTCCGCGCAAGATCGAAATCTTCTACTTCCCCCAGAAGCACCTGAACATTGCGATAGCCTCGAAGAATCCAGCGAATCGGGGCGGCGATTTCACCGGGGGACAGGCCGGCCGTCGCGACCTGATAGAGCAGCGGCTGAAAAGTATGAAAATTCCTGCGGTCGATTACGGTGACGCGGACCGGATATCGCGCCAGTGTTCGCGTGGCGAGCAGGCCTCCAAAGCCGGCGCCGATTACAACCACATGCGGACTGGGCTTGCCGTCCATCCCTGTACTTTATATGATTCCAACCGGTGGCTACAGTCTCGAAAAGTTTTCCTGGGGAAGCCGTGTCCTCAGCTTTTTACCCCTCGGCAAAGCAGGGCCTCTTTACCCGGCCGGCCCTTGCTATCTGGTTACAGATCGCGTTCGGATACGGTCTGTTGGAAGCAGCTTTGTGGACTCCTCAGGGGCGATTGGATCTCGCTTGGATGATCCTTACCGCGGGGTTCATTATTGTGATGGCATCCCGCGGGCCGTACTCTTTGCGAGAAATGGGCGTGACGATCCCTTCGGCGAAAGCAATTACGTGGATTGTAGGCGCGGGATTGATCTTGGCAATCGCACTTTGGCTCTTTGCTGCTTTGATGGGAGCCGATGCTGGTCCAACCCACGCCATGCCTTTGCGGACTGCCTGGCAGTATGCCATTTGGGCCTTTCTGCAACAATTCATGCTGCAGTCGTTTTTCTTTGTACGATTAGAATCGTTGCTAGGCAGCCGGCGCGCGGTTCTCGTTACTACAGTTTTGTTCGCAGCTGCTCATATTCCGAATCCGATCCTGACGATTGGCAGTTTCCTCGCCGGCTTGTTCTTTTGCGAAATGTTTCGCCGCTATCGGAATATCTTTCCGTTGGGCGTAGTCCATGTGATTCTCGGCTTGACGATGGCCGCCAGCGTTTCAGACGCGCTCCTGCATCACATGCGGGTGGGCATTGGATATTTGGAATTTCATTGAGGCTATCCGAAACTGCACGCCTTCTTAGTGAACTCTGCGGATTTTCTTAGCGTCCTTTGCGGTTAAAAGCTTTAAACCGCAGAGAACGCCAAGGTCGCCGAGAAATAAGATTTCTCATCCCTCTAGACGCTTTTGTAGAAGGCTTCAAAGATCCTCCCGAATCCCTAAAATTCGATTAACATGGCTGCGGGTTCATGCCATCCGCTTTAGGCCAAAACACATCGCAGGCTAATCTTGATGCAGCGGCAAGCTCGCCTCGCTGGATTCATCTCATCCTGCCCTCAGTCACCGATCTTATCTTTATCGTCGTGCTTTTCTCGTTGAGTTACAGTGCGCTTTCGTCGCGGTTGTTGGGCGACGCTGGAATCGGATGGCACATCCGCAATGGCGAGCTCATGCTTCGCACGCACGCAGTCACGCGTGTCGATCCTTTTTCCTACACGATGAGTGGACGCCCATGGGTGGCCTGGGAATGGCTTTACGATGTGATCATCGGCGGGATTCACCAGTGGCTGGGATTGAATGGAGTTGTGTTTTTCACTGCCATCGTGATTGCATGCACGTTTGCCCTCACGTTCCGCATTCTGCTTGCTCGCGGAAGTTTAGTGCAGATTTCTCTGGTGCTCCTGCTGCTTGCCATGGGTGCCGCGATGATCCATTTCCTGGCGCGTCCGCACGTCCTCAGTTGGCTGTTCACTCTTTGGTTTCACTTGTTGGACTTAGCGGAGGTGTCGCCAGAAAAAAGAAAACGACTGTTCTTCTTGCCGCTGCTCATGTTGCTTTGGGTGAATCTGCACGGCGGATTTTTGTTCGGATTGGCGCTGCTCGGTTTGTACTGGATCGCGGCAGTGATCGGGTATTGGAGAAATAAAGATTCCCAGGCCCGGCGAGCTTCTAGGTTATGGATTAAGCAATTGTCGGTCGTAGCCATGCTTTCATTCCTGGCGACTTTCCTAAACCCTCAGGGATACAAGCTCCATGTGCACATCTATCACTATCTTTCCAACCGCTTTTTGATGAACCACATTGACGAATTCCGCTCGCCGGATTTTCACGGTGTCGCGCAAGAGTGTTTTGCAATTTTGCTGGTGGTTACGATCATTGCTTTCTACGTAGCGCATGGCAAGGTGCGAGCTTCGCAGTTGCTGGTAGTATTGTTTGCTTCGTATAGTGGGCTGTTTGCCTCGCGCAACCTGCCTGTCGCCTCGATTCTGCTGATTCTCGTTGCTGGTCCTCTGCTTTCCGCGGCGGTACGCGACGCGGCAAACAACTCAGAATTGCCGACGTGGACGCGTAGGTTTTTGTCGCGGTGCAGCTCCTTCGCGATGCGCATGGGTGGCCTGGAACAACGCTTACATGGACATCTCTGGCCTGTTGTCGCCGTGATATTCGGACTCTTTGTCTGCATTCAGGCCGGCAAGATCGGCTCGCATCAACTCATGAGCACGCATTTCGACGATAAACGGTTTCCCGTCCAAGCTGCCGAAGTGTTCGCTGAACGCGGCATCCACCAGCCGATCTTTACCTTGGATTCCTGGGGCGGATATTTTATTTACCGCTTCTATCCAAACATGAAGGTCTTCGTAGACGACCGTCACGACCTCTATGGCGAAGAGTTTCTGCGCGAATATCTGACCGCAATTCGGCTGGCGCCCGGATGGGACAAGGTTCTGGATGAGAGACACATCAATTGGGTGTTGATGCCCTGGGGATCGTCATTGGCAAATATGCTGGAAGTAACTCGCCGATGGCGAGTCGCGTATTCCGATCAGGTGGCGGTGTTACTGGAGCGCAAGCAAGGCGCGGGTTCGAAGTAGCCAGGCGCCTGCATCGATGTTCAGACCTAAAACCTATCTTTGGTGTCGATATTGAATCCAAGATACACAGTAACTTCGACGGGCTGCTCGCCACGCAACGCGGGGGTAAATTTCCAGGTCGAAAGAGCAGCAAGAACTTTTGCGGTGTCCTCCCCCGTGCCTGATTCGATAACCCTGGTATTACGCAGCAATCCGGAGCGGTCAAGAATGCATGCAACAACAAGCCGCGACCGCTGCAGGTTCTGAGGAAGATCGGAGCGTAAGATCTGCGGCGCAATCAGATCCTCCGCGTATGGATGCGACGAAGACGCTGGATCGGTATACTGCAAGACCGTCGGCCCAAGCGACGTTTCGAAGTAGATGGTGTACGCTTTGTCGCCTTTCAACGCGCCGTAGAAATTAAAGGCGCCACCCGCTCGGGCACTTGCGACGATGGTAATGTCAGGGCCCTTGCGATTGGCATCCTTGGCAGAACGTTTTGCGAGCGAGGGGTCGTTAGCCTCAGTATCGAAGCTGGGCAATGTCACAACATTGCTGCTACCACCTTTTACCTCCACGCCACGCATCGGGGGATTTCCATTTGTTCCGCTGCCCGCGCCGCCCGGGCCTGGGTACCGTGACGTTCCGCCCCGTGCCATCACCTCAGAACCGCGTCCTCTGCCTTCCTTTCCCGCGCCGGAGCCTTCGCCAGTAAATCCGCTACCCGGCCCGTTGCCGCGACCGATGCCTGTGCCACCTCCGGATCCGCCCAAGCCGGCTTTCTCACCGCCTGACGGCGATAAGGCCAATGATCCGGCGCCGCCGTTACCGGGAACTCCTATCTTGGAGCCCGGTCGATCTGATGCGATGATTCCGGTTCCAGACCCTGTGCCGCCGCTTTTGGGCGGCGCGGCGATGTCCCCGACGTCGAGAGCACCGCCAAATCCAGCGCCTCGACTTCCCCGCCCATGACCCGATAGCGAACCACCAATTGAACCGGGTGGCGGCGGCACGACGCCTGCGAATGTGCCGCCCAAACCTCCGCCGCTTTGATAAGTGCCCCCTACCCCGCCTCCTAATTGTGCCGGAGGCGGTACAACGTTCCCGCTGAGCCCATTCCCTCCTCCGGCGCTCGATTGGTACCGTCCTGCGGACGCCCCGCTTAACTGGCTCGGAGGAGGCACGACGGAGCCATTTCCCAAGCCGCCAAAGGTACGGTGCTCGTCCGAGCCTCCGCCCAATTGCGCTGGTGGAGGGACAATCTGCTTTCGCAGATCACCGGACCCGAAACCTGGGCCTGCGGAAGCGACATCGCGAGTAATCTGAGTCGGCGGAGGAGCCACCACGCTTGCGGGCAATGCAAGTCGCGGATTGGAATTTGTAGCTTGGACCGGCGCTGAAACCGGCGGTGGGATGACCTGTAGGCTTTGCGAGCCGGGCAAACGGAGCATGGTCGCATCTGTCTGAGGCCCCGTCGGTGGGGGCGCAATCACGCCGGTGTTCAGTGCTGGCGTAGCAATTATTTTTTCGCGCTGAACATCTGGACTGGGCGCGATCACACTTGTCGTGAGTGCCGGGGCGCTTTGAAACTTGTCGCGCTGCATGTTGGAGCTTGGCGGCACCACCGCGGAATTCAGCGACGGCGCGGCTTGTAATCTGTCGCGTTGCACATCGGGTGCGGGCGCAATAGGCGCAAACAGCATCGCGGGAGTTCGTAGCGAAGATTGCAGCCCCTCTGCAGGAGGCGGGCCGGGGACGCCTTTATAAGCCAGCAGGTTTGCTACAGCCGAATCAGAGCGAGGCAGGTCGAGCTTGGGGGCGTCCACAACCTTATCCCGAAGCGAATCTCCGCGGGCTACCCGAATCGTCTGCGTGCGGTGATACGCTTCCTGGCCACCGGCGCTCCCCGAGCGGCCTGTCTGCGCGCCGCCAGCATCTTCTGTGCGCGGAAGTTCGTCGCCGGAATAGTAGATTACGTCATATTTTGGCATGGGCGGCGGCTGATAGGGCTGCATGGCCGCGAACTTCTCTGGCAGCACTATCGCCGCGAGCAGCACGGCGGATTCCAAGACCCACGAAACCAAAATACCTCTATACGGAAATAAGCCGGTGCGTGCTTCTCCCGAAAGACGTTCAGGTGAACGCCTCAGCGCAGGACGAATCGCAGTGCGAAATTCCTCCCATGGCGACGACCAGTCGACCAGCAGTTTGGGGGCGTCATTCACAGCAGGGCCGCCTCCGATGCTGAAGCGATCTCGACTTGGTCGCCGACGGCAGTGCGCGTTGAATGCAGCGTGTTTGCAGGAAGCTCCAGAACCGAGACGGCATTCATCCGAACTGGGGCCAGCCGCCAGGGTTTGAGATTTTCTTCGAGATGAACCACCATTTTTTCCCGGTTGAGATAGAGCACATCAATGGGGAACCGCATGGCAAAAGTGTGCACTCCCCGCGAAGGAACAAGCCACACACCACATCCTTCGAAAAAGCTGCTGGAATCAGTGCACATCAATCCGCGAAACCGAGACCAGTGTGTTTCCGCGATTCGCAAGTGAGTGGCCAGATAAGCTTCGCGTGTGCGGTTGAAAGCATATGCTGTGGGGCCCGGGACTGACATTACTGCTCCTGAATGCACAGCTAACCTTGCAAAACCTTCAGCGACCCTGGCTTAATTGGCGAAATAGCTGGATCATCGCCGGCCCCAGGGTCACAAAAATAATGGATGGCAGAATAAACACTGCCAAGGGAACTATCATTTTAATCGTAGTCTTGGCCGCCTGCTCCTCTGCGCGCTGACGGCGTTCCGTTCGCAGTGTTTCCGAGTGCATGCGCAGCGCGCTCGCAACGCTTGTGCCGAAGCGATCAGTCTGGACGAGGGTGGTTACCAGAGCGCGAACATCGTCGACGCCTGTGCGTTCGCTCAGATTGCGCAGCGCTTCCGCGCGCGGCTTGCCGGCGCGCATTTCGAGATTCACAAGATAAAATTCGTCGCTCAAGTCCGGATGCGAGTGCTTGAGATCTTCCCCAACCCGCTGAAGCGCCTGATCGAGCGCGAGGCCGACCTCCACGCAGATGACGGTAAGATCGAGCGCGTCGGGCAATGCGATGGTGATGCGGCGCTGACGGTGTTTGATCATGCGCTTCAGCACGAAACGCGGGACAAAAAAGCCAAAAGCGCCGACGCCGATCATCAGCAGAAGATCGAAGCCTTGCTCGACTGCGACCACGCCCAGCATTCCAACCAACGCCAGCAGCACACGGCTGCCAACGTACATGGTGAGATGGCGGGGCTCGCGATAGCCCGCTTGGATGAGCCATTTGCGTGTGCGCGAGACTTCACTTGGCGACAGCGGCAGAGCTTTACTGAGGGGATCGAGGGCGTGCTCCAACCGTTCCCTAAATGCAGGCTTTTCACGCGGCTGAGTCTTCTGCCAGCCGAGTGCGCGCAAGCGGGCGCCCAGCACCGAAGATGGAGCATACGCCGCCGCGCCAAAGGAAAACACCCCGAGCGCAACAGTGAGGAACAAAACGATTGCGAGCGCCAGTGCCATAACCTAAACCTGAATCTGAATCACCTTTCGGATAATGAAATAGCCGATTGTCTGCAAGGTGATACCGGCCACAATCAGTATGTGTCCGATCGGATCTGAGAATAAGGGCTGAATGAAGCTCGGATTCAATATCTGCATGCTGATGACGATTATCGGCGGCAATCCCATCAGCAGCATCATGGTGAGGCGTCCCTGAGCCGTATGCACGCGCACCTGGCGCATAATCTTGAAGCGCTCGCGAATCATGTAGGAGAGGTTGTCAAGAATTTCCGCCAGATTGCCGCCGGTTTCGCGCTGCAACATCACCGCAGTGACAAAGAATTTCACGTCTACGAGCGGAACCCGCTCGGTGAGGTTTAGCAGCGCATCGCGCACAGGAAGGCCGAATTTTTGTTCTTCGAAAAGCTTGCGGAATTCGGACGAGACCGGCTCGCCAACTTCGTTGGCGATCAGCTCCAGCGCAGTGGTGAATGCGTGCCCTGCACGTACTGCACGCGCCAGGGTATCGATAGCTTCAGGGAACAGTTCCTCGAATTTCTGGAAACGCTTGCTGCGACGGTAGGATGCAAACGAGTAGGGCATCAGTGCCCCAAGGATCACACCAACAACCGTGAACAGCAAAGACTCGTTTCCGGATAACGGGCCGCTCACGACAAAGGCGACGAACCCAAGGACTGCTCCGCTGACCGCACAAAGTCCCAAAACATTGCCCGCGCGCATGCGCACACCAGCTTGAGAAAGTAACGTCTGCAAATCAGAAATCCGTTCGGAACGGCGCAGCAGGTTGTCGAGCGCCGGGAATTTGCTCAACATCTCGTCCCGCACCAGCGCGAGTTCCTCGCTGGGCTTGCGTTCCGCTGTTTTCTCTACTGTTTCCAAACGTTCGCGGAGCAGGCGAGCCTTGGCACTGCGCTGATCGAGGGACCAGCCGAGCATAAAGACCAGCAAAGCAACCAGAAAGAAAACCGCGATGGCGATTAAGATTGGCATGTGTAAATACGCTGTCGGTTTCTAGCCTCCAGCTTTTAGTGTTTGCTTTTAGCTCCCAGTAGGCTGCGGAAAAATCCGAGTTCGGGACGGTTTTGGGAAGGGCACGACATCACCCGTGCCAATAAGTCCCTTCCGTTTTGTCATCCCGAGCAGACTTCAGTCCGCGAGGAATCTGCTTTCCTGAGTCTTCCCGCCGCACCCAGTCCTTAACGGAAGGCTCTCCAGCGTGCAATAGGAGCTTCTTCCTCAAACCTCCATGATGGAATCGAATATTGCAGCCCGCAGCCGGCAGCCTGCTGTCGCGAGGCGGTCAGCGAAGCTGGGCCGGATACCGGTAGCGCGAAACGCGCCGCGCACTTTGCCCGCTTCATCCAGGCCGTGCCGGTCAAAAATGAAGATGTCCTGCATGGATATAACCTCCCCCTCCATGCCCGTGACTTCTGAGACTGCAACTAGTTTGCGCGAACCATCGGACAGACGGGCAATTTGTATGACGGCGTGCATTGCGGACGCAATCTGGTGACGCACGGCACGCTCGGGAATGTTGAGATTGGCCATGGAAACCATGTTCTCGATGCGGGCCAGCGCGTCGCGCTGCGAATTAGCATGGACGGTTGTCAATGACCCTTCGTGACCCGTGTTCATGGCCTGGAGCATGTCAAACGCTTCCTCACCGCGCACCTCGCCAACCACAATGCGGTCAGGACGCATACGCAAGCTGTTGATCACGAGTTGGCGCTGCCGGACCGCCCCTTTGCCTTCGATGTTCGGCGGCCGTGTCTCGAGCCGAACTACGTGCTCTTGTTTCAATTGCAGTTCCGCCGCGTCCTCGATCGTGACAACGCGATCAGTATTCGGAATGTATCCGGAGAGCACATTCAGCAGCGTGGTTTTGCCGGCGCCAGTACCGCCAGAAATCAAAAGATTCAAGCGGCCCTTCACCATGGACGAGAGCAGCTCCAGCATCGGCTCGGTCAGCGTCTTGTTTTCGAGCATGTTACGGGCGGTGACAGGATCGCGACCGAAACGGCGAATTGAAAGGCATGCGCCATCGATCGCCAGCGGCGGGATAATGGCATTCACACGCGAGCCGTCGCCCAGACGCGCGTCCACCATGGGCGAAGACTCATCCACGCGCCGTCCAACGCGAGAGACGATGCGGTCGATGATCTGCATCAGGTGAGAGTTATCTTTAAAGCTCAGCCCGGTACGCTCGAGCTTGCCGCCACGCTCTACGTAGACTTTGTCGAAGCGATTGACCAGGATGTCAGAGATGCTTGGGTCTTTGAGCAGCGGCTCGAGAGGGCCGAGTCCGAAAATCTCGTCCAGAATCTCACGTGAGAGGCGTTCCCGTTCCGCGAAGCTGAGCGGCACAGCTTCGCTGTTAACGGTGTTGCGGATGAGCAGCAACACCTCTTCGCGCGCGGCATCATTCGGCGTGCGGCCTAGTTTTTCAAGATCGAGCCGGTCCAGGATTTTGCGGTGGAGGTCCGCTTTGACCTGCTGGTACTCGGCCCGTTCAAAGGTCTGCAAATTCGGCATCGATCAACCCAACGCTTTGATACTGCTTCACCCGCGCACGGGCGAGGGCACCCGCGCCCATACAAGAATTAAACTGTTTTGAACAGCGACCAGGCCCGCCGTTTTACATCGACATCATTTTCCGTCAAGCGTCCGGCAAGTCCGGTAAAAGAACGCGCAATCTCTGTATGATTCTGATGCATCAGAGGAATGCCCCTGTCGATCGCGGCAGAGACGGCAAAATACTGATTAGGAATCTTCCAGAGTAGCTTGATTCCGGCGGCCGCTTCGGCGTCAGACTCGCTGAAGCCCGGAATCTTGCGGAACCGGTTGAGCACGAGCTGTACACGCTCGCGGCCTCCGGTTTCGCCGAGATACTGCTGCAAGCGCGCAGCGCTCCATAGCGAGGCCACATCTGCGTGCGCGACCAGCAGAACACGTTCAGAGAGGTTGCACACCAGCCGCGCGGTCGCGTCCATGCGCGTGGATGCATCCACAACCACGTAACGAAAATGGCCTACCAGCAGATCGCAAAGGCGCGCGAACTCGGCGGTCGAGGGCTCTACAGCAGCCGGAGCATTTGGGCCTGCGAGCAGCTGTAAGCCGCCGTTGTGCCGGGTCATGAAACTTTCCAGCAGCGAGCTATCCAGCCGGTGCAGGTTGCGGATGGCGTCAGCTACCGTGAACAGCGGCTTCAGGTTCATGTGCAGCGCGGCGTGGCCGAGAGTGGCAATATCCACCAGCGCAACGTTTCCGTGAGCCGACTGCAAAGCAAGCGCCAGATTCACTGCGACAGTTGTCGCGCCACTGCCGCCCTTTGCGTTCACAATGGTGAAAACCTTGCCACGTAAACCTTCGCGACTTACCTTTCTCTGCGCCGTGGTAAGCCGCACAAAGGCCTCGAGCAGATCCGTTGTTGTAGTCGGGCGTTCAATGTACTCGCGCGCGCCCGAGCGCATGGCATTGACGATGGCTTGCGGCTGCGCCATGCTGCCAATGGCGAACAGAGCGGTTTCCGGCAATTCCTGGTGGACGATTTCGATTGCCCGCAATGCCAGTGCCGGACTGTCACTGGGAACATCCACCAGCACCACGTCTGGACTGGCGCTCTGGATGCGCCGCACGACCGGATCGCTGGCCACGACCGGAAAGCTGGCGCAACTGTGTACCGTTCGCGCCACGCTGGTTCCGTCTACCAGAACCTGCAAAACCGAACGCTGCTCGCTGTCTTGCGCGACGATGACTACCGACAGTTCGGGCATGTGTTGCTGCTCCATTTACAAAACTTCATCTACTTTGCCCCGCCTGATGGTTTCTTCCCATCAAACTCTTTCTGATCCAGAAACGGCTTAGGGTTCGTTGGCCCGGGAGGCGGCTGACTCGTCGCCCCAACCTTCCGCGCCGTGCATAGCACCATCAATTCCGAATTGCTCTTTGACGTACTCTTGCTCTTAAAAAAATTACCCAGAATCGGGATGTCACCCAGGCCCGGAATCTTATTGGCGATATTGGTAACACGGTTGTCCATCAAGCCGGCGATCACGAAGCTCTGACCATCTTGCAATTCAAACTCCGTGTCCGCACGGCGTGTACTCAGTGCAGGTATTGTAAAGCCGGAGATGGTCAGGGAATTGGCGAAATCCAGCGTGCTTACCTCGGGCACCACGCGCAAATGAATGTTGCCATTCGGCATGATTACCGGCGTGAATTTCAGTTTCACCCCAAACTCTTTGAACGAAATAGTGACCGCGGTAAAACCCTGCCCGGGCTGAACGATGGGAAAGGGAAATTCTCCGCCGGCAAGAAAACTCGATTCCTTACCATTTACCGCAATAAGGTTCGGCTCGGCCAAAATCTGCAAAAGATTCTTCTGTTGCAAAGCTCGGATCACTGCCCCAATGTGAATGTCTGGTCTGAACAAAAAAACGTTGAGCAGATCACCGATTGTGTCCGTGCTGGTGAACGGTGGCGTCGGCCCCGGAGGCCGCGGGAAGGTGTCGGTGATTTCTCCAATCTTGGTGCCGCCAAATTGTCCCGTCGTAGTGTTGCCGATAAAGTTCCCCGCGCCAGTGTTAAAAATGTTGACGCCTAGCTGCGTCGCCGCTGAGCGGTCAACTTCCGCGAACTTTACCTCGAGTATGACTTCTTGAGCTCCCACTGGACCGAAAGTTAGGACGTTCACAACGTTCTTTGAGTAAGCTTCGGCAATCATTCCGGCGCGCTTGGCCACATCCTCGGTTGAAACGTGCCCGGAAAGCACAATGGCAGAACGGGACGGGCTAACAGAAATCTGCTCGTCCGGAAAGATGCGCCTCTCTTCTTCAGCGGCGGCGCTCACATCGACATCCACGCGCAAGTCGAAGCTGCGGGAACGCTCGAATTCGTCCCAGATCAGCAAGGAAACTTCGCCCGGAGAACGTCCATGGACCAGAATTTGCGTGGGCGTAACGACCAGGGCATCCGCCACGGTGGGGTCAGTGACTGAGACTCGCCTAAGCCGTTCTTGGACATTGATGAGCAGAGACTTACCTACCATGACGCGGAGCGGCGCGGCCCCCGGTGCTTCGCCCTGCGGCGCCTGCGAATTCGCGGCAGGAATCTTGCTCTGGGACT
>QIAB01000036.1:143675-183470 GCA_003225455.1 Acidobacteriota bacterium
AGAGCCCGAAGTCGTCTGCACCGGAGCCGCAGAAATCGGCGGCTGCTGGGCGCAGGCCACAGCGGAACAAAGCAGATACGTTATCGCCAGCACCAGTCTCGACGATTTACCAGCCAGGATTTCCTGTTCCCAAGGGGAGCAAATGGGCATGTATGAAACCTCAGAGCTGCGGGCAATCATTGCGAATCAAATTTAGTCACGTCCTTCTTGTCACCCCGGTAGACGTCCACTTGATATCCAGAGCCGGTTGGAGGAGCGGTGAGCACAACTTGCTTAGGAGCCTTCGAGTGCTGCGCCAGCTTCGCGGGTGCTGAGGCGCCTCTGTACAACGCGGCCTCTTGCACAGACATCAATTCTTGCTGCTTTGTATCGAGCGGATTCCGCAGGGCTAGTTGAATTTTGCCTTGGCTCTGTGCCAGCGCTAGCTTTTGCGCATCGTCCGGAGAGACGAGCAACGTAATCACCGGAGCCGTCTGCGCATCACCCGCCACGCTTCGCTCCAGCCTTTGACCTGAGGCAATGACGGCAACGTTTTCGAGAACGGTAGTGGTGCGCTCCCCGCCGCTCCCGGATGGGTTCCCAGTCAGCATCACGTCCACTCTGGTACCAGGCACCACGAATCCGGCGACCCCGATCACTTCATTGACGCGCACCGATACCGCGCGCATTCCCGTGGGAATCAGTGCCGGCAGCCCGGAGCCGGCATTCTCGCCCGCCAGCTTTTCAGGAAGCACAAATTCCCCCTGGGCAATGGGCACGATTACGCCGCGCCCGAGCACCTGTGATTTTTGCCGGAAGTGGCGCGGGGGCAGATCGGCGGCAGGGAGTTGGACAACCTTAATGTCCTTGTCCTCGATCTTCGCTCCTAAGGAGATATCGATGGCCGCGATAACGATACTATCGCTCGGGGCAACATTGGCTCCGCCCGGAGCATTCAGCCGGCGATAAACCGAAAAGCTGACAAATGCGGCCAGCGCCAGCGCTACAACTCCAATCATCAGAAGACGGGTGCGGTTCATGCGTACTCCTTGCGACCTTGTGCAGACCAACGGGTTACGGCTAAAAATCGAATCCTGACAGCCGCCGCATTTTCAAACTTCATTGCGCCCGGCAATGTCGGGCTTGCGCTTGGCGGCAGTGTAGTTGTTAACTGCACCATCTTTCGACATATTCGCGCAGAGTCGCCCGACTTGCGCCAACGCGCGCCTTGCCACAATGAAAATTATTGAACGGAACTGGCCACTGAAGAGAAAACATTGTTGGCGTTAGAGCCAATTAGCCGCACCGTCGCAACCACGATGACCAGTATCACCGCCAGCATCACCGCATATTCCGCAATGTCTTGTCCTTCCTGTTCCCTCCATACCTGACTAAGAATATTTTTCATTTTCTGGACCTCCCATGGAATCAGGCGGCACACACCCCTTCCTGATCTTGTGCAATTGTCTGCGCAATTCAGCCCGGAGCAACAATTTTTTGTGTTTTCCAAAGCAACGAGTTGCGAGGGGAAAGGAGAGCGTCTCGAATCCCTCGCCCAATAATACCCCGTGATGCGGCGAAGCGGACGAATTTTCTTGCAAGCTGCGGCTCAATGAAGCCACCCCTACTGGACTGAGCTCGCCGCGCGGAATATCATCTAAGTAATTTAATTTCAATGATTTCGGCGCGAATCCGTGACCTCGGTTAGCACCGTAACCTGGGAATCAGCGTAAACCCGTGTCCAGCCCGGCTCCGACTCCAGGGCTGTAACCAGTGGGGCGTCCGGGGGCAGGACGATGCTCCGAATGCCCCATGTTTGCAGCAATCTGCGCCATTCACCCGTCAGATAATAGCTGGCGGCGAAGTTGTTCATGAAGGAATCTCCGTACAGGTCTGCTCGACCGTCGATAAACACCCGGTAATTGGGGTACAGCTTCCAGATGAAATAACCGCCCCAGCTGTAGTGGTTCAGCATCGGGGCCGTGGGATGCTGACTGCAGATAAATTGAACCGCTCTCGCCGGGAAACGCTCGGCCTCAATCTCCGGTTGCTGGTGTTCGACATAGCGGATTCGGGCGAACGTAAAGGTGCCAAACGCGGCAAGGATCACTGCGTTTAGTACGGCTGTTCTCCACGTACCAGGTCTCGGTTTCGGTGTTAGTAGCCAAGCGGATCCGTACCTTTCGATGCAGCCTTCGGTCAATTTGCAAAGGACGGGAACCGCGATGAGAACAAATACCGGAATGTGCCTGACAGAACGCAAGGCGGCAAACAAGGCGGCTGACAAAAAGAGAATCTCCCGGCAGCTCAGCCGGCGGGGAGAGATGGTGAGCATCACCAGCGTGGCTAAGATCATCCCCAGGAGTAGCACATACCTGGCCTGATGAAAGTCAGGCGAAAACCACTCATTGATATACGTCTGCATTGCGCGGGAGCGCAGCGTTTCTAGAGGATACGAGTACAACCGCATCCCGTTTGGATTTAACGAGACGACCGTCAGACTGGCAATAAAGGCTAGAGTCAGCGCGCGCCGATTTTCAGCCGAGTGGGGATATTGTCTGGATCCAAACGCCGCGTCTAAGCCTGCGCCGATTAGAGCTAGGGCAAGCAAGCCGATGCCCAGCGCGTAGCCAGCATGAAGATTTACCCATAGCAAACTCAGTGGCACGGTCCACCACAAAATAGCTGGGCGCTCGTCCGAGCGATCAATGATCAGCAGAAAGGTCGCTGCCAGCAGCAATGTGAACATTTGCGGGCGCGCGCCCCAACTGAGCGTCGCGGCCTCAGCGCCCCAGAGCGTAAGAAACGCCGCAAGGTATGGGCGTCCTGGACACCGGCGATAGACCAGAAGGAAGGTTGCAGCAATGATTGCGGCAAAGGTCACCATCAGCCCAGCGAAGCCGCTGGTGCGGTATACAGAGAAGATCAGCACGTCCGAAAGCCACTCGTGGTTGACCCACCGCTGGCCGAACCGGGTGAAGGAGTACGGATCGGTGCGCAAGAAGCTGTGCGTTTTAACGATCAGTTCGCCGGTGCGCAGATGCCACCAGAAATCGGGATCGCTGATTCCCCGCACCGCCATAACAAAAAGACCGAGTGCCAGGATGGTTACGAAAACCCGGCGAGTTGTCAGGAGCGATCTCACGCGTGGATCATAAACTGTATTTGGGATTTACAATGTGTGCCAGTTAACCACCTGACAGCCGGCAAGATGCCGGCGATACGAGCGGGGCTCAACATCTTGAAAGCTCAAAAATTGAGGCGGCTTCTGGCGTTGCTGCTCGCGGCGATGTTGTTTCTTCATCTTATGCTGGCGTGGCACTCGCGCGATCTGGTGCGCAAAGGATACGCAGATTTCACAATTTTCTATTCTGCCGGGAAGATGGTTCGAATGGGGCTCGGGCCACGGCTGTACGATGAGGCGAAACAGTACGATGTCCAGCAGGAATTTGCCTCAGGCGTAATCATTCGCAATGGGCCGTTGCCCTACAATCACCCACCTTTTGAGGCGCTCGTCTTTGTGCCATTTACGTTTCTGCCCTATTTCGTGGCCTACCT
This sequence comes from Acidobacteriota bacterium, assembly GCA_003225455.1. GTDB lineage: Bacteria > Acidobacteriota > Terriglobia > Terriglobales > Acidobacteriaceae > QIAB01. The sequence continues at coordinate 147,213 of QIAB01000036.1, forward strand.
GGTTTGGGATTTCATCAATCTCTTGATCCTGCTCGGACTGCCGATTCTGCTCTGGCCCTATATTCCCATCCTGGAGCGAGCCTCGCCTTTAGCGTGGCTTTTGTCGGCTTTGGCATTTTTCCCCGCGTTTATTGATCTTCTGCAGGGGCAGGACGCAATACCCCTGCTGCTGTTGTTCACGATGACGTTTATCGCACTAAAGAAGAACGCCGACTTTACTGCTGGTTGCTGGTTGGGCCTGGGATTGTTCCGCTTTCACTTGCTGTTGCCGCTCTTGTTCATTTTCGCAGTTCAGAAAAAGTGGAGAGCGATTTTGGCGTTCTTGTCGGTAGCGCTTGCTCTGGCTCTGATTTCCATTGCCACGGTTGGATGGGGTGAGGCGGTTCACTATCCGGATTATGTCTGGCATGTCGAACAAGTGATGGGCCGGGGGGCCATCGTCCCAGCAGACATGCCGAACCTGCGTGGGCTGCTGGATACATTTCTCAAGGGACTGTTTTCCAAGACGATTATCACTGGGATCGTGATTCTCGCTTCAATCGGGCTGCTGCTTTTTTTAGCAAAGCTTTGGAATCGCACGAGCACCGGGATGAGATTGGATTTGGGATTTTCTGCGGCCGTCATCGTGACGGTGCTGGTGAGTTATCACGCGTTTGCGTATGACCTGCTCCTGCTGCTCTTGCCAATTTTATTGTTGGGACAATATACGTGGTCAAGTGGTCCGGCGCGCCGCCCTGGTTTCCTCGTGCCCGCTTTGATTCTTTTTGTCAGCCCAATTCACATGTTGCTTTGGTTTCGCTATGGGCAACTGAACCTGATGGCCTTGCTTCTGTTGTGGTGGTTGTGGGAAATTTCGCGCGAGACTTTGGCTGGGAATCTACTGGCAGACGAGCCCTACGGATCGCCTCGGTGAAATCCGCAGCCGCATAAGAAGGAACCACCGCAAAACTCCGGTTACGATTCCAATTATCACCGAGATCAGCATGCGAAGTCACAACAGGCTCACTTCTGCATGAGTTGTAACATGGAGCGGATTTGCTCCGCCAGATCATTGTCCAGAAAGTCCATATTCGGTGTGCTGCTCGCGCTGCTTTCGGCCGCAAGCATGTGGTGGTATGTGCAAGAGGTGTTGATTCCCTATCAGCGTGCCGATGCCGCGGCACACGGGCGCCCGCGTGGCAATCTCTCCGACCTATACCCGCGGTGGTTAGGGACGCGGGAGTTGCTGCTGAACCATCGCAATCCCTACAGCCCGGAAGTCACACGTGAAATTCAGGCTGGGTACTACGGACGACCGCTTGAGCCGGGGCGGACGGCGGACCCTCGCGATCAGCAGGGATTTGCCTATCCGGTATACGTCGTATTTCTCCTTGCTCCTACGGTGCGCTTGCCATTTGCCCTGGTGCAGGAAGGATTCCGCTGGTTGTTGGTTGTTTTGACGGTCGCGTCAGTGCCACTCTGGTTGGCCGCCGTGCGCTGGCATCCTAAACCTATGGTGAATTTCGTGCTGGTTGTCCTTACCATCGGCAGCTTCCCCGCCGCGCAAGGGATCAAGTTGCAGCAACTAAGCCTGCTGGTGGGTGCGCTAGTCGCGGCATGCATGGCTTTCGTTGCTGGGGACCATCTGGTGGCAGCGGGGGTCTTGCTTGCCATGGCGACAATCAAGCCGCAACTTGCCGCTCCCCTCGCAGGGTGGTTAGTTCTGTGGGCGCTGGGCGATTGGGGGAAACGTAAAGGGCTCATCTGGGGATTCGCCATCACATTGATGGCTCTGCTGGGAGCTGCCCAGTACGTTTTGCCGGGATGGATTCCAGACTTCTACAGTACGGTTTTGGCTTATCGGAAATACACCGCCGGTGCGGGATCTCTGCTCGATGCGCTGATAACGCCAGGATGGGGCAGAGTGTTGAGCTTCCTGATCGTGGCTGCGGCAGCGGGTGTTTGCTGGCGTTTGCGCCGCCAGGGAGCGGATTCCTTTGCGTTCGCATTGATCTCTTCAATGGTGCTCGCGGCAACGGTCGTGATCGTCCCCATGGTGGCGCCATACAATCAGGTGCTGCTACTGCCAGGAATTTTCCTCCTCGTTCGTGAAAGGGCGCGGATCTGGAACACGAATCGCTTGGTCCGGTTCAGTTGCTTCGCGGCAGCGCTTCTAGTGTTGTGGCCGTGGCTGGCGACATTCTCTTTAGCCCTGGCGTCAATTGTGCTGCCAACACAGTCACTGCAACGTGCTTGGGCTCTGCCGCTGTATACCAGCCTCGGCATTCCGCTTGGAATTCTGGGGTTGCTATGTTTCTTGCTCAGAGACTTGTTCAGACCGCAAGAGAGCCTTTCCTGAGCTCGGTGTAGGAACCGAGGAAAAAGATCAAGACCGGAATCCCCGCATAGGCATAGGAATGTAGAGCCAACAGGACTAGATGCAGCGGCGGCAGATACAAAATCATCAGACTTGCGATCAGGATTGCGCGAATTCGCATTGAAACCGGATGCGGGGACAGTAGGTACGTTGAGATCACTGTCATGGGCAGTAACAGAAGACTGAGATCGTGCGGACTAAGGTGATAACTCACCAGCACCGAGACAAGCACAGCATTCGCGAACGTCAGGCCTGTGGCTTGCGGTCGTTTGCGAGCCATGGCCCTCTCGCGCACGGCGACTGAGAGCAGCAGTAGCGATGCCGCAATTGTCAGCGCCAGGGAAGCGGATTTTGATCCAGGGAGGAGAAGCGCAAATAACCCGCGCAAATTTGCCATTTGCCGCGGATGAATGCCAGAAAACGGCAGATTTGGCAAAGCCAAAAGGAAGCGAGGATAGGCAATAGGAAATCCAGGCCCGCAGATTGCCATCGAAATCACGATCAGAACCGCGGCGAAGAGAAGAAAGCCCAGCAGAAATTTCTTGGTTCTGTTCACAGCAAGAATCAGCGCGAGCGGAAAAATCAAGTGGAATTTGAATAACCCGCACGCGAGCAGGCAGCCTGCAAGAAACTGCTTGCCAGTATTCAGCGCTGCAAAACTCATGACGACGAAGAACAGCAACAGGACGGAATCTTGGCCTTGTAATAAATTGAGCAGGACTGGAGGGAACACCAGAAACAACGCCAGTAGTGCTTGCCAGCCGAGCCGCGTGAACGCGTAATGGTGTAGCGATCTTGCGATTACGATCAGCAGGCCCAGATTCAGTAGAGACCATAGTACGTAGGCGCGATGAGGAAGCTGGGCCGCGAAAGGCAAATAGAACAGCACCTCGAATGGTGGATGATTGAAATATGTGCCTATCCGCCCTGCATATTGAATCTGAAATTGCTGCTGGACCGCTGGATTGTAGAGTTTGTGTCCTAGGCCCTCATTGACCATCTTTGCGGCAGCATAGAACTCAGGAAAATCAGTGCCTTTCTCCATCTCCGGGAAACGGTGGGCAAGATAAATGGAAATGAGCCCGAGCGCCGCCAGCAGCAAAAAATTCTTGCCTAGATCGGCTCTTCTCGAAACTTGCGTCTTGTGTGTCATCACCACGTGCGGGCAGTCTAACCAAGGTTTTGCAACTGTGCTATCCGATTTGTTCCTCACACTTGCATAGGTTTGGGCAACGGGTTAGGCTTCTCAAACGCCGCCGCTTCCGTGGTGCTTCGGAGGGTACAGGATGAATTTGAAGATAGAAACGCACGTGGCGGACGGAGTTACGGTTATTTCCTGCCACGGCCGCATTATGTTTGGGGAAGAAGCCACTTCTCTGAGGGATACCCTTAAGAAGGTCTTAAGCTCCAACCGGCTTATCGTACTGAATCTCTCTGGAGTGACCTACATCGATAGTGGCGGCCTCGGAACGCTTGTGGGAGTGTATTCATCGGCCCGCTCGGGAGGCGCAGATATCAAATTGACTGGCCTTGGACAACGATTGAGGGATGTACTGCAGATCACCAAGCTGGCTACCGTCTTCGAGCTGTACGATAGTGAAGAGCAGGCGATTGCCGCCTTCCGCCGTGGCGGACCCGCGGATGCTGTGCCGAAATGAGGCTTCCGATGTTCCCAAGATTCTCGTAACATATGTGACGTTCGTCGGCGCGCTACTATGGCCCTTCAACCCATTACCGGTCCATCATCATCTGCTGGATCAGGGATCTTCCCTACGCTCATCTTCGTGCAAGGAAACGAGCAGCGCACCCTCAATCTCGATCACAGCCCCTTCACTGTCGGCCGCAAAGTAGATAAGGATTTGGTGATCGGATCCGCGTGTGTCGCGGGATCACGCGCTGATTACGTTGGAAAACGGCCAATTCTATGTGGACGATCAGGGAAGCAAGCATGGGACCTTCGTCAACGGCGAACGCGTGCAGCGTAAGAGCCTGGAACGGAATGACCGGGTGGAATTTGGCGTTCGCGATGTCGCGTACGTAATTTTTAATCCTCAACATGTGACTTCCAATACGGCGCGCGAATTCCTGGACCAGATTTCGGGAATTCATATTTCTGCCGAGAGTACCGACCTCGAGAAGCTGACGCTCTTTCTGGAAGCGGCGCGCAAGCTGAACACGGCGGGCGTGTTGGATGAAATTCTGGTTACCCTCCTGGATGCAACCTTAAAACTGGCCCGGGCCGAGCGCGGATACGTATTCATGAAAGGCGAGGATGGGGCACTGCGGCTGGCTGCAGGCCGCAATTCCAAAGGCGAACCGCTGCTGGACGACAAGACGATTTCGCATTCCATTCTCGATGATGCCCTCAAAGCAAATTCGGAATTTGTCATAACCGATACCAGCCAGTCACTCGATCTGGCAGGCCGCCAGAGCATCGTCGCCTACGATCTGCGCACCGTGATTTGCATCCCGCTGCGCAAACCGCAAGTGCAGACCACGCGCGATGCTCAGTCCCCTGAATCGCTGACTGGTGAGGCTATGGGCGCGCTGTACGTGGATTCGCGGTTTGCGTCACGGGATATCTCAACTGTGAGTAATGACATTTTGCGGGCCATCGCGACCGAGGCCGCCTCGCTTATCGAGAATGCGCGATTGGTGCAGGCCGAGGACGCAGCCCGGCGCTATCAGCAGGAGCTCTCCATCGCCGCTTCCATACAGCAGCGGCTGATGGCCGTCACCATTCCGGAAGTCCCTTTCGCTCGCCTAAAGGGCCGAAATCTTTCCTGCAAGGAGATTGGAGGCGATTTCTTCGACGCGGTCAACACCGATGAAGGACTTGCTGTAGTTCTGGCCGACGTCAGCGGCAAAGGAGTCTCAGCCGCGTTGCTGGCCTCGACGCTTCAAGGAATGATCTATTCTCAGCTCAGTGCCGGCATGCCGCTGCTTGACATCGTGACCGCGGCGAATCGATTTTTCACTCACAAGCACATCGGCGAAAAGTACGCGACGCTGATCATCGCGCGGATTCGCCGCGACGGGGAACTCGAATATGTCAATTGCGGGCACGTTCCGCCTTTGCTGGTCTGCAACCACGAGGTGATGCGGCCGCCGCACGGCAACCTCCCGGTTGGACTGCTGGCGGATGCAACCTACGAAAGCGATCATTGCAGCCTGCATGCGGGAGACCGATTGATCTTGGTGACGGATGGGGTCACCGAGGCGGAAAACGCGCGCGGTGATTTCTTTGAAGATTTCCGGCTGGAAGCTGTGGCGGCAAAGAGCGAAACGCTTGAAGATATTTTTTCTGCAGTGGCGAATTTTTGCGGTGGCACACCGCTGAGTGACGATTGCACTGTGGTGGAGCTTGTTTATTCGGGATAGATGTGCGCCAGCGCAGACATTTTGTGTCCCCGTCCTACAAATAATCGGCTCTATCAAACTGCGTTTTCGGGCCTGTGCGCACTATGAAGATGATCGTCACACCGCTACTGTAACCGACGTCTCTGTGCGCGTAACCGGCCGATAAAGCGTGTCACGCTCGATGGGATCACGTCCCGCTTCCCGGATCAGACGAACTAATTCCTGTCGCCGCATTCCTTGCGGAGTAGTAGCGCCGGCATCGTGATAGATCTTCTCTTCAATTACCGTTCCGTCGATATCATCGGCGCCGAATCGCAGGGAAATCTGCGCGATCTTCGCGGTCATCATCTGCCAATACGCCTTGATGTGGGAGAAATTGTCGAGCACCAAGCGGCTGACCGCAATCTGCTTGATATCGAGCATGCCCGTTGTCTTTGGCAGATGTTGCAGCGGCGTATTGTCAGGATGGAATGCAAGCGGAATGAAAGTCTGAAAGCCGCCGGTGTCATCTTGTAGAGTGCGCAGCTTCATCAGATGATCCACCCGGTCTTCGTCGGTTTCGATGTGGCCGTACAGCATGGTCGCGTTTGACTTCAACCCGATCTGATGGGCTGTTCGCGCAGTTTCCAGCCATTGATCGCCGTCAATTTTGTGATCGCAAATGATGTGGCGGACGCGATCCGCAAAAATCTCGGCCCCGCCGCCGGGAAGCGAATCCACGCCGGCTTGCTTTAACTGCTCGAGGGTCTGGCGAATAGAAAGCTTGGCGCGCTTTGCCAGATAAGCGACTTCGACCATAGTAAACGCCTTCAGGTGAACCTGCGGAAAGCGTTCCTTCAAGCCGGAAATCAGATCGAGAAAATATTGAAAGGGCAGATCAGGATGCAACCCGCCAACGATGTGAAACTCGGTAACCGCTTCGGTATAGCCGGAAGCCGCAGTCTGAAACGCCTCTTCGAGCGCCATTGCGTAAGCGCCAGGCGTATCTTTTTTGCGCCCGAAAGCACAGAGACGACACGCTGCTACGCACACGTTTGTCGGATTGATATGACGGTTGACGTCGAAGTAAGTCTTATCGCCATGCATCCGTTCGCGGACGTGATTGGCCATCCAGCCTACAGCCAGGATGTCGCCTGACTGGTAAAGCAAGAGCGCATCATCCGCGCTCAGGCGTTCACGAACAAGAACTTTGTCGTAAATCGGCTGTAGCCGCGAGTCGTCGGTTTGAAAGGGATGCGTTTTTGGCATCGAATTGATGATACCGCAGCGCAGAAAAAGAGTCACAGGCCAGCAAAAAGGAGCTGTGGTACTGATAACAGTAATTGCTATTTTATGTATCCTACGCACGCGTGAATATTTCCCTCACCCCGGAACTTGAAAAGTTGGTCAATGAAAAAGTGAGGAGTGGACGCTATGCATCGGCCTCTGCGGTAATTCGAGAAGGACTTCGGTTGCTGGAGGAGCAGGGAGCCCTCAAGCAGCATCGGCTCGTAGAAATCCGGCGCAAGATCGATCGCGCACTTGATCAGCTAGACAGTGGTCGTGGCATTCCTGATCGAGAAGCCCGTAGGCGACTGCAGCAGACAAAACGGCCATGATGCGATGCCGGGGGTATGTAATTTCACCGGAAGACTTGCAAAACATGCAGGACTTTATCGCATTGGATAATCCCAAGGCGGCCGAAAAAGTAATCGAACAATTGTTTGCCGCTTTTGAAAGCCTTGTGAAGTTTCCTCACAAAGGACACCTCCGGCCTGATTTCACGAAACGAAACGTGCGTTTCTGGGCGGTAGGCTCCTATCTTGTCGTGTATCGGGTTACTCGTGGCTCACTTCAGGTGGCAGCGATCCTCCACAGTGCGCGGGACGTTCTCCAGGTTTTGGAAATGAGGTAAGTCCCAATCCAGATTTACCTTCTGTGAAGCAACAAATCCCCCGCAATGAATGAGACGAACACCACCGAGATCACACCGTTCATCGTGAAGAATGCGGCATTAAGTCGGGAAAGATCGTCCGTCGAAACAAGCGAGTGCTCATAGGTCAACAACAGGGCGACGAGCACTACCCCGAAAATCGCCAGCTTCCCCAACCCAAAGGCCGCAATTAGGCTGATAAGCAGGAACAGCATGAGAATGTGGAACGCCCGAGCGATCCACAGCGCTTTGCCAATCCCACAATAGCGCGGGATCGAGTGCAGCCCCGCTTGCCGGTCAAATTCATAATCCTGGCAACTATAGAGAACATCAAATCCTCCCACCCAAAAAGTTACTGCCCCTGTAAGCAGCAGAATGCGAGGATCCAGCGAGCCTCGCACTGCAATCCACGCTGCAGCCGGCGCGATTCCCAGCGCGAATCCCAATATCAAGTGCGACCAGCGTGTGAAGCGCTTGGTATAGGAATAAAGCATCAAAATCGCTAGCGCGACGGGAGAGAGCAAGAACGCAAGGCGGTTTAGCTGCCAGGCGGAGAGCACGAATATCGCGCAACTGATAAGCACAAATTTCGTTACAAAGGCCTGCGAAAGTACGCCAGCGGGAAGCGCTCGCGTTTGCGTACGAGGATTCGCCGCGTCAATGGAAGCATCCGCCAGACGGTTAAATGCCATCGCTGCCGAGCGCGCCGCAACCATTGCCACTATGATCCCAAAAAGCTGATGGACGCTGGGGAGCCCGCGAGCGGCCAGCATCGCGCCGCACAAAGCAAACGGCAGCGCAAAGACCGAATGCTCCCACTTGATCATTTCGAGCGTAACGCCAAGGTTGCGGAAAATGGGCACTGAGGAGATTTTAAAGCAGACCCAATGTTTAGAGATGTTTAGAATTAACCGCCGACCAGCGGCACGAAGCGGCAACCGTCCAGCCTGTGCACTATAGGGCGGCCTTCATGCCTGACCACTAACTGTAATTCCTGCGCATCAGGAGGTCCAACTGGAATCACCATGCGTCCTCCTTCGTTCAGTTGCTCGACGAGAGCGGCAGGAATGTGCGGAGCGGCGGCTGAGACCACAATCCCGTCATACGGTGCAAACTCGGCCAAGCCTTGACTCCCATCACCAGTCAAAACGGTGACATTGCGATAGCCGAGCCGCGCGAGCGTAGTTTCCGCCTCACGCGCGAGCCGAGCATGCCGTTCAATCGAATAAACATGCGACGCCAACTCAGCCAGCAACGCCGTCATGTAGCCGGAACCTGTGCCTACTTCCAGCACTTTTGCATTTGGCTCCAGCTTCAGAACCTCCAACATTAACGCGACGATGTACGGCTGCGAGACAGTCTGGCCCTCCGCGATCGGGATAGGATGATCTTCGTAAGCCTGCTCGCGATAACGCTCGCTTACAAACTCATGTCGTGGAACACGTGCCATCGCGCTGAGCACTCGGTGATCGCGAATCCCGCGAGCGGCGAGCTGAGTCGCGATCATGTTCTCGCGTTCTGCGGAGAATCGATCAGATTGGGTCTGCGCAGACATACTGCGAATTCGATGCGGCCGGATCGGAAAAGGCGAATCAGTAAAAGCCCTTATTTCTTTCGCCGCCGGATTCTCACGTCAAAGCTTACCACCCCGTTCTGGTCCCGTAGTCCGACAACGGAAACGTTGCGAGTAACGTTGTACTCAGCCTGAATGATCTGCTGGGAGGTCTGAGAAACGTTCGTCGTATACGTGAGTGTCAGGTTGTCCTTTACCTGCTGCTCGATGGTAACTGCCGGCCCTGTTTGCGTCGGAGACGTCTCTGTCGCTAGCCCTTGGGGGTTAATCTTGATGCGGCTCACGCCAAAGAGTCTCTGGGCGCGATTGCTCACAGTCGCATTCAAGGCGGCGTTCAGGATGGCGCTTGAAGCTTCCTGGCTGAACGCCGTCTGATTGGACTGTTGCAACTGCGCCGACTGCTGCGTCGTCTGTCCAAACGCCAGCAGTGCGATGATGTCAGCGGTCGGCAAAGGCGGCTCGGAGCGATAGGTCAGGCTGGGCCGGTCAATGGGGCCATTCAAATTCAGCGTGATGTCGTAGTCGCGAACCCGGGTGGAAGCTTGCAAATCAAGTACGGGCTTGGTCGTGACCGGATTCGTAAACGTCACATCGCCGCGCTCCAGCCGATATTTTGTTCCATTGAAGTAGACCTCGCCCTCGATAATGTCGGCTCGGCCCAGCAGCACGGGCTTTGCGGCCGTGCCTCGCATACGGAGATCGGCGTCTCCCGACAGCCGCACAACGGCCGTTTGCATCTGCAGCTCGGGTGCGGTTGCGATGTGGACATCAAGCCGTATTCGATTCAGCAGGGGGTTGGTCTGCGGCAAGGCGGAAGTCTGGGCAGTGCGTTCAAGATAGGCACCGAAATCGAATCCCGGCGTCATGGCCAGCTTGTTGACCGTGATCTCCCCGGTGAGCGTTGAAGCAGCAGGAGTGCCGACAAAGTGTAAATCGGCATCCGCAGTAGAGCTCACGCCCGGAGGGTAACGCAGACGCACACCCTGCCCCCGAAGCGTCAGATTGAAATTCAGCTGCCGATTGTAGGAGCTTGCATAGCCGCCGAAAGTGACAAGTCCTCCACCCGTACGTGCTGTGAGATTGTCAATCTGCAACCGATCCTGATTGAAAGCCAGAGATCCATTGATCTCGCTCAGCGCGCTGGGCAGATCAACGTAAGCAATCGCGCCGTTATCGATCTGGAGCTTGCCCTGCATCACCGGCTTCGCGGCACCGCCGGAAACTTTCACATCCACGGTGACCAAGCCTGAAGAGGTGAAGTCTGGATTAAAGCTCTCAATCAACTTGAGATTCACGCGCCCGCGTGCGTTCAGATCGAGCTGCCGTTCCCCGTTCAACTGCGCCGAACCGCTGGCGGAGAGGTCGGTTCCCTCGCCGACTAGATGGAACTGATCGATTGTGAGCAGCTGGCTGGAAATTGAGAAGCGCTGCGGCCCATCGTTACGCACTTTGACGTTTTCGATGTCGGCAAACAAATCGGTGAGGTTGGCCGTAATCCGCAGCTCACGCGGGCGCTTCAGCGGACCTTCGACTTGCGCATCCCCCGCCAGTGCAGAATGGCCGGTCACTCGTCCCCGCAAGTAGGTCCGGAACAATGAGTCCACATCAAGACGATTGAAATGCAGGGAGAGATTGGCGGGCCAATCGCCACGCAAGTGTACGTTCCCATCAATCTGCAATTCCGCGTTCTGGAATTGAGAGCGGCCCGTAATATGGGTCTCCGGACCCTGCGTTACCGCGTCAATGGTGAAGTCACCCGCAAGCTCGTGATCGAGAGTGAGATCGTGAAAGTTAAGTGTGGCGTTGATGACTGGTTCTTCCAGCGTTCCGGATTCCGTAGCCGTAAAGCCCATCCGGCCCTCGATGGCTACACGGCTGCCCTGAAGCGCTCCAAGTCGCGCCAAATCAAAGTTTGTTCCCGTCGCATTCAGGCGGAAGTCATGCGTCGAGAGATTGTAAGTTGCGTTACCGGAGACACGAGCATCCTGCTGGACCATCTGGATGTTGGTGAGCTGCGCTTCTCTACCCCGGAAATGCAAGTCCCCGGTGATTCTCTGGAAAGGCTCGCCATATAAAGTCGCATCTGTGATGTGGATAGCTCCATCACCTTGCGGATCGGCGCGCGTGCCAGTCGCCCGAACATGCAAATTCATGATGCCACTCAGCGGATACTCATAACCTGCCAATGCAAGCACCTCCGCTGCATCAGCCTTTGTCATGTCTACCCGCGCCGTGAATGGGCTGCTCTCGGTTAATTGCCGCTCGTGGAGACCGGCGCTGACATCAAAGCTAATTTCGGAAGTACCGCGACGCAGGACAGCATTCCGCGCAGTAAACAAATGAGGTGAGAGTTGAACGTTGGCAACAAGTGAGTCCCAATGCAAGCGCTTTTCCGCGCCTCCGGACGGGTGAATGAGCACATCGAAGCTTTGCGATTGCAGATTTCCGGCAAACGCGATGTCAGACAACTTGCCGATTGCCGTGCCATTGAACGATGCCCTGCCCTGCAACGTAATCGGGATTCGTTCCTGATATCCGGCGGCTGATAAAACCGGCTGCCACTCCCCGAAGTTTGTTGTGTTCAGGGAAATTTTTAGATTGGAAGATCGGGCAAGATTGCCCGAGGCGCGAACCTGGGTTGCGCGGGTGGAGGCGCTGAATTCCGACAATTCCAGCTCATCGCTGGCCACCCGATAAGTACCGCGCGCATGCGCACTGAGCGGCAATTGGTTGGACGCGGGATGCGCCGGCGGCACTACGTCCAGCAACAACTCGGCTTCCGAATTCTGAGGCGAACGCTTCCAGTGAGCATCGATGCTGCCGCTAGCCGCGCCGGCCAAATTCATACGATGAAACGGCCGGCTGCGCGTTGAGAACGCCGCAGCAACCTCCGCCATGGACAGACCCTTAATGCGGAGGTTCACTACGCCATTCTGCTCTTCGGTTTTTTTGCCTTTGACGAGTTGCGCAGGAGGAAGCCACTGTGTGACTTCGGCATTGCCCGCGATGTCACCACCAAGCATGTGCGCCTGGATCTTCGAGAGCGAAAGCTTTTGCTGATCAAGGGAGAATCGCGCATTCACCGATGCGCCTCGCAAGCCCAGCGGCGGCTCGCGCCAATCGACATTCTTCGTCAGCAGGTTACCGCTTGACGTAAACCCTGCGGGAGACCACGAGCCCTTTCCTTCCAATTGCAGTATTCCGCGGCGAACCTCCGGACGTCGCGCCACAGCCGCGGCTTCAGCCAGATCGATGCTGGCCTGGTAGTTCGCGATAATTTTCGGATTACTAAAATCGTCAATTCGCCCGCTGGCTTGCAGTCGCGAACGTCCAGAGGTCGCACTAATTGACTTCAGTTCCAGGCTTGTCTGTGCCAGGCTGAAGTGCGCTTCCGCAGTCCAGGCTATCGGGCGATAGCCATCGAAATTGGTATCGGCTTTCCCGAGCAGCAGCTTGCCATCGTACTTTTTCTCGAGCAGCGAATATGTCATGTCAGCCGAAACATCGTGCGCCGTGAAATCGAGCGGAATGCGGCGCTCATCCCAGGCGAATTCGCCTTTGCGCAGCTCGAAATTATCTATCGACAGCGCAAATAGCTCCTCAAGCGGCGTTTTCCCCGAGGCACGCAGCACTTCGGGCTGCGGCTGATTTGTGCTCCCGTCGGGATACGTGACAATGTGGATGACGGGATGCTCCAGAACCACCGAGTTGAAGCCAAACTCAGTTTCCAGAAGTGAAATAATTTTCAGTTCAGCGAGCAACCGGCCCACATGCGCGTAGGGAACTTCTCCGGGGGCCTCGCGTCCATGAATCGTGAGATCGCGGATTTCCGCTCGCAAACGGAATGGAGTCGTGCGCACAGCAGCCAGCTCTACACGTCCTCCGGTGATGCGCTCGATCTCTGAGACGATGCGGCGGCGGACGGCAGCCTGGAACGAATCGGTTGTGGTGTACCAGGCTAGTCCAGCAAGCACAAGAAACCCGGCGAGGAGGATAAGCAGGAGATATTTCCAGACTTTGGGCAGACGCGGCTTGGGACCGCCGTTGGTCATTGCGCCTGGCCTCCGGCGCTGGCTTCGAATGCGCCGTTGCGAATCTCACTTCCAGCCCGCAAACTTTGCAGCCATTGGGCAAGCAGTTGGTTCATCTTCAATTGAGTGAGCAGCTCTTTAATCTTGGGGGTCACTTCGCTCAAGGAAACATCTTGCGAACCTGACTGGCGAAGTTGAGGAAGAAGCTCTTGGTTGTAGTAACCCTCGATGCTCTTAGCATCCACACTCACTGTCGGACGCAGCCTGTTTTCTACCAATCGCATCAGATCAAGATCTGTTTGGATGCGGTTCTCCAGAGCGGCCTCCGTGAGGCCACATCGATTCAGCAGGGTCTGCCACGTTCCTTCTGCATACGAATCGGGGTATTGCTTCTGAATTTCCGCAACTCGCTTCTTGACTTCCTCGGGACTAGCGTGCTGCAAATTGGCGCTGCGAATCTGCTCGCGCAGCAACTCCTGATCAATCAGCCGATCAAGCGCAGCTTTGCGATCCGCTACGGTCAGAGCGCTCAAGGAACGGCCATTGGCGCAAGCTTCGTAGTTAATCTCATCCTCCCAGTCGCTCTGCAGAATAATGTGGCCGTTCACAGTAGCGACAATGCGATCCAAAACGTCGGCTGCCTGCGCTGGCAACCTGAACGCCGCCACTGCAAGAATGAAGACCGGAATGAATAGTCTTTTAAACATCAGAATGTCTGCCCAATACTAAAGAAAACGTTGAAATGGCTTGCGTGCTGCGGAACAAAAGTCTGAGCTTTCGTGACCGGGTTCGTTTGAAAGCTGGGAAACGCGGGTGGGTTGAGATTGTATCCGAAATCGAAACGCACCGGACCAACTGGCGTTTTATAGCGTACCCCCACTCCGATGGCATGAGAAATATAGCTGAAGTCGCATTGCGATGCAGTGCTTTGCTGCAAACAGGCTTGTGCGTTTTTCTGCTTCCAGCGCAGTAAATTGTGCAACATGTCATGACCGTCGGTAAAAACGTTTCCGGCATCGTGAAAAATCGCGAAGCTCAGGTTTTCCTGAAAGAACGGCAATGTCGGTGGCGGCATCCGAAGCTCCAAATTATTGAGAAAGAGCGCGCTGCCACCCAACGGGTATCCAGAGGTCAGGTCGCGCGGGCCCGCCTGATTCAAGCCGAAGCCACGATGCGAGTTCCCGCCGCCGGAGAAAAAACGCTCCGGTAGTGGAATCAATCGCGGAGCGGGCGGGCACTTGACTGTGGCGCTGCTTACGCATGTTCGCTGTGGCACATGAATATAGGTATTACCATAGACATCTTCAATACCGATACGAGTCGAACGGGCGAAAACATATTTCCTCTCCTGGGGCCGGTTTTTCCCAAACGCATGATAAGTAGAATTCTGAAGCAGCAGCCGGCTGAAATCCGCCTCTGACCCAAAATGGCTGTCGGCAACGCCACCATCGATTGTCGTGTAGTTGCCCTTGGTGGTTTCCAGGTCACTATCCCGCTTATTTCGGATATAGCTGAGGCCTGGCATGCCCACGCGCGTCGGCTGGGAAAGAAGCGGAATGAGATTGCTTTTAATAGCAACATTCGTCGCCAGAACACGTCGAAAAGTCATCCGATAATCGATCACGCTGGATTTGCTGATTCTCTGCTCCGCCTGTACCGAGCCTTCCAGCCGCTCGGAAGTAAAGGTCGAGACATCAACCGTATTGTCATAAAAAGTGGTAAAGGTAAGCCGCCAATCCGGGTTGTTGAACCAGCGCGGCGCTTCATAGCTCAGCAGTCCACGTTGCTGCAACCGCCCGGCATTCGCTTTGAAGGTGATGGTATGGTTGCGGCCGCGAAAATTAAGCCGGGTTACGGAGAAAGATACGCGCGGGCTAACGCCCGTTTGTCCTAGCGGCTGATTTTTCCCGACTGCGGGCTGGGTTTGAAACTCCAGTCCTATACCATAGTTGAACGTATAGCGCTTGGCTTCCTGCACGTCAACGAGGACGTTCTTTTCCCGCTCGTTACCTTCTGGATTCTGGATGGCGGTATCTACCTGGCTAAAGATGCCCAGATCATAAAGATTCTTCTGCGTGTTCAGCATATCAATCTGGCTCAGCGGGTCGCCTGCCTTCACTGCAATCTCGCGCTGCACGACAAAAGGGCGTGTGTAATTGAGTCCCGATACAAAGACCTGATCCACAAAAACCCGCTTGCCCTCATGAATAGTAAAAGTCACGTCAATGTGATTAGCATCGCTGGCTGGCTGGGTGGAGGCCTCGAATGAGGCATCAGGAAATCCATGATTAAAGTAATAGTTCAAAATGATTTCACGATCTTCGGCAATTCTGGTTTGAGAGAATCCCTGGCCCGGAGATGTGTTCAGCGCAGGCATTGCATCTTCGAGCGTCGTCGTATTGCCCACTATATTTAGTGCTCCTACTAAGGTTTGGGGCCCTTCATCAATCTGTAACTTAACCACAAGCTCATTCTTTCTGCCTTCGTAGTCATCAATGACTGTCGGCGTAATCTTTACCTGGCTAAAGCCGTTGTAGCGATATGGATTCTCCTCGAGAAAGCGGATGTCTGAATTCAGCAATCCTTGACTGTAACGTCCGTGCGTCAGGAATCTTCCGGCAGGCTGCACCTGCATACGTGAACGGAGTTGATCATCGGAGAATACCTTGTTGCCGGTGATCTCGACCTTCAATAGCTTGTGTCGCGGGCCGGGATCGACGATGTAGATCACCCGCAGCTGCTTCTCATTCGGATCCGAGCGTTTCTGAAGTGTTACTTTCGCATCGAAGTAGCCTCGTGTCTGCATGAAGTTCAATAGATTGCGGCGACCTTCATTGAGAAGGTCGTCGTCGAGCGCATTCTCCTCGTAAACGGGAACATTCCTTTTGAGCAAGCTGCGGCTGATCTTGAATCCCTCCGTCACAATCTCGACTCGCGGTCCCGGATTGATGTCGAATACGTAATCAACAGCATTCGCTTCCGGACGATAGGACTTGCTGAACAGTGCCACCTGAGCCAGCAAGCGATTCTGCTTCTGATAGCGTTTGCGCAATCTATCGAGCGCGTTAGTTATCCGCTGTGCGGTAACGGAATCACCAGGATGAATTTTGCCGATGTCCTCAATCTGCCCAATTGAGTAACCTGGACTGCCGTTCGCCGCGATGGTACCGACCTGTGCCTGCCGCCCAGGGCTGATGCGCAAATTGATATCTACCTGCTGAGTCTGGGGATGCTTTAACTCTTCTTCATTGATAGTTGATTGGTAATATCCGTTCTCTTGCATGAGCTGATAGATTTTCTGCACCGCGCGACTGACCTTGTCACGCGTGAACAGCTCACCGAGCTGCAGCTTCGCAGCATTCGCCACCTGGTTGGCGGCGGGATGTGCCGGGGTTCCTTCGACATTAATCTGCCCGACAAAATAATTCGAGGCGGTTACGAAATGCAGGAGAACATTGCCTTCCGTGTTGCGCTCGGCCTCGACACGAAGATCGCCAAACCGGCCGGTATCGTGAAGCGCCAAAATGCTGTCACGGATGCGGTCGCGATCAAGCGGCTGCCCTGCTTTTTGCGGAATTAACTCCAGCAACTTCGCCCACTCGCTCTTAGGAATCTCAGGAAAATCTATGCTCTGCACAGTACGTCCGAGATAGGCGGTCATTCCCCCCCAAACAGACGCGGGAGGGGCTTGGCTCTGGGGTGGGTTTTCTTGAGGCGGCGCAATTCCCGGCTCTGCCGTTTGTTCCGCTGAGGGAGACTGTGCCGCCACGGCTGCAGCCGTGAGCGCCAGCGCGACAAGAGTTGTGCGCACTGCTCCCCTCAAAAGCAAACTGTTTCCCCAACGCGGATATAGGCGCTCAACTGGTTCGATGAACCCATAGCCAGGCAATGTTGTATTCAGTTTCAAGCAGACCGGAACCTATAATAAAGGTTCGTAAGGCTGGGACTGATGACCTCTTTGGAACTTGAGGAGCGATATTCGCGGCAGGTGCTGTTCCCGGGAATCGGCGTTGAAGGGCAGCGCAAGCTTGCCAACGCGCGCATCGCCATTGTGGGATGTGGCGCAACCGGCTCAGCGCTCGCTTCCCTGCTGGCCAGGTCCGGTGTGGGTACGATTCGCATCATCGATCGCGATTACGTCGAGCCCAGCAACTTGCAGCGGCAATCGCTTTTCGATGAGAGCGACGCGGCGGAATCCCTCCCTAAAGCAATTGCTGCGGTTCGGAAAATTGCCGCTTTCAATTCGCAGATCGTGCTGGAACCGCATGTTGCCGACCTGATTCCAGCAAATATTGACTCGCTGCTGGCAGGAATTGACCTGATCCTCGACGGAACCGACAATTTCGAAACCCGTTACCTGATCAATGATTATGCGGTGAAATTTTCGCTGCCGTGGATATACAGCGCCGCTGTGGGCAGCTATTGCGCGACCTTGAATGTGCTGCCAGGCAGAACCGCTTGTTTGGCGTGTCTTTTTCCGGAGGCGCCGGGCGGAGCGTTGGACACCTGCGAAACAGCCGGTATTTTGAATTCCGCTGTAAATCTTGCCGCTTCCCTGGCTGCGACTGAAGCGCTCAAATTGCTGACTGGCGCAAGCGATCATCTGCGGCGGACATTGCTTTCGTTTGATCTTTGGCGAAACCAACGCGCCGAGATCGTGGCCGACCATCCTCGCCCCGGCTGCCGCGCATGCGGCGCCCGCAACTTCATTCATCTCGCAGGCGAAGGACGGCCGCATATCACGCTCTGCGGCCGAAACTCAGTGCAAATCCACGAACGGCATCGTCCGCTGAATCTTGCTCAAATGACCGAGCGCCTGAAGCCGCACGGCACCGTGCGCCACAACGATTTCGTGTTGAAATTTTGGCAAGTCTGTTTCCCGACGGCAGGGCGATCATCAAGGGAACCACGGATATGGCCGTGGCTCGCGGCCTCTACGCCCGTTACGTAGGAAGTTAGATAAAGCATCCCTCGGTCCCGTCATCGAATCTTAATTATCGTCCTGTGGAGGACTCCTATGCATCGAGTGCTGATTGCATTATCTGTTCTAGCGCTGTGCGGATTCGCTACTGCTCAGGTCACGGTCATCTCCGGTTACGCCAGCAATTGGGCGCCGGGCTACAGCGTCTATCAGACACCTGGAGCATATGCTGCTCCGTTTGTGCCGCTGGTGACCACTCCTTCGGTATCGATTGAAACTGGGATGCCGACGCGGATTGGCGCAAGCAACGCCACAACCGGCAACGTCGCCGGCGCCACTAACTCCACGCCGGGCTACAGCATCTATCAGACGCCCGGAGCATATGCTGCTCCGTTCGTGCCGCTGGTCACAACTCCTTCGGTATCGATTGAAACTGGGATGCCGACGCAGATTGGCGCAAGCAACGCCACAACCGGTAACGTCGCCGGCGCCACTAATTCCACCATCTCCCTTGTTGCACCCAACATTGTTGCACCGAACATGTCAGCGTCACCGGTCGTGCGGGCTGCCCCGGGAACGGAACTTGGACAACAAAACGGAGCCGGCACTCAGAGCGTAACTCCGCCAACAAACGATCGCCTCGAACTAGGAGCCGCATCGTTCCAAGCAAGCCGGGGCGCCGCTCAGTTGATCGCTTCTCGCCAACAACAGAAGCCGGCGCGAACCATCACAAACGACGATATCGATCGCTTGAACCAGCAGAACGGAACAGTTCAATTCAAAGGTAAAACCGAAAAGATCGAATAGCGTTACCGCTGGACGAGGTTCTTCAGCGCCTCGAAAAAACCCGGATACGAAATTACGGCTGCATCAGCGCGGCCGATTTTCGTTGTGCCTTCCGCGCGCAGCGCCGCCACCGCGAATGCCATCGCAATTCGGTGATCCCCGAATGAATCGATCTCCGCTCCGTGCAGTTCCTGGCTGCCAGGAATTCTCAGCCCGTCGTCAAGCTCCTCCACCCGCGCCCCCATGGCGCGCAAATTCGTAGCTAGGGAAACAATTCGGTCCGACTCCTTGACGCGCAACTCGCGCGCATCACGGATTTCGATTCCCTTTGCCGTGTACGGCGCAATTGCAGCCAGTACAGGGATTTCATCGATTAGTACGGCGGTATCGGCTCCGGAAATCGTCGCCCCTGTCAGATGTCCCCCGCTAACCTGTACGGTGCCACGAAGCTCCCCATGTTGCTCTTCCAACTGCGTGACCGAAATTCCAACTCCCATCGCAAGGAGAATATCCAGCAGCCGCGCCCGCGTGGGATTGAGAAGCACATCGTTGATTACAAGCTGAGATTCCGGGAAGAGCGCCGCCGCGCCAAGAAAGAATGCCGCGCTGGAAATGTCACCAGGAATCGCTGCTTCAATCGCGCGCAGATTCTGGCCGCCAGCGATGCGGCTTTCATTCCCAGTGTGCTTGACCTCCGCCCCGAATGCCGCTAGCGCCTGCTCGCCGTGGTCGCGGGTGCGAATCGGCTCAGAAACAATCGTCTCTCCCCCAGCAAACAGCCCGGCAAACAAAATGGCGGACTTGACCTGGGCGCTGGCCACCGGCATTTTGTAATTGATGGCCTGCAGCCGGCCTCCCACGATTTTCAACGGCGGCCACCCGCCATCGCCCGCTTCAAACTTTGCTCCCATCGCGCTGAGCGGAGTAATAACTCGCGCCATGGGCCGTCTTGAAAGCGATTCATCGCCGATCAACTCGCTGGTAAACTCCTGCCCGGCGAGAATGCCACTCAACATGCGCATGGTCGAACCGGAGTTGCCACAATCGAGAGCCGCCGCAGGCGCGGACAAGCGCGGCCCGGCCCCGTGGATCGTAACTTTCGACCCATCTCGTTCCCACTTCACGCCAAGCGTTCGCAGACAAGCAAGCGTGCTGGCACAGTCTGCGCCGGCGGAAAAATTCTCCAGCCGGGTCGTTCCCTCCGCGATCGCTCCCAGCATGGCATAACGATGCGAAATGGACTTGTCTCCGGGAAGACTCAACTGCCCAGCGACATTCCGGCCAGGGCGAACCACCACACAAGAAGATGTTTCTTTCATGAGACGACTGTCGATTGTAAGGGCAGGTGACTTCATCCGGCCATACCCGCCCTGGGCTCGATGTCGGTGTGGGGACGGGCGTCTCGCCGTCCAAGCCGAGTATCGCTCGGGCGGACCCTTCGACACCTTCAGGTCAGGCTCTCGCCCACGAAAATTCCATCGATGTAGGCGCGAGCGTCCCGCTCGTGCGATGTGCGATGTAGGCGCGAGCGTCTCGCTCGTGCTCGTTTGAAAGGGCATGGCTTCAGGCAATACCGCTGACGAAACTTGGTCACGCCTTCCCGCTGGCCTTCGCGATCATCTGGTCGAACGAATGCGTGATCGCAGCATCAGCCGCGCCGATACTTGGCTAAAGGGAGTTCCTCCACGGCTAGACGACTTTCAAAACTGTTGACGTCGCATCATTTTCAGCAGCCTGCTAGACGAGCGCCTGCGCCTCGGCAGTCGCTTCCTTCAGAATCTCCGGCGGAACTTCCTTGATTGCGACTTGAAATTCAAACATAGGGGTCTCGCTGCCACGCCCCCAACGATTCACTTCCCAGTGCGCACGAATGTGCTTGATGTCGGGGTGTGCGGTGAGATCCAGCAGCAGAGGATGCGTTCCGCGATAAAACTTCTGAGGAAACAGTGCCAGCGGCTTGGGTCCAAAGGTTGCGCCATCCGCAGAACCGTAAATGGATACGTCCAGCGCTTCCTGCTCAACGATGTTGGTGATCTCCAGAGCGAGAAGAAAAACTCGATTGCTCGCGCCGCCCACTTCGACGGGAGCTCCGTCCCCTTTGGCATTAACTACGGTTTTTTGCGGAACAAGAAACGTATCCAGCATGACGAGAGAATTGTAGCAAAGAACGCATTCACGCCCCCGAGTCCAGGAATTGCCGCAGTATCTTGCCGACTTCCCCCGATTGCTCCCAGGGCGAGAAATGGCCGGCTCGCGGTACGACCTTCATCTCGCTCCCCGCGATGTTTCTGTGCATCAGCTCCGTCTCTGGAGGCCCGGTCAAAATGTCTTCGTCGCCGGTGACTAGGAGCGTCGGCACGTTGATCGTTCTGAGGATCGGCACAGAATCCGGCCGCTCTGCCATGCCGCGCTGCACTTGCGCAACGTCTTCAGGAGACATCTTCCGCATCATGGCCAGCGCCCCGTCGACCAGATCTGGACGAGTCTCTCGCGTCGTCTTTCCTAGCAAGCGCGGAATCATGCTCTCGAAGAAAGGTTCCGCGTCGCGCTTGAGCACATCAGTGGCTGCCTGCAAACGATTCGCTTTAGCCTCAGGAGTATCAGCCTGAGCCTTGGTATTGCACAACACGACCGCAGCTACCCGGCTGCGATAGCGACGCCAGAATTCAAAGAAGATGTACCCGCCAATGGAAACTCCAACAATCGGAGCACGCCCGACCTCGGCATGATCGAGAATTCGCGCAAGATCCTCAGCATGCTTTTCCATTCGCGCCGGACCTTCGCCCACGCCCGATTCCCCATGACCGCGCAAGTCAGGAAGAATCAGGCGATAACGGGAGATCAACTTCTGTGCGGCGGGATGCCAGAACTCGTGATTGGCGGGAAAAGGATGAAGCAGAACGACCGGAGCGCCGCTCCCCAAAACTTCATAGAAAATTTCTGCGTCGCCGCTGGTGATCCGCTCCATGCCCTAGAAGATATGTTCAAAAGTCGCGAGGGAAAAGCTTGCCTTGGAAGTGCGCGGCTGTGCAGCCGCGCGGACGTTAATTGAGAATACTACGGCACGGCCAGAAGAGTGTGCGTGAGAACTCGTGTCGTCCCTCCGGGACTCACTTCACTTTCCCACATCCACCCGGCACTCACGTGCCGGGCTATCACATTCCGCCCCTTCGGGGCTGGGATCCGATGGTTCGATTCCACATGGTTCCCCAAAAAATCAGTTCTCACGCACACGGCCAGAGGCCGTGCCCTTTCAAAGCCATTCAGAGCGCGCTCCTATGTGGTGGTAACCTGCTGACCAGCCGGGGCCGAGTGCACCTCCGGCTCTTCCGGCATCACAATCCAAGCCACGATATACGCGAGCAGACCGACTGTGGGTGGCATCAGGGCGACGATCAGCCACACCACGCGCACCACCGTAACATCGATATCGAAGTACTCCGCGACACCGGCACACACGCCGGCAATTTTTCGTCCGGTTCGCGGACGCACCAGCCGCTTGCGCGCGGTAACCGCGCCTACGCGCTTTCCACAGTACGCGCAGAGATTTGCGTCATCCTGAATCACTTTACCGCAATAGTTGCAGTACATAATGCCTCCTGAAAACCTGGGGGTTGCCGTGCTGGGGCTTACGCTTCTAATCTAGGATACGCTTCAAATGCCGCGAATGTTCCCTCCTACTCCCGATACGCGTCCTTCATTCGTTTACGCGCGGTTTCTGCCGGAGGAGTGCTGGCATTGGCGGCGATGACTGCCTGATATTTCTCGACCGCCCGATTTCGGCGTTGCAGCAAATCGTACATCTCGCCGGCGCCCAGGTTCGCCTTTTGCAGTACTTCGGGATCGGGCTGCGGCACCTGGCTCACCTGCTCGTAGGCAGCTGCTGCTCCGGAATAATCTTTCTGGGCACGCAGCAGATCACCTAAGCTGAGCGCCGCAATTTCGTAATGCAGGCCGGGATAATGGCCTTCGCGTCCGGCTTGCCAGATATTGCGGTACACAGTCGCAGCGTCCTGATCCTTCCCTGCGGCACGCAGCAGATTGCCCTCTTCGAGCGCCATCAATACGTCCTGCGGATAGATGGCGATCAAGGCGCGGGCGATTGGCAGCGCCTCGTCGTAACGATGCTCGCGGCGCAGAAATAGTACGAGGAGAATTTTGGCATCGACGCTAGTCTCTCCGCCTCCAGTAGCACACTCCTGGAGATACTTAATCCCCTTTTCTTTATTTCCGCTCAGGCCCACAATCGATGCGCCTACTTTCGCCCCCCACGGCAAACTGCCGATGACGTAGTTATGTGCGCCCACGATCAGTTTGGCCTGGACATCGTTGGGAGCCAGCTCCAGCACGCGTTCGTGATCGTGCCGTGCACCCACGGCGTTTCGCAGCGCTGAGAACCAGGCATGCTCGATCAGTGCCGTATAGGTACAGAACTGCGCGCGTGTCACTCCCCGGGCATAGAGCGCATCAATGTCTTTGGGATCAGCCT
Source organism: Acidobacteriota bacterium (assembly GCA_003225455.1). Taxonomy (GTDB): domain Bacteria; phylum Acidobacteriota; class Terriglobia; order Terriglobales; family Acidobacteriaceae; genus QIAB01. The sequence goes on from QIAB01000036.1 coordinate 170,641, forward strand.
TCAGCCGCTTTTCTTCCAGCTTCAGCGCGCGATCGACAAGCTGTTTGATCCGCTGTTGCGCTTTAGGATCTGCCTTGTGATGCGGCGCGTGAATAAAACTGTCGTTGGCGTACTCGCCGGTATTCAGCGCACCCATACGATAGAGTTCGCGAAAAAGAACCGCGGTGAGCAGGTGGTTCACGGCAAAGGGATCGTCAGGATGCCTCTGCAACACCTGATCGAATTCCTGCACCGCGCGGTCGTAATCAAGGTTGTAGAAGTGATCAAACGCAGTGAGATTCAGCGGATCATTTGGGCGATAGGACAAAGTATCCGCGGCGTAGGTCGCCCGCGCGAGCGAGAGCGCCGTCCCGAGGGCTAAGCATGCGCACACAAGCAGGGACAAACGGGGTGAGGTGCGGGGGAGCAAGTTCGATCTCTGATGTCGAAGGTCTACTGAACCTTAGTTTACCTGAATGCCTCCCTTCAACAGGAACCCAGAAGATCACGGTGCTCAGAGTCTGGCGGGGCGATGGTGAGCCTATAATCGGCCTCAGTGCATCTTTCCCAATCTAAGGGGTAAATCTTGCCGGAAGTCCCAAATCCAAAACGCGATTTGTCTGTCAAAGAAGCGAGAACTCAATGACTTAGGATTTGGCATCTTTGGCCACTCGCTTGCGAGATGAATGAGAGAGGCAGGGCTATATGTCAGAGGTCATGCACAACACGCAGCGCGAGTTCTGGCGCCCACCCGCCCCCCAGCAGAGTACCGCCGACGCCGCCTGCGAGCGTTGTGGCACTGAATTTATGGTCGGCTCTCGTTTCTGCCACGTCTGTGGGACCGCACGCCAGGGCGAAGCAGCAGTATCGGCACGAAACTGGACTCGCTATCTGGAGTTCCACAATATCCAGGAGGGGCTTGGCCTCTCCACCGCATCGCTGATCGCGTTCTTTCTTGGAGCGGTTTGTGTTCTGTTCACGGTCGCCACCGATTGGATCTACAGTGAGCGCACGGTTCTTGAGTGGCAAGCGGTTCAGGCGTTTCGTATTCAGGCTTTGTTGGGAGCAATCGCAGCCTTCGTCGCCGGCATCCTGCTAAAGAAGACACCTGAAGCAAAAGATTAGTTTCCCACGGATTCTCTCTTCCCTCATCCGATACACCTCAAGCTCTTAGATGGGCTTGAGGTGTGCTTAAATTCCCGATCAGTTCACCGGCTCAGGATCGGCAATCACGACGCGTCTCTGTTGATGCATCCGGTAAAGATGATGAACCGGTCCCGTGCCGCGTCCGAGCGGATGAGCGTTGACAATCGCTGCCGTGATGTACGCCTTCGCCAGCAGCACGGCCTCCGGCAAGCCCCGCCCCTGAGCCAAGTGACACGCAATCGCCGTGGCAAATGCGCATCCGGTGCCGTGGGTTGAGTTGGAACGCTGGCGCTCAGACTTGAAAATTTCCTGCTCCACGCTGCGGCGGGTTTTGAAACTGAGCAGATCGATGGCTTTTTCCAGATGCCCGCCCGTGACCACCACCGCCGCAGCGCCCATCTGGTGCAGCCTGTTGGCCGCCGCTCGCATCTGGTCGGGGTCGGTGACTGCTAACCCGGTCAGAGCAGAAGCTTCACCCACATTAGGAGTGACTACCGTGGCCAGCGGCAGCAGCTTTTCGACCATGAGGCGCGCCCCGCTCTGATCGATCAATTCCGCGCCTGAAGTTGACTTGAGAATGGGATCCAACACCACATTTTCCAGCTTTTTCTTGTCCAAAAAATTTGCCACCGCGCGTACGACTTTCGCTGATCCCAGCATTCCGATGCGAACCGCGGAGATTTGGAAGTCATCGCAGAGTTCATGGAGAGTTTCGGAGATCAACTCCGCTTTTATTGGTTCCACCTGCCGCACCCCGGCCGTAGATTGCACCGTCAACGCGGTAATACACGCCACCCCATAGCAGCCATGGGCGGCGATGGTCTTGATGTCGGCAGTTACCCCGGCCCCGGAAGATGGATCGAAGCCAGCAACAGTCAGCACTACGGGTGGCGCTTGAGCCATAGCTGCAATCTAACGGAAACCTGGCCGGTTGCAAATCATCTTGCGGTCCCCGCTGACCGGACCGCCGAAGCTGAATATTGGTTACCGCTTCAGCGTTGGGCTGCAACTTACAGAAAACAAAGCCATGTAATAATTTCAGACACTCAAAAATTCAGGTTATTTATTCTCTGGTAAACAGATAAATCACTAGGAGGCAGTAACATACACCAGCTTACTCAACGTAACCAGCAAGTTACGTAAGCTATCCATTACCATCTGATTATCTTGCTACAGCAAATTCAGCATTGACAGGTTTGATTCTCGCCGGTAGCATCTCCCAATCCTTGGCGACTGGGTAGGGGAGGTGACTTTAGAGATGCGAGGTGTCTGAATGTGCAGACGTATTGCTCGTGGACTGGCGATAGTTTTATCGGTCGTCAGCCTGGGAGCGGCTCAGAAGCCAACCAGCTCAGAGTCGGCTACAAACCGAAGTAACGTTACCCAGGCCGCAAAGGAAGTCCGCTATAAATCGCGGAAGGCGAAGCCTTACCAGGTTGGAACCGCCTCCTGGTATGGAGACTATTTCCAAGGCAAGCCGACCGCCAGCGGCGTGCCTTACAACATGTACGACCTGACCGCCGCCCACCCAACTCTTCCCCTGGGCAGCTTTGTGCGGGTCACGAACCTGCGCAACGGGCGCTCGGTCGTGGTCAAAGTCAATGACCGCGGTCCCATCGTTCCGGGCCGAATCATAGACGTTTCTTACAGCACCGCTCGCGTGCTCCAGTTCAAAGCGCAGGGTTTGCAACGGGTCCGTCTCGACCTGGTCGAACCGCAAACCATGGCGATGCTGCGGCCCATGGCGTATTAGGCATAGCTCCACAGCCGCAAATCTTTTAAACTCCCCCTGGATGCGTAGTCGACTGATAAACGATCCGCGTCAGCATCTGATCGTCGCCCTGGATGTGTCCACTGCGGCCGCCGCCAGAAAGATTGTGGCAGCCGTGGGCGACTCCGCGTCTACCTACAAAGTCGGTATGCAGCTCTACACCGCCGAAGGCCCGCAGATCGTGCGCGAGTTCGTGGCCTCGGGACGCCGAATCTTTCTTGATTTGAAATATCACGACATCCCCACGACCGTCGGCTCCGCGGTTCGCGAAGCCGCCAAGCTTGGCGTCAGCATATTGACGGTTCATGCCTCAGGCGGAAGCAAAATGTTGCGCGCCGCGGTGGAAGCCGCTCGAAGCGTCAATCCTGATCTGATTGTGCTCGGCGTTACAGTGCTGACGAGCATGGATGAACCCGATCTGCAAGAAACCGGCGCGCGCGGCAAGCTTCTGGATCAGGTGCTACGGCTGGCAGAACTGGCAATCCGCAGCGGATGCCAGGGCATCGTGACTTCTGCCCACGAAACCGCTCAGGTGCGCAGCCGCCTGGGCCACGGCTTCGCGATCGTGAATCCCGGAATCAGACCTGCGGGCGCCGATCGCGAAGACCAGAGCCGCGTCGTCACTCCCGCCGAGGCCATCGCGGCCGGCGCAACACACATTGTGGTCGGGCGCCCGATTACGCAAGCGGCAAATCCCGCCGCGGAAGTCGAAAAAATTCTGCAAGAGATGGGCGCCGTCAGCGCCGTGCGTTGAAACTCCGCGTTCGAGTCAAAGGGGGTGCCCCGTTTTGCCGAAGGCCGTTCTCGGAACGCGGCAAGTGCAGTTATTCGGAGAAAGTTCCTAGAGTTGCTCCGTAGCGCCGGCATCCTGCCGGCTGTCTGGCGGGCGTCTCGCCCGCCTATTAAAGCCATCATAGGGGCGGGTGTCCTTCCTGCCCGGATACCCTATCCATTCGCATTTCTTGGAAACCTGGGGATTTTGAATTTGGGTGGCGCAGCGCTTCAGCGCTGCGGTAGGGGCACCTAGACTGGACGGCTTTAGCCTCTGAGGTTCCCTGCTCTGGCTCACTCCTCGACTTGTCATTCCGAATCCGCTTTAGCGGTGAGGAATCTGCTTTTTGCAAAAACATTAAAGATTTTTTGAGGAGCGCGGATCTCCCATCCTTTCGCATTTTTGGAAACGTGGGGATTTTGAATTCGCTAGCGTAGCGCCGGCATCCTGCCGGCTGTCTGGCGGGCGTCCCGCCCGCCTATTAAAGCCACGTAGGGGCAGGTGTCCTCACCTGCCCAATAAACTTCCCGCTTTGTCATCCAAGGGAGTCCTTCGCTCTGCGAAGGACTCGCAACGAAGCATCTATGCATTTCTGTTTCGCGCGGGTGCCCCAGCCTGCCCTGAGCTTCGTCGAAGGGTCTCGCTGCCTTTGCGAGACCTGGGCCCCGCAAAATTTCCCCACCCCGACTCCATCCAGATCACGCTCGGGCAAGTCATGCGCATGATCGCTGCCGCCAGGTGGACACCAAAGCCGCCGGCCTGCTGCTCTACGCCCTGCAGATCGCGTCGGCCAGTGGAATCTGAGACTCTCCCAGGCGAGTTGCCTTCCGCGCCGACGCTTGACAGTTGCGTGCCTGGAAGTCCACCATCTTTCGCCATGAAAATCTTGCAAACGGTGTTGCTTTGCCTGTTGGTTTCGACTTGCGTAGCGCAAGCTGGCCCGAACGTCGCGTCCTCGCCGGCGGCGCCCACTCGCCCCAAGATTGTTGGCGTGGCTCATATCGGCCTCAGAACCGACAATCTTGATGCAGCCCGCAAGTTCTGTACAGGCGTACTTGGGTTTCAGGAGCCGTTCAGCCTGGACAAAGAGCCTGCGGAAGGGACTGGGTTGCTGCTGACGTATTTCAAAGTGAACGATCACCAATATATCGAAATGTTCCCTGCACTGACCGATCCGAAGATGGACCGGCTTTCGCACATTTCCTTTGAGACGAGTGATGCTGAGCAGCTTCGCGCGTATCTCGAGAGCCGCGGGGTGAAGGTTCCCGAGAAGCTGGAGCCGATGCGCGATGGAAACCGCGGATTCGATGTTACCGATCCCGACGGTCATGATGTTGAGTTCGTGGAATTGCGGCCGGGATCGATGCACAGCCGCGAGTTCGGAAAATTTTTGCCGGAGGGGCGCATTTCGCAGCGGATTATTCATATCGGTGTAGTTGTCAACGATCGCGCCGCCGCCGACCGTTTCTATAAAGACATTCTGGGTTTTCAGGAGATCTGGCACGGCGGGATGAAGGACAAAGAGACAGATTGGGTAGACATGCGCGTCCCCGATGGAACGGATTGGCTCGAGTACATGCTAAATGTGCATAATCCGGACCCGCAGGAATTAGGAGTGATGAACCATCTCGCTTTAGGCGTGCCCAGCGTCAAAGCAGGATATGAGACCGCGCTGAAGCGCGGCTATAAAGCGTCAGAGAAGCCGCAGATCGGGCGCGATGGCAAGTGGCAGTTTAATTTGTACGATCCGAATTTCACGCGAGTGGAGTTGATGGAACCGAAGCCGGTCCAGAAACCGTGCTGCTCGCCGATGCTGCAGTAGTTAGCGTTTGCGCCGTTCCTGATTGCGCAGCCTTCTTGACTGCGCTAGAATAACTCCGCTCTCGCGATTCTCCCTTCCTTCTTCTTTTCCCATCAATTTTATAGGCGCGTGCTGCATTGTGTGTGCAAAATGATGGTGCCTCCTGTAAGGTCATACAAGATATGGTGTTTTATTCCTTGACCCCGGCGGGATTTCGCCGTTACAGTAGCTCTAATTTGTGCCCTGCCCCGTCCAGCCCGGGCCGGCAAACAAGGGGAGCGAAGCGCGGAGGAACCCTGTTGGTAAACCGGGCTGAAGCATCGTTCATCGAACGGCGAAAGTACGTGCACCGCGATATTTCTACGCCTGGACAGCCGCCAGGGCGGCGGCGCTACGCGTCATCAACATCGACTAGACAGCCGCCACGATTGGGGCGCTACAGGAGTTTCCGTTGCTCAAACTGAAGAAGCTGCAGATTCTCGGGTTCAAATCGTTCTCGGACCGCACCGAACTGAAGTTTCATGGGGACGGGATTGCGGCGATCATCGGGCCGAATGGGTGCGGCAAGTCGAATATTGCCGATGCCATCTCGTGGGTGCTGGGAGAGCAGTCGGCGAAGACGCTGCGCGGATCGCGTATGGAGGACGTGATTTTTGCGGGCACGCGCGATCGCAAGCCGAATGGGATGGCGGAGGTGTCGCTGACGCTGATTAATCCTGAGGAGTATGACGGGGCGGACGCGAATGAGCCGACGGAAGTTGAGATTCAGGAGGAAATGCCCGCGGATGATTGGGATGAAGCGGAAGTGCGGGCGCGGGCGGCGGAGGAGACGGAGCGTCTGAGTGAGGAGTTGCAGCCGGGAGTGGTGGAGGGTGATCCCTCAGCGGCTAAAGCCGACGGTGATCAGGAGCAGGAATTCGCAGCGCTGAAGCGCTGCGCCACCCAAGAGCTTTCCCAAGCTGTGGAAACCATCAACGGCGGCGGGCGAGACGCCCGCCCGACAGCCGGCGAGGACGCCGGCGCTACGAGTGCTGAATCCGCGACAGTGCCGGGCGAGGACGCCGGCGCTACGGATCATCATATCGGGCCGGCGGTGGTGTTGAAGATTCGGCGGAGGAAGTTTCAGCAGCAGTTTCGTGCGGGAGAGATTGTCGTCACTCGGCGGCTGTTCCGGTCTGGGGATAGCGAGTACCTGCTGAACGGGAAGCTGTGCCGGTTGCGGGATATCCAGGAATTGTTCATGGGGACGGGGCTTGGGCCGGAATCGTATGCGCTGATCGAGCAGGGCCGGATCGGGCAGATTCTGAGCAGCCGTCCGACGGACCGGCGGGCAATTATCGAAGAAGCGGCTGGGATCACCAAATTCAAAACGAAGAAGCGGCTGGCGGAAGCGCGGCTCGAGGATGCAAAGCATAACCTGGCGCGCGTGAATGACATTTTCGAAGAAGTTACACGGCAGATGAATTCGCTGAAGCGGCAGGCGTCGAAGGCCGAGCGCTATGCCAAGCTGCGTGATGAAATGCGGGCCAAGCTGCGGGTTGTGCTGGCCAGCAAGTTCGCGCAACTCGATCGCGAGAGCGCGGAAATCGACGCGCAGATCAACACAGTTTCCGAAGAGATGCGGACGCAGGCTGAGAATGTTCAGCAGTTTGAAGCAGAGCATGGCGAGCGGACGCAACGTGGATACGCAATCGAGGCGGAGCTACGCGAGAATCGCGAACGGCTGAATGAGATCAAACTGGAAGCGGACCGGGCGCAGGGGCAGCGCCAGCACAATGAAGAACGCTGCGCAGAGCTAATCGTTCGCGCAGGTTCCTCGGAAAATGAGTTGGCGCAAGCTCAGCATAGGTTGACGACGCTCGAGTCAGAGAGGGACTCGAATCAGCAAGTGCTGGATTCGGCAGCGGCGGATGTAGCCGCGGCGCAGGAGGAATTGGCGCGTTGTCAGGAGGAGGCGGCTGCTGCGGCAACGGCGCTGGCGGAACTGGAGCAGCAGCAGGAAGCTTCGCGGCTGGCGATCATGGAATCTGTGGCGGCGGTTTCCAATCTGCGCAATCAGCTCACGCAGGCGGAAGAGCGGCTGGCGGCAGTGGATCGCGAGGCGCAGCGCCTGCTCGCTGACATGGAGGCGGCCAATTCTCAGGTGGAGGCTTTCGGCGGCCAACGCGGGCAGTTAGCGTTGGAATTTGAAACGGTGTCGCAGCGCGTCGCGGGGTTGACGACTGAGATCGCGTACACGCGGCGGGCGCTTGAGTCCAAACGTCGTGAAGAGGGGGAATCGAAAAACCGACTCGACAGCTTGCGGGCGGAGTATGCATCGGCGATTGGGAAGAAGGGATCGCTGGAGGCAGTGATCGCCGAGCACGGATATTCCACTGAGTCTGTCCGTCGGCTCTTTCAGTCAGGCGGGCTCGAGGGAGGACTAGCTCCAGCTGGCGTGTTGGCTGATTTTCTGGAAGTCGAGCCGCGCTATGAAGCCGTAGTCGAAGATTTTCTTCGTGATGAACTGAATTACATCGTGGTGAAATCGTGGGATGCAGCCGATGAAGGGCTGCGGCTATTGCGCAGCGATGTTGATGGCCGCGCGACTTTCCTGGTGCATCCTGAAGATTCGCAGGCGAAGTTTTCCTTTGTCGTAAACGAGAATGCGCGCCACGCGGCGCCGAACCCGTCAATTGTGCCCTTGAAGAATGCTATTCGGGTGCTCAATGGGTTCGGGCGGTCGCTTGAAGTGATCCTGCCCAAGTTGCGCGACGGCTATATTGCCGGCGATCCTGCGAATGCGCGCGAACTCGCGCTTGAAAATCCTGATGCGTTCTTCCTTGCGCCATCGGGTGAGTGCTTCCACAACGTGACGGTGACGGGAGGCAAGCAACGTAGCGAAGGTCCACTTTCAATGAAGCGCGAGCTGCGCGATGTGCTGCGCGCCTTGACAGAGCTGGAACAAGCGTTGCGTACCGAGGAAATGCGGGTTCTGACGCTCGGCCGCGAAATTAAAGACCTCACTTCCCTGCTCGACCGTCTTGAAGATGAAAAACGAGATGCTGAGAAGCAGGCGATGACTTCCGGCCATCTTTTGCAGCAGCTTGACTCAGAGATGGCGCGAATCAGCGAACGGATGGACATCAGCCAGAGCGAGCTTGAACGGCTGAGAGCTGAGCGCCGCGAGCAGGAAGCTCTGATTAGCGCGCGCCAAAGCGAGATTTCTACATTGCAGCAGAAACGTGACGAACTGGAGCGGAGCGCGACCAGCGCGCACGAGCAGTTGGCAGGTTTACGCGCGCGGCGCGATCAGGCTGCGGAAAATGCGTCGCGGCGCGTGGGGCGAGTGGCGACGCTTGAAGAGCGGCACCGGGCGGCAGCGGCAGTATTGGAACGAATTGAGTCGCTGGTTGGGGAAATGAGCGAGCGGGTGAGTTCGTTGCGCGCGCAGATTGAAGCTTCGCATGCCGAGAAGCTGCAACGTGAGGCGGAAAACGAGCAGATTGCGACGCAACTGGTCGAATTGGAAGCGGAACGCAATGCAAGCGCAGCCCGAGATGGCTTGTTACAGTTCGAGACCGAGCAGGTTCGGGCTCGATTAGCTGAGATCGATGAAGCCTTGCGAAACGCGCGGCAGTTGCTGGATCACGCTCGCGATCGCAGGGGCGAGCTTTCAGCGGCTGCGGCCAAATTGCAGTCCGATGTCCAGTACATGGGCGAGACTTGTTTAAATGAATTGGGCGCGCAGCGCTTGGAATTGATGGCGGATGCGACGATTCCGATTGCTGAAGGCGAGCAGCTCGCAGTCGAAGATCAGATTTATCGCGAGATGCGAACACGGCTCGATGCTATGGGTCCGGTGAACATGATGGCGTTGGAAGAGTACAAGGAAACTGCTGAGCGCCATGCATTTCTAGAGACACAGAGAAAAGATCTGCTGGAATCCATTGAGAACACGCAGGCGACGATCCGCGAAATCGATACGTTCTCGCGGCAGAAGTTCGTGGAAGCTTTCGGCAAAATCAACGAAAATTTTCAGACGACGTTCAAAAAGCTTTTCGGAGGCGGACATGCTTTCATGCGCCTCACCGACGAGGAGAACAGCGCAGAGAGCGGGATTGACGTGGTGGCATCGCCTCCGGGCAAGAAGCTGCAGAATGTTCTGCTGCTCTCTGGCGGCGAAAAAGCTCTGACCGCGCTGGCCTTGCTGGTTGGCATCTTCCAGTACCAGCCCAGCCCGTTCTGCATTTTAGACGAAGTGGATGCGCCGCTCGATGAGGCGAACATTGCGCGCTTTACCGAGTTAGTCCAAGAAATGTCGGTGCAGACACAATTCGTGCTCATTACTCACAGCAAGAAGACGATGAGCATTGCGCCGGTGCTCTACGGTGTGACGATGCAGGAACCGGGAGTTTCTAAACTAGTGTCAGTGCGGTTTGGGGCGACGGCATAACACAATGTGTACGTTTGATCTATGATGTATACATTATGTCCCGATCCTCCCTTCTCAGTCTCCGCCTTGAACCCAAGTTGAAGAAGCAACTGGATCGTTTATCCCGCGCAACGAGCCGTAGTCGATCGTTTATTGCGGCAGAAGCCATTCGCGAATACGTTGCCCTGAATGAATGGCAAATCGAGGAGATAAAAAAGGGAGTGGCGGAAGCTGATCGCGGTGAATTTGCCGCTGAGAAGGACGTCAAACAAGTTCTAAGTAAGTGGAAGCGTCGTGGAAGTTAGGTGGCTGCGTGCGGCGCTGGCAAATCTGGACGCTGAGGCAGAATACGTTGCACGGGACAATGCAGCGGTGGCAGCGCGGCTGGTGGAAAGAATCTACGAGACGGTGGAGCAGCTTAAACAATATCCTTCGTTAGGGCGCGCCGGCCGCGTGCCCGGTACGCGCGAACTGGTCGTGTCCCATACACCCTACATAGTGCCCTATCGCGTGCACGGAACTGTCGTGGAAATATTGCGCGTCCTGCATGGGGCGCGACGATGGCCGTCCGTCTTTGACCGCTAGAAAACAGTTGATGCTCAGTGGCTCAGCGCGCAGAACGATCCAATCCGATCCCATAAATAATTCCTGGTCCCAAACGTATGGTTCGCGTGGGATCCGTTGGGCGCAAGGAACGTTGCGCCGTACACGAAGTTGCAGAGGTCAGCATTCTCCGCCCCATTCTTTGTGTACCAGGCACTCAGGTCTGGATCGGTGACTGTCTCAGAAATTTCGTGGATCAAATCGTCGGCCACCGCGTCCATGCCGATGTCGCCATTGGGGCTAGTCGTATCGCCGTAGTTGGCCACATTACCAGAACATCCGCTGTATAACGACGATGGCGGATCGGGGGCAACGGCGTATTTGATATCGGTGCCGCTGACAATGCTGGTCGAGTGAGTGTGGTAGGCGCACCAGGTACTCTTTGGGATGCTGACATCCGGTGATATGCTCAGGATGTAGATACCGTTGGCGTCGGCCGGAAGATGACCACCCGAGATTGCATTTCCCACGAGCGTGCTGGCGAAGCTACCAGATAATTTTGTTCCCAAAGAATAATTGTCGTCGTAGCTATCCGTATTCGGCGAATAGTTTAGAACATTCTGAATAAACATATTTTGGGCGTCATAGTACTCGGAGTTGACGTTGAAAGCGCCCGACCCGCCGAGGTTCTGCAGGAATGTGTCCAGGATGCTGTGCTGGGTGACGGTGAAGCTGCCATAGTAGATGACATAGAGACTTTTGCCGCTGATCATGACTGGGCCGCCATGATAAAGAATGACCGGTGTCTGGCGTGGTCGATGTTTCCTGAGTTCGTGTTCAGTGTTGAAAGGCAGGCGGGAACCGGGGGTTCTGCTGCGTGCCATTAAGGCAAGTGCCGCCACGACGCACAGCAGGACCGAAAGCGTGGAGGAAAGCAGCCGTTTCATGTCAGGATCTCCTAGAAAACGATTCACCTTCGCGAGTCGAAAGCGTCTGAAATTCTCTCACGAACTCTTCTTGCAGTGAACTGCCTTGGATTTCTTCTTTTCGGGAACTCAGGATCGATCTGACGGACAAGATATCCTCTGCCATCCTCAGCTTTTCCACAGTGCCAGGTCAGAGAAGCCGCTATGGGCAAGTCTTCCAGCGGCTCGGGCAGCTGTCAACTTTTTTCATTCAACTACCTTGAAGCTGTGGCCAGGCTGATCAATCTAAATCATTGACAAAAAATTTTGAAGGTCTAGAATACGCGACGTTTTCCGCCTGTAAAATTTTCGTCATGACCTCCGAACTTCTCGATCCCGTCCTTTTACAGACCGACTTCCCTGAACTGGAGCTGCATGCCAGCGGCAAAGTTCGTGACGTTTACCAGTTGGATAACGATCATCTGCTGTTCATCGCGACAGACCGCATTTCAGCGTTTGATTACGTGCTTGCGACGGGCATTCCTCACAAAGGCCGCGTCCTGAGCCAGGTTTCGCTGTTCTGGTTTGATTTTCTTCAAGACATCGTTCCTAACCATGTTGTTACTGCCGACGTGGCGAAATATCCGAAATCTCTGCGTCCGTATGCAGACCAGCTCCGTGGGCGCTCCATGCTCGTAATGCGGGCGGAGATGTTTCCGGTGGAATGCGTGGTACGAGGATACATCTCTGGTTCGGCATGGAAGGAATACAGAGCCAACGTCTCGGTTTGCGGCATAAAACTTCCGAGCGGACTCAGAGAGTCCGATCAACTTCCAGAACCGATTTTTACGCCGGCTACCAAGGCGGCCAGCGGCCATGACGAGAACATTTCATTCGAGCAAATGACGAAGCTGGTTGGCCCGGAAGTGAGCCGGCAATTGCGGGAACTGAGCCTGAAGATTTACGTCAAAGCGGCGGATTATGCCCGGCAGCGTGGGATCATCATCGCAGATACAAAGTTTGAATTCGGGCGGACGGCTCAGGGAATCACATTGGCGGACGAAGTTTTGACGCCGGATTCCTCGCGCGTCTGGCCGGCGGATAAGTACCAGCCGGGCCGCGCTCAGGAGTCGTTTGATAAACAATACGTCCGCGATTACCTGGAGGAAATCCGCTGGAACAAGCAGCCGCCTGCGCCAACACTTCCGGCGGAGGTGGCACGTAGGACGAGCGGAAAGTATCTCGAGGCGTATCGGCGGCTCACTGGGCGCGAGCTGGATGTCTAGATCCGGCGCTGTAGGCGGGAGAAGATCATGAGATGGCCGGACTGGACCATCATCTTCGTGATTCTTCTGTCGACGATTCAAGCTGGCGCTGCGGGATTTTTTCGGGAAGCGTTTGGCATCGCTGGTTTAGTCTGCGGATACTTGTTGGCGGCGTGGCAGTACCACCGAGCAGCAGCGTGGTACGGAAGTTTTTTGAAATCGGGGACAGTCGCT